>JOBE01000024.1 GCA_000717735.1 Streptomyces griseoluteus | reverse complement strand
CGGCGACCACCGAGATCTACACCTCTCTATTCGTCGGCAGCGTCAGATGTGTATAAGAGACAGCCCCTGGCAGGCACTCACCCGGCCCCGCTTCGCCCGCGGCTCCTGGCCCTGGCGGGCCGCCGGGTATCTCGCCACCGGTGCGCTCGTCGGGGGCGCCGCCTGTCTCGTGTTCCTCGTGCTCGCCGTGTTCTCGCTCTTCCTCGCCGGGCTGCCACTGCTCCTCCTCTCCGGCCCCGCCGTCGGCGGCGTGGAACGGCTCCGGCTCCGGCTCGTCGACCTGGACCCCGCCCCCGACCCGCACCGGGTCCCCGCCACGCCCGGTCTCACCGCCTGGCTCCGGCTCCGGGTGGGGGAGCAGGCGACCTGGCGGGAGCTCGCGTACGCCCTGCTCCTCGCCACCGTCCTGTGGCCGCTCGACCTCATCGCGCTCGCCGTCGGCATCGGCCTGCCCGTGACCCTCCTCAGCACCCCGCTCCGGCTGGCGGTGGACGGCCACGAGGCCAAGGTGGTCAAGCTGTACCTGGTCACCTCCTACGCGGAGGCCTTCGCCGCCGCCCTCGTCGGGGCGCTCCTCCTCGTCCTCCTCGCCTACCCCCTCGCCGCCGTCGCCGGAGCCCGCGCCGCCCTCGCCCGGGCCCTGCTCGCGCCCCGCGAGACCGGGCCGCAGGACGGGATCGGGGAGGTCATCGCCTCCCGGGCCCGGCTCGTCGACGCCTTCGAGGCCGAGCGGCGCCGCATCGAGCGCGATCTGCACGACGGGGCCCAGCAACGACTGGTCGCCCTCACCATGACCCTCGGCCTCGCCCGGCTCGACGCCCCGCAGGGCCCCCTCGCCGACCAGCTGGCGAAGGCCCACGCGGAGGCCGGCCAGGTGCTGACCGAGCTGCGCGAGCTGATCCACGGCATCCATCCGCAGGTCCTGGCCGACTACGGGCTCGGCGCGGCCCTCGCCGACGCCGCCGACCGGTCGGCCGTCCCCGTCGCCCTCGCCATCGACAGCGACCTGCCCCGACTGCCCGCCGCCGTCGAGAGCGCGGGCTACTTCGCCGGCTGCGAGGCGCTCGCCAACATCGGCAAGCACAGCGGCGCCCGCCAGGCGAAGATCACCGCCCGGCACGCGGACGGCGTCCTGCGGCTCGTCGTCGAGGACGACGGGCGGGGCGCCGCGGACCCGGCCCGGGGCAGCGGACTCACCGGCCTCGCCGACCGGATCGCCGTCCTCGATGGGACACTGACGATCATGAGCCCGCCGGGCGGGCCGACCGTCCTGCGAGTGGAGATCCCGTGTCCCGCACCGACCGAGAAACCGGCACCGACCCAGAAACCGGCACCGACCCAGAAACCGGCGGCCGAGGAACCGGCACCGGCCGGAAGCTCCGCGTCGTCCTCGCCGAGGACAGCGTCCTCCTCCGGGAAGGGCTGATCGGGCTCCTGGCCCGTTTCGGCCACGAGGTCGTCGCCGCCGTCGGTGACGCCGACGCCCTGCGCGAGGCGGTCGCCGCCCATGATCCGGACGTCGTCGTCACCGACGTCCGGATGCCGCCCGGCTTCCAGGACGAGGGGCTGCGGGCCGCGGTCGCGCTCCGCGCCGAGCGGCCGGCCCTGCCGGTCCTCGTCCTCAGCCAGTACGTGCAGCGCAGCTACGCCGCCGACCTCCTCGACGCGGGCGACGGCACCGGTGTCGGTTATCTGCTCAAGGACCGGGTGGGGCAGGTGGAGGAGTTCCTGGACGCCCTCGGCCGGGTCGCGGACGGCGGGACGGTGGTCGACCCCGAGGTCGTACGCCAGTTGCTCCGGCGGCACCGCGACCCGCTGGAGGCGCTGACCCCGCGGGAGCGCGAGGTGCTCGGCCTGGTCGCGGAGGGCCTCTCGAACGGGTCGATCGCCCGCCGGCTGGTGGTGACGGAGGCCGCCGTCGGCAAGCACATCGGCAACATCCTGGCGAAGCTCGACCTGCCGCCGGCCGATGACACCCACCGCCGGGTCCTCGCCGTCCTGACGTACCTCCGGGCATGACAAGAAAGCCCCTCGCTTCCGCGAGGGGCTTTCTCTGTCTGTGCGCCGCCAGGGACTCGAACCCCGGACCCGCTGATTAAGAGTCAGCTGCTCTAACCAACTGAGCTAGCGGCGCCTGCTGACAGAGAAAATACTACCTGGTCCCGGGGGGTGCTTCCGACCACCCCCGGGACCAGGTCCTTCCACTGCCTCAGATCGCCAGGGAGAGCACCACCGGCGCGGCCCTGCGGTTCAGCGTGTCGGCCGCCGAGCGCAGCCGGTGCGCGTGCTCGATCGGCAGGGAGAGCGCCAGGCAGCCCACGGCGGAGCCCGCCGTCAGCGGGACGGCGGCGCAGACGGTGCCCACCGCGTACTCCTGGAGGTCGAGCACGGGGACCGTTGCCGGCTGGCTGTCGAGCTTGGAGAAGAGGATGCGCTCGTTGGTGATCGTCCGGGAGGTCAGCCGGGCGATCTTGTGCCGGGAGAGGTGGTCCCGCCGGCCGTTCAGGTCGAGCTGGGTGAGCAGGCACTTGCCGACCGCGCTGGCGTGCGCGGCCGAGCGGAAGTCCACCCACTCGTTGACCTTGGGCGTGCGCGGACCGTCGGCGAACTGGGTGATCTTCACCTCGCCGTCGATGTACCGGCTGATGTACACCGCCGCGCCGACGGAGTCGCGCAGCTCGGTCAGGGTCTCCTGGAGCTTGGCCTCCAGGGCTTCGCGGCGGGTCATGCCGGAGCCGAGGAGGACGAGGGAGTCCCCGATCACGTACGCGCCGTCGGCGACCTGTTCCACGTACCCCTCGCGGCGGAGCATGAGGAGCAGCGAGGTGAGGTGGGCGACGGGCAAGCCGGTTTCGCGCGCGATCTGGACGTCCGTCACTCCGCCACCGTGCCGCGAGACCGTCTCGAGGACGCGCAGGGCGTATTGCACCGAATGGAACGGCGCGGTGGGCTCGGGCTTCAGCGCCACGGTTTCCCCCTACCAGGTTGTGACCGCAAGCTTTCGACCCACGATAGCCGCCAAGGCCCCTTTTCGGGGCGGCTGTTGGCGAGAATGATGCGGAGCATCCCGGCCCTACGCTGGGGCTCGCCACCCTGGCATATGCCAAGGTCATGAGTGGTCCGCAGACCCTCAGGTCAGGGCCGTGCGGGAGGGTGTTCGCGCGTGAGTTCGGGCCACAGTGGGCGGGAGATTTTTTGCGCGGAATCCAGGGGAAGCGGACGCCGTCGACGGCCGCTGCGGTGGCCGAGAACCGCCGGAACGGGTCGGAATAAACGGAGACCCCCTCCTGTTATGCCTCCGAAACAGTGCCGCGGTACCTGCCGACGGCACTCAGCGCAGCAGTGACCGCACGTGTGCCGAGGAGGGTCCCGAAGGTGTCCGACGCTATTCGAGGAGAGGTGCGGGGTACCGCGCCCGTTCCGCTGTCCGTACTGGACCTGGTGACCGTCGGCAGCGGCAGGACCGCGACCCAGGCGCTGGCCACCAGCGTCGAGCTGAGCCGGCTCGCCGAGCGGCGCGGGTTCCACCGCCACTGGGTGGCCGAACACCACTCCATGCCCGGCGTCGCCTCCTCCTCCCCGGCGGTGATCCTCGCCCATCTCGCCGCCCACACCAGCCGCATCCGCCTCGGCTCGGGCGGTGTCATGCTGCCCAACCACGCCCCGCTCGTCATCGCCGAGCAGTTCGGCACCCTGGAGGCCTTCGCCCCCGGCCGGATCGACCTCGGCCTCGGGCGCGCCCCCGGCACCGACGGCGCCACGGCCGCCGCCCTGCGCCGCTCCGACACCCTGCACGAGGGGGCCGACGACTTCCCCGAGCAGCTCGCCGAACTCACCCGGTTCCTGGACGACGACTTCCCCGACGGGCACCGGTACGCCCGGATCCACGCCGTGCCCGGCCCCGTGCAGGGGCCGAAGGGCCGCCCGCCGATCTGGCTGCTCGGCTCCTCCGGCTTCAGCGCCCGCCTCGCCGGTGTGCTCGGACTGCCCTTCGCCTTCGCCCATCACTTCTCGGCCCGGAACACGATCCCGGCGCTCGACCTCTACCGCGACTCCTTCCGGCCCTCCGCCGTCCTCGACGCCCCGTACGCGCTGATCGGCGTGGCCGCGCTCGCGGCCGACGACCCGAAGGAGGCGCACCGTCAGGTCCTCACGGGCGCGCTGTCGATGCTGCGGCTGCGCACCGGCCGGCCGGGGCTCATCCCGACGCCGGAGGAGGCGGAGGCGTACGGATACAGCCCCGCCGAGCGTGAGTTCGTGGACGGCTGGCTGGCGAACGTGGTGTACGGCACCCCGGACGAGGTCCGTACGGGCCTGGACGACCTCAGGAAGCGGACCGGGGCGGACGAGCTGATGATCACGGCCAACGCGCACGGCGGGGAGGCCCGGCTGCGGAGCTACGAGCTCATCGCGGACGCCTACGAGCTCCCGGAGCTGCCGTAGTACCGGTGGCCGTCGGCGTCGCGGAGCGCGCGCCGGCGCGTTCCGGGCCGGGGTCCGCCGGGTAAAAACACTGGTCTCCGAGGGGTGGTTGGTTCATGTCCCAACGAACTCCAACGCACCCCTAAGTGAACCTTAAACCGCTCGTCACCGATGGTGGCGGGCGGTTCCGTTTTGTGCTGCACGTCTCTGACAAGGCCTTTCTCCGTCGAATTGGTCTAGTCCTCAATCTGGTTCAGACCATTGACGCAGTGTTCACGTGCCGGTTATCACTGCTCCCAGCTCCTGTACGGCACCACCCCCGCACTCCCCCCGATGGAGGCCGCACGTGCACCCCCGTAAGCCATTGATCGCCGCGCTCCTCAGCTCGGCCCTCGCCGCCGGCGCCCTCGCGGCGACCGCCGGCCTCGGCTCCGCCCAGGCGGCCGACACGACGACCACTGCCTCTGCGGGCAATGTGCGCATCGCGTACTACGACCAGTGGAGCGTCTACGGCAACGCGTTCTACCCCAAGCACCTCGACACCCGGGGCATCGCGAGCCAGCTGGACGTCATCAACTACTCGTTCGGCAACATCCACCCCACCGACCTCACCTGTTTCATGGCCAACAAGGCCGCGGGTGACGACGCCAACCCCAACGCGGGCGACGGTGCGGGCGACTCGTACGCCGACTACCAGAAGACCTTCAGCGCGGCGGACAGCGTCGACGGCGTCGCCGACAAGTGGGACCAGCCGATCGTGGGCGTCTTCAACCAGTTCAAGGAACTGAAAGCGAAGTACCCCCACCTGAAGATCAACATCTCGCTCGGCGGCTGGACCTACTCCAAGTACTTCCACGACGCGGCGAAGACGGACGCGAGCCGCAAGAAGCTCGTCACCTCCTGCATCGACCAGTACATCAAGGGCAACCTGCCGGTCGAGGGCGGCTTCGGCGGCGCGGGCACGGCGGCCGGCATCTTCGACGGCATCGACATCGACTGGGAGTACCCGGGCTCGCCCGACGGCCACCTCGGCAACCACTACGGCCCCGAGGACAAGCAGAACTTCACCCTGCTCCTCGCCGAGTTCCGCAAGCAGCTCGACGCGCACGGCGCGGCCAACGGCGGCAAGAAGTACCTGCTGACCTCGGCCCTGCCGGCCGGCCAGGACAAGATCAAGTACATCGAGACCGACAAGATCGGCCAGTACTTGGACTACGCCAACATCATGACGTACGACATGCACGGCGCCTGGGACGGCGACGGGCCCACGTACCACCAGTCCCCGCTGTTCCCCTCCCCGAACGACCCGACCGACGTGATCGCGCCGGGCACGGAGAAGTACAGCATCGACTCGGCCATCGACTCCTGGATCGACGGCAACCCGGCGTACGGCATCGCGGGCGGCTTCCCCGCCAACAAGCTGACCCTCGGCTACGAGTTCTACTACCGCGGCTGGAAGGGCGTCCCGGCCGGCACCACCAACGGCCTCGCCCAGACCGCGACCGGCGGCTCCAACGCCCGCCCGCTCAGCCAGCAGGCCGGCATCGCGCACTACAAGGAGCTCGGCGGCATCGTCGACAACGCGGCGACGACCTTCTGGGACGACCAGTCCAAGTCCTCGTACTTCTACAAGGACGGCGAGTTCTTCACCGGTCTGAACCAGAAGTCCATCCAGGCCCGGGTGGACTACGGCAAGCAGCGCGGCCTGGCCGGCGCGATGATGTACTCGCTCCTCGGCCTGGACAACAACGCCACGCTGCTGACCCAGATCAACACCGCGCTCGGCGGCACCACGGCCCCGCCGACCACGACGCCGCCGACCACCCCGCCGACGACGCCTCCGACCACCCCGCCCACCACCACGCCTCCGACGACCCCGCCGCCCACCGGCAGCTGCACCGCCCCGGCGTACGTGGCCGGCACCGTCTACAACGGCGGCGCGCTCGTCTCCCACAAGGGCCGCACCTGGAAGGCCCAGTGGTGGACCCAGAACGAGGAGCCGGGCACGACCGGCGAGTGGGGCGTCTGGAGGGACCAGGGCGCCTGCTGAGGCCCTGACATGACCGGCTGAGCCCTCATGAACCGCTGCCCCCGCCCGGGATGTCCCTCCCGGCCGGGGGCAGTTCCATGCCCATGCCCATGCCCCAGCCCAAGCCCATGCCCCAGCCCATGCCCGTGTCCGTGCCCCTTGCCCTCGTCCGAGGGGGCGTCAGACGGGCAGCGGCTCCACGCCGATCAGCTCGGCGATGCGGTCAGGGGCCACCGCCCGCGAGTACAGCCAGCCCTGCCCCGTGTCGCAGCCGATCCGGCGCAGCCGGCTCGCCTGCCCCGAGGTCTCGACGCACTCGGCGGTGACCGTCAGGCCCAGCCGGTGCGCGAGCTGCACGAGCGCCTCGACGATCAGCTCGTCCGCCGGGTTGGCGTGCTCCTCGTCCTGGAAGCCGCGCACGAACGATCCGTCGAGTTTCAGCACCGAGACCGGCAGCCGGCTCAGATAGGCCAGGTTCGAGTAGCCCGTGCCGAAGTCGTCGATCGCGATCCGTACGCCCATGTCGCTCAGCGCCTGGAGCGCCTGGAGCGGCCTCCCGGCCGAGCCCATCACGGCGGACTCGGTCAGCTCCAGCTGCAGCAGGTGCGGCGTGAGCCCGGTCTCGGCGAGGATCCCCGCCACGTCCGCGACGAGGTCGGAGTCCCAGACCTGTCGGACCGCCACGTTGACGCTGACGAAGATCGGCCGTTCGCGCGGATGGTCCTTCTGCCACTGCCGGGCCTGCCGGCAGGCCGTGCGCAGCACCCACCGGCCCAGCTCCACGATGGAGCCGTCCTCCTCTGCGATCCCGATGAACCGATTCGGCGCCAGCGTGCCGAACTGCGGGTGGTTCCAGCGGACCAGCGCCTCCACCCCGCGCACCGCTCCGTCCGCCAGGTCCACCAGCGGCTGGTACTCCAGGCCGAACTCCCCGCGTTCCACGGCGGGCCGCAGGGTGGAGGAGAGCGCCTGCCGGGTCATCCGGTGCGCGTTGCGCTCCGGGTCGAAGAGGGTCCAGCGGGCCTTGCCGTCCGCCTTCGCCCAGTACAGCGTGGTGTCCGCGGCCTGCATCAGGGCGGTCGCGGTCGTCCCGTGCCCGGAGCGCTCGACCACACCGATCGAGGCGGAGACCGAGAGCCGCTGGCCGCCCAGGTCGAAGGGGTCCTGGAGCGCGTCGAGCACCGAGCGCGCCAGGTCCGCGAGTTGCTCCGTGCCGGTGGATTCCTCGACCAGGATCGCGAACTCGTCCCCGCCGAGCCGTGCCACGAGATGGCCGCCGCTGCGGGTGTAGCCGTCGCTGTCGGCGCACTCGGTCAGGCGGCCGGCGACGGCGGCGAGGAGCCGGTCGCCGACCCGGTGGCCGAGGGTGTCGTTGACCGCCTTGAACCCGTCGAGGTCGAGGTAGCAGAGACCGATCCGCCCTGTTCTGCCATACCCGTAGGACTCGTACGAAGAGCTGATGGTGTCCTTCGCGCCGACGTCGTCCGCACGGTCGGCGCAGGCGCTCCCGGCCGCCTCCGTCGCCGCTTCGGCGTCCAGGGCCGAGGCCTCCAGTGCGGCCGAGAGGCGCTCGAAGAACAGGGCGCGGTTGGGCAGTCGGGTCACCGGGTCGTGCATCTGGAGGTGACGGAGCCGTGCCTGGAGTTCACGCCTGTCGCTGATGTCCGCGATCGACAGCAGGACGCGCCGGCTGTCGGGCACGGGGGCCACGGTGACCTCGGCCCACAGCGAGCGCCCGTCCGGGTGCTTGAGGCGGCGGGTGCAACGGAAGCGGGAACGGCGGCCGCGCAGCACCTCGCGGTACGCGTGCCAGGTGCGTCCGTCGGACGCGAGGTCGACGAGGTCGGCGGCGGCCTGCTCCCGGAGGTCGGCGGCCCCGGTGCCGAGGAGCGCGCCGAAGGAGTCGTTGGCGGCGACGACCACGCCGTCCTGGTCGACGACGGCCATGGCGAGCTGGGAGATCCGGAAGGCGGCCATGCAGTCGCGGTGTTCGGCGTCGGGGCGCTCGCCGGGGGGCCGGGGGGCGAGGACGGGGTGAAGCCTGCCGTGACGCTCGGCGCAGGGCTCGGGGTGACGCTCCGTGAGTGCGGTCTCTGCCGCGTACTTCTCCGGCGGCTCTGGGTGCACCGGTCCTTCGGGGGTTCCGCTCACCGCTCGCTCCCGTAGTGCAGTCGGGCCGGTCACATGTGGTCGGGACGGTCGGCCAAGGAAGAGTGAGCCGATCATAGAGCCAGCGCGGGGGAGCCTTCCAGCTCCGGAGGCCCTGCGGGGGTTGCCCGGCCCTGTGAGGCTGCCCACCGTCGACGACTGCGCGATCGTTTCTGCGCGGGTCTGACACGGGTCGGTGGTGACGTGACCGAATGTGACTTTCCGTGAGCTGAACCGCGCCCGTGTCGCGTCGACCCCGGGCCGGTCTCTCACCCGACCGGGGCAGCGGAAAAGTGCGAAACGCCGCAAACCATCACAAGGTGGGTGGGGTGTCCCGCATTCGCGATCCGGAGGTCCACGTGAGGGGTCAGCAGCCACCCGGGGGAGTGGAACGCTCACGACTGCGCGCCGGAGCGGCCGCCTTCACCTCGTTCGCCGCCCTGGCCGCCACCGGGCTCGTCGCGGGCCCCGCCGTCGGCGCGTCCTCGGCGAATCCCTGCGCCCTGCCCCGTACGACGGCCCACCACTCGCTGGGCCTCGACACCTGGAACAGGTCGTACCCGCGCCCCGACCGCGCCCTCGACGCGGTCATGATCTTCCTGTCCTTCCCGGACGCCGAGCCGCTCACCGAACCGGCCGAACTCGCCGCCGACCACTTCCCCGCCACCAGCGAGTACTTCTCGCGCGCCTCCTACGGGCGCTTCACCCTGCGCCCGCACATCCAGCCGGCCTGGACCCCGATGCCGAAGCCGTCGAGCGCTTACGACATACGGCGTGACTGGGACGCCGGGCAGCGCGCCGCCTACCTCAGGGACGCGGTCGCCGCCGCCGACGCGAGCGTCGACTTCTCCCGGTACGACATCGTCTACCTGGTCGCGGACCCGGACGCGCCCGGCGTCGACTCCGACGCGACCAAGGTCGTCAACCTCGAACGCCCCCTCGAGGTCGACGGGACCGAGATCAAGCGGGTCGTCACCGTCTTCGAGCGGCACCCGCCCGACCGCAACGTCCTCGCCCACGAGACCGGCCACGTCTTCGACCTGCCCGACCTCTACCACCGCCCGGAGGACGGCAAGGGCGACTGGGACACCCATGTGGGGGACTGGGACGTCATGGGCAGCCAGTTCGGACTGTCCCCCGACCTCTTCGGCTGGCACAAGTGGAAGCTCGGCTGGCTCTCCCGCGCGCAGGTCACCTGTGTCCAGGGCACCGAACCCCGGATGGTCACCCTGGAGCCGACCGACGCCCCGCCCACGGCCGGCGGCACCCTGGGCACCCGGCTCGCGGTGGTCCGCACCGGCCCCGACACCGTCCTCGCGGTCGAGGCCAGGACGGACGCCGGGAGCAATGCCGACACCTGCACCGAGGGCGTACTCGTCTACCGGGTCCGGGGCGGCGCGGCCTCCGGCGACGGCCCGGTCGAGGTCGTCGACGCGCACCCGCGCACCGATGCCTGCTGGGACCGCTCCGTCTACCCGCCGCTCGCGGACGCCCCGCTGGAGGAGGGCGAGACCCTCACCGTGCCGGGGGTCGGGGTCAGGGTCGAGGTCAGGGACCGCACGGAGACGGACGGCTGGACGGTACGGATCACCCCGCCCCCGGTCGACTGATCAAGGCCGGGACACGAAGAAGCCCCCCGCTTCCGCGAGGGGCTTCTTCCGTCTGTGCGCCGCCAGGGACTCGAACCCCGGACCCGCTGATTAAGAGTCAGCTGCTCTAACCAACTGAGCTAGCGGCGCCTGCTGACGTCGTAGACATTAGCACCCGGATCGGCGGGAGGAAAAATCGATACCCGCACGTCGGCGGCGGAAGCCGCCCGCACGGCCCGCACGCAGGCCCAGAGCACGACCTCGGGCCCGGGGAGCCAGGGGTGCCGAGTGTCGGGGGCGACCAGCCAGCGCGGTCCTGAGGGCCCCGAGGCGTCGGAGCGGGGGGAGGGAACGAGCGGCGGCACGGTCACCGCGTCCCCGAGGCCGTGGCAGATCGGCCGGGGGACCGCCTCGCCCCACTCCTCCCAGTCGAGGAGGGCCGGAAGGCGCTGGGCCGTGCCGGGCGCGGCGAACAGCATCATCCGGCCCCGGTGCACCGCGACGGGCCCCGATCCCGGGCCCTCCTCCCAGAGGCGGCCGAGGATCCGGCGCCCGAAGACCGGGTCCACGTTGACGACGTCGAAGGCCGCCCCGCACGGCAGCACGGCCGGCGAGTCGGGCCGGGCCTCCCAGCGGTCGAGCGCGGCCCCGCCGCCACCGCCGACGGCCGAGGTGAGCCAGGCGGCCCCGTCGGCGGTCACCCGGGCCGTCTGGTGCCGCCCCTCGTCGCCCTCCCGGAGGAACCGGAGGATGTCGTGCGAGGTGTCGGGCGCAATGTCGTGCGAGGTCTCGTCGCGCAGCCACGTCGTCATGGCTCCAGATCTACCGGGCGTGACGCCTTCGTCGCCGAGGGTTGGCGAATCCCGGACAGGAGGGGTGGGCGAGGAGTATCGTGCGGCCCGCATATGCCAGGAGGCGCTTCCGGCAGCAACCGGAAGCGCCTCCTGAACCCTGGGGGTGTCCTGCCGGTCAGGCGGGCTTCCCAGGGGTGTCGTTCGGATCAGGTCCTACTCCTCCGCCGGGCGCCCGTTCGTCCGGATCAGGTCCCGGCCGAACTCGATCATCTTCCGGGCGTAGTCCTCGGTCCACTGCGCCCGCTCGGCGACGTCCGCCTCCGTCAGCCGGTCGAAGCGGCGGGGATCCGCCAGCTGCGCCGCCGCGACGGCCTGGAACTCGGTCGCCCGGTCCGCCGCCGCGCGGAACGCGAGCGTCAGCTCCGTCGCGCGGGACAGCAGCTCGCGCGGGTCCTCTATCGACTCCAGGTCGAAGAAGTGCTCCGGATCGGCAGTCGCCTCGGCGGGCTCGAAGATCAGCGGAGCCGGCCTGAGCCGCCGCTGTCCGCTCCGCTCCACGGGTTCCGCCATCGTCCGCTCCTCCTCGCACAGGCACGGCCCGGAGACCCGGGCCGACTTCCATTGTCCCGCGCCCCGCAAGGGGGTGTCGTGGCCAGGGCTGCACGGTCGGTCGTCAGTCGGCGAGGCCGCGCAGGATCAGTCGCAGGCCGCCGGAGAACTCCTCGTCCGGTCCGACCCCGCCGGCGGTCCGCGCCGTCTCCGCGAGGAGCGGGAACCGGTCCTTCGGCAGGGCCGCGATCACCGCCGTTCCGTCACCGGAGAGCGCCCCGAGGTGTTCGAGCTGGATCGCCCCGGTCACGTACGCGTGGAGGGCGCGCAGGGCGACGACCCGCCGCACGTCGTCGATGCCGGCCTCGGCCAGGATGCCGAGAACGGTCTCCGACCAGCGCAGGCCGGCGGCGGCGTGGTGTCGGTGGACGACGGTGAGCGGGATGGCCCCCGGGTGCCGGATCACGGCGTCCCGCAGCCGCCCGGCCATCGTCTCCACGCGCTCCTGCCAGGGGGTGTCGGCAGGGGGCGGGGTGGCGTCGACGGCGCCCAGGACGCGGTCGACCACGAGACCCTCCAGTTCCTCGCGGTCGGCCACGTAGCGGTAGAGCCCCATCGGGCTCATGGCGAGTTCCTTGGCGACGGTGCGCATCGAGAGGCCGGCCAGGCCGTCGCGGTCGATGACGGCGAGGGCGGCGAGGGCCAGTTGGTCGAGGGTGAGGGAACGGGGTCGTGGCATGGCGGTTGACAGCGTACGCCCTACGCTTACGCTGGTGAGCATACGCCGTACGCTTACCTGTGCGGTCAGGCCTCGCAAGGAAGGTGTCCCATGCGCGCACCCCGTACCTCGCCGCTGCCCCCCGTCTCCCGGAGCCGACTCGAACGCGGCCGCAGCGTGCCCGCCCGGACCCTGCAGCCGGTCCTCGGCCCCCCGCTGACCCTCCCGGACCCCGAACGGCTCACCCACGTTCAGTTCCGGCGCTTCGCGGGCTGCCCGGTGTGCAACCTCCACCTGCGGTCGGTGGTCCTGCGGCACGAGGAGATCGAGCGCGCCGGGATCCGGGAGGTGGTGCTCTTCCACTCGCCCGCCGAGGAACTGCGCGAGCACGTGAGCCATCTGCCGTTCGCCGTGGTCGCCGACCCCGACAAGCTGCTGTACGCCGAGTTCGGAGTGGAGGCCCACCGCAGGGCCCTGCTCGACCCGCGCGCCTGGCCGGCGATCGTCCGCGCCGTGCTCCGCGGCGTCGGAGACCTGCTCAGGGGCAGGGGACGGCTGCCCGCGACCACGCAGCCGGGCGGCCGGATCGGCCTCCCCGCCGACTTCCTCGTCACGCCCGGCGGCCGGATCGCCGCCCTGAAGTACGGCGAACACGTCTACGACCAGTGGTCGGTCGACGAACTCCTCGGCCACGCCGCGGAGCTCAGGACGGTCGGCTGACCCCGGGCCGCGGACAGGCGAAGGTCACGGCGTGAAGGTCACGGCGTCCAGGTCACCCGGTGTTCCTCCAGGTGGGAGAGGACCGCGTGGTTGGCCTCCCAGCCGTCGGGGAACGAGACCGCGGCCCCCAGCTGGACCGGATCCGTCGACGGGTGCTCGTCCAGGAGCTCCGCCACGCCCGCACGGCACACCACCACGCACGCGTGCCGGTGCCGGGAGGCCAGGACGCACAGCCGGCCCGTCTCCAGGTGGAAGGCCGTCGCGTCCGGGCGGCCGGACAACGGGTGCAGGACGACGGTCACGTCGTACTCACGTCCCTGCAGCCGGTTCGCGGTGTCCACCGTCACGCCCGTCACGCCGAGGTCCGCGAGCGCCGCCCGGACCGCCGCCGCCTGGTCGCGGTGGGCGGTGCCGACCGCGACCCGGTCCGGGGTCAGCGGCACCGGGGTCTCCGAACGCTCCGAGACCGCCGCCCCGCCCCGGTCCAGGAGCCTGCGCACCACCAGGGCGACCGCGCCGACGGCCTCGGGGTCGGTGCGCGGGGTGTGCCGGGCGGGCAGTTCGAGCAGGCCCCAGCCCGACTCCGCCGCCTCGTCGAGGACCCGGTCGGGGGCCGAACCGTCCGAGGCCACCCCGAAGGACAGCCTCCGGTCCCCGTGCCCGGTGCCGCTGCGGAACGGCGTGTACGGGTAGAAGGCGTCCGAGACCAGCGGCGCCGCGGAGGCGGGCAGTCGCCATGACACCGGAAGGCGGTGCTGCGGCAGCTCCGGGTTGTGCGCGAGCAGGGTGGAGACCGCGCTCGCCGACGGGTCGTACGTGAGCCCCGCCCACTGCTCCGCGCCCACCACCGAGAACGGGTCGAGCTGCCCCGGGTCGCCCACGAACAGCGCCCGCTCGAACAGCCCCGCCACGGCGAGCAGCGCGTCCGAGCGCATCTGGTACGCCTCGTCGACGATCGCGTGCGCCCAGGGCTCGACGTTCTTCACGTGCCCCCATTTGGCGGCCGTGGAGATCACCACGGGAAGCCCGGTCAGCTCACCGGCCTTCGCGGACTTCCGTACGTTCTCCAGGTCGTCGAGCGCCTTGTCGTACGGGTCGCTGTCGTTGGAGTGCAGCCGGCCCACCTGGAGCTCCGGCTCCTTCTCGGCCAGCCGCAGCACCAGGTCGTCCACCTGCGCGTTCGTCTGGGCGACCACCATGAGGGGGCGTCCGGCGGCGGCCAGTTCGAGCGCGGCCCGCACCACGAGCGTCGACTTCCCCGCACCCGGCGGGGAGTCCACGACGACACCGCGCGAGGTGCCGTGCAGGGTGTCCGCCAGGATGGCGTCCGTCGCCCGCCCGGCCTCGGCGGAAGGATCGAAGGTCCCCGGCGCGGTGTCGATCGGGCTCACAGCACGTCCTCGGGGGTCACGGCGTCGGGCAGTTCCACGGCGTCCGTCCGGGGCGGACCGCCGTGCGTCCAGGGCGTCTCCTCAGGGTCCGGCAGCTGCGGCCCGACCCGCTGGTCGTGCTCGAACAGCGTCCAGGCGATCCGCTCGCCCTTCTCCGGCACCGAACCCTCCGCGGGCTCCTTCGAACGGCCCATCCGGTCCAGCACCCGAAGCAGCAGCGAGCCGTCCTCCTCGTACCGCACGAACTCCGCCGTCTGCGGCTTCCCGTCCAGCGAGCGGTACACCCGCACCTTCTCGCCCAGGTGCGGCCGGTCCTCCGTACGGACCGTGAGGAGCGGGCGCGGCGCGGGCCGCTTCGACTCCGTCCACGCCATCGTCACCTCGGTCACCTCGGCCGTGAACGCCTCGCCCGCGAGCCTCCGCCCGGCGAGCACCAGCGGATCGTCGAGCGCCTCGTGCGCCTCCAGCTGGCCCTGCGCCTGCTCGCGGGCCGCGAGCTTCCGGGCCGCCGTCACGGCGTCGTCCCGGCGCGGCTGCGGCGGCTCGCCGGCCGTGACCCGGTCGCGGTGGGCGGTGAACGACCAGCGGTCCCGGGTCCAGCGGTCCTCGACCCTGGACCCCTCGGGCAGCTCCCGCAGCAGGTCGATCGCCCGCCAGACCCCGTCCCAGGTCGGCCTGAGCTGGGAGACGACCAGCCGGCGCAGCTCCCGCTCCGCCCGGTGCAGTTCGCCGAGGCCGACGTCGGCCGCCTCGCCGTCCTGCGCCGCGCCGACCGCCTGCCGGGCCCGGTCGTACCGCTCGATCGCGGGCGCGAGGAGCTTGTTGTCGAAGGCGGGGTCCGTGGCAGGACCGGCCGGCGGGCACAGCAGCCGGCCCTCGGAGTCCCGGCCCGTCTCGGCCCGCAGCGCCGCCTCCGCGCCCGCCTCCCCGTCGGGGGGATCGATCCAGGCGAGCAGCGCGCCCAGATGCTGGTCCTCGAGGGAGGACTGGCCCGTCGCCCAGTGCCGGTTGAGCAGATCGGTCGCCGCGAGCAGCAGCGAAGAGCCGGGCACCCGCGCCCGGTCGCCGAAGTGCGTCAGCCAGCGCCCGAGCAGCGGGACGCGCGGCGGCGCGGGGAACGGCGTCTCCGGGTCCTGCTCGGCCGTCCGCCGGAACCGCGTGGAGCGCCCAAGGAGCCGTACGTACTCGACGCCGGCCCGGCTCGGCACGATCAGCTGCGGCGCGTCCGCGCACAGCTCGACCTCGACCTTCACCTTCTTGCCGGTCTCCGGGTCGACCTCGCTCTTCTCCGCCGCCTCGACGACGTCCGCGAACGAGTCGACGTACGGCAGGACCTCCTCCGCCAGGTCGGCGAGGAACGCGAACCGCAGGTCACGGTCGCGGGGCTGGGACACCACCAGGAGCCGGGGGTCGTCGCGGTCGGTGCCGACCAGGGCGCCGAGCGGGGCGCCCGCCTCACCGGCCGTCGTCAACGGCACGAGGACGAGGGGCCGCTCGGAGACCCGGCGGTGCCGGACGGTCGCCAGGGGCTGCGCCCGGCCCGACTCGACGGCCTCCATCCGGGCCAGCGTGGAGATCAGCGACATGAAGCCACCCCCGCGGCCCCCGACAGCGCCTCCACCCGCAGCGCCCGCGCCCTGCGCAGCGCCGCCACCGCCGGGTCCTCCGGGGCGCCCTCCTCGCCGCGCGCCGCCGCGAGGACCGCGCCGACCGTCGTCAGGCCGCCCAGCTCACCCCGTACCGAACGGCCCAGGGTCTCCACGGCGCCCGCCTCCCGGGCCCGTGACCGGCAGTGGAAGGCCAGCTCGCAGGCGGCCAGGCACTCCGGCGCGTACTGATGGGGTACGGACTCCACCGCCGCCGTCAGTTCCGCGGGTGAGCGCTCCGCCACGTCGAAGCTCGTGCCCTCCGGCAGGGCGTCCGCGATCTCGTCGATCCGGGTCAGCCGGGCGAGCTGGCGCCGGGTGACCGACCGCTGCTTGCGCACGTCGACGACCGACGCCGTCGGCACGTTCGAGAAGTCCTTCGGGCAGACCAGGAGCACCGAGTGCGCGACCCGGGCGCCCTCCGTGCGGGCCGCCACCCGCTCAAGGGCGAGCACGTACACCGCGGCCTGGCGGGCCGCCGCGCCCACCTTCGACGCGTCGGCCGCGCCGTCGACCATCGGGAACGACTTGATCTCCACGACCGTCCACCCGCCGTCGGGACGGACCACCACCGCGTCCGGCTCCAGGTACACCGGAGACCCCGCCACCTCCAGGGCGAGCAGCGGATGGTCGAGCAGCGCCCACGCCCCGGCCCCGGTCGCCTCCCGCAGGGCGAGCGCCGTGCGCGCCACCCGTCCCTCGGGCCCGGCCGCCGCCAGGTCGGGCACGGACACGACGCCCGGCTCCTCGACGCCGATCAGGCGCAGCAGCTCGCGACCGCCGTCCGCCTTGACCTTCGCCTCGAAGGAGTTGCCCCGGACGATCGCGAACTGCGACTGCCCGAAGGGAGCCGGCGAGCCGAGCTTCGAGGCCAGTGCCGACTTGTCGACGCCGGCGCCGTCGAGCAGGGCACGCCGCCGGCAGCCGGGGTTCGCGGCGAGCGCCGCGAGCGCCCTCGCGTCCAGCGGACGGGGCGGATTGGCCGGTCCGCGCAGCTCAGAGAGCTGCACTCGACGTGTCGTCCGCGGTGTTCGTGACAGACCGCTGTCCAGGGATGCGCTCACCCGTGGAAGTCTCGCATCCGCCACTGACAACCGGAGGCGCTTCCGCCGTCCCGCGCCGCCGCAGCACGTACAGGGTGAGCACCAGACCGGCTCCCATCACCGCCGCACCGGCGACGGCGTCGAGCAGATAGTGATTGGCCGTCCCCATCACGACGAGCGTCGTGAGCAGCGGATACGCCACTCCGAGGGCCTTGAGCAGCGGCGTCCGCCCGTACCGCCACAGCATCACCCCGCACCACAGCGCCCAGCCGACGTGCAGGCTGGGCATGGCCGCGTACTGGTTCGTCAGACCGCCGAGACCGCGCGGCGCGCTGGCCTCGCCGCCCCACCAGCCGTACGCGCTGAAGTGCGCCATCGTGTCCGTGAAGCCGTGCGCCGGGTCGAGCAGCCGGGGCGGGCAGGTGGGCAGCAGCGTGAAGCCGACGAGACCGAGCAGGGTGGAGATCATCAGCCAGGTGCGGGCGGCCCGGTAGTGCGCCGGACGGCGGCGGAAGAGCCAGACCAGGACCGCCGGGGTGACGACGTAGTGCAGGGAGGCGTACGCGAAGTCCGCGGGGATCCCGAGCGCGGGGACGCTCGTGAAGAGCCGGTTCAGCGGATGCTCGGCGTCGATCCCGAGGCTCTCCTCCAGGCGCAGGATCGCGAGGCCGTGGTCGACGGCCGAGGCCTCGTCGCCCCGCACGAGCAGCCGTCCGCCTGAGTAGGCGGCGTACACGACACCGATCAGCGACAGTTCGGCCCACCAGCGTGGTCTGTGCATCGAAGAAGTTCCCCCCGGACGGTGACGACCCCGGGGAGGGGACGCCGAAGGGCCCCCGGAGGTTGCCCGGACGTCACCCCGAATCCACGTGGGCGATGATGGGAGAGGCACGTCCGCACCGTGAAACCCCTGGAGAGTCCTTCCCATGGCACCGCGCATCCTGCTCGCCCGGCACGGCCAGACCGAGTGGTCACTTCTCGGCCGGCACACCGGCAGGACCGACATCCCGCTGCTCGACGAGGGACGGCGCGGCGCGAAGCTGCTCGGCGAGCGCCTGCACCGCGGCCCCTGGCAGGGGCTGCCCGGCGTGGAGGTGCGCACCAGCCCGCTGGTCCGCGCGAGCGAGACCTGCGAACTGGCCGGCTTCGGCGACCGGGCCGAGCCCTGGGACGCGCTGATGGAGTGGGACTACGGGGCGTACGAGGGGATGACCCCGCCCGAGATCCAGGCCGTCCAGCCCGGCTGGTTCATCTGGCGGGACGGCGTCCCCGACGGAGAGACCCTGGCGCAGCTGTCGGACCGCGCCGACGAGATCGTGAACTGGGCCCGCTCGGCCGACCGTGACGTGCTGGTCTTCGCGCACGGGCACATCCTGCGTTCGATCGGCGCCCGCTGGCTCGGGGAGGACGTGTCCTTCGCGTCCCGCATCCGTCTCGACCCGACGAGCCTCTCCGTCCTGGGCTGGGCCTACGGCGCCCCGGCGGTCGAGCGCTGGAACGACACAGGTCACCTGGAGCAGTAGCGGCCGAAGGGTCTCAGTACGCGGCGAGCACCCGGCGGGTCTCGGCGAGCATCCCGCGGATCCGCGCCGAGGCGATGCCGTCCAGGGAGTCCACCACCCGCTTCGCCTCCGCCGCGGCCTCCTCCGGGCGCCCGGCGTGCGCCAGGTCCTTGGCGAGGTGGGCGCGGTAGAGCGCCAGGTTCCGGGCGAAGTACGGATTCTGCAGGGCCGTGGCCCGATGGGCGTGCCGGGACGCCCGGCCCCACTCGCCGAGCGCCGACCAGCACTGGGCCTCCAGGGCCTCGCGCTCCGGCTCGCCGAAGAACGACATCCACTCGGGGTCGCCGTCGGCCGGGCCCCGGTCGAAGAAGCCGTGGGCGCGGCCGAGGGCCTGCTCGCAGGCGGAGCGGTCGCCGAGCCCCGCCCACGCTCCGGCCTCGCGCAGCGACAGCAGGGAGAGCAGCCGGGCCGAGTCCAACGGCTGCGCGGCCCGCAGGCCCGCCTGCGCCGCCCGTACCGCCTCGCGGTACCGGCCGGTGTCCCTGGCCAGGAACGACGTGTTGCAGAAGGCGTGCGCCTCCAGGGCGGCGTTGCCCGACACGCGCGCGGTGGCGAGGGCTTCGGCGTAGTGCGAGCGCGCGTCCTCGTGCCGCCCCGAGTCGTGGGCCAGCCAGCCGACGGAGAGGGAGAGTTCGCCCGCGCCCGCGTGCAGCCGGTCTTCGGTGGAGCGGCGGGTCATGGTGCCGGTGTCGAGCAGCGCGTACGCGGCGCGCAGCGGCTGGGCGGCGACCTTGTAGAGCCCGTCGGCACCGTGCCGGTCGTCGAGCAGCCGGATCTGCCGTACGGCGTCCTCGACGGCCCGCACCTCGGACTCGCCGATCCGGTGGGTGCCGCGGGGGGCGGGGATCGCGACGGCGGGGCCGCCGAGTCCCAGCGAGGCGGTCGCCAGCGTGGCGGAGCCGCTCGCAATGAATGCGCGACGCAGCACGTCGCTCTCCTCATCGTTCCGGGTGGTGATGGCGGCGGGAGGCGCTGTCCCGGCCGGGACGGCCTGCCGCCGGCCGCGTACCGTCTCCCGCGCGGAGAACCCCAGGTCGGCGAGGCCGAGTCCGGGGAACATGTGCAGGAAGACCCGCTCGTACGCGTAGTTGGGGCAGCGGATCTCTCCCGCTTCCACACGCCCGATGTAGCGGGCGTCGCACGCGACCTGTTCGCCGATCTCCCGCGCCGCCCGGCGGACGGCCGCGGCGAACTCCGCCGGCGAATGCTGTCCGCGGAGCCGGCGGAAGGCGAGATTGGGAACTGCCCGTGACATCGTCATGGCCGAGCCCTCTCCTGAGCTGCCGGGTGGTCCGGCGGCAAGAACGTACCTGCTGTGACCGGATGCGTACGCAGAGTTTGGCTACAAATCGGATATCTCGCCTGCGATCTGCCATGAACTGCCATCCTTTGCGGCGGCATGGCGCCGTAGCCGTTGACGCGCACGGGCGTTGAACCGTAAAGGGAGAGACGGAACGTGTCTCCTCAGGAGCGAGGAGGGGTCCCCATGTCGGAGATCGGTTCGCAGTCGGCCACGTGGCACGCGCCCGCCCCGGACGCCGACGGGCCCAAGCCCACCGCCGGACCCTGGGACCTGGTGACCGTCCCCGTCCGGCAGGGCCTCGAGGCCGTGGACATCCTGCGGCGCGGCGCCGCCCCGTCCGTCGGGCCCGTCGTGCACGACGGCACCTGCGACACCCTGGGCTTCCTGGTCCCGCCGGGCACCGCCGCCGCCTGGGACATGCCCGGCAGTGCCTGTACGGGGACCTCGGGGCGCGGCTTCCGCCTCCCCGAGCTGCCGGAACTGCCGGAACTGCCGGAATCCGACGGGGATGCGCCCCGCCCGGCCGGCTGGCTGCTGCCCCCGGGGGACACCGACCCCGTCACCGACCCCGTCGTCCTGCGCGAGGCGCTCGGCGAGGCGGCCCGGCTCATCGAGGCGGCCGACGGCTGCCACTGAGCCCCTAGGGGGTGTCTTGCCGGTCAGGCCGGGCTCGCGACGTCTGGCACGGCACCTCGCCACGTTGCCGAAACGCCCGCACAGCTCCGCTATGAGGACGTACCGGCGCCTTGCGATGCGTCCTCTGGGCCCTGCGGGCCCGGGGAGTCCCCATGCACCCGGATGCCGCTTCCTGATTCCGGCCTGACCGACAAGACACCCCTTGGTCTCGGATGCACCGATAATGGGCCCGTGGCCAGGAACAAGCAGCGCGAGCGGGCGGCCGCCGCCCCCGTCGTCGAGACCGTCGACGGCGGTCTCGCCGAACTCATACCCGACCGGGAACGCCCGCGCGCCTGGACGCTCCTCATCGACGGCGCCCCGCAGTCCCACGTGGACCTCGACGACCCGGCGCACCTCTCCTTCGAGTACCAGCGGCGCCTCGGCCACATCGCCGACCTCGCCGCCCCGCCGAACCGGCCGCTCCAGGTCGTGCACCTCGGCGGCGGCGCCTTCACCCTCGCCCGGTACGTCGCCGCGACCCGGCCCCGCTCCACCCAGCAGATCGTGGAACTCGACGGCCTCCTCGTGCAGCTCGTCCGCAGGGAACTGCCGCTCGACAGCGCGGCCCGCGTCCGGGTCCGCTCCACCGACGCCCGCGCCGGGCTCGCCAAGGTCCAGGACGGCTGGGCGGACCTCGTCATCGCCGACGTGTTCGGCGGTGCCCGCACCCCGGCCCACCTGACCAGCACCGAGTTCCTCGCCGAGGTGCGACGGGTGCTGCGCCCCGGCGGCTTCTACGCGGCCAACCTGGCCGACGGGCCGCCGCTGACCCATCTGCGCGGCCAGATCGCCACGGCCGCCGCCGTCTTCCCCGAGCTGGCGCTGACCGCCGACCCGACGGTGCTCCGCGGGCGCCGCTTCGGCAACGCGGTGCTGCTCGCCTCCGACCGGGAGCTTCCGGTGGCCGAACTGACCCGCCGGGTCGCCACCGACCCGCACCCGGGCCGGGTCGAACACGGTCGGGCGCTCGCCGACTTCGCCGGGGGAGCGGTGCCCGTCACCGACGCGAGCGCCAAGCCCTCCCCCGCACCGCCGGCGTCCGCCTTCCAGTGACGGCGGCGGCCTCAGGGCCTGTCTCCTGGATCAGGCCCTAGGCGGCGCGGTCCTCGATCTCCACGCGGGGCGCGGTGTCGTGCCAGACGCAGAAGACGGAGAGCTCACGGCCGTCCGCGGTGAAGGTGACCCGGATCCAGGACGGCTGCTTCCACACCTGCATCTGCCAGCCGGCCGCCGGGGTCGCCGAGACCAGTTCGGCCGAGGCCTCCCCTAGGTCGAAGGTGACCCGGCCGCCGTCGACGGTGTAGGTCTTCACGTTCGAGTCGTTCGAGTCGTCCGCCGTCGTGCCGCCGGTGGCCGGGGTGGTGGCCGGGGGAGCCTCTGTCGTCGGCTTCGCCGTCCGTGAGGGCGTCGTCGGGGCGGCGGGGGTCGTGCCCGCGTCGCTCGGCGTGGGCTTCGTCGGCACCGGCGCGGAGGGCCCGGTCGTCCCGGGCCGCCGGGTCGACGAGGTCAGCGGATCGCTGCCTGCCGAGACCCGGTCGGCGGTGCCGCCGGCCGGGAGGGGCAGGGCGCGCGGGGGGTCGTACACCGTGCCGGACAGCACCGTGTGCACTCCCCACCAGGAGAGGGTGACCGCCGCGCCGGTGGCGAGCGACCAGGCCAGGGCGTGAACGAGTCCTCTTCGCATCCGGGCCATACTGCACCACACCGAGGGGGCCCGTACCGGAGGGTGGTCCGTACCTGCCCTCACCCGAATGGCGTACGGTGCGGCCCATGGCAAGTGTGCTCGTGGTCGAGGACGACCAGTTCGTGCGCTCCGCCCTCATCCGGCAGCTGTCCGAAGCCTCCCACACCGTACGGAGCGTCGGCACGGCCCTGGAGGCGCTGCGCGAGGTCGCCCATTTCCGTTTCGACGTGGTGGTCCTGGACCTCGGACTGCCCGACCTGGACGGGTCCGAGGCCCTCAAGATGCTGCGCGGAATCACCGACGTACCGGTGATCATCGCGACCGCCAGGGACGACGAGGCGGAGATCGTACGGCTCCTCCACGCGGGGGCCGACGACTACCTGGTGAAGCCGTTCTCCGTCGAGCACCTCTCGGCCCGGATGGCCGCCGTCCTGCGCAGGGCGCGGTCGGCCGCGGGCGAGCTGCCGCCGTCCCGGGTGATCCGGGTCGGCGGGCTCACCGTCGACCCGCTGCGCCGTCAGGCGGAGCTGGACGGCACGCCGTTGGACCTGACCCGGCGCGAGTTCGACCTGCTCGCCTTCCTCGCCGGGCGGCCCGGTGTCGTCGTCCCGCGCAAGGAGCTGCTCGCCGAGGTGTGGCAGCAGTCCTACGGGGACGATCAGACCATCGACGTACATTTGTCATGGCTACGACGTAAATTGGGCGAAACGGCCGCCCGGCCCCGCTATCTGCACACCCTGCGCGGCGTCGGCGTGAAGCTGGAGCCGCCCAGGACACCGGAACAGGCCCCGGAACAGGCGCCCGGCCGGCCGTCGGAGCCGCGGCCGTGAGATGGGCCCTCGTCAAGGTGTCGCTCGCCGTCACCGTCATGGTCGTCGTCGCCTTCGCCGTACCCCTCGGGCTCGTCGTCAAGGAGATGGCCCGCGACCGGGCCTTCTCCAACGCCGAACGGCGGGCCGCCGGGCTCGCCCCCGTGCTCGCCATCACCACCGACCGCGACGAGCTCGACAAGGCCGTCGCCACCACCGAGGACGGGCCCGCCGGACGGCTCGCCGTCCACGTCCCCGCCGCCGAACCCGGCGCCAGAGACCTGGAGATCGGCACCCGGCGGGCCGCCGACGAGGACCTCGCGACCACCCGCAGGCTCGGCCGCGCTACCATCGCCGAGGTCCCCGGCGGCTTCGCGCTGCTCCAGCCCACCGCCCTCAGCAGCGGCAAGGTCGCCGTCCTCGAACTCTTCGTCCCCGAGGGCGAGGTGTCCAACGGGGTCGCCACCGCCTGGCTGGTCCTCGCCGGAGTCGGCATCGCCCTGATCGTCGGCTCCGTCGCCGTCGCCGACCGGCTCGGCGTCCGGATGGTCCGGCCCGCCCAGCGGCTCGCGGGCGCCGCCCACGACCTCGGCGAGGGCAGGCTCGGCGCGCGCGTTCCCGAGGAGGGGCCGCCCGAACTCAAGTCGGCCGCCGTCGCCTTCAACTCCATGGCCGACCAGGTCGTCCAACTGCTCGCCAACGAGCGGGAACTCGCCGCCGACCTGTCCCACCGGCTGCGCACCCCGCTCACCGTCCTCCGGCTCAACGCCGCCTCGCTGGGCTCCGGGCCGGCCGCCGAACAGACCCGGGCGGCCGTCGAACAGCTGGAACGCGAGGTCGACATCATCATCCGCACGGCCCGCGACGCGAAGCCGCAGACCCAGGCGACCGGCCCCGGCGCGGGCTGCGACGCCGCCGAAGTCGTGCGCGAGCGGATGGGCTTCTGGTCGGCGCTCGCCGAGGACGAGGGCCGCCGGGTCCGCGTCGCCGGCGTAGAACGCCCGGTCCGCATCCCGGTCGCCCGCCCCGAACTCGTCGCCGCGCTCGACGCCCTGCTCGGCAACGTCTTCCGGCACACCCCCGAGGGCACCGCCTTCTCGATCGACCTCCACAACGGCGACGACGCCGTCATCGTCCTCGTCTCCGACGCGGGCCCCGGCATCGCCGACCCCGCCGCCGCGCTCGCCCGCGGCAACAGCGGCGGCAGGGACGGCTCCACGGGCCTCGGCCTCGACATCGTGCGGCGCATGGCGGAGACCACCGGCGGCGACGTCGCCATCGGCCACTCCGTCCTCGGCGGCACGGAGGTCCGCATCTGGATCGGTCTCGACGGGCGCCGCTCGGGCGGCGCGGGACGCCGGGACCGGCGCCCGGCCCGCCGCAGGCGCGGGGGTACGGGCGCCCGCCGGGCCGCCGACGCCTGAGCCCCTGGGCGGTGAACCTTTCGTGGTTCCGATGCCCTCCTTAAGCGGACCCTAAGGATCCCCACCCGCGCCCCCGGACACCTTTTTGTCCGTTTTCCAGTCGCTAGCGTGCTGCCGCACCCCCTCCCCACTCCCCAGTACGCAGAGGCAGGCACGCGATGGGCACCAGTTCGCACCGGCGCAGGGCGAGCACCAGGACCAAGGCCGTCGGAGCCGTCGTCGCCGCGGCGGTCGTCGGCGGCGCCGTCTTCGCGCTCACCGGTACGGCCCAGGCCGCCGCCGTCGGGGCCGCGTACACCAGGACCAGTTCCTGGACCGGTGGCTACACCGGCCAGTACGTCGTCACCAACGAGACCTCCACCGCCCAGTCCGACTGGACCCTGGAGTTCGACCTCCCGGCCGGTACGACCGTCGGCTCCCTCTGGAACGGCGAGCACACCGTCTCCGGCCGCCACGTCACCGTGAAGCCCGCGAGCTGGAACAGGCAGCTGGCCCCCGGCGCGTCCGTCACCGTCGGCTTCGTCACCTCCGCCGCCGGAGAGGCGGGCGACCCGGCGAACTGCCTCATCAACAAGGCCACCTGCTCCGTCGGAGGCGCCACCCCCACCCCCAGCGGCCGCCCCACCGAGCAGCCCACCGCCACGGCATCCCCCTCGGCCACCACGAGCCCCAAGCCCACCGCGACGGCCACCACGAGCCCGAAGCCGACCGCCACCACGACCACGGCGCCCCCGACCACCCCGGCCCCCACCCCGACGCCCACCGCCACCGCGACCGGAGCCCCCGCCGGCGCCGCGAAGTACGCGCCCTACGTCGACACCTCGCTCTATCCGGCGTACGACCTGCTCGCGACCGCCGACGCCACGGGCGTGAAGGAGTTCAACCTCGCCTTCATCACCTCCGGCGGCTCCTGCGCCCCGCTGTGGGGCGGGGTCACCGATCTCGGAGACGACAAGGTCGCCGCCCAGATAGGCGCCCTGCGCGCCAAGGGCGGTGACGTCCGCGTCTCCTTCGGCGGCGCCGCGGGACACGAGCTGGCCCTGAACTGCTCGTCCGCCTCGGCGCTCGCCGCCGCGTACGGCAAGGTCATCGACCAGTACGGGCTGACCAAGGTCGACTTCGACGTCGAGGGCGCGGCCCTGCCGGACACCGCCGCCAACACCCGCCGCTCGCAGGCCATCGCCCAGCTCCAGAAGTCCCACCCCGGCCTGAACGTCTCCTTCACCCTGCCGGTCATGCCCGAGGGCCTCACCCAGCCGGGCGTCGACCTGCTCGCCGACGCGAAGCGGAACGGGGTCCGCGTCGACGCCGTCAACATCATGGCGATGGACTACGGCCCGGCGTACAGCGCGGACATGGGCACGTACGCGATCCAGGCCGCGACCGCGACCCAGGCCCAGATCAAGGGCGTCCTCGGGCTCTCCGACGCCGCCGCCTGGAAGGCCGTCGCCGTCACCCCGATGATCGGCGTCAACGACGTCACCACCGAGATCTTCAAGGTCGACGACGCCACCCAGCTCGTCGACTTCGCGAAGTCCAAGGGCATCGGCTGGCTCTCGATGTGGTCCTCGACCCGGGACAAGCAGTGCGCCGCCGGCGCCGTGAACCACGCCGACGCCACCTGCTCCTCGATCCTTCAGCAGCCCCTGGCCTTCACGAAGGCCTTCGCCGCCTACAAGTGAGCCGCTGAGTCCCCCCACAAGCGCGCGCCCCGGCCGGAACCACCCCACCGCCGGCCGGGGCGCGCACCCTATGGCGCATCAGGCCTTCGTGGCCTTCCACTCCTCCGCGTAGTCGTTGAGGATCGCCCGCAGGTGGTGGCCGATCTTCAGGTAGTCCAGGTCGTCCAGGTTGGCGAGGGAGACCCGGACCGACCACTCGGGGCCGTCGAAGCCGCCGCCGTTGAGGAGGACCACGCTGGTCTGCTCGGCGATCCGGAACAGCGGGTCGACCGGCTCGTAGTTCTTCTCCAGGAAGTCCGCGAAGTCCTTCCCGTGCACCCGCTCGGCCTCCGCGATGAGGTCGAGCTCGATGTAGTAGCCGGCCCGCGCGGGGGTCATCGGCGATCTTCATCCGGGCGCCTTCGAGGAGCAGGAGTCGAAGATGTAGCACATGGCGGCCGTGCCGCCCTCGGTCGCGAACAGCGAAGCAGGGGGGGGCTGTGGAAGTGGATCACCCGTTCGCCTGAACGGGTGAGGGGGGAGAGGAGGGGCGGAGGGACGGGAACCAGGGGTGCGCTACGGGTGCGCAGGGCCGCCCCCGCGGGGATCAGCCCTTCACCGCGCCCCGCATCACCCCGCCCACGATGTGCCGCCCGAACAGCGCGAGCACGACAAGGAGCGGCAGCGTCCCCAGCAGCGCCCCCGCCATCACCACCGACTGGTCCGGGACATGGCCCCGCCCCAGACCCGTCAGCGCCACCTGCACCGTCGGGTTCCCGGCCTGGGTCAGCACGAGCACCGGCCAGAAGAAGTCGTTCCACGCCGCCACGAACGACAGCGTCCCCAGGACCGCCATCGCCGGCCGCGCTGCCGGGAACACCAGGTGCCACACCACCCGGGCCGTCCCCGCCCCGTCGACCCGCGCCGCCTCCAGGAGCTCCGGCGGCAGCGCCCGCTGGAGGTGCTGGCGCATGAAGAAGACCCCGAAGGCCGAGACGAGCGCGGGCAGCACCACCGCCTGCAGCTCGTCCGTCCACCGCAGCCGCGCGATCAGCAGGTAGAGCGGAACGACCCCCAGCTGGGGCGGGATCAGCATCGTCGCGCCCACCAGCAGCAGCAGCGTGCCCCGGAACCGGAAGCGCAGCCGGGCGAAGGCGAACCCGGCGAGCGTCGAGAAGAGCACCGTGCCCGCCGCGACCGCGCCCGCGACCAGGGTGGTGTTGACGAGCGCCTCACCGAGCCCGCCCTCGTTCCAGGCGATCCCCAGGTTCCGCGGCAGGTTCCGCCCGAACCGGAACGGCGGCGGCGCCGACGCGAGCCGTGTGCTCGTCCGCGAGGCCGCCACCGCCGTCCACAGCAGCGGGAAGAGGGACACCGCCGAGAAGAGACCGAGCAGCGTGTACGTACCCCAGCCCGCCCGCACCGTCCGCATCAGGCCGCCCTCACGGTCTGCTTGAGGCTCGTCCGCATCAGACACCCCTCCCGCGCAGCACCGGCCGCAGCAGCCGGGCCGCCCCGAACACCACCGCCAGGATCAGCAGCATCGCCCAGGCGATGGCCGCCGCCCGTCCGAGGTGCAGGTTCACCCAGCCCTGCTCGTACAGATAGAGCCCCAGCGTCTGGTACTGGTGGTCCGCCCCGCCCGACGCGCCCGCCCCGCTGCCGAACAGCATGGGCTCACCGAACAGCTGGGTCGCGCCGATCGTCGACACGAGGACCGTGAACAGCAGCGCGGGCCGCAGCCCCGGCAGCGTCACGTGCAGGAACTGCCGCCACCGCGAGGCCCCGTCGAGCGCCGCGGCCTCGTACAACTCGCGCGGGACGGTCTGCATCGCCGCCAGGTAGATGAGCGCGTTGTAGCCGGTCCAGCGCCAGATCACGATCGACGCGACGGCGACCTTCGACGCCCACGGGCCGTTCTGCCAGTCCACCGGGGCGATCCCGGCAAGCCCGAGCGCCCAGTTGACCATCCCCTGGTCCCGGCCGAAGAGCAGCGCGAAGACGAGCGTCGCCGCCGCCACCGAGGTCGCGTACGGCGCGAGCGCCACCACCCGGAACGCAAGCCGCGCGCGCAGCCGCACGTCGAGCAGGTGCGCCACGCCGAGGGCGAGCAGCAGCTGCGGAACGGTGGCCAGGACGCCGATGGCGGCGGTGTTGAAGAGGGCGTTCCAGAAGAACTCGTCGTGCAGCAGCCGGGCGTAGTTGTGGAACCCCACCCACTCCCGGGCCTCCGGCGCCGTCAGCTCCACCCGGAACAGCGAGGTCCAGGCGGTGGCGACCAGCGGGAACAGGCCGAACGCGCCGAACAGCAGGAAGAACGGCGCGATCAGCGCGTACGGCGCGGAGCGGGACCGCAGCCGGCCGAGCCGCTCCCGCCGCACCCGCCTCGGTCCCGGCCCCGTCCGCGAGGGCGCGGTCACGGGCGGCGCGACGGGCGCGCCGGCGGGTGGCAGGAACGGATCCACGGGGTCCCTCGTCTCGGTCACGCGCGTGCTCACCGGTCCAGTGCGTTGTCGATCGCCTTCATCGCCGCCCGCCAGGCCGAGTCCGGCGACCGCCCGGTCTGGTCGACCTGGAGCATCCCCGTGTCGGAGAGGATCTGGTGGACGAGCCCGTCCTTCGGCCCCACCGGGGCCGGCGGCACGCCCCGGGCCGCCGCCGCGAAGAGCGGGCCGGTCGGCGCGTCACCGAAGTAGGGGTGCCGCGCGTCCGTCACCTCCGGGAGCCGGTACGCGGCGGAGGCGCTGGGGAAGGCGCCGCGCCGGGCGAAGAGCCGGGCCTGCTGCTCCGGTGCGGTCAGCCAGGCCGCGAGCCGGGCGGCCTCGGCCCGTTGCCGCCCGGCGGAGGGCACGACGAGGAAGGAGCCGCCCCAGTTGCCGGGCCGGGGCGACACCGTCACGTCCCACCGCCCGCGAGCGGCCGGTCCCGCCTTGTCCTGGATGTAGCCGAGCATCCAGGCCGGGCAGGCGATCGTGGCGAAGGACCCGCGCGCGAACGCCTGGTCCCAGTCGGGCGTGAACTGCTGGAGCCGGGCGGTCAGGCCCTGCCGGGCGAAGCCGGCGGCGAGGTCCCAGGCCGCCCGTACGTACGGGTTGGTAGCCACCACCAGGTCGCCGTGCGCGTCGTAGTAGCGCACCGGCGCGCCGGAGACGGCCGCGGCGAACACCCCCGAGGCGGAGTCGGTGAACGCCACGCCCCGCGGGGCCCGTTCGGCGAAGCGCCGCCCTGCCTCCTCGTACTTGCGCCAGTCCCCGGCCCACAGGCGTCCGACCGCCTCCCGGTCGGTGGGAAGCCCGGCGGCCGCGAAGTGGTCCTTGCGGTAGCAGAGGGCGAGCGGGCCGATGTCCGTGCCGAGCCCGAGGGTGCGGCCGTCGGGGGTGGTGGCCTGCGCCCACTTCCACGGCAGGAAGGCGTTCTCGTCGACGCCGGGCGCCGAGCGGAGGTCGTCGAGCCGCCCGGCCTGGGTGTCGACGACCTCGGCGATGTTGCCGCCCTCGACGGCCTGGACGTCGGCGAGTCCGGAGCCGGCGGTGAGGTGGGTGAGCAGCTGGGGGTAGTAGACGTCGTTGCGGGTGAGCGAGGTCTGCCGGATCTCGACGTCCGGACGGAGCCGCATGTACGCGTCGTAGAGCCCGGCCTCCTGGTAGCCGAACTCGCCGAAGACGCCGACGGTGAGGGTGATCGGCCGCCCGGCGCCGTCGACGCGCTCGCGGGCGGGCACGGGGGAGGGTTCCGGCGGGTCGGTGGCGCACCCGGCGGAGAGCGCGGCGCCCATGAGGAGGGCGACGACGAGGGCGAGGGTGGTGGCGGGTCCGCGTACGGGGGTTCCGCCTCCGGCGGCGCCGTGTCCGCTCCTCCACCACATGGCCCCGACCGTAGTGCGCGGGCCGTCCGGGGGCAGGGCACCACCCGGCCGCGCCACCCGTCCGGCGGAGCGTCGTCGAACGTCTTCGACGGGTCGAGGACCTTGACCGTGTTCTGACAGCCGCCCAATAGTGGGAGCGCTCCCATTCAATCTTCGACAGGACACCCATGCGCAGACCACGACACCTTCTGGCGGGGATCGCCCTGACCGCCGGCCTCCTCGCGGGAGCCGTCCCGGCCACCGCCGCACCCGTCACCGACGCCGCGCCCGCCGCCGCCCCGGCGGCAGCCCCCGCCTACACCTGGAAGAACGTCCGGATCGACGGCGGCGGCTTCGTGCCCGGCATCGTCTTCAACCGGAGCGAGAAGAACCTCGCCTACGCCCGCACCGACATCGGCGGTGCCTACCGCTGGAACCAGGCCACCTCCACCTGGACCCCGCTCATGGACCACATCGGCTGGGACGACTGGGGCCACACCGGAGTCGTCGGCCTCGCCACCGACTCCGTCGACCCCGACCGGGTGTACGCCGCCGTCGGCACCTACACCAACGACTGGGACCCCGGCAACGGCGCCGTCCTGCGCTCCGCCGACCGGGGCGCCACCTGGCAGCGCGCCGACCTCCCCTTCAAGCTCGGCGGCAACATGCCGGGCCGCGGCATGGGCGAACGCCTCGCGGTCGACCCGCACAAGAACAGCGTCCTCTACCTCGGCGCCCCCAGCGGCAACGGCCTCTGGCGCTCCACCGACTCCGGCGCCACCTGGTCGAAGGTCACCTCCTTCACCAACCCCGGCGACTACCAGCAGGACCCCACCGACACCAGCGGCTACAACTCCGACAAGCAGGGCATCGTCTGGGTCGCCTTCGACGAGTCCACCGGCACCGCCGGCAACGCCACCCGCACCCTCTACGTCGGCGTCGGCGACAAGCAGAACGCCGTCTACCGCTCGACCGACGCGGGCGCCACCTGGACCCGGCTGCCCGGCCAGCCCACCGGATACCTCGCCCACAAGGGCGTCCTCGACGCCGAGACCGGCTACCTCTACCTCGCGTACAGCGACACCGCCGGCCCCTACGACGGCGACAAGGGCCAGGTCTGGCGGTACGCCACCGCCACCGGCACCTGGACGGACATCAGCCCCGTCGCCGAGGCCGACACCTTCCACGGCTTCAGCGGCCTCACCGTCGACCGGCAGAACCCCGGCACGGTCATGGTCTCCGCCTACAGCTCCTGGTGGCCGGACACCCAGTTCTTCCGCTCCACCGACAGCGGCGGTACGTGGACCAAGGCCTGGGACTACAGCGCGTACCCCACCCGCGCCAACCGCTACACGATGGACGTCTCCTCCTCGCCGTGGCTGACCTGGGGAGGCAACCCCGCCCCGCCCGAGCAGACCCCGAAGCTCGGCTGGATGACCGAGGCCCTGGAGATCGACCCCTTCGACTCGAACCGCATGATGTACGGCACCGGCGCCACGATCTACGGCACCACCGAACTCACCAAGTGGGACAGCGGGACGAACTTCACCATCAAGCCGATGGTCGAGGGCCTCGAGGAGACCGCCGTCCTCGACCTGGCCTCGCCGCCCTCCGGAGCCCCGCTCATCAGCGCCCTCGGCGACGTCGGCGGCTTCCGGCACACGGACCTCACCAAGGTCCCCTCGATGATGTTCACCGGCCCCAACTTCACCTCCACCACCAGCGTCGACTTCGCCGAGAGCAAGCCCACCACCGTCGTACGCGCCGGCCACCTCGAAGGCGGCCCGCGCGTCGCCTTCTCCACCGACAACGGCGCCAACTGGAGCCCCGGGCAGGAGCCCCCGGGCGTCACCGGCGGCGGCACGGTCGCGGCGTCCGCCGACGGCACCCGCTTCGTCTGGAGCCCCGAAGGCACCGGCGTCCACACCGGCACCGGCGGCGCCTGGACCGCCTCCACCGGCATCCCGGCCGGTGCGACCGTCGAGTCCGACCGGGTCGACCCGCTCACCTTCTACGGCTTCAAGGCCGGCACCTTCTACGTCAGTACGGACGGCGGCCTGACCTTCACCGCCAAGGCCACCGGCCTCCCCGCCAAGGGCAACGTCCGCTTCAAGGCGCTCCCCGGCAAGAAGGGCGACGTCTGGCTCGCCGGCGGCGCCCCCGACGCCACGTACGGCCTCTGGCACTCCACCGACGGCGGCGCCGCCTTCACCCGGGTCGCCGGCATCGAGCAGGCCGACACCATCGGCTTCGGCAAGGCCGCGCCCGAAGCCTCGTACCCCGCCCTCTACACCAGCGCCGAGATCGGCGGCGTACGCGGCATCTTCCGCTCCACCGACGCGGGCGCGAGCTGGGTCCGGATCAACGACGACGCCCACCAGTGGGGCTGGACCGGCGGCGCCATCACCGGCGACCCCCGGGTCTACGGCCGGGTGTACGTCTCCACCAACGGCCGCGGCATCATCTACGGCGACACGGCCGACACCGGCGGCGGCACCGAGCCGCCCGCACCCACCGGCGCCTGCAAGGTCACGTACAAGGTGACCAACCAGTGGCAGGGCGGCTTCCAGGCCGACGTCACCCTGACCAACACCTCCACCACCGCCTGGACCGGCTGGAAGCTCGGCTGGGACTACCCGGCGGGGCAGCGGGTCGGCCAGATGTGGAACGCCACCCCGGCCCGGACCGGCACCGCCGTCACCGCCCAGAACGTCGGCTGGAACGGCGCGGTCGCCGCCGGGGCCTCGGCCTCCTTCGGCTTCACCGGCACCTGGACCGGCACCAACCCCGCACCGGCCGCCTTCACCCTCGGAGGTGCGACATGCTCCGTCGCCTGATCGCCGCGGCGGCGCTCCTGGCCGCCGCCCTGACCGCCACGCCCGCGAGCGCCTCCTCCTCCGCCGACGCCCCGCTGCGGGACCTCGCCGCGGCCCGCGGCGTCTACCTCGGCACCGCCGTCACCGGCGGCAAGCTCACCGGCGGCTACGCGGACACGGCCGCCACCCAGTTCGACTCGATCACCCCCGGCAACGAGATGAAGTGGGACGCCGTCGAGTCCGTCCGGGGCCAGTTCGACTGGGCCGGGGCGGACCGGGTCGTCGCCTTCGCCGAGGCCCACGCCCAGAAGGTCCGCGGCCACACCCTCGTCTGGCACAGCCAGCTGCCGTCCTGGGTGAACAACGGCACCTGGACCGCCGACACCCTGCGCACCGTCATGACCGACCACGTCACCACCGAGGTGAGCCGCTACAAGGGCCGCGTCGACCACTGGGACGTCGTCAACGAACCCCTCAACGAGGACGGCACCCTGCGGCGGTCCGTCTTCGGCGCCACCCTGGGCGAGTCGTACATCGCCGACGCCTTCCGCGCCGCCCGAGCCGCCGACCCGGCCGCGAAGCTGTACGTCAACGACTACTCCACCGACGGCATCGGCGCCAAGAGCGACGGCATGTACGACCTGGTGAAGCGGCTCCTCGCGCAGGGAGTCCCGATCGACGGCGTCGGCTTCCAGGCCCACCTGATCCTCGGCCAGGTCCCCGCCTCCATGGAGGCCAACCTGCGCCGCTTCGCCGACCTCGGCGTGGACGTGGCAGTCACCGAACTCGACATCCGGATGGCCCTGCCCGCGACGGCCGAGAAGCTCGACCGGCAGAAGGCCGACTACGCCGCCGTCATGCGGGCCTGCCTCGCCGTCACCCGCTGCGCGGGCGTCACCGTCTGGGGCTTCACGGACTCCGACTCCTGGATCCCGGACTTCTTCCCCGGCGAGGGCGCGGCCACCCTGTACGACGAGGGCCTGAACCCCAAGCCCGCGTACGCCGGAGTCGCCGGGGCGCTCGCTCCCACGACCCCGCCGCCCGCGGGTGTGTGCTCCGTCACGTACACGGTCACCAGTCAGTGGGCGGGTGGCTTCACCGGCCAGGTCACGGTCCGGAACACGGGGACGACCGCGCTGAACGGCTGGACGGTCCGCTGGGCCCAGCCCGCCGGCCAGCGGGTCGCCCAGGCCTGGAACGCGGCCGTGACCCAGACGGGGGAGGAGGTGACGGCCACGCACCTCTCGCACAACGCGACGGTCCCGCCCGGCGGCTCCACCGCCTTCGGCTTCAACGGCACCTGGACGGGCTCCAACCCGCCCCCGACGGCCTTCGCCTGCGCCTAGGGAACGACGAAACGACTCAGGCCCCGGTTCTTTCGAACCGGGGCCTGAGTCTTCAGGGTGAGTAACGGGACTTGAACCCGCGACATCCTGGACCACAACCAGGTGCTCTGCCAGCTGAGCTATACCCACCATGACCGGCGTCGGTTTTCCCGAAGGTTTCCCTGACCGGCCGAGAAGAAGTCTACAGGGTTCTGGAGGGTGCTCGCGCCCGCGTTTTCCGAAGGGGCTTTCGAGGGCGCGAGCGGGCGGTCATTCCGCGGGCAGGACGTGACGGGCCGCGATCTTCTTCGCGGTCTCCGAGTCGGGGCCGGGCTGCGGGACGAAGACCGCCTCCCGGTAGTAGCGCAGCTCCGCGATCGACTCGCGGATGTCGGCCAGCGCCCGGTGGTTGCCGTTCTTCTCCGGACTGTTGAAGTACGCCCTCGGGTACCAGCGGCGGGCCAGTTCCTTGACCGAGGAGACATCGACGATCCGGTAGTGCAGGTGGCTCTCCAGGGCCGGCATGTCCCGTGAGAGGAAGCCGCGGTCCGTGGAGACCGAGTTCCCGCACAGCGGCGCCTTGCCGGGTTCCTTGACGTGCTCGCGGATGTACGCGAGGACCTGGGCCTCGGCGTCGGCGAGCGTGGTGCCGCCGGGCAGCGCGTCGAGCAGGCCCGAGGCCGTGTGCATCTGGCGCACGATCTCCGGCATGGTCTCCAGGGCCGCGTCCGGCGGGCGGATCACGATGTCCACCCCGTCGCCGAGCACGTTCAGTTCCGAGTCGGTGACCAGCGCGGCCACCTCGATGAGTGCGTCGTCCGTCAACGAGAGCCCGGTCATCTCGCAGTCGATCCACACCATGCGATCGTTCATGCGTCCACCTTAGGTGCTCTTTCCGCGGGGGGAAGCGGCCCGACGGCCGACGGGCGCCCGGGGGAGGTGTCCCCGGGCGCCCGTCGGTCCTGCTGTGCGCCGCTTGTGGCAGCGCGGGTCGGTGTCAGGGGGTGTCCGCCGGATCATGGCCGGGGTCGCGGCGTCTGGCACGGCACCTCGCCGCGTTGCCGAAACGCCCCCATAGCTCCGCTATGAGGACGCTCCGGCGCCTTGCGATGCACCGCACCAGACGCCGCGCCCTATCCGACCCTGATCCGCCGGACACCCCCTACGGCGCGCTGCGCTGGCCCGGCAGGGACGACGCGCGCCCCGGGGCGAACGCGTCGGACTGCGGCCTGCCCTGCTCCAGCGGGGACGGCGGACGCCGGATCCCCGCCGAGACCTGGGCGGGCACGACCTGGTCGAGCACCGCCGTGACGGTCTCGCCCTGCGGCCGCCGGGCACGGTACGCCGCCCGGTAGGCGGCCGGCGAGGAGCCGAGCTGCCGCCGGAAGTGGCCGCGCAGCGCCACCGGGGACCGGAAGCCGCACCGGCCCGCCACCTCGTCGACCGAGTAGTCGGAGGTCTCGAGCAGCCGCTGGGCCTGCAGGACCCGCTGGGTGATCAGCCACTGGAGCGGGGCCGAACCGGTCAGCGAGCGGAACCGGCGGTCGAAGGTCCGCCGTGACATGTACGCGCGGGCGGCCAGGGTCTCCACGTCGAACTGCTCGTGGAGGTGCTCCAGCGCCCAGGCGACGACCTCGGCCAGCGGGTCGGCGCCGATCTCCTCTGGTAAAGACCTGTCGAGGTAGCGCTCCTGACCGCCGCTGCGCCGCGGCGGGACGACCAGCCGGCGCGCCAGGGCGCCCGCGGCCTCCGTGCCGTGGTCGGTCCGCACGATGTGCAGACACAGATCGATTCCGGCCGCGGTGCCGGCGGAGGTGAGGACGTCCCCGTCGTCGACGAAGAGCTCCCGTGGGTCCACATGGACCGACGGATAGCGCTTGGCGAGCGTCGGCGCGTACATCCAGTGGGTGGTCGCCGGTCGGCCGTCGAGCAGCCCGGCCGCGGCGAGGACGAAGGCGCCGGTGCACAGACCGACGATCCTGGCGCCCTCCTCGTGGGCCCGGCGCAGCGCTTCGAGCGCCTCCGGCGGCGGCGGCGAGGTGATCGACCGCCAGGCCGGTACGACGACGGTGCCCGCGCGGCCGATGGCCTCCAGGCCGTACGGCGCGGTCAGTTCGAGCCCACCGGTGGTCCGCAGTGGGCCGTCCTCGCCGGCGCAGACGAGCAGCCGGTATCTGGGCACCCCGGCGTCCTGCCGGTCGATGCCGAACACGGAGAGCGGGATGGAGCTCTCGAAGATGGGGCCGCCGCTGAACAGCAGCACCGCGACGACTTCGCGACGGCGGCGCCCGGTCAGCTTCCGTGCGACCTCCGGTGCGGCGGAGTCCTGGCTCATGACGCTAAGCCCCCCTCGGTGTTCGCGTCTCCCTGGTCGTGTCGCTCCTGCACGTTTCCCCTCGGTTTTGCACGAGACCCCAGTCTTCGGTACCCATGATCGAATCTACTGCGTCCCGTGGCGCCGGCGTGACAAGTTCTCCATCCGGTGGATTGTCGACAAGGCCACTTGGCGCGAAGCGATCGATCGCGAAGTCTTCCGTCCGACGGCCGCCAGGGGAAGGGCGGCGGGGCGAACGCCCCCGTACGCGGGGGGTGCGAGCCCCTGGGGCGGGGCGTTCCGGGGTGCCGGCGCCAGGGTTGGGCAACCGTTTTGCCAAGGACGCGCCGACAGATGGAAGTTGGCCGAAAACATATGGGTTCGGGTGTACGAACCTGTCAACTCGAAGAGGGGCGGGGGCGGCGCGGGCTCCGATTCGACCCGTTTCGTGACGGGCTGCCCCCTCCGGGTCGCCCGCCGTCGGTGCTCTCGCCGCGCAGCCCCTGTTCCGAGCGGCGCAGCAGCACCCGGCAGGCCGCCGTCACCGAGACGAGGCCGAGCGCGGCCCCGGCGGCCCCGCCGAGCGAGGTGCCGTAGACGACCAGGACCACCGGGACGAGCACGCAGCAGAAGACCGCCCAGCGGACGACGTCACCGGCCTGCTCGCCCGCACCCGCACCCGCGCCCGCCGCCCCGCCCGCCAGCGCTCGCGCCGCCCCGGGCGTCGGTCCCGGGTCCTGCCCGGCCGCGGCGGCCGGGGACGGCACGGGCGCCCTGCGGCGGCCGCGGGGCCCGGCGAGCGGGCTCGCGGGGGCGGTGGAGGTCTGGCCGGCGGCGGTCGATGGTGCGGGCACGGGCGGTCTCCCTGCGGCGGTGGGCTGGACCTGTGGGGAACGAGGAGCGGAACGTTCCGGTCACTCTGGGCGACGTCCGTTTGGCCCCCGTACGGACGCCTGTAAGGCACATCCGGCATTGCCATATCCCGAGCCGCTCGTGCATGCTCCCTGGAACGCCGCGTGAGAGCGGCGGGCACGCCGGGAGTGGCACGGCGGGCTCTGGGCAGGAGAGGAGTGGCGCCGTACCCTTGGGGGTATGGGGTTGGGAAGATGATTCCCGGACACACAGCTCCGCCGCCACCCTTGTTCCGTCCCCCTCCGTTCCCCGTCCCTTCCCACGAGGACTCTCTTCGCCGAGACACCGATGGCCGGTCACGAATTCCCCGAACCCGCGGACCGCAAGCGCGTCGCCGACTCCACGGTCGACCCCCTCGCGGTAGAACAGCCACGTCATGCCTGCGACCCGGCCTTCCGGCACGGGGTCGTCGTCGGCTTCGACGGCTCCACGTCCAGTGAGCGCGCCCTCGCGTACGCGATCGGCATGGCCAGGCGCTCCGGCTCCGGCCTGATCATCGTCCACGTGGCCAACCGGCTGCCCACCACGGTGTGGGCCGGCTGCGAGCCCCCGGTCTTCGTCGACGTGCCCGACCACCGCACCGAGGTCCTCGGCCTGGAGCTGGCCTGCGCCGAGCACCTCTCCGAGGTGCCCTGGATCCTCGTCGAGCGCGGCGGGGACATCTGCCACGAGCTGGAGGAGGTCGGCCGCGAGTACTCGGCCGACGCGATCGTGGTCGGATCCACGCACGGCATCGTCGGGCGGATCTTCGGCTCGGTGGCCGGGCGCCTCGCGCGGCGCGCCAAGCGGCCCGTGATCGTCATCCCGTAGCGCCCCTTCCGCGGCTGCTCCTTCCCCAACTGGCGTGCTCCGGCCATAAATTCGGCCTTCCTCAGGTGAATTGTGCGCTTGTGAAGGGTAGATAAGGGTCACCGGATCACAGCAGCTCACGCAGCACGACTGCACTCCTGAAGGGAGCCCGCCGTGGACAATGAAGTCGCCGCGGGAAACAGCACCTCCACTCTCGGCAACCTCGCACTCGGACTGACCCTGCTGGCCTTCGGGCTGGGCGGGACGGGTGCCATCGACAACGTCGCGGCAGCGGATGCCGCGGGCCTCGCCACCTGGGTCGGCGGGGTGGCGCTCTTCCTCGTCGGCCTGCTCGCCCTGCGCGCCGGCAGCACCGGCGAGGGCACGGCGTACACGGCGCTCGGCGCCTTCTGGTTCACCTGGGGGACCGCCGTCGGCGGCGGGGCCTCGGCGGACGCCGTGGGGCTCTTCATGCTCCTGTGGGCGCTCCTCGCGCTCACGCTGACGATGGCCGCGTCGGGCAGCGGTCTGTTCGGACAGGGCGTGTACGGGCTGCTGTTCGTCGGGCTCCTGCTGCTCGGCATCGGCGCGCTCGCCGACAACGGCGGGCTCGGCAAGGCGGGCGGCTGGGTCGCGGCCCTCGCGGGTCTCCTCGCCTGGTACGGCGCCACGGCGGCCGTGGCGGGCTGGCCGACGGCGCTCCGGCGCTCGGCGGGCACGAGCGCCCCGGCGGCGGGGTAACCGGTCGGGTATCCAAGGGAAATGAAAGCGGTCCCCCTGCGCACCTGGGTGTGCGCGGGGGGACCGCTCTCGTGTCCGGTCGAACCGCCGGGGGACAGGCCCGGCGGCGCGGCTCGGGGGGACAGGCCCCGAGGTCGCTGCTACTCGACCGTGACGGACTTGGCCAGGTTGCGCGGCTTGTCGATGTCGCGGCCCATGGCGAGCGCCGTGTGGTAGGCGAGGAGCTGGAGCGGGATGCCCATGAGGATCGGGTCCAGCTCGTCCTCGTTCTTCGGCACGACGATGGTGTGGTCGGCCTTCGCCTGCGGCTGGTGCGCGACCGCGAGGATGCGGCCGCTGCGGGCCTTGATCTCCTCGAGGGCGGCGCGGTTCTTCTCGAGCAGGTCGTCGTCGGGGACGATCGCGACCGTCGGCAGGGCCGGCTCGATCAGGGCGAGCGGGCCGTGCTTCAGCTCGGAGGCCGGGTAGGCCTCGGCGTGGATGTAGGAGATCTCCTTCAGCTTGAGGGAGGCCTCCAGGGCGACGGGGTAGCCCCGCACGCGGCCGATGAACATCATCGACTGGGCGCCGGCGTACTCCGCGGCGATCTTCTTGATCTCGTCCTCGGTCTCGAGGATCTCGCTGATCTGCGCGGGCAGCTTGCGCAGGCCCTCGATGATCCGCTTGCCGTCGGTGACGGACAGGTCGCGGATGCGGCCCAGGTGCAGGGCGAGCAGCGCGAAGGCGGTGACCGTGTTGGTGAAGCACTTGGTGGAGACGACGCAGACCTCCGGGCCGGCGTGGACGTACACGCCGCCGTCGGCCTCACGGGCGATGGCGGAGCCGACCACGTTGACCACGCCGAGGACGCGGGCGCCCTTGCGCTTGAGCTCCTGGACGGCGGCGAGCACGTCGTAGGTCTCACCGGACTGCGAGACGGCGATGTACAGGGTGTCGGGGTCCACGACCGGGTTGCGGTAGCGGAACTCCGAGGCCGGCTCGGCGTCGGCGGGGATGCGGGCCAGGGACTCGATGAGCCCGGCGCCGATGAGGCCGGCGTGGTACGAGGTGCCGCAGCCGAGGATCTTGATGCGGCGGATGGTGCGGGCCTCGCGGGCGTCGAGGTTCAGGCCGCCGAGGTGCACGGTGGAGAAGCGGTCGTCGATCCGGCCGCGCAGCACGCGGTCGACCGCGTCGGGCTGCTCGGAGATCTCCTTGTGCATGAAGGTGTCGTGGCCGCCCATGTCGTAGGAGGCGGCCTCCCACTCGACGGTCTCCGGGGTGGCGGTGGTGGTGGCGCCGGAGGTGGTGTAGGTGCGGAAGTCGTCGGCCTTGAGGGTGGCCATCTCGCCGTCGTCGAGGGTGACGACCTGGCGGGTGTGGGCGATCAGGGCGGCGACGTCGGAGGCGACGAGCATCTCCTTCTCGCCGATGCCGAGGATGACCGGGGAGCCGTTGCGGGCGACGACGATGCGGTCGTTGAAGTCGGCGTGCATCACGGCGATGCCGTAGGTGCCCTCGATGACCTTGAGCGCCTCGCGGACCTTCTCCTCGAGCGTGGTGGCCTGGGAGCGGGCGATGAGGTGGGTGATGACCTCGGTGTCCGTCTCGGAGGCGAAGACGACGCCGTCGGCCTCCAGCTTGGCGCGGAGCTCCTGGGCGTTGTCGACGATGCCGTTGTGGACGACCGCGACCTTGTTCTCGGGGTCCATGTGCGGGTGCGAGTTGATGTCGCTCGGCGCGCCGTGGGTGGCCCAGCGGGTGTGGGCGATGCCGGTGGTGCCGGTGAAGCGCTTGGGGACGCGGGCTTCCAGGTCGCGGACGCGGCCCTTCGCCTTGACCATCTTCAGGCCGGAGGCCTTCGGGCTGGTGACGACCATGCCGGCGGAGTCGTAACCCCGGTACTCGAGGCGGGCGAGGCCTTCGAGCAGCAGCGGGGCGACGTCGCGCTTACCGATGTAACCGACAATTCCGCACATAAAGGTGAAACCCCTCCAGGTTGGTGAGCGTGCTCGGCCGTGTGTGGCCGTGACTCAGCCGTAGACGATGCGGCGCAGCTGCCGGAGCGAGAGCTCCTGCGGTGCCACGGCCCGGTGCGGCAGTTCCGCCGCGATCCGTTCGAAGATCTCGGCGTTCACGGCCCCGCCGGACTGCAGCTCGCGGTGGCGGCGGCGGACGAACTCCTCGGTCGTCTCGTCGAAGTACGCCAGTACGTCGAGTACCACCCGGGCGGCCTCACCGCGCTGGAGCGCGGTGCTGCGGACCAGATGGTCGACGAGGTCGTCGTGAGACGGGCGGCGTTCGAGCACCCGTGAATACTGAGGGGTCGAGCCCACTCTTTGCAAGAATCCTGCCCGAAATCGGGCAGGGAGGCCATGATCGCTCGCGGAAACAGATTCTTTGGTCCAGACCTCGACTTGGCGGAGTCGTGAGGGTACGCATGGTGACGGATCGGATATAGAGAACTACGGACGTGTCGATCGCTCGAAGGGGAGCTTGCCTGTGAGACAGCGCCGAAGGATTCCTCGCCTGATCGGATCCCTCCTCCTGTTCGCCACCGCCGGCGTCGCCGTCGGTCAGACACCCGCCCACAGCAGCTCCGCCGCCGAACCCGAGGTCCGCCCGCTCGGCCGGATCGTGCCCGTACCCGCGTCCGTGGCCCCCGAGGGCGAGCCGTACACCCTCACCCACGCCACCCGCATCGGCGTGGACGCCGCCTCGCGCGAGTCCAAGGCCCTCGGCCGCTACCTCGCGGGACTGCTCCGCCCCGCCACCGGCTTCCCGCTGCCCGTCGTCGACCAGGCCGCGGCCCGCGGCGGCATCCGGCTCCGGCTCAGCCCCGAGGAGACCGCGCTCGGCGACGAGGGCTACCGGCTCCGCTCCGCACCCGAGGGCCTCACCCTCACCGCCCGTGAACCCGCCGGACTCTTCCGCGGCGTCCAGACCCTGCGCCAGCAACTGCCCGCCGCCGTCGAGCGCAAGAGCGTCCAGACCGGACCCTGGAAGATCGCCGGCGGCACGATCACCGACAGCCCGCGCTACGCCTACCGGGGCGCCATGCTCGACGTCTCGCGCCACTTCTTCACCGTCGACGAGGTGAAGCGGTACATCGACCAGCTCGCGCTCTACAAGATCAACACGCTCCATCTGCACCTCTCCGACGACCAGGGCTGGCGCATCGCCATCGACTCCTGGCCACGCCTCACCACCTACGGCGGCTCCACCGAGGTCGGCGGCGGGCCCGGCGGCTTCTACACCAAGGACGAGTACCGGGAGATCGTCCGGTACGCCGCGTCCCGCTACCAGGAGGTGATCCCCGAGATCGACATGCCCGGCCACACCAACGCGGCCCTCGCCTCCTACGCCGAGCTCAACTGCGACGGCGTCGCCCCGCCCCTCTACACGGGCACCAAGGTCGGCTTCAGCTCCCTGTGCGTGCCGAAGCCCGTCACGTACGACTTCGTCGAGGACGTGATCCGCGAGATCGCCGCCCTCACCCCCGGCCGCTACCTCCACATCGGCGGCGACGAGGCGCACTCCACCAGCCACGCCGACTACGTGGCCTTCATGGACAAGGTGCAGCCGGTCGTCGCCAAGTACGGCAAGAAGGTCGTCGGCTGGCACCAGCTGACCGGCACGAAGCCCGCCGACGGCGCGCTCGTCCAGTACTGGGGCCTGGACCGCACCCCGGCCGCGGAGAAGGAGCGCGTGGCGGCGGCGGCCCGGAACGGCACCGGTCTGATCCTCTCGCCCGCCGACCGCACGTACCTCGACATGAAGTACACCAAGGACACGCCGCTGGGCCTGGCCTGGGCCGGGTACGTCGAGGTCCAGCGGTCGTATGACTGGAACCCGGGGGCGTACCTGCCGGGCGTCCCCGAGAGCGCCGTCCGGGGCGTCGAGGCGCCGCTGTGGACGGAGACCCTCGCCACGACGGACGACCTGGACGTCATGGCCTTCCCGCGCCTGCCGGGCGTGGCGGAGCTGGGCTGGTCCCCCGCGGAGACCCACGACTGGGAGACGTACAAGGTGCGCCTCGCGGAACAGGCCCCGCGCTTCGACGCGCTGGGCATCGACTACTACCGCTCGCCGCAGGTGCCGTGGCCGGCGGGGTAGTACGCCCACGCACGCGGAACGCCCGGCCGGTTCGCTCCCGGCCGGGCGTTCCGCGTGGGCGGGGGCGCCAGGAAGGCTCCCTTTCCTCGCCGGTGGATCAGAAGGCCCCGTTGAGGCCCCACCATTCGCCGTCGTTCCGCTCGCCGGCCGCGAAGCCGCCGGTGCCGAGACCGCGGTAGCCGACCAGCCATCCCCCGTGGCCGCTGCCGCCGTCGATGACGTAGTTGCTGTTGGTGACGGTGGAGAGGTCGGGCCGGCCGTCGCCTGTGGTGTCACCGACCGCGAGGAAGGTGTCCATCGCGTTCCAGCCGCCGGAACCGATCAGCTTGCGGGCCCCGACACCACCGGAGGTGGTCCCCGGGTAGAACCAGAGCTTGCCCGTGGACTTCTCCCGGGCGACCAGGTCGACGCGGCCGTCGCCGTTCGTGTCGCCGGCGCCGACCAGGGCGTTCATGGCGTTCCAGCCGCCGGAGCCGATCAGCTTGCGGGCCCCGAGGGCACCGGAGGAGGTGCCGGGGTAGAGCCAGAGCTTGCCCGTCGCGTTCTCGACGGCCACCAGATCGGCGCGGCCGTCCCGGGTCAGGTCTCCGACGCCGGTGATACGGCTCATGCCGTTCCAGCCGCCCGAGCCGATGAGCTTGCGCGTGCCGAGCGCGCCCGTCCCCGTGCCCGGGTACAGCCACAGCCTGCCGGTGGACCGCTCGCGGGCGACGAGGTCCTCACGGGCGTCGCCGGTGAAGTCACCGTGGCGCACGAGGGCGTTCATGGCGTTCCAGCCGCCGGAGCCGACCATGCGGCCCGTGCCGTCGCCGGGCAGGAACCAGAGCCGTCCCACCAGGTCCCGTACGAGGGCGTCGGCCCTGCGGTCGCGGTTCATGTCACCGAAACCGGCCACCGTCGGGGACGTCTCCGCGTACCACCGGGGGTACGCGGCCTGGGAGCACTCGCGCTCCGTCCGGACGAACTTCAACGAGGCGATCGTGGTCGTCCCGCCGGAGGTCCAGGAGCCGTTGGACGACGGCCTCTCCGACCAGTAGCCGTTGTACGCCTTGTAGTCCGAGGACTCGTACAGGCAGGCGTACACGGACGTCCGGTTGATGTACGAGCCGAACCGGGTGCCCCACGAACCCGTCGTGGCCATGTTCGTCTTCGTCTTGAGCATCGAGCCCTTGGCGTACTCCTGCGTCCAGGCACAGAAGTAGCCCGCCGGGCAGTCGCTCACGGCCGCCTGGGCGGGCGCGGCCGTGGTGACGGCGACGGTGCCCAGCGTCGCGAGGCCCAGCAGTGACGCCAGACCCCGCTTCATTATTTTGCGCAATGTGATCCCCTTTCGCCGGGTGAGACTCACGAGCGGGCGAATGGTTGTACGGCCGGGGTCAGTGACCTCCGAGGCCCGGGAGGCACGTGCCGTCCATGGTGCGGCCGGCGACCTCGGCGGTGGCCTGGCGCTGTCCGTCGATACTGCCGTTGACGCACACCTTGCCCTCACCGCCGCCGAGTTCGACGTACTCACCGAGTTTCCGGTACTCGACCCGGTTCGGTTCCAGGCCGAGAGCGGCGGCGGCCGCCGCCCGGACCTCGGCCTCACCGGCCGAGGTACCCGCGAGCCCCCGCAGGGCCTTGCCGAGGGCCTCCGCCTTGCCCTGCGCCCCGGCGCGCTGCTCCTCGCTGATCGCCATCTGACGCCGATAGCCGTGGTTCTCGGCGTACTTCTGGGCCGGGTCCTGGGAGATGCACGGTGTCCGCGGTTCGATCGGCGGCTCGTTGGGCGCCGGGCAGTACCGCATGCCCTCGCGGGAGGCCGTCGCACGCGGGTCGTCGCGGGGGTCGGCGCAGCCGCCGACGAAGGCGACGAGTCCGGTGAGCAGGAGCGTGCCGAGGGCGGCGGTACGGAGGGGGTGACGGCTCATGTCCCCCATCCTGCGGACCGGACCCGATCTCCAGGCCCGTTGCCCCGAGATGTGACCGAGCCGTAGCCGGACGGGAGCACGTGTCGGTCCGGGGCTAAGCTCCGCGGATGGAGCGAGCTGAGATTCTGAGGCGCGTGATCGGCATTCTGACGGAGGCTCAGGAGATTCGGCGGGCGGTGGAGGACGGGGACGCGGAGGTTCCGGAGTCGCCGTCGGAGGTCGCACCCCGGGTGATCACGCAGATGCTGAACGAGATGCTGCCCCACATCAGGGTGCCGGCCGACGCCACCCCGCAGGAGGTGACCCACCTCCTCGCCACGGCGCTCGGCCCCGCGCTGTACACCATGGTCTCCGGGTTCACCCTGGCCTTCACGAGTCTCGCCATGGCGCACGACGAGGGGCGGACCGACGTCTCCTCGGCCGAGGTGCTGCAGACCCTCGCCCTCCAGGTGGAGGCGGGCCGCTTCGACGAGGGCGCCTGAACGGCCCCCTCTCCCGACCGGCCGCGGTCGGGAGGGAAGGCAGGCGCCTCGGCTCGACGGCTGTCAGGGTCAGGCGTCGCGCCTGACGGTCCTACGGATCCAGTCCGCGTAGGCGGGCACATCGGCGTAGAGGCCCGGCCCGGCCGAACAGTCGACCCCCGGGGCGCCGGGACCCGACGTCGCTCCGACGAGCTCCCATCGCCCGTGCCTGCCCTTCTGGAGCTGCGGCCCGCCGGAGTCCCCGAAGCGCGCCATGGCCCGGGGCACACGGCTGATCGTGCACAGCCGGGTCCGGTCCGCGTAGCCGGGAGCGCACTCGCCTGCGGCACCCGTACGCGTCTCCAGCTCCCGCAACCGCTCCGCGAACCTCAGCTCGGTGTCGAGGGTGGTTCCGAACCCCAGGATCCGGGTCGGGGTGCCGGGCCGTCCGGCCCGGTCCGCGATCCGGACGGGCTGCTCGTCGACCGGGCGGTCGAGGCGGAGCAGCGCGATGTCGTTTTTGTTGGGGGCCGTCCCGTCACCGCTCACGAAGCCGGGGTGAACGACGGTCCGCTCGATGGCCCGGACGGTTCCCCCGGACTTCCGCTCCTCGCTGCCGATCCGGACGATGCCGTCCAGGACCAGGCCGTCCCCCCGCACACAGTGGGCCGCCGTCAGCACCCACTGCGGACCTGCTTCGATCCTCAGGCCCGTACCCCCGAGATGTGACCGAGCAGTAGCCGGAGCGCGGCCGAGGTCAGGCGGTGCCGAGTCGGCCGTCCTTGACGCCGGCCACGAAGGCGGTGAAGGCGGTGGGGGTGATGTCGAGGACGGGGCCGGTGGGGCGCTTGGAGTCACGGACGGGGACGGTGCCGTGGGAGTCGGTGAGGTTGGTGGCGACCTCGACGCAGTTGCCGCCGTTGTTGCTGTACGAGGACTTGAACCAGCGGGGGGAGTGGGTCGTCACGAGGTGCCCTTTCGCGCTTCTTGGATCACGGCCACGGCTTCCGCCTGGGAGAGCGATTGGGCCTGAAGCTGATGGTAGGCCGTCAACATCGGTACCACGGAAGTGATTTCCCGGTCCAAGTGCCCCTGTGCCTGCGACTCCGTGTAGCAGACCACGGAACGGTCAGCGAGGGTGAGCAGGTTGACCGGAAGGTCGAACGGGCGACGCTCTCCTATGGCGTACGGGGCGATCTGGAGCAGGGTGGTGGGGCGGTCCGCGTACTCGACGAGCCGTTCCAATTGGGCGTCCATCACCTTCTGTCCTCCGACCGGCCGCCGGACGCAACTCTCGTCCATCACCACGAAGATCATGGGCGGTTGATCCCGTTCCAAGGCAGCTTGACGGGCAGCCAGGAAGGCAACCCGCTCGTCGGCCTGGTCGGGGGTGATGGCTCCTCGCTTCACGGCGCTGTTCGCGAGTACCCGCGCGTACTCCGGAGTCTGCAGCAGGCCGGGGATGATTCCGATCTCGAACAGCCGGATCTCCACGGTCCGGCCCTCGTACCCGACGTACTCCGGGAAGCCCTCCAGCAGGACGCCGTGCCGCATGTCCCGCCACTCGCGTTCGAGCGACTCGCTGGTTCCGGCGAGTCCGAAGAGCTGGTCGGCCTTACGCGAGAACGGCAGGGTCGGCGGTTTGCGACAAGTTTCCACGGCGGAGATGTGCTGGCTGGTGCAGCCCATGGGACCGGCCAGGTCCTCCTGGGTCCAGCCCCGCTCCTCCCGCAACCTGCGCAGATGGGCCCCGTAGGCCGCCCGCGGGCTGGATTCAGGCCGTAATTCCTTGCGATTGACCACAACTCATCCTTCGGCTCGGGCTAGTTGAAGGCACGCCAAGCCTAGGCCACCGTAGGCACCCCTGGTAGTGAAATCACTACGGAGAGGAGTCACCGTGCCCGTGCACAGCCAACCCGCCACCGGCGCCTTCGTGGCCGACACCGGCAACGGAACGACCCGGCTCGGCCGGGTGTCGCGCAGTCAGGCGGGGAGTATCTACCTGCGCCCGCCCGGCGGCGGTGCCGAGTGGACCGCCTCGCCCGAGGACCTGCGCGCACCGACCGAGGACGAGTGGTCGAGCATCCGGATCCTCACCACCCCCGTACGCCCCGCGCTCGTCCTCTCCGCCGACCACGGGCTCCGCCCCCGGCCCGAGCCGGTCCCGGACTGCACGCCGTGCGCGTACCTCGTCCAGTGGTTCGACCGCTACATGGGCACCGGGCCGGAGCACGACGAATCCGCCGCCGTCGACTGCGTCGTCGAGATCCGCAACCACCCGCACGACCCGCCGAAGATGCGGATCGAGGCGCCGTGACGGCGGCACCGGTGGACGTACCCGTGACCACCGGATCGGCCCGCACCCGCAGGGGGAGGTCGTCGCGAAGGCCTACTGCCTGGACGGCGAGTGCACCTGGGAGACGCAGCCGACGCCCGCACCCCCGGGCGTGAACGTCGAGTGCCTGGCGCACGCCGTCGCCGCCGGGCACGACACCTTCGCCGTGACGGTCGAGTACGTCGCCCGGGTGACGGACGGGTCCCGGTGAGGCTCCACGCGGTGGCGGTCACGGCCGTGGGGGTCCTCGGCGTCCTCGCCATGGCCCTGGCTGTCACGCGGTAGTCCGCGAACACAGACTCCGTTCCCTCCACGAGGGGGAGCGGGTGCATCCCGTCGAAGACAGAGACAGGAGATCAACAGTAATGAGCGATCTGTACGACCGTGAGGTGGCCGGTCCCTTCGCCGCACTTTGCGGGGGCGGAACGGACAACACCGGCAACATGGAGAGCTGCGTCACCCTCGCGGAGCTGCACGGAGGTGGGTACGCGCTCGGTGACAACAAGCCCGAGGGGGCCGACCGTGAACTGAGGATGAGCGCGGACGAGATTACTGCGTTCGCGCGGGCTTGGATCGCCAAGGTCGACGCGGCCAACTGACCCATGGCGGGGCCCGCGCCCATGTGACGGGCCCCGTTCGGCTCCCCCCACCCGAAGGAGTCAGCAATGCCGCTGGCTGATCTTGTGGACCGCGTCCCGGAGATCCTGGCGAGGTGGCCCACCCGGCCGACGCTCTTCCGCCGCGACCCTGGCACCCTGGCCCGCCTGTGGTCCATGGGCGAACTCAACGCTCTCGTGGACGCCGAGTGCCTTCCGGCCCGGAACGTCGTCCTGGTCAAGGACGGCAAGGTCCTTGAGCGGTACGCGTACATCGATGGTGACATGCCCCGGTCCGGCGCGATCCGCGACCACCTCGACGACGGGGGCACCGTCTCGGTCCGGCAGCTCCAGACGGTCAAGCCCTCCCTGAGCGTTCTGCGACGCGAGATCCAGGACGAGACGGGTTGCCTGGTTCATGTGAACGCGTACCTGACCCCGCCGGGGGCGCAAGGGCTCAAGTACCACTACGACCCGTACGTGACGCTGATCGTCCAGCTCTCAGGACGGAAGGCGTGGCCGCTGCACCCGCCCTTCGTCGCGAACCCGACGACGGAGCACGGCAACTTCCTGGAGAGGGGATTCACTCCGAAGGAGCGGCACTATCTCGCCAACACGCCTCCAGCCCAGTCCTTCACGCTGGAACCCGGTGACGTGTTCTGGCTGCCGCGCGGCTATGTCCATTCGCCGTACACGGTGGGGGACCAGCCCTCGCTGCACCTCACGTTCGCGCTCAAGGAGCGTACGTTCCACTGGCTGGCGTCCGAGATGGCGCGCGAGGTCCTCTCCCAGGCTCTGGTGGACCCCGCGCTGCGGGCCGAGATCGCGCCGGCTGCCCTGCTGGACGCGCCGGAGGAGGCAATCCGGTGGACGCGCGAGTACCTGATCGGCGCACTGCTGCTCCTGGAGTCCGCGGACGTGGCCGAACTCGCACGGAGGGCCGCTGTCCGTGTCACGCGGTGAGGACCTCGGGCGGGGCTACGTTGCGCCCGTGACACAGCACTGGCACGCGTACGCGTACACCGGCCGGGCGTATCCGGATTCGGCGGTCCGGCGGAGGGAGGTGCCGGCGGACCATCCGCCGATCGAGATCAAGGACTGGCTGAGGCGGCCCGGTGATCAGGTGGTGGCCACGTTCGCCGACGTGGAGGCGGCAGTCGCCTGGGTCGAGGGGGAGCTGACGCAGAACCCGCCCGTGGACCAGGAGCACTTCCCGGTCTGGGACCGGTTGGAGCGCACTCGGGAGACCTTGCGGCTGGCGGCGGGGAACGATGTCGTCTACGGGCACTACTCCAAAGCCCAGCAGTACGTGTCGCGGGCGCTCATCGCGTGCCCGCGCGAGGCAGGGCAGTACTGCCCCTACGGAGTGACGTAACGAGATCAGATGTGAGCCCCGGCGGGGACCGTACCCGCCGGGGCTCACATCGGTATGGGGAAGGGTTACGCGAAGCGGGCGATCGGGTTCGCCAGGTCGCCGACCAGCTGGAGGGCCGCCGACGGGTCCGCCAGGTCGACCATCTGCTTGTTGTTGCGCAGCTGCAGGCGGTTCAGGGCCGACAGCGCGAACGTCTCCGCGAACATGTCGTACTGGGCGAACCTGTCCGCCAGTTCCGGCTTCGACGCCTCGTAGGCGCGGACGCACTCCGCCACCGTCCGCCAGAAGTCGTCCTCCGCGAGGACGCCCTCCGCCGCCAGGGTCGCGCCCAGGAAGCGGAAGAAGCAGTCGAAGACGTCCGTGAAGACCGAGAGGAGCTTCATGTCCTCCGGGATCTCCGCGCGGACGCGCTCCACCGCCGGCGGCAGGACCGCCGTCGGGTCCATGACGACGATCTCCTCCGCGATGTCCTTGAAGATCGCCCGCGCCACCGCGCCGCGCTCGTCGAGGACCAGGATCACGTTCTCGCCGTGCGGCATGAACGCCAGGTCGTACGCGTAGAAGCTGTGCAGGACCGGGAGGAGGTACGCGTCCAGGTACTGGCGCAGCCAGACGGACGCCTCCAGACCCGATTCCTTGATCAGGGCGCCCGCGAACGACGCTCCCGCGTGGTCCACGTGGAGGAGCGAGGCCATCGTCGCCAGACGCTCGCCCTCGGCGAGGGACGGCACCGGGGACTCGCGCCAGAGCGCCGCCAGCATCTTGCGGTACGGCGAGTAGCGGTCCGTGGCGGCCTCGTACTCCAGGTGCCGGTAGCCGACGGCCGCCCGCTCCCGGATGATCGAGAACCGGGCCGCCGCGAAGACGGAGTCCGACTCGATGAGCTGGTGCAGCCAGTCGTTGATCGCCGGCGTCGCCTCCATGTACGCGGCCGACAGGCCCCGCATGAAGCCCATGTTGAGGACCGAGAGGGCCGTCTTCACGTAGTGCTTCGACGGGTCCGACGTGTTGAAGAACGTACGGATCGACTGCTGTGCCAGGTACGTGTCGTCGCCCTCGCCCAGGTAGACGAGACGCTGCTGCGCCACCTCCGCGGCGAAGGTGACCGACAGCTTGTTCCACCACTGCCAGGGGTGGCAGGGCATGAGGAGGTAGTCGGCCGGGTCCAGGCCGCGGGCGGTCAGCGTCGCCGCGAAGCCGTCCACCGTCGCGTCGCCCAGCTCGGCGCGGATGAACGTCTCGTACTCGATGTCCGCGCCCGCCGTGAAGGTGGCGCGGTCGCGGCGCGCCGCCAGCCAGATCAGGTGGATGTCGCTCGCGGCCTCGGGGGCGTACGCGCGGAACTCGTCGACGCCGAAGCCGAGCCGCCCGTTGTTGGCGACGAAGCAGGGGTGGCCCTCGGTCATCCCCGTCTCGATGGCCTGGAACCCGGCGCGGGCCAGCTCGGCGGACGTCGCCTTCGGCTTGGTCGACTTGTACGCCGTGCCGGCCAGGGTGGAGGAGATCTCCTCCAGGTACACCGGCAGGACCTCGTCGCTCAGGCCGAGGGAGCCGCGCAGTTCGGTGATGAACTGCAGCGCGTCGAGCGGGAGCTGCTCGTCGCCTCGGTGCCGGCTGATCGACTCGGGGTAGACCTGCCAGTGGTCGAGGGCGAACCGGTCCGCGGTGAAGCGGTACTCGGTCACGCCGTCGTCGGCGAGGACCTTGTAGCGGCTCTCGCCCAGCTCGCGCGGGTCGAGCAGCCGCTCGTGGGCGAACTCGGCGAGGCCCTTGCGGATCAGGGCGCGGTTGGCGTCGGCCCAGCGCTCGGGGGTGAGGTGCGCGACGGGGTCGGTGATGGTCATACGGTCGCTCCCACTGCCGCCTCGAACTGCTCCCGGGTGCAGAAGCTCAGCAGGGCCTTCTTCTCCGGCTTCTGGATCTCCCGCTCGGGCACGAACCCGACGGCCTCGTTGAGGGCGTGGACGGCCTTGTTGGACACGTCGGGCTCGACGACCACGCGCGCGGTCGCCGGGTCGGCGAACAGCTCCGCCATCACGGCGGTGATCACGGTCCGGGTGAAGCCGTGCACGGGGGTGTCGGTGGGCGCGACGAGGAAGTGCATGCCGACGTCACCGGGCTGCGGGTCGTAGAGGCCGACCAGCTCCAGCTGCGAGGGGTCGTACCGCTCCATCAGGAAGGCGGGCTCGCCGTCGACGAGGCCGATGAAGGCGTCGTGGTGCGGGTGGGCGGTGATCGCCGTGTACTCGCGCTCGACGTCCTGGAGGGTGGCGCCCTGCATCATCCAGAAGGCGGCTTTGGGGTGGGTGACCCACGGGTGGATCAGCCGGGCGTCCTTCGACGGGTCGAAGGGACGTATCGATACGGTCATGCCGCGAACTCCTGGAAAGCGATGGTCTTCTCGACGGGGTAGTAGTCGTATCCCAGCATCGCCCCGATGATGTACGCGTTGCGGTACGCCCCCATGCCGAGGTCGGGCGAGGTGATCGAGTGGGTGTGCACGCCGGCGTTCTGCAGGAAGACCCCGCGGCCGGTGGTGTCGATCGCGTAGTTGCGGGCCACGTCGAAGCGGCCCTGTCCGTCCCACTTGAGGCGGTCGCGGACCGGCTCCAGGAAGGCGGGGACGGCGTACTTGTACCCGGTGGCGAGGATCAGGCCCTCGGTCTCCAGGGTGAAGTCCTTCTCCTGCTCCTCCTGGCGGAAGCCGAGGGTGTACGTGCCCGTCTCCGCGTCGTACGCGGCGTCGTGCAGCGCGGAGTTGGTGAGGAGCCGGGTGGGCACGGGGCCGTTCAGGTTCTTCTGGTAGAGCAGGTCGAAGATGGCGTCGATCAGCTCGCCGTCGATGCCCTTGAAGAGGCCCTTCTGCTGGGTCTCCAGGCGGTAGCGGGTCTGCTCGGGCAGCGCGTGGAAGTAGTCCACGTACTCCGGGGAGGTCATCTCCAGGGTGAGCTTGGTGTATTCGAGCGGGAAGAAGCGGGGGGAGCGGGTCACCCAGTTCAGCTTGTAGCCGTGGACGTCGATCTCGCTCAGGAGGTCGTAGTAGATCTCGGCGGCGCTCTGGCCGCTGCCGACCAGGGTGATGGACTTCTTCTTCTGGAGCTCCTCCTTGTTCGGGAGGTAGCGCGAGTTGTGGATCAGGTCGCCCCCGAGGTCCTGGCAGGTCTCGGGGACGTACGCGGGGGTGCCGGTGCCGAGGACGAGCCTCCGCGAGCGGAACGTTTCTCCGGTCTCGGTGGTCACCACGTACACCTCGGTGGCCTCGTCGAAGGTCACGGTGGCGACGGTCGTCGAGAAGCGGACCGAGGAGAGCTTCCCGGCGGCCCAGCGGCAGTAGTCGTTGTACTCGGTCCGCAGCGGGTAGAAGTTCTCCCGGATGTAGAACGAGTAGAGCCGGCCCTTCTCCTTCAGGTAGTTCAGGAAGGAGTACGGCGAGGTCGGGTCGGCCATCGTGACCAGGTCCGACATGAACGGCGTCTGGAGGTGGGCGCCTTCGAGGAACATCCCCGAGTGCCACTCGAAGTCCGGCTTCGACTCCAGGAAGAGGCCGTTCAGCTCGTCGATCGGCTCGGTCAGACAGGCGAGTCCGAGGTTGAACGGACCGAGCCCGATGCCGATGAAGTCGTACGTCTCGGTCGTCTCAGGCGTGGACAAGGGTCTCTCCCAGGTACTGCTCGGCGTGGCCGGCGATCAGATCGAGGACGGCGGCGATGTCCGCCACGGTGGTCTCGGGGTTGAGCAGGGTGAACTTGAGGTACTGGCGGCCGTCGACCTTGGTCCCGGCGACGACGGCCTCGCCGGAGGCGAACAGGGCCTTCCGGGCGTGCAGGTTGGCGCGGTCGATGTCCTCGGGGGAGGTGACGGCCTCCGGGATGTAGCGGTAGACGAGCGTGGAGAGCTGCGGCTCGACCACGACGTCGTAGCGCGGGTCGGCGGCGAGCAGCGCGAAGCCCTCGGCGGCCAGGTCGCAGACCTCGTCGAAGAGCTGCCCGACGCCGTCGGCGCCCATCACGCGCAGGGTCATCCACAGCTTGAGCGCGTCGAAGCGGCGGGTGGTCTGGAGCGACTTGTCGACCTGGTTCGGTATCTGCTCCGCGATGGTGCGGCGCGGGTTCAGGTAGTCCGCGTGGTAGGTCGCGTGGCGCAGGGTGGCCCCGTCGCGGACCAGCACGGCCGAGGAACTGACCGGCTGGAAGAAGGACTTGTGGAAGTCGACGGTGACCGAGTCGGCCCGCTCGATGCCCTCCAGGAGGTGGCGGCGGGTCGGCGAGGCGAGCAGGCCGCAGCCGTAGGCCGCGTCCACGTGCATCCACGCGCCGTACTCGTCGGCCAGGGCGGCGATCTCGGGCAGCGGGTCGATGGAGCCGAAGTCGGTGGTGCCGGCGGTGGCGACGATCGCCATCGGGACGAGGCCCTCGGCGCGGCAGGCGGCCAGCTCGGCGGCGAGGACGACGGACTGCATCCGCTTGTTCCGGTCGACCGGGATCGAGACGACGGCGTCGTGGCCCAGGCCGAGGAGGGTGGCCGACTTCTGGACGCTGAAGTGGCTGCACTCGGAGGAGAAGATGCGGAGCCGGGACAGGTCGTCCGTCTTGGCCTCCTCGCGGGCGAGGAGCAGGGCCTGCAGGTTGGACTGCGTGCCGCCGCTGGTGAACACGCCGTCGGCGGCCGGGCCGAGCCCGATGCGGCCGGTGGTCCAGTCGACGAGCTTGCGCTCGATGAGGGTGCCGCCCGCGCTCTGGTCCCAGGTGTCGAGCGAGGAGTTGACCGCCGAGAGGACGGCCTCGCCGAGGACGGCGGGGATGACGACCGGGCAGTTGAGGTGGCCCAGGTAGCGCGGGTGGTGGAAGTAGACGGCGTCGCGGAGGTAGACGCTCTCCAGCTCGTCGAGGGCGGCGGAGGAGTCGCCGAGCGGCCGGTCGAGGTCGACGGCGTCGATGACGGGGCCGAGGTCGGCGGGCGTCACACCGGTGAACGGGCTGCGCGTCGAGGCGAGTTTGGCCGCCACGCGCTCGACCCCTTCGGTGACGGAGCGGCGGTAGCTCTCCGCCGTGGCGTCATTGAGCAGGTGCGAGCGCATGTGGGGGGCCTCCGGGCAGCAGAGAGGGGCGAGGGGCGACGATGCGTATTAGGTTAGCCTAACCTAATAACTCTCCGCAACGTCCCCTCGCCCCTCTCAGGACACACAAGGGGAGCGGAAGTTGGGCGAGCGCCTGGGGTCTTTCGTTTGGATCAGGCCGGATCGGGGAGCGGGGTCTGGCGCCGTGGATCGCAAGGCGGAGGAGGGCGCCATGGCGGCGCCATGGCAACCGACGACAACTCGGCGAGGTGCGGCGCCGGGGCCCGTGAGCCCGGCATGATCCGAACGACAGCCCTAGGCGTCTTCCTGCGTCTCGTCCGGGACCTCGCGCAGCGCGTCCTCGGAGAGACCCTTGCGCCAGTAGCCGACGAACGTCACCCGGCGGCGGTCGAGTTCGCGCTCCCGCACGAAGTGCCGGCGCAGCGCCTTCACCGTCCCGGACTCACCCGCGATCCACACGTACGGGGCCTCCCCGGGCAGTTCGGCCCCGCGCACCGCGTCCACGGCGGACGGCGCCCCCTCCTCCCGTACCAGCCAGGTGACGGTCGCGTCGGCCTGCGTCGCGAGCTCCGTCCGGTCGCCCGAGTACGGCACCTCCAGGAACACCTGGGCGCGGGTCTCGGCCGGCAGCCACTCCAGGATCGCCGAGGCGGCCGGGAGGGCCGTCTCGTCCGCCCAGATCAGCACGGAGTCGGCGTCCTCGGGCAGCCGGAAGCGGACACCGGTGTTGTCGGCGACCGCCGGACCCAGTACGACCACCCGGTCGCCGGGCTTGGTCTGGGCGGCCCAGCGGCAGGCGGGTCCGCCGTCCTCGTGCAGGGCGAAGTCGATGTCGACCTCGTTCACCGGCTCGGTGCGCTGCTCGCGGACCGTGTACGAGCGCATGACGGCCCGCTCGTCGTCCGGCAGCGCCCGCCAGGCGCCCAGGACCGCGTACATGTCCGGGTTGTCGAGCGGCGGCAGGACGGGCGCCTCCTGGCCGGGGTGCGGCAGGAAGAGGGAGAGTGACTGGTCGCGGCCGCCGGCGACGAAGTTCTTCAGGTCGTCACCGGTGAAGGTGACCCGGACCAGGGACGGGCCGAGGCGGCGGGTCCGGTCGACCTGGAGGCGGAAGAACTGGAAGGGGGCGGTCTCGAGGTTCGTCATCGGGTCAGGACACCTTCTTGGTCGGCTCGGCCCAGGCAAGTCGAAGATAGGTTAGCCTAACCTCACAGTGATCAATGAAGGTGATCTTGGTTGCTAGGGTCGGGCTGATTCAGGAGGGGGGCTCCTCGTGTCGACGACGGCGTGACGCCTCTCCGTGTGCGCTGCCGCATGACGAAGGAGATCCATGGCTGACGCGATGGTCGAGAGGGCCCAGCGGTTCATCAACCTGACCTACGACAACGGGGCGACGCTGGGCATATCCAAGCTGGAGGAGAACGGCGTGACCGGCTGGCCGGTCATGTACGCCCTCACACGTGCCCTCCAGTACGAGATGGGCCTCACCAGCCTGTCGAACGCCTTCGGCCCCACCACGCTGTCCACCCTGCAGTCGAAGTACCCCAGCATCAACGCCTCGACGGTGCCGTCGGCGAACTTCTGCCGCGTCATCCAGTCCGCGCTGTACTGCAAGGGCTACGACGGCGGCGAGATCGACGGCACCTACAACGAGCGCGTCCAGAGCGCCGTGGCCAAGCTCAAGCTGCACATGGGCGTGGACGGCGTCTACGCGGGAACCTCCCTTGAGCCGAAGGTCGTCAAGGGCCTGCTCACCATGGACGCGTACGTGAGCACCAGCGGCGCCGACGAGCAGATCCGCACCGTCCAGCGGTGGCTGAACGCGCGGTACGTGAACCGCCGGGACTTCTTCGTCATCCCGTGCGACGGTCACCACTCCCGCGACGTCGCGAAGTCCATGCTGTTCGCCATCCAGTACGAGCTGGGCATGGCGGACGGCGTCGCCAACGGCAACTTCGGCCCCGGCACCCAGGCCGGCCTGAAGTCCCACACCGTGGGCCTCGGCTCCAGTGGCACCTGGGCGAGCCTGTTCACGGCGGCGATGGTCCTCAACCGGCGCGACGTCCTCTTCGGCGAGTTCACCAGCACGGTCCGGAGCGCGGTCGAGGAGTTCCAGGCCTTCTCCATGCTGTCGGTCACCGGAGTCGGCGACTACGCGACCTGGTCCTCGCTGCTCGTCTCGTACGGCGACCAGACCCGCAAGGGCACCGCCTGCGACTGCGTCACCAAGATCACGCCGGCCCGCGCCCAGACCCTCGTCAACGCGGGCTACACGTACGTCGGCCGGTACCTCTACAACCCCTACCCCAACGGCTCGCTGCCGGAGAAGCAGATCCAGCCTGGCGAGCTCGAGACGATCAAGGCGTACGGGCTGCGCTGCTTCCCGATCTACCAGACGTTCTCCGACTCCGCGAGCTACTTCAAGTACGGCCAGGGCTGCGTCGACGCGTCCAACGCCGTCGAATGGGCCCAGGCGCACGGGTTCAAGCCGGGCTCGATCATCTACTTCGCCGTCGACTACGACGCCATGGACGGTGAGGTCACCGACTTCATCCTCCCGCACTTCCGTGGCATCTCCCGCACCATCAGTGAGAACTCCGGCTACCGGGTGGGCGTCTACGGCCCGCGCAACATCTGCCAGCGCGTCACCGACGCCGGATACGCCGAGACCTGCTTCGTCTCCGACATGTCGGCGGGATTCTCCGGAAACCTGGGTTACCCGCTGCCGACGAAGTGGGCCTTCGACCAGATCGCCACCATCACGATCGGCTCCGGCGACGGACAGATCAACATCGACAACAACATGGCCTCCGGCCGGGACCTCGGCCAGGGGGACTTCAACCCGGCGGCGGGCATCACCTCCGGCCTGGACAGGGACCTCGACCAGGCCAAGTACCGGGCGCCCCTGCTCGCGGACGTCCAGTCCTACCTCACCTCCATCGGCGTCCCGGAGTCCGGCGGCGAGGGCTGGAGCGCCGACGGCGACTGGGTCACGTACGGCGCCGTCACCACCACCGAGGCCTTCAACCACGTCCTCAGCGCCGACTGGATGTTCACCAACCTCGCCAGGACGCTGAGAATCCGCAAGGCGCTCATCCAGGCCCCCGTCCTGTGGGAACTGCGCAAGCTGAACCCGCTCGACGCGCTCGCCGACGAGGCCGTGAAGGCCGGCCTGAAGGACGACAGCAGCACCGGCTGGGGCCAGATCTTCGCGTGGGTCACCATCCAGGCCCGGAACTACTGCATCGAGCGGGGACTCCTCAACGCGAGCCCCCTGACCAGCGCCGACACCAAAGCGGTGTGGGACCAGCTCCAGGACCCCGAGTACAACATCCGCTCCGTCGCGTACCTGACGATGTACAACGCCCACCAGCTCGGCATCGCCCGTCCGTCGCTGACCACCGGCCTCGCCGACACACAGGCCCTGCTCGCCCGGTACAACGGCACCGGCGACAAGGCGGAGCAGTACGGGCGCGAGCTGGTCGGCCTGTACCAGGTCCTGGAGAACTACAACGCGCTCAGCCGCGTCTAGCGGCCCCCACCGATCGCGAAGAATGGGCACATGAGGAAGCTTCTCCTGCCGGCCGGGGTGAACCTGCTGCTCGGCGTGCCGGGAATCGTTCCGTCCTTCCTCGTCTGGTACGTCCTGGCCAACGGGCCGCTCGCCGCTCTCGGGTGGACGACGCAGGACCCCAACGAGAACGACGGCATGCTGCTGTGGCTGGTCGTCGTCGTACCCGTCGTCGGGATCTACGGCCTCGTCTGGGGCCTGGTGAACGTGCGCCTCGCGCGCCGGACGCCCATCCCGAAGACCGTGTACTGGCCGGTGTGCGCGGCGGCCTCCCTGGCGCCCTTCCTGGCGATCGGGCTGTTCTGACAACGCTTTGAGAGGAGACACGAAGCACATGCAGCACAAGATGACGCGGCGTACCGTCGTGCGGACCGCCGCCGTCGTGGGGGCGGTCGCCGCCCTCAGCCCGGTCCTGCCCGCCACCGCGGCGCAGGCCGAGGGGGCCGCGGGGACGGTCGCGGGAACCGTCACGGGGGGCCGGAAGCCCAAGCGCCCGGCGACGTCCGCGAACGGCTGGACCATCCAGACGAACGTCGACCGCGACTCCCAGGTGTGGACCCGCTCGGTGTCCGGCGCCGGACTCACCGTGCCGGTGTGGATCGGCGACGTCGAGACCGTCCTGCTCCACGTCGTGCGCCGCTTCCACTACGAGGTGGAGGAGCTGCGTGCCGGGGACCTCGCCGGCTGGCGCCCCGCCAAGGAGGTGCGCCGCAGCCACCCGGAGTCCAACCTCGCGTCCGGTACGGCGGTGCGGATCCGCCCCGGCGCCGGTGCGCAGGGCTCGCTGTTCCCGCTCCAGGCCGACACCGTCCGCGGCATCCTCGCGGACTGCGGCGGGGTGGTCCGGTGGGGCGGTGACGACAAGCCGGTGGACGAGTCCCTGTTCTACATCGCCGTGGGCCCGCTCGACTCGCGGCTCGTCGACCTCGCGGCCCGGATCCGGGAGTGGAACGCCACCCCGGGCGAGGGCGCCGGAGCGATCACGGCCGGTTAGCAGGCCGGTCGGCGGGGCCGGTCGGCACCGGCCGGTCGGCACGCGGCACACGGAAGGGGCGCGCGGCCGAAGCCGCGCGCCCCTTCCGTTCGCGTGTCCCGCCGGACCGTTCGCGTGTCCCGTCAGGCCTGCAGGCCCAACTCCCGGGCGATCAGCATCCGCTGGACCTCGCTGGTGCCCTCGCCGATCTCCAGGATCTTCGAGTCGCGCCACATCCGGGCCACCGGGTACTCGTTCATGAAGCCGTAGCCGCCGTGGATCTGGGTCGCCTCACGGGCGTTGTCCACCGCCACCGTGGAGGAGTACAGCTTCGCGATGGCCGCCTCCTTCTTGAACGGCTCGCCGAGCACGAGGCGCGAGGCCGCGTCCCGCCAGCCGATCCGGGCCATGTGCGCCCGCATCTCCATGTCGGCGATCTTGAACTGGATGGCCTGGTTGTCGCCGATCGGACGGCCGAAGGCGTGACGTTCCTTCGCGTACTTCACCGACTCGTCCACACAGCCCTGCGCGAGCCCCGTCGCCAGCGCCGCGATGGCGACCCGGCCCTCGTCCAGGATCCGCAGGAACTGCGCGTACCCGCGGCCCTCCTCGCCGAGCAGGTTCCCCACCGGCACCCGCACGTCGTCGAAGGCCAGCTCACGGGTGTCCGAGGCGTTCCAGCCGACCTTCGAGTACGGCGCGGCGACCGTGAAGCCCGGGGTGCCGGACGGCACGATGATCGAGGAGATCAGCGGACGCCCGTCGGGCTTGCGGCCGGTGACCGCCGTGACCGTCACCAGACCCGTGATGTCCGTACCGGAGTTGGTGATGAAGCACTTCGAACCGTTGATCACCCACTCGTCGCCGTCGCGCACGGCGGTGGTGCGGGTGCCGCCCGCGTCCGAGCCGGCGCCCGGCTCGGTCAGACCGAACGCGCCGAGCAGCTCACCGGCGCAGAGCCGCGGCAGCCACTCCCGCTTCTGCTCCTCGGTGCCGAAGAGGTGGAGCGGCATCGCGCCGAGCGAGACACCGGCCTCCAGGGTGATGGCCACGGAGGAGTCGACCCGGGCCAGCTCCTCCAGGGCGATCCCGAGCGCCAGGTAGTCGCCGCCCATGCCGCCGTACTCCTCGGGGAACGGCAGCCCGAACAGGCCCATGCGGCCCATCTCGCGGACGATCTCGTAGGGGAACTCGTGCCGCTCGTAGTAGTCGCCGATCTTCGGCGCCACCACGTCGTGGGCGAACGCCTCGACGGTACGGCGGAGTTCCTCGTGCTCAGCGGTGAGCCGGTGGTCGAGGGTCATGGCTGGGGTCACTCCTTGTGGGAGAGGGCGCGGACGGTGCGGGAAGGGCTGGGCCTACCCAGGTGGTCGGCCATCCACGCGCTCGTGGCGGTGAGGGCGGCCAGGTCGATCCCGGTCTCGATGCCGAGACCGTCGAGCATCCACACGAGGTCCTCGGTGGCGAGATTGCCCGTCGCGCTCTTCGCGTACGGGCAGCCGCCGAGGCCGCCCGCGGAGGCGTCGACGGTGGTCACCCCGTGCCGCAGGGCGGCCAGGGTGTTGGAGAGGGCCTGGCCGTACGTGTCGTGGAAGTGCACGGCGATACGGGAGGTGGGGACGCCGGCCTCGTTCAGCGCGGTCAGGAGCGCCTGGACGTGGCCCGGGGTGGCGACCCCGATGGTGTCCCCGAGGCTCAGCTCGTCGCAGCCCATGTCGGCGAGCGCCTTGGTGACCCGGACGACCTGCTCGATCGGGACGGCGCCCTCCCAGGGGTCGCCGAAGCACATCGACAGATAGCCGCGGACCTTGAGCCCCGCCTCTATGGCCCGGGTGACCGTCGGGGCGAACAGCGCGAGGGCCTCGTCGACGGTCCGGTTGAGGTTGGCCTTCGCGAAGGACTCGGTGGCCGAGGCGAACACGGCGATCTCCCGGACGCCGAGGGCGAGCGCCCGGTCCAGGCCGCGTTCGTTCGGCACGAGCACCGGGAGGCGCACCGGCAGGTCGCGGACGAGCGGGAACAGCTCCTCCGCGTCCGCCAGCTGGGGCACCCACTTGGGGTGCACGAAGCTGGTCGCCTCGACGGTGGAGAGGCCCGCCGCCGCGAGGCGCCGCACGAACTCCGCCTTCACGGCCGTCGGGACGAGCGTCTTCTCGTTCTGCAGCCCGTCCCGGGCCCCCACCTCGTGGATCCGGACCCGGGTGGGGAGCGCAGGGTCGGGCACGGTCATGGGCAGACTCATGCGCTGTCCTCCTCGCGGGGTGCCACCACGGCCAGGATCTGGTCCATGGCGACGGTGGTGCCGGGGGTGACGTCCAGTTCGGTGACGGTGCCGGCGTGCGGGGCGGAGATGACGTGCTCCATCTTCATCGCCTCGACGACCAGCAGGCTCTGCCCGGCCTCGACCTCGTCCCCGACGGCCACCTTGACGACGGTGACCGTGCCGGGCATCGGCGCGGCGAGCGTGTCGGCCCCGCCGTGCTTCGCCCCGCTGAGCGCGGCCTCGACGGGGTCGTGGTCGAGGACGTGCCAGGAGTCGCCGTCACGGCCGAGCCAGTTGCCGGCGCGGTGGAAGTGGTGGACGAGCCCGTCCACCGTCACCGTCACCGCTGTGTCCGTGACCCGGGCGCCGGCCGGCGCCTCGACCGTGACGGGTTCGCGTCCCGGCACGCGTACGGGGAAGGGCAGCGGGGCCGGACGTCCGCCGAGCCGCCAGCCGCTCGGCCGCGAGAACGGGTCCGTCCAGCCGTCCCGGGGTGCCGGGGCCAGCGCCGCGAGCCGTACGGCAGCCGCCGCCGCGTACACCTCCTCCGGTACGCCCTCCGGGACCAGGCTCTCCGCGTCCCGCTCCACCAGGCCGGTGTCCAGGGCGCCCGCCACCACGTCCTCGTGGGCCAGGAGCCTGCGCAGGAATCCCGCGTTCGTCGGGACGCCGAGGGTGACCGTGTCGGCGAGGGCCGCGCGCAGCTTGCGGAGGGCCGTGGGGCGGTCCTTCGCGTGGACGATGACCTTCGACAGCATCGGGTCGTAGAGGGACGAGACCTCCGTGCCCTGAGAGAGCCCGGAGTCGGTGCGGACCCCGTCGCCCTGAGGCTCGTTCAGGGCGAGGACGGTGCCGCCGGAGGGCAGGAAGCCCCGCGACGGGTCCTCCGCGCAGATGCGGGCCTCGATCGCCCAGCCGTCGAGCCGGACGTCGTCCTGCGTGAAGTCGAGCGGCTCTCCCGCGGCCACCCGCAGCTGCCACTCCACCAGGTCGACGCCGGCGTTCTTGATCGTCACAGCCAGTTCGGTCACCGGGTGCTCGACCTGGAGCCGGGTGTTCATCTCCATGAAGTAGTACGACGAGGGGTCGACGCCCGGCACGATGAACTCGACCGTGCCCGCGCCCACATAGCCGCAGGACCTGGCCGCCTCGACCGCCGCCGCGCCCATCGCCGCCCGGATCTCCGGGGTGAGGAGCACGCTCGGCGCCTCCTCGATGATCTTCTGGTGGCGGCGCTGGAGCGAGCACTCGCGCTCGCCGAGGTGGACCACGTTCCCGTGGGCGTCGGCGAGGACCTGGATCTCGATGTGCCGGGGCCGGTCGATCCACCGCTCCACGAGCAGCGTGTCGTCACCGAAGGAGGAACGTGCCTCGCGGCGGGCCGCCGCGATCTCGTCCGTGAGCGTCGTCAGGTCGCGGACGAGGCGCATGCCCTTTCCGCCACCGCCCGCCGACGGCTTCAGGAGCACGGGGGCGCCCAGCTCGCGGGCCGCCGCCTCCAGTTCGGGGTCGGCCGCGCCGGGGACGACCGGGACGCCCGCCGCCTTCACGGTCTCCTTGGCCCGGATCTTGTCGCCCATCAGGGAGATCGCGGAGGCCGGGGGGCCGATGAAGACCAGACCGGCGTCCGCGCAGGCCTGCGCGAAGGCGGTGTTCTCGGCGAGGAAGCCGTAGCCCGGGTGGACGGCCTGCGCGCCGGTGCGGGCGGCGGCTTCGAGCAGCGCGGGAACGGACAGATACGACTCGGAGGCCGCCGGAGGGCCGATCCGTACCGCCGTGTCCGCCTCCCGTACGTGCCGGGCGTCGGCGTCCGCGTCGCTGTACACGGCCACCGAGCGCACGCCGAGCGCCCGCAGCGTGCGGATGACCCGGACCGCGATCTCGCCGCGGTTGGCGACGAGCACGGTGTCGAACATGCTGTGCTGGAACAAGCTGCGCATCTCCTGGGAGCCCCTCACATCCGGAAGACGCCGAACTGGGGGTCACCCAGGGGCGCGTTGGCACAGGCGGTCAGGGCGAGGCCGAGGACCTGCCGGGTCTCCGTCGGGTCGATGACGCCGTCGTCCCAGAGCCGGGCGGTCGCGTAGTAGGCGCTGCCCTGGGTCTCGTACTGCTCGCGGATCGGGGCCTTGAAGGCCTCTTCCTCGTCCGCGCTCCACCCGTCGCCGAGCTGGTCGCGCTTGACGGTCGCGAGGACCGAGGCGGCCTGCTCGCCGCCCATGACCGAGATCTTGGCGTTGGGCCACATCCACAGGAAGCGGGGGGAGTACGCCCGGCCGCACATCGAGTAGTTGCCCGCGCCGTACGAGCCGCCGACGACGACCGTCAGCTTCGGCACCCGGGTGGTGGCCACGGCCGTGACCATCTTGGCGCCGTGCTTGGCGATGCCGCCGTGCTCGTACGCCTTGCCGACCATGAAGCCGGTGATGTTCTGCAGGAAGACGAGCGGGATCCCGCGCTGGTCGCACAGCTCGATGAAGTGCGCGCCCTTCTGGGCGGACTCGGCGAACAGGATGCCGTTGTTGGCGACGATGCCGACCGGGTGTCCGTGGATCCTGGCGAAGCCGGTGACCAGGGTCTGCCCGTACTCGGACTTGAACTCCTGGAAGCGCGAGCCGTCCACGACCCGGGCGATGACCTCGCGCACGTCGTACGGGGTCCGGGAGTCCACCGGCACCGCGCCGTAGAGACCGTAGGGGTCGACCTTCGGCTCCTCGACGGGCTCCACCGACCACGGCAGCGGGCCGCGCTCCGGGAGCGTGGCGACGATGTTCCGCACGATCCGCAGCGCGTGGGCGTCGTCCTCGGCCAGGTGGTCGGTGACGCCGGAGATCCGGGAGTGGACCTCGCCGCCGCCCAGCTCCTCCGCCGTGACGACCTCGCCGGTGGCGGCCTTCACCAGGGGCGGTCCGCCCAGGAAGATCGTTCCCTGGTTCCGTACGATCACGGCCTCGTCGCTCATCGCCGGGACGTACGCGCCGCCGGCCGTGCACGAGCCGAGGACGGCGGCGATCTGCGGGATGCCCGCGCCGGACATCCGGGCCTGGTTGTAGAAGATCCGGCCGAAGTGCTCCCGGTCGGGGAAGACCTCGTCCTGCATCGGCAGGAACGCGCCGCCCGAGTCGACCAGGTAGAGGCAGGGGAGACGATTCTCCAGCGCCACCTCCTGGGCGCGGAGGTGCTTCTTCACCGTCATCGGGTAGTACGTGCCGCCCTTGACGGTCGCGTCGTTGGCGACGATCACGCACTCGCGCCCGCCGACCCGGCCGATGCCGGCGATGACGCCGGCCGCCGGGGCCTGGTCGCCGTACATGCCGTTCGCCGCGAGCGGGGCCAGCTCCAGGAACGGGGATCCCGGGTCGAGGAGGGTGTCCACCCGGTCCCGGGGCAGCAGCTTGCCGCGCGCGGTGTGCCGGGCCCGGGACTTCTCACCCCCGCCCAGGGCGGCCGCCGCGAGCTTGGCGCGCAGCGTCGCGGCCAGCTCGTGATGCGCCGCCTCGTTCGCCCGCCAGGCCGGCGAGGCGGGATCCGCCGCACTCGTCAGCACAGGTGCCTGCTGCATCCCTCGAGCTCCCTTGCTCGGTTAATGAGCGTTAACGTATGTCGTTCAGGTTAACGACCGCTAACCGGGTTGTCTAGAATCGACTTATGACCACGACCCCGTTCGCCAGTGGCAGGACCGATGCCCCGACGCGGCGCGAGCAGATCCTCAAGCAGGCCGCGCGCCTCTTCGCCGAGCGCGGCTTCCACGGCGTGGGCGTCGACGAGATAGGAGCGGCCGTCGGCATCAGCGGCCCCGGCCTGTACCGGCACTTCCCCGGCAAGGACGCGATGCTCGCCGAACTCCTCGTCGGCATCAGCGAACGGCTCCTCGACGGCGGGCGGCTGCGGGTCGGCGAGACCACCGGCGACCCGGAGGCCCTCCTCGGCGCCCTCATCGACGGGCACATCGACTTCGCCCTCGACGACCGGCCGCTGATCACCCTCCACGACCGGGAGCTCGACCGGCTCAAGGACGAGGACCGCAAGCGGGTGCGGCAGCTCCAGCGGCAGTACGTGGAGCTGTGGGTGACGGTGGTCCGAGAGCTGTACCCGGACGCGGCCGAGAGCGAGGTGCGGACGGCGGTCCACGCCGTCTTCGGCCTGCTGAACTCCACCCCGCACCTGGCGGCGGTCGGCCGCCGCTCCATGGAGGACCTGCTGCGCAGGCTGGCCCACGGGGCGTTCGGGGCGCTGGCGGGGTAGCCGCTTCTCGGGCGGGGCCGGGGTCCACGGGGCGAAACGTGTGCCCATCGCGTCCGCCGCTCGGACAGAATGTGGCCCATGCCGATACTCAGCCGTGACGCCCTCGTCGAGCACCTCGTCCGCACCAGGATCGCGGGAGACGTCGCCACCCCGCGCGACAACAACCTCTCCCACTACCGCAAGCTCGCCAACGGCGACCGGCACTACTGGCTCGGCCTGGAGCTCGGTGACCGCTGGGCCGACGAGCAGGACGTGCTCGCCGTCATGGCCGAGCGCTGCGGAGTCATCGACGACCCGGCCCACCGGATCGGCCAGGACACCATCGACCCCGAGCTGACCGTCGACGGCCTCGACCGGATGGCCGCCCGGCTGCGCAAGGCCGCCGCGGGCAAGGAGCGGGTCCTCTTCGCGACCGGCCACCCCGGAGCGCTGATCGATGTGCACAGCCGGGTCGCCGCCGCGCTGCGCGCCCAGGGCTGCGACATCGTCCGCATCCCCGGCGGGCTCGTCGCCGACGAGGGGTACGTCGTGCAGTTCGCGGACGTCGCCGTCTTCGAACGCGGTGCGAGCCTCTGGCACACCCACTCCCCGGAGCCCATGAACGCGATCCTGGACGCGCTCGGCGAGGACGGGCGCCCCGACCTGGTGATCGCGGACCACGGCTGGGCGGGCCGGGCGGGCCAGCGGGGGATCGACTCGGTCGGCTACGCGGACTGCAACGACCCTGCGCTCTTCATCGGCGAGGCGGAGGGCACGATGCAGGTCACGATCCCGCTCGACGACCACGTCCTCGACCCCCGCTTCTACGAGCCGATGACGGCGTACACGCTGAACGCGGCGGGCCTGGGAGCCTGAGCCTTCATCCGTCGGTACGGGGCTGTGCCACCCCCGGGGTCGGGTTCACCCCCGGGGTCGGGTCCAGGTAGACCCGGCGGATCGCCGGGAAGCGTTCGCGGAGCTGGGACTCCGCGTCCTCGCAGGCCCATTCCACCTGCGCCGCCGACGCCACGTCCCGGAAGTCGACCTTCGCCGCGATCAGGACCTCCCCCGGCCCCTGGATCAGGGTCGTCAGGTCGAGGACGTCGACGACGTGCGGGACGGAGAGCAGCTCCTCGCGGACCTCGTCCCGCATCTGCCGGGGCAGCGGGCGGCCGATGAGGAGTTCGGCGTTGGAGCGGCCGAGCACCCAGGCCACGTACACGAGCAGGACGCCGATGAGGATCGAGGCGACGCCGTCCCAGACGCCGGAGCCGGTGATCTGGCCGCCGAGGAGGCCGCCCGTGGCGAGCATGAGGCCGGCGAGGGCGGCGGAGTCCTCCATGACGACCGCCTTGACGGTGGTGTCGGGGGTGAGCCGCAGGTACTGCGCGAAGGGCGCCTTCATCCGCTCCGCCTCGGCCTTGACCTGCCGGATCCCGGTCCGCAGCGAGAAGCCCTCCAGGACGAAGGCGACGCCGAGGACGATGTACGAGATCAGCGGGTCGCCGAGTTCCTCGCCGTGGACGAGGGTGTGGATGCCGTCGTAGACGGAGAAGACCGCGCCGCCGACGAAGGTGGCGACGGCCGCGAGCATCGCCCACACGTACAGCTCGCCGGCGTGTCCGACCGGATGGTCCTCGTCGGCCGGCTTCTCGCTCCGCTTGAGCGCGGTGAGGAGCATGACCTCGGTGACGGTGTCGGCGAGCGAGTGGGCCGCCTCGGACAGCATCGCGCTCGATCCGCTGACGACACCCGCGACGGCCTTGGCGGCGGCGATCCCGAGGTTCGCCACCGCCGCCACGATCACGGTGAAGGTGCTCTCCCCGTTCCCGGAATCCGTCCCCGAGTCCGTCCCCGAATCGTTTGTCATGACATCGGACGGTATGTCCGGACGTCAGCGCGGGACGCGAACGACACCCTCCTGGATGACGGAGATCGCGAGCTTCCCGTCCCGGGTGAAGATCCGGGCCTGGCCGAGGCCGCGCCCGCCGGACGCGGTCGGCGACTCCTGGTCGTACAGGAGCCACTCGTCGGCCCGGAAGGGGCGGTGGAACCACATCGCGTGGTCCAGGGACGCCCCGACCACGTCACCGAGGGCCCAGCCGCCCCGCCCGTGGGCGAGGAGGACGGAGTCCAGCAGGGTCATGTCGGAGACGTACGTGGCGAGGACGACGTGAAGCAGCGGGTCGTCGGTCAGCTTGCCGTTGGTGCGGAACCACACCTGCGAGCGCGGCTCGCGCGGCTCGCCGACGGAGCCCCAGGGCGGGGTCTCGGCGTACCGCAGGTCCACCGCCGCGCGCGCCTCGACGAGCCGGGTCGCGATCTCCTCCGGCAGGTGCCGGGGGAGCATCTCGGCGGCCGTCGGCAGCGTCTCCGGGTCGGGCGCGGCCGGCATGTCCGTCTGGTGGTCGAGCCCCTCCTCGTACGCCTGGAAGGAGGCGGAGAGGTGGAAGATCGGCTGCCCGTGCTGGACGGCGACGACCCGCCGGGTCGTGAAGGACCGGCCGTCGCGGATGCGGTCGACCGTGTACACGATCGGCGCGCCCGGGTCTCCGGCGCGCAGGAAGTACGCGTGGAGCGAGTGCGCGAGGCGGTCTTCGGGCACGGTCCTGCCCGCCGCCACGAGCGCCTGGGCGGCCACCTGGCCGCCGAAGACGCGGGGGACGAGCGCGGAGCGGGACTCGCCCCGGAAGATGTCCCGCTCGATCTGCTCCAGGTCGAGCAGATCGAGCAGGTCATCCAGGGCGCTGTGTGTGTCAGGCACGTCGGTGGTTGACTTCCTTCGGTCTCGCCTCGTACCCGGTTTGCAGGGTGCGTGTGATGTCTGCGCGGCGTTTCGGCGTCTGGGGCGAGTGGCGGGTCGGGGGTACTGGTGATCATCCAGTGTCGGAACTGGCGACAGTAAATCGCGCGAGCGTGCGAGTTGTGGTCAGTATGCGAAGAGTTCCGTCACTGAGGTTCGGTGTCCGAAGTGGCCGTATATGCCTCACGCCTGCGCAAGCGCTGGCTGCCGAAGAGCAAGGCCATGCAGCCCGCGCTCTGTGGAACCTCGTGCACGACTGGTGGACGATGCTGCCCAAGGAGCGCCGGAAACCGGCCGCCGCGGACTCGGCCATCCGCCAGGGGCGCAAGGATCTTCCCTGGCTCGGCATCCTGCCCGCCCAGGCGGCGCAGGCCGTGCTGAAGACGTACTACCGTGCGTGGGTCAACTGCTGGGAAGGCCGCACCGCCGCCCCGGACTTCAAGGGGCGTATCCGCTCCCGCGTGGCCATCGACATCCCGCAGGGACGCGACCTCCAGATCGTGCGCCTGAACCGGCGGTGGGGGCGTATGTGGGTTCCGAAGATCGGACACATCCTGTTCCGCTGGACCAGGTACCTCCCTGTCGGCAAGCACGCCGACAGGGAAAACCGGGTGACCGGTGCCCGGCTGGTGAAAGAAGCCGACGGCTGGCATGTCGTCTTCCGCGTCCAGAGCCAAGCATCTGAACCGGCGCCTCACGCCGGGCCGGCGGTCGGCATCGACCGGGGCATCGCCCGCCCCCTTGCCCTCTCGGACGGAACCTTCCGCGACCACGGCCCCTGGCTCTCCCATGGGGAAGCAGAACGGCTGCGGCGACTGGTGAAGACGCAGGAACGCAGGCGTCGCGCCCGCAAGCCCGGCGAGAAGAACTCGCGGCGTCTGACACGCACGTACAACCAGATCGCCCAGCTTCGCGCGACAGCCAAGCGCCGAGCCGTCGACTGGCAACATAAGACCACCACCGAAATCGCCGAGACGTTCTCACGTATCGGGATGGAAGACCTGGCCATCACGAACATGGTCCGGTCCGCCCGGGGGACCAAGGAGACCCCGGGCAGGAACGTCCGCCAGAAAGCGGGGCTGAACCGCGCCATTGCCGCCGAAGCGTGGGGAAGGACCGTGAAGATGCTGGAGTGCAAGAGCGCCGACCGTGGCGGCGGCGTGGTCAAGGTTCCCGCACCGAATACCTCCCGGCGCTCTTCCGCATGCGGCTTGACCGCGCCGGGCAACCGTGAGACCCAGGTCCGGTTCGTCTGCAAGAACCCCGGCTGCGGGTTCGAGGGGAACGCGGACACCAATGCAGGACGCAACATCGATCACGCCGCCGGGCAGGCGGTGTCAGGACGCGGAGACTTCGGGGCTACCCGGTCTGCGAAGCGTCAACCACCCACCCGGCCGCACGCGGCCTGAGAGGGATTCCGCCCCGGTTCACGAGGCGGAGGATGTCAAAGGCCCATCGACTTGGCGATGATCGACTTCATGATCTCGCTGGTGCCGCCGTAGATGCGGTTGACGCGGTTGTCGGCGTACAGGCGGGCGATCGGGTACTCGTTCATGTAGCCGTAGCCGCCGTGCAGCTGGAGGCAGCGGTCGATCACGCGGTGCGCGACCTCCGTGCAGAACAGCTTGGCGCTCGCGGCCTCGGCCGGGGACAGCTCGCCCGCGTCGAGGGCCTCCAGGGCGCGGTCGGCGACGGCCTCGGCCGCGTCGACCTCGGCCTGGCAGGCGGCCAGCTCGAACTTGGTGTTCTGGAACGAGGCGACCGGCTTGCCGAAGACCGTGCGGTCCGTGACGTACTGCTGCGCGAACCGGACGGAGGCCTTGGCCTGCGCGTACGCGCCGAAGGCGATGCCCCAGCGCTCGGAGGCCAGGTTGTGGCCGAGGTAGTAGAAGCCCTTGCCCTCCTCGCCCAGCAGGTCCTCGACGGGCACCTTGACGTCGACGAAGGCCAGCTCGGCCGTGTCGGAGGTGCGCAGGCCCAGCTTGTCCAGCTTGCGGCCGATCGAGTAGCCCTCGGACTTGGTGTCCACCGCGAAGAGGGAGATGCCGAAGCGGCGGTCGTCCTCGGAGGGGGCGGAGGTACGGGCGCAGACGATCACGCGGTCGGCGTGGACGCCGCCGGTGATGAAGGTCTTCGAGCCGTTGAGGACGTAGTGGGTGCCGTCCTCGGAGAGCTTGGCGGTGGTCTTCATGCCCGCGACGTCGGAGCCGGTGCCCGGCTCGGTCATCGCGAGGGCCCACATCTCCTCGCCGGTGACGAACTTCGGCAGGAAGCGCTTCTTCTGGTCGCCGGTGGCGAGCATCTTGATGTACGGCAGGGCGAGCAGCACGTGCACGCCGGAACCGCCGAACTGGACGCCCGCGCGCGAGGTCTCCTCGTAGAGGACGGCCTCGAACTTGTGGGTGTCCAGGCCCGCGCCGCCGAACTCCTCGGGGACGTTGATGCCGAAGATGCCCAGCTCGCCGAGCTTGTCGTAGAACTCGCGCGGCGCCTGCCCCGCGGCGAACCACTCGTCGTAGACGGGAACGACCTCGGCCTCGATGAAGGCGCGGATGGTCTCCCGGAACGCCTCGTGGTCCTCGTTGAATACGGTACGGCGCACGAGCCGCCTCCTCGGAGTCCTGGGCGCCTGGCCCACTATGCCTAAGCGCTTGCTCAGTCAAGTTACCCGTCAGTTCGCGTCGCTGTCCAGATCTGCGCGCCCAAGGTTGCCCACGTCACGTCCTTCAGGACGCGGACGCCTCCTGGCGGCTCCAGCGGCGGTTCGCGGTGTCGTACTCGAACGACGGTCTGCCCGTGACGGGAGCGGTGCGGAACGGGACACCGCCGTCGGTGATCCGGACCGTGCCCCGGCGCCCCTCCGAGCTCCACTCCAGCTCCAGGTACCAGCGGCAGTCGCACCTCGCCGCCCCCGCCGAGACCAGCAGCTCCTCCGGCTCGGCGGCGCTGACCGTGTACGGGAAGGAGACCGCCGGGAGCGTCCGGCCCTCCTGCCCGGAGGCGTCGTACCCGTCCAGCGCCCGCGCCACCGGCCGCGGCCGGTCCAGGTCCACCTCGAAACGGCGCGGCGTCACCGCCCCGCCGCACCCGCCGCCCATCCGGTACGCCGCCCACGGCAGCGCCGCGCCCCGCTCCACCACCCGCACGTGCAGAGCCTGGAGCACCACCGCCGCCGCGCCCTTCCCCTGCACCGACACCCGCACCAGCGTCTCCCCGCCGTCCACGGCCCCCTGCGCCGCCGCCCAGCTCAGCGCGTCGGCCGACTCCGGCGGGGGAGGGGGCGTCCGCTCCACGAGGTAGGTGTGCCCGCACCCGTTCTTCCAGAGGTGCGAGGCGACCGTCCACGTCAGCGGCGCCGGTGGTTCTGCGGCCCGCTCCCGGGTCTTCCCCGGCAGGAGTACGGCTCCGAGCGTCACCGTCGCCACGGCCGCCAACGCCCCGCAGACCACGCCCACCCACGCCCACCGGCGCCTCCGCCGCCCGGACGGGAGACCCGGCACGCGCGCGTGCACGGGTTCCAGCTCGGGCTCGGACGCGGGCTCCGTGGCCGGCTCGGGCTCGGGCTCGGGCTCAGGCTCAGGCGCCGGCGCCGGATCCTGTTCCCGGCCGCGCTCGGGCTCGGGCTCCGCGTCGGGCTCCGGCATCGGCACCGCGTCGGGCTCCGGCACCGCGACGGGCTCCGGCACCGGACGGCGACGGGTGCGGTCCGCGCGGCTCCAGGCCACCTCCAGGGCCCGCCGCTCCTCCTCGTCCGCCCCGCACAACAGGGCGAGGCGGTCGACCACGGCGAACTCCTCCGGGACGGTCGCGCCCGAGCAGTAGCGGTGGAGGGTGGACGCGCTGGCGCTCAGGCGGCGGCCCAGCGCCTCGTAACTGCGCCCGTCCCGCGCCTTCAGCGCGCGCACGAGCCGCGCGAACTCCTCGACGGCGGCGTCCTTCGGCATTCCATCCCCCTCGACCCTGCGTCCCACCCTTCACGTCCTTGCACGTCAGCGGGGGTGGAATGGTTCCGGGACGGATGGTGGGCGCGTCACCGTTGCAGCTGGCGGGTGCCGGCCCGACGCTGGTGGAGCACTGACCGAACGACCCGACGGGGGATCCACCACCATGAACAAGCTCCGTACCGCGCTCGCCACCGCCGCCGCTGCCGCCCTGGGCCTCGCGGCCCTCGCCACGGCCCCGGCGCAGGCCGCTGCCCAGCCCGCCTTCCTCGCCGCCTCCCAGATGCCGCCGTCGTCGACGCCGTGGACCGCCACCCAGGTCTTCACCGGCGTCCCGGAGAACGGCGGCGCCCTCTGCGCCCCGTACAAGATCCCGGCGCAGAACAGCCGCTACCGCGAGTTCAACACCGAGCTCGACACCAACGGCGTCCAGATCACCACCGTCGCCCGCACCGAGGCCGACGCCGTGAAGCTGGTCGACACCCTCCGCAAGGCCCTCGCCGGCTGCGGGCCCCTGCTTGAGCGGCAGAACCCGGGCCTGCACGCCGTCAGCGCCTCCCACGGCAAGCTCGCCGTCGAGGAGGGTGCCTGGGTCTACAGCCTGGACACCGCCGACCCGCAGATCGGCATCACCGACATCCACCTCTTCTCCGTCGGCCGCGACGGCCGCACCGTCACCCTCGTCCGCTGGGGTCAGATGGGCGACTTCGAGGACGCCCCGCTGACCGCCTTCCGCACGACGACGAAGACCGCCGTCAACAAGCTCTACTGACCCGGGCGACATTGCGTAGCCCAGAGCCGTAGAACAGATCGGGTCACGGAGCGCGGAGGGCGAACCACAGCTCCATCCGTACGTCGGGATCGTCCAGGTCCCGGTCCAGGAGCGCCGCGCAGCGGGCGATCCGCTGCCGGACGGTGTTGCGGTGGATGGCCATCGCCACCGCTGTCCGGTCCCAGCTGCCGTGCAGGGAGAGCCAGACCCGCAGGGTCTCGACGAGGGGTTCGGTCAGCGGCGCGAGCAGCGTCCTGGCGTACGCGGCGGCTTCGCCGGGGTCCACGAGACCGGCGAAGCCGCCCGCTCGGTGCCGGACCAGGGACGTGCGGGAGGCCTCCGCCCGGCGCAGCGCCCGTGCCGCCTGCGCGTCGGCGGCCGTCAGCTCCGCCGCTGCCACGGGGGCGCTCGCGCCGAGCGTCCACCCCTCCTGCGCGGTGACGCCGGTGGACGCGGGCAGCAGGAGCCGTACGGTTCCCCCGGCCTGGTCCACCAGCGGTGTGCCGAGAGCCGCCGCGAGCGAGGCCGTCGCGAACGGGGTGCCGTCGCCGCCCGAGGCGTGGACCACCGTCCACGGGCCGGGACCGAGCGCGCCCGCGACCTCCGCGGGGGGCGTGCCGAGGAGCAGCCGGACCAGGGCCCCGTCCCGTACGGTCACGTCCGCGCCCCGGTGCGGGGCCGTCAGCAGGGACAGCAGGACGACCGCGACGCCCGCGATGGTGTGGTCGCCGGGGTCCCGCCGCTCCGTCGCGACCCCGAGCGTCAGACCGTCCCCGCTGCCCAGCGCGTAGGCGGCGAGCCGAAGCCCGTCCTCCTCCCCGCTCGCCGAGGCCGGTCCGCCCGGCCCGCCGGAGACCAGCCCCGCCAGCTCGGCGAGCGTCGCCGCCGCCTCGGCCGGGATCTCCGGGCCGGCCACCGCCGACTCCGTGCCGTCCGGACCGAAGAGCACCGCCCGGCCCGCCAGGCGCGAGGCCAGCGCGCCGAGGACCGCCGGGACCGGGGCCGGCCGGGCCGCGGCCGTCGCCAGGGACTGCTGCGCCTCCGTCACCCGGCGCAGCTCGCGCAGCCGGGCCTCCGCCATCAGCTGCCACAGCGCCCGCGCGACCGCCGTGAACGGCGTCCGCGGCGGCACCTCGACCAGCGGCAGGCCCTGACCGGCGCAGGCCTCGACGAGCTCGGCCGGGACCGTGTCGTACACCGGGGTCACCCCGAAGGCCAGCGCCGCCGCCCCCGCCTCCACCACCCGCTCGACGTAGCGCGCCGGATCGGTGAGCTGCACGCCCGCCGTCATGAGCAGCTCGCCGCCGAGGAGATACGGATAGGGGTCGGCCATCTCCGAGGTGTGCACCCAGTGGAGCGGGACGTCCTCGGGCCCCGCGAGCAGCCGGAGGCCGAGATCCCGGCGCGCGAGCAGCGCGGTCAGCGGGACGGGCGGCGCCGGGGGAGTGGAGGCGGGGTGCGCCGATCGCGTCGTCATGGACTCTTCGTACACCACGCACTCGTACAGTGGAGAAAACGCACACTTCTGCACCGCTTTCCCGCCGCCTACCGTCGTGATGTCCGGCGTGCCGGAGAACCCAGCCGGAGACACCCCCCAGGAGGACCCGACCATGAGCAGCAGCGACCAGAACACCCCGCGCGGCCCGATCGACTCGTCCCGCATCCCGCGGTACGCCGGTCCCGCGACGTTCGCCCGGCTGCCGCGGCTCGACGAGGTCGGCACCGCCGACATCGCCGTGGTCGGCGTCCCCTTCGACAGCGGCGTCTCCTACCGCCCCGGCGCCCGCTTCGGCGGCAACGCCATCCGCGAGGCCTCCCGCCTGCTCCGCCCCTACAACCCGGCGCAGGACGCCTCCCCGTTCGCCCTCGCGCAGGTCGCGGACGCCGGTGACATCGCCGCCAACCCGTTCAACATCAACGAGGCCGTCGAGACCGTCGAGGCCGCCGCCGACGAGCTGCTCGGCACCGGCGCCCGCATGATGACCCTCGGCGGCGACCACACCATCGCGCTGCCGCTGCTGCGCTCCGTCGCCAAGAAGCACGGCCCCGTCGCCCTGCTCCACTTCGACGCGCACCTCGACACCTGGGACACCTACTTCGGCGCCGAGTACACCCACGGCACCCCGTTCCGCCGGGCCGTCGAGGAAGGCATCCTCGACACTGAGGCGCTCTCCCACGTCGGCACCCGCGGCCCGCTCTACGGCAAGCAGGACCTCACCGACGACGAGAAGATGGGCTTCGGCATCGTCACCTCGGCGGACATCTACCGCCGCGGCGCCGACGAGGTCGCCGACCAGCTGCGCCAGCGCATCGGCAACCGCCCGCTGTACATCTCCATCGACATCGACTGCCTCGACCCGGCCCACGCGCCCGGCACCGGCACGCCCGAGGCGGGCGGCATGACCTCCCGCGAGCTCCTGGAGATCCTCCGCGGCCTCTCCTCCTGCAACCTGGTCTCCGCCGACGTCGTCGAGGTCGCCCCGGCGTACGACCACGCCGAGATCACGGCGGTCGCCGCCTCGCACACGGCGTACGAACTGACGACGATCATGTCCCGTCAGATCGCGGAGAGCCGCGCGGCGGCGCAGTAGTACCGCCGGGCGGTCCGGGGGCGGGCTGCGCGACACTCGTTGCGCGGCCCCGGCCCCGGACGGGCACGACCCGGCCACCGGGCCGCACCGTACCGACCACGCCACGCCAGAGGGACGTCCATGACCCACGACCACGACCTGGTCCTGCGCCCGACCGCCGCACAGACCGAGGCCGCGCTCAACCCGCCCGCCGGGCGCAACGGCGGCGACCTCGTCGTCGAGACCCTCACCGGGCTCGGCGCCACCACGGTCTTCGGACTCCCCGGCCAGCACGCGCTCGGCATGTTCGACGCGCTGCGCCGCTCCTCCCTCCGGTACGTCGGCCTCCGCGTCGAGAACAACGCCGGCTTCGCCGCCGACGCGTACGGCAGGATCACCGGCGAGGCCGCCCCGCTGCTGCTCTCCACCGGACCCGGCGCGCTCATGTCGCTCGCCGCGCTCCAGGAGGCCGCCGCCGCCTCCGCGCCCGTCCTCGCGATCGGCAGCCAGATCCCGGCGGCCGGCCTCGGCGGCGGCCGCCACGGCTACCTCCACGAGCTGCGCGACCAGCAGGCCTCGTTCAGGGACGTGGTCAAATCCGTCCACACGGTCCGTACGCAGTCCCAGATCCCCTCCGCCATCGCGGCGGCCTGGGAGTCGGCGCTCACCGCCCCGCACGGGCCGGTCTGGGTCGAGATCCCGCAGGACGTGCTCCTCGCGGAGACGGCGCTGCCCGTGGTCACGGCGATGGACGCGACGCCCGAGGACATCGCCCCGCGCCCCGAGCTGACGGCGCTCGCGGCCCACCTGCTGGCGAACGCCGAGCGGCCCGCGATCATCGCGGGCGGCGGAGTCGTCCGCTCCGACGCCTCCGGCAAGCTCCGGGCGCTCGCGGAGCGCCTGGACGTCCCCGTCGTCACCACCTTCGGCGGCAAGGGCGCCTTCCCCTGGGAGCACCCGCTGTCGCTCCAGTCCTGGCTGGAGGACCGGCACACCACCGACTTCCTGGAGGACGCCGACGTCCTCCTCGTCGTCGGTTCGGGCCTCGGCGAACTGTCCTCGAACTACCACACGTTCGCCCCGCGCGGCCGGGTGATCCAGATCGAGGCCGACGCGGGGAAGCTGGAGTCCAACCACCCGGCGCTCGGCATCCACGCGGACGCCCGCCTCGCCCTCCAGGCGCTCCTGGAGACGGCCCCCGAGCGACGGGACCCGACGGCCCCCGAGCGGGTGCGCACGGTGCTCGCCAAGGTCAGGGACCGGATCGCCGCGCAGGACCTGGACCTGGAGCAGCAGGTCGTCGCGGCCGTACGGGCGGCGCTGCCGGCCCGCTCGCCGAGCTTCTGGGACATGACGATCCTGGCGTACTGGGCGTGGTCGGCCTTCGACGCCCGGCACCCCAACACCATGCACTCGGCGCAGGGCGCGGGCGGCCTGGGCTACGCCTTCCCCGCCGCGCTCGGCGCGGCCGTCGCGGACCCGTCCCAGCCGGTCCTCGCGGTCTCCGGCGACGGCGGCGCGATGTACTCGATCGCGGAACTGGCGACGGCGAGGCAGTACGGGCTCGACGTGACCTGGCTGATCGTCGACGACGGCGGCTACGGCATCCTGCGCGAGTACATGACGGACGCCTTCGGCGAGACCACGGGGACCGAACTGACCCGCCCCGGCTTCGTCGCCCTGGCGGAGTCCTTCGGCGTCCCCGGGACCCTGACGAGCCCGGAATCCCTGACGGCGGACCTCACGAAGGCCCTCGCGACCCCCGGCCCGTCGGTGGTGGTCCTCCCGGCCCTGCTGCGGATGTTCGAGCCGACGCACCTCTGAGCCCGGCGGTCGTCCGGCCCACCCTCCCCGCGACGGTGGGCCGGACGTCCTCGGTGCCCTCAGCCGACGAGATCCGCCCACCGCTCCCGGTACTCGGCGAGCTGCGCCTCGTACCCCTGCCGGAACCTCTTCTCCTCCGCCTCGCCAAGTCCGTTCCGGCCCATCGGCTCCGGGCGGATCAGCCGCCCGACGTCGGCGAGGACCACGGCGGCGGCCTCGGCGACGGCGCCGCCCTTCTGCCGGGCGGTGAACACGCGGATTCCCAGCTCTCTCAGGAGCTCCTCGCACATCGTGCGGGGCTTACCGGCCGCCCTCCTCATCCCCGCCTCCGGCACGGCCACGACCCTGCCCGCCACCGCGAGCCCGTCCAGGGCCCCCAGCGCCGCGTACAGCCGCCCCCACGCGTAGTACTTCCCGTCCTCGACCCGTGTCACGGACCTCCCCTTCCCTTCCGGCCCTACGAACCGCCCTCCGACGTCCACCGCTTCCCTACCCAGGCCGGGGCTCACTTCTCTCCCGGCCCCGCCTCCGAGGTCCTAGGACCAGCGACCGGTCTTGTCCCGTTCTTCGTTGCGGCGGGATGAAATCGCACGTCGGCCGCGTTGGGCCTTCCGGTAGAGCAGGACGAACGGGAGGCCATTCGTGGCGGCGGTGGGGCAGCGACAGACGGCGGACGGAAAACCGGCGGCCGACGGGCGGCAGGGCTGGGCCCGGCGGCTCACGGGGTACGCCTGGCGGTACAAGCCGAACGTGATCCTCGCGCTCGGCTCCTCCCTGCTCGGGATGGCCGTGCTCGCCCTCGTGCCGCTCGTCACCAAGGTGATCATCGACGACGTCATCGGGACGAAGACCCGCGACGTCGGCGTCTGGACGGGCCTCCTCATCGGCGCCGCCGTCCTCGTCTACGTCCTCACCTACGTCCGCCGCTACTACGGCGGCCGCCTCGCCCTCGACGTCCAGCACGACCTGCGTACCGACATGTACGCCACCATCACCCGGCTCGACGGGCGGCGGCAGGACGAGCTGTCCACCGGCCAGGTCGTCGGGCGGGCCACCAGCGACCTGCAGCTGATCCAGGGCCTGCTCTTCATGCTCCCGATGACCATCGGGAACGTGCTGCTCTTCCTCATCTCGCTGGCCGTCATGGCCTGGCTGTCCATCCCGCTCACCCTCGTCGCCCTCGCCGTAGCCCCCGCCCTCTGGTTCATCGCCAAGCGCAGCCGCACCCGCCTCCACCCCGCCACCTGGTACGCGCAGCAGCAGGCCGGTGTCGTCGCCGGGGTCGTCGACGGGGCCGTGACCGGCGTCCGGGTCGTCAAGGGCTTCGGCCAGGAGGACCAGGAGACCGGCAAGATCCGCGAGGCCGGGCGGAAGCTGTTCGCGGGACGGCTGCGGACGGTCCGGCTGAACTCCAAGTACACCCCCGCCCTCCAGGCCGTCCCGGCCCTCGGCCAGGTCGCCGTCCTCGCCCTCGGCGGCTGGCTCGCCTACCGCGGCCAGATCACCCTCGGCACCTTCGTCGCCTTCTCCGCCTACCTGGCCTCCCTCGTCGGCCCGGTCCGCATGCTCGCCATGGTCCTCACCGTCGGCCAGCAGGCCCGCGCCGGCGTCGACCGGGTCCTCGAACTCATCGACACCGAGCCGGTCATCCAGGACGGCACCAGGGAACTCCCGGCCGACGCCCCCGCCACCGTCGAGTTCGACGACGTGTCCTTCGCCTACGAGGACGGCACCCCCGTCCTCGACGGCTTCTCCCTGGAGATCCGCCCCGGCGAGACCGTCGCCGTCGTCGGCGCCTCAGGCTCCGGGAAGTCGACCGTCTCCCTCCTCCTGCCCCGCTTCTACGACGTCTCCCACGGCGCCGTCCTCGTCGGCGGCCACGACGTCCGCGAGCTGACCCTCGACTCGCTGCGCGCCGCCGTCGGGCTCGTCCCCGAGGACTCCTTCCTCTTCTCCGACACCGTCCGCGCCAACATCGCGTACGGCCTCCCGGACGCCACCCAGGAACAGATCGAGGCCGCCGCCCGCGCCGCCCAGGCGGACCGTTTCATCGCCGAGCTGCCCGAGGGCTACGACACCAAGGTCGGCGAGCACGGCCTGACCCTCTCCGGCGGCCAGCGCCAGCGCGTCGCGCTCGCCCGCGCGATCCTCACCGACCCCCGGCTGCTCCTCCTCGACGACGCCACCTCCGCCGTCGACGCCAACGTCGAGCACGAGATCCACGAGGCCCTCAAGTCGGTGATGGCGGGCCGCACCACCCTGCTCATCGCGCACCGCCGCTCCACCCTCAACCTCGCCGACCGCATCGCCGTCCTGGAACACGGCCGGCTCGCCGCCATCGGCACCCAGGCCGAGCTGGAGGAGCACTCCCCGCTCTTCCGGCGCCTCCTCACCGACCCCGAGGAGCTGGGCGCCGTCTCGCCCGGCCACATCGCCCCGGCCGACGTTCCCGAGGACCGCACCCTGCGGGCCGAGCTGGACGCCGAGTTCGACGCCGAACGGGGCATCACCCCGGCCCTGTGGGTACGGGACGAGGCCGCCGACCGGGAGAACGAGGCGCCCGGAGCCACCCCCGAGCTGCTCGCCGCGGTCGAGGCACTGCCGCCCGCCGCCGACACCCCCGACATCGACGAGGCCCGGGCCGTGTCGCCCGAGGACGCGTACGGGCTTCGCCGGCTCCTCCGCGGCTTCGGCGTCCCGCTGCTCATCAGCCTCGGCCTGGTCGCCCTCGACGCCGGTGCGGGCCTGCTGCTTCCGATCCTGATCCGGCACGGCATCGACGAGGGCGTGAACCGGCTCGCGATCGGGGCCGTCTGGGCGGCCTCCGCGCTCGCCCTGGTCACCGTGCTCGTGCAGTGGGTCGCGCAGACCGCGGAGACCCGGATGACCGGCCGCACCGGCGAGCGGGTCCTCTACGCGCTGCGCCTGAAGATCTTCGCCCAGCTCCAGCGGCTCGGCCTGGACTACTACGAGCGCGAGCTCACCGGCCGGATCATGACCCGGATGACGACGGACGTGGACGCCCTGTCCACCTTCCTCCAGACGGGCCTGGTCACCGCCTTCGTCTCCGTCGTCACCTTCTTCGGGATCATGGTCGCGCTGCTCGTGCTCGACCTCCAGCTCGCCCTGGTCGTCTTCGCGACCCTCCCGGTCCTCGCCGTCGCCACGTACTTCTTCCGCCGCTCCAGCGTGAAGGCGTACGAGCTGGCGCGCGAGCGGATCAGCGTCGTCAACGGCGACCTCCAGGAATCCGTCTCCGGCCTGCGGATCGTGCAGGCCTTCCGCCGCGAGCGGTCGGGCGCCGCCCGGTTCGCCGAGCGCAGCGACTCCTACCGCGAGGCACGCGTCCGCGGGCAGTGGCTGATCTCGATCTACTTCCCGTTCGTGACCCTGCTGTCCTCGGTCGCCGCCGCCGCCGTCATGATCGTCGGCGCGAACCGGATCGAGGCGGGCACGCTCACCACCGGCGCGCTCGTCGCCTACCTCCTCTACATCGACCTGTTCTTCGCCCCCGTGCAGCAGCTCTCCCAGGTCTTCGACGGCTACCAGCAGGCCGCCGTCTCGCTGAAGCGGATGCAGGAACTCCTCCAGGAGCCGACGTCGACGGCCGCCGCCGACGCACCCCTGGACGTGCTCTCGCTGCGCGGCGAGATCGCCTTCGAGGACGTCTCCTTCGCGTACGGGGGAGAGGACGGCACCGCCAAGAAGGAGACCGCCCTCACCGGCATCGACCTGCGCATCCCGGCCGGGCAGACCGTCGCGTTCGTCGGCGAGACCGGGGCGGGCAAGTCCACCCTGGTGAAGCTGGTCGCCCGGTTCTACGACCCGACCGGCGGCCGGGTCACGGCCGACGGCACCGACCTGCGGGACCTCGACCTCACCGCGTACCGCCACCGGCTGGGCGTCGTCCCCCAGGAGGCGTACCTCTTCGCCGGGACGGTCCGCGACGCCATCGCGTACGGCCGTCCCGAGGCGACCGACGCGGAGGTGGAGGCGGCGGCCCGCGCGGTCGGCGCGCACGACATGATCGCCACCCTCGACGGCGGCTACCTCCACGAGGTCGCCGAGCGGGGCCGGAACCTCTCCGCGGGGCAGCGCCAGCTCATCGCCCTCGCCCGCGCCGAGCTGGTCGACCCGGACGTGCTGCTCCTCGACGAGGCCACGGCGGCCCTCGACCTGGCCAGCGAGGCCCAGGTCAACCAGGCCACCGACCGCATCTCGGGCCGCCGCACCACCCTGGTCGTCGCCCACCGGCTGACCACGGCGGCCCGCGCGGACCGCGTCATCGTCATGGACCACGGCCGGGTCGCGGAGGACGGCACCCACGAGGAACTCCTCGCCCTGGACGGCCGGTACGCGACGCTGTGGCGCACGTTCATCGGGGAGTCGGTGGACGAGGAGGAGCCGGAACGGGTGTGAGCGTGGTGCCCGAGCGGGTGTGAGCGCGGGCCGCCGTCCGGGTGTCGGGGGTGCCGGGGGTGCGGCGGGTGTGAGTACGGGCCGTCCGTCCGGATGAGTATCCGGACGGATTCCCGGACCACCGCCCCACGGGCTTGGATGAGGGTATGAGCAGCAGCCCCGATCTCCGCGCCCGCGCCGCCTCGCCCGTCCCGATCACTCCGCCGGACCCCGAGGCCGCGCGGCTGCGGAAGTGGGCGCTGATCTGGGCCGGGCTGCTGCTGCCCGCGACCCTGCTCGCCGGCCTCCTCGCGCTCAGCACCGAGGCCGCCGCCAGCTGCATCATGCGCGGGACCAGCTGCGGCGGCGCCCCCGGCTTCCTGTACGTCGCGAGCCTGGTGATCGCCGCCGTGGCCTACGTGGCCGTGCGGCGCGCCTCCCGCGCCGACGTCCGCCGGGCGGCACTGCGGACGCAGCTCGGCGCCGAGGTCGTCTTCGTGCTGTTCGTCGCCACGACGTTCGCGTAGGGCGGCCGAGGTCCCCGCCGGCACCCGGAGGCAACCATTCCGGCGGCTGGCGCGTCGTACGCCCGTACGCCTGAATCTCCGTACGTCCGTACGTCCGTGCGTCCGTACGCCGGAGACTCGCCGCCTCGCTCGGGAGGGCAACGCATGCCCACGGACACGCCGCACGCACCGCACCGACGACGACGGTTGCTCGCGCGCGTCCTCGTCCCGCTCCTCACCGCCCTCGCCCTGCTCGTGCTCCCCGGGCCCGGCCCCGGCGGTTCCACCGCCGAAGCCGCCTCCGTCTGCCAGGGCCGGCCGACCAAGACGTACCGTTTCGCCACCGGCGAGCTGCGCCTCTACAAGACCCGCCACTACGCCTGTGCCGTCACCGTCGCCAAGCGCCCGGGCGCCGCCCGCCCGATGAGCGTCTCCCTCCAGCCGCGCGGCGGCCGGCCCGCCGTCAAGTCCGGCCGGTACACCCGGCAGACCGGCCCGGTCACCGTCCACGCCCTCAACCGCTGCGTCCGCGCGTCGGGTGCGGTGGCCGGCCGGGGAACGTCCACGGCCTGGATCCTGTGCTGATGTACAGGAAAGTCCAAGGGTAAGGACCAACTGGGTCTGGCGGTCCACACGTTGCCCCCGCTAGGTTCGCGACACCGTTGTGAACCAAGGGGAGGACGAATGCGCAAGTCGCTCAGATGGCTGGTGTCGCTCTCGGTGCTCATAGGCACCGTCGGCTCCACGGGCGTGGCCACCGCCGCGAACACGGAGGCCGACAGCAGCACGGCCGTCGCCGACTCGCAGAGCACGGACATCAAGGACCGCATCCTGGCCATCCCCGGGATGACCCTGATCGAGGAGAAGCCGTACGCCGGCTACCGCTACCTCGTCCTGAACTACGAGCAGCCGATCGACCACCGACGCCCGTGGGCGGGCACCTTCCAGCAGCGGATCTCCGTCCTCCACAAGGGCACGGACCGACCCACCGTCTTCCGCACCAGCGGTTACGGGCTGAGCACCACCCCGAGCCGGAGCGAGCCGACCCGGATCGTCGACGGCAACCAGATCTCCATGGAGTACCGCTTCTTCACGCCGTCGCGCCCGCAGCCGGCCGACTGGTCGAAGCTCGACATCTGGCAGGCGGCCAGCGACCAGCACCGGATCTTCACGGCCCTGAAGAAGATCTACGCCGAGAACTGGCTCTCCACCGGCGGCTCGAAGGGCGGCATGACCGCCACCTACTACGAGCGCTTCTACCCGAAGGACATGGACGGCGTCGTCGCCTACGTCGCCCCCAACGACGTGGTGAACAACGAGGACTCGGCCTACGACCGCTTCTTCGCGAACGTCGGCACCAAGGAGTGCCGCGACCGCCTCAACGACATGCAGCGCGAGGCCCTGATCCGCCGCGAGCCGCTGCAGAAGAAGTACAAGGAGTGGGCCGAGGCCGAGGGCGCCACCTTCAACACGGTCGGCACCCTCGACAAGGCCTACGAGGCCGTCGTCCTCGACTTCGTGTGGGGCTTCTGGCAGTACTACGGCGAGGACGTCTGCGACCAGATCCCGGACGCGAAGACCGCGACCGACGACGTCGTCTACGAGACGATCGACGCCTACTCCGGCTGGTCCGCCTACGCCGACCAGGGCCTGGAGTACTACACGCCGTACTACTACCAGGCGGCGACCCAGCTCGGCTCGCCGACCATCCAGCAGCCGCACCTCGCGGGCCTCAGCCGCTACGGCTACCAGCCGGCCCGCAACTTCGTGCCGAGCTCGATCCCGATGAAGTTCCAGCCGCAGGTCATGCGGGACGTCGACAACTGGGTCCGCAGGAACGCGAACCAGATGCTCTTCGTCTACGGCGGCAACGACCCGTGGGGCGCCGAGCCGTTCCACCTCGGCAAGGGCGCGCGGGACAGCTACGTCTACACCGCGCCGGGCGCCAACCACGGAGCCAACGTGGCCGGGCTCGTCGACGCCGAGCGGGAGAACGCCACCGCCCGCATCCTGGCCTGGGCCGGCGTCTCCGCCCCGGCCGTCCAGGCGGCGCAGCCGCTGGCGCGCTTCGACGCCCGCCTCGACAAGGCGGTCGACGAGGACGTCACCCGGGAGCACGGCCTGCGGCCGTAACCCGTAATCCCGGCTCGTCAGGTGCCCGGTGGTCCTCGGCGGAGGGCCACCGGGCACCGTCGTGTCAGCTGTACGAGAGTCCGTGGCCGACCGGATACAGCACCTTCGCCGGTTCGTCCGCATTCTGCACCGGGACCGGGAGCCGGCCCCTCGGCCGCGCCCGGCCCGCCAGGACCCGTACGGCCGCCCGGAGTTCGACGTCCGTCCAGGAGTAGGACGCCAGCGTCGCCCGCTGGCCGGCGATCCGGGCGATGTCGTACGGGTTGCGGATCGCGATCGTCACCACGGGCACCCCGGTCGCGACGAGCCGCGCCACGAGGGTGCGCTGCGGGCTGGCCGCGGTGACGTTGTACGTACCGACGACGACCACGTCCTTCCCGGCCGCCGCCGCCACCGCCTCCTCGATCCTCGCGGCCGTCGGGGTGATCCCGGTGGAGAGCGCGGTCGCGGTGAACCCCAGCTCCCCCAGCGCCGTCGCGAGGGTGGTGGTGGGCGGCCCGGTGGTCCCGGACGGCGAGGCCGGGTCGGCGCCGACGACGAGGACCCGGCCGTGGGAGGCCGGGCTCAGCGGCAGGAAGCCGTCCTCGTTGAGGAGCAGCGTCGTGGTGGCCTCGGCGATCCGGTCCGCCTGGGCGAGGTGGGCGGCGGTGCCGACCACCCGCTCGACACCGGCCCGGGTCGTGTACGCGTTCCGGAACAGGCCGAGCTTCGCCTTGAGGCGCAGGATCCGCAGGATCGATTCGTCGAGCCGGGCCTCCGTCAGCTCGCCGCCTCTGACCGCCGCCAGGACCGCGTTCCACGCGACGTCAAGCTTCGGCGGGTTGAGCAGCTGGTCCACACCGGCCTTGAGCGCGAGCACCGGGACCCGGTCGTCGCCGTACTTGGTCCGCACGCCCTCCATGCCGAGCGAGTCGGTGACCACCACGCCGTCGTAACCGAGCTGTTCGCGCAGGATGCCGGTGAGGATCGGCCGGGACAGCGTCGCCGGGTCCTCGCTCGGGTCGAGCGCCGGGACCACGATGTGCGCGGTCATGATCGAGTCGATCCCGGCGTCGATCGCCGACTCGAAGGGCGGGGCGTCCAGCTCCGCCCACTGCGCCCGGGTGTGGGTGATCGTCGGCAGGCCGTAGTGGCTGTCGACGGCGGTGTCGCCGTGCCCCGGGAAGTGCTTCGAGGTGGCCGCGACCCCCGCCCGCTGGTAGCCCTTGACCTGCGCGGCGACCAGACCGGCGACCGCCGCCGGGTCGGAGCCGAAGGAACGGACGCCGATGACCGGGTTGGCCGGGTTGACGTTGACGTCGGCGACCGGGGCGTAGTTCTGCCGGATGCCGACCGCCGCGAGTTCCGTGCCCGCGATCTGCGCGGCCTTGCGGGCGTCCGCGTGCGAGCCGCCGGCGCCGAGGGCCATCGCCCCGGGCACCAGGGTCGCGGGCTCGCCCACCCGGCAGACGATGCCGTGCTCCTGGTCGGTGGAGACGAGCACCGGGACGGGCGTGTCCTGGGCGAGCGCGGCCTGCTGGATGCCGTTGGAGAGCTCGGCGATCTGCTGCGGGTCGCGGGTGTTGTGGGCCCAGGCGAAGTAGATGACCCCGCCCACGTGGTAGCGCTCGACCAGCTCGGCCGCCGTACGGACGCCGATCTCCTTGAGGTTGGCGTCGATGTCGGCCTGGTCGGGGGCGGTCGCGGAGTGGCCGTACACCCGCATCACGAAGAGCTGGCCGACCTTCTCCTCGAGGGACATGCGGTCGATGATCCGCCGGAGCCTGTCGTCCTGATCGGCGTGGGCGGGCGTGCTCAACCCGGTGACGGCCGCCGCGGCGGCTGCGGCGGTCACCGTGAGGAGGGTGCGTCGGGAGGGGGCGGGGGCGCGGTGGTGCACTGATGCTCCTTCCGGCCGTGCGAGAGTGAAGTGAAGGAAACTTCCAAGGAGACACGGATAGCCCGAAAGTAACTGCCAGGTCAAGGACCCGCGCACGAATCGCCCACGCGAGCCGGGCCTGCCGGACGCCGCCTGCCCCTGGCGGTTCGTGTCCTTCGCGCACGGGTCGGGGCTCCCTCTGGGCAGTACGGCCCGCGGGAGGCCCAGGAGAGCGGAGTGATGGCCTACTGATCCGAACGAGAGGCACTAGGGTGCCGGTATGGATCTCGTACCCGTCGACCGCACTCCCGCCCCGGGAGCCGTCCTGCTCAGCGGGATACCCGGCAGCGGCAAGTCCACCGTCGCGGCCGCCCTCGCGGCACGGTTCGCGATGTCGGCGCACATCGAGGTCGACGAGCTCCAGAACCTGATCGTCCGGGGCGGCCACTGGCCTGGCCCCGACGGCGACCCGGAGGCGGACCGTCAGATCTTCCTCCGGGCCCGCAACGCCTGCCTCCTGGCGGACAGCTTCGTCACGGCCGGGTTCCTGCCGGTCGTCGACGATGTCGTCGTCCGCCGTTCCCACCACGACTTCTATCGCTCCCAGGTGAAGGCCGGCCCGCTCCACGTCGTCTTCCTGGCCCCCGGCCCGGACAAGGCCTGGGAGCGCAACAACGCCCGCCACAAGAAGCTGACGACGAACTGGGCTTTTCTGGACGAGGCGATGCGCGCCGAACTGTCCGGCGAGGGCGTCTGGATCGACAACGCGGACCAGACGGTGGAGGAGACGGTGGAGGCGGTCCTGGCGGCGACGGGCCTGTCGGCGACGGGCCCGACGCCGGAGAAGTGACCTGAAGGACGCGCCCTAGAGGCTGCGAGCCGTGATGTCGCCGTACGACGTGGTGGCCCGGATGCTCAGTTCCGCGGCGGCGCCCTCGGTGTTGGCGAGCGCATTGTGGATCCGGCCGTAGGCGGTGCCGGCGTCCAGTGTCGCGGAGACGCCGGGGGCGGCGTCGACGGAGATCGCGCCGGACTCGGTGCGCAGGACGACCGTGCCGCGGATGGCCTCCGCGACGCGGAGGTCGCCCTGCTGGGTGCTGATCTCCGCGGGGCCGCCGAGGCGGCCGACCGTGATGTCGCCGGCGAGGAGGGCGAGGCGGGCGTTCGCGGTCTCGTCGAGCGTGACCGTGCCCTGCGCGCCCTCGAAGGTGACGTCGCCGAGCCGTCCGGTGCCGCGGAGTTCGCCGGCGGCCGTCTTCGCCTCGACGCGGGAGCCGGCCGGGAGCTGGACGGTCACCTCGACGGAGCCGGAGTCGCCCAGGATCCGGTTCTTCGCGGGGGCGGCCGTGATCCGCAGGACACCGTCGCCGTATTCGACCGTGATCTGCTCCGCGGCCTTCACGTCGGCGCCCTTGGCGGCGTTCGCGGGCCGGACGTCGACGGTGGTGTCGGTCCGGTCGGAGGCGGCGAGCCGGATGAGCCCGGCGGGGATGTCGAGGACGGTGACGATGGCGGCGGGGGTGGCGAACTTCTGCATGATGATCTCCTTCTTCGTCAGCGTGCGCTCCGTCGGCCCGCTGTTTCCGATGAGGGAAAAGCTACGTTGCGTTCGTGGACTTGGCAACGCTGTTGGCGCCTCAAGTAGGCGTAGACGCAGGTAAATGCAGGAAATTCATTGCAATGATGCTGAGGTCTAACGCAACGACCCTCTTGCGTTCGTTGCAATGAGATGGAGGTGAAAGCTCCATCGGGGACGCACGGAACGACGAAACGCCGCCGCGAGCGCTGCTCGCGACGGCGTTCGGCGTCGAGTGCCTATCTTCTGGGCCGCCCCGTCGACCCCCGTACCACCAGCTCCGCCGGGACCGTCTCCGGGCCGCCCGCCGGAGGCTCCTCCGTGCCCATCGCCAGGCGGCCCGCGCGGACGCCCGCCCCGTGCAGCGGGAGGCGCACCGTCGTCAGGGCCGGGACCGCGTCCACCGAGAACGGCAGGTCGTCGAAGCCCGCCACGGACACGTCGCCGGGGATGTCCAGGCCCCGTTCCCGCAGGGCCGCGCAGACGCCGAGCGCCACCGTGTCGTTGGCGGCGACGATCGCCGTGAGGTCCGGGTCGCGGGCGAGCAGTTCGGCCGTCGCCTCGTAGCCGGCCTGCCGGTCGTACGCGCCGCGCACCGTCGGCCCCTCCGGGACTCCGGCCGCCGTGAGCGCCGCCCGGTGGCCTTCGAGCCGGTGCCGGGTCGTCGTGCGGTCGGCGGGCCCGGCCGCGTAGCCGATGCGCCGGTGGCCGAGTCCGAGCAGGTGCTCGGTGAGCCGCCGCGCGCCGGTCCGGTTGTCGAAGACGAGCGCCGCCGTGTTCGCGTCGCCGGGTACCGGCGGGCGTCCGCACAGCACGACCCGGGTCCCCGCCTCCGCCAGCCTGGCCAGCTTGGCGGCGGTGGCCGTCAGGTGCTCCGGGTCCTCCAGTGAGCCGCCCATGAGGATCACGGCCGCGGCCCGCTGCCGCTGGAGCAGGGTGAGGTAGGTCAGCTCGCGTGCGGGGGAGCCGCCCGTGTTGCAGACGACGGCCAGCTTCTCGCCACCGCCGCGCCCGGCCGCGCCCTCCCCGATCGCGCTCTGCGCCGCGCTCGCCATGATTCCGAAGAAGGGGTCGGCGATGTCGTTGACGAGGACGCCGACCAGGTCGGACGTGGCGGCGGCGAGGGAGCTGGCGGGGCCGTTGAGGACGTAGTCCAGTTCGTCCACGGCGCGCAGGACCCGTTCGCGGGTCGACGCGGCGACCGGGTAGTTGCCGTTGAGGACGCGGGAGACGGTGGCGGGGGAGACCCGCGCACGGGCGGCCACGTCCGCCAGGGTGACGGTCATCGTGTGTGCGTACCTCCGGGGCCCTTGTCGACGGCGATGTCGGCAGGCTAGCGTCATCCTCGATGGAAAGCGCTTTCTATCGCAGAGGGAAGGCACTTTCCATCAGGAACGCGGAACACCGGGGAGAGGAACACTTCGTGACACGCAGGACAGTCCGCATCGCCATGAACGGCGTCACCGGACGCATGGGATACCGCCAGCACCTCGTCCGCTCGATCCTGGCCCTGCGCGAACAGGGCGGCCTCGACCTCGGCAACGGTGAGACCCTCTGGCCCGAGCCGGTGCTCGTCGGCCGCCGCGAGCCCGCCCTGCGCGCGCTCGCCGAGCGCCACGGACTCACCGAGTGGTCGACCGACCTCGACGCCGTCCTCGCCGACGACAGCATCGACATCTACTTCGACGCCCAGGTCACCTCCGCCCGCGTCGACGCGCTCACCAAGGCCATCGACGCCGGAAAGCACATCTACACCGAGAAGCCGACGGCGGCCGACCTGGCCGGCGCCCTGGAACTCGCCAGGCTCGCCACCGAGAAGGGCATCAGGCACGGCGTCGTCCAGGACAAGCTGTTCCTGCCGGGCCTGCTCAAGCTGAAGCGCCTCATCGACGGCGGCTTCTTCGGCGAGATCCTCTCCGTACGCGGAGAGTTCGGCTACTGGGTCTTTGAGGGCGACTGGCAGGACGCCCAGCGCCCCAGCTGGAACTACCGCTCGGAGGACGGCGGCGGCATCGTCGTCGACATGTTCCCGCACTGGGAGTACGTGCTCCACGAGCTGTTCGGCCGGGTCACCAGTGTCAGCGCGCACGTCGCCACGCACATCCCGCGCCGCTGGGACGAGCAGGGCAAGCCCTACGAGGCCACCGCCGACGACGCCGCGTACGGCATCTTCCAGCTGGAGGGCGGCGCCGTCGCCCAGATCAACTCCTCCTGGACGGTCCGCGTCAACCGCGACGAACTCGTCGAGTTCCAGGTCGACGGCACCCACGGCTCCGCCGTCGCCGGACTCCGCGGCTGCCGCGTCCAGCACCGCTCCGCCACCCCCAAGCCCGTCTGGAACCCCGACATCCCCGTCACCGAGTCCTTCCGCGACCAGTGGCAGGAGATCCCCGACAACGCAGAGTTCGACAACGGCTTCAAGGCCCAGTGGGAGCTGTTCCTGCGGCACGTCGTCCTCGGCGAGCCGTACCACTGGGACCTGCTCGCCGGCGCCCGCGGCGTCCAGCTCGCCGAGCTGGGCCTGAGGTCCGCCGCCGAGGGCCGCCGCCTCGACGTCCCGGAGGTCGGCCTGTGATCCGCCTGCCCGGACCCGACGGCGGCGTACGGGAGTACAGCCCCCGCACCGAGCCCCTCGTGCTCACCACGGCCGGCGCCCTGACCTCCCGTACGGTCTTCTCCGCCGCCCACGTCGTCGCCGACCCGCACGCCGACACCAGCCCCGACTCGCCCGCCGCCGTCGACTGGGACGCCACCCTCGCCTTCCGCCGCCACCTCTGGTCCCAGGGCCTCGGGGTCGCCGAGGCCATGGACACCGCCCAGCGCGGCATGGGCCTCGACTGGAGCGGGGCCGCCGAGCTGATCCGCCGCAGCGCGGCGGAGGCGCGCAGCGTGGGCGGCCTGATCGCCTGCGGCGTCGGCACCGACCAGCTCACAGGACCCGCCGGCCTGGCCGAGGTCCGCAAGGCGTACGAGGAGCAGCTCGCCCTCGTCGAGGAGACCGGCTCCCAGGCCATCCTGATGGCCTCCCGCGCGCTCGCCGCCGCCGCTTCCGGACCCGAGGACTACCTCGACCTGTACGGGCACCTCCTCCGCCAGGCGAGCGAACCGGTCATCCTGCACTGGCTGGGCCCGATGTTCGACCCGGCGCTGGAGGGCTACTGGGGCTCCGCCGACCTCGACGCCGCCACTGAGACCTTCCTCGACGTGATCAAGGCCCACCCCGACAAGGTCGACGGCATCAAGGTCTCCCTCCTCGACGCCCGGCGCGAGGTCGAGCTCCGCCGCCGCCTCCCGGAGGGCGTCCGCTGCTACACGGGCGACGACTTCCACTACCCGGAGCTGATCGCCGGCGACGAACAGGGCTTCAGCCACGCCCTGCTCGGCATCTTCGACCCGCTGGCGCCGCTGGCGGCGGACGCCGTCAGGACCCTGGACACGGGTGACGTCGAGGGCTTCCGCGCGACCCTCGATCCGACGGTCGCCCTCTCCCGGCACCTCTTCCAGACGCCGACCCGCTTCTACAAGACGGGTGTCGTCCTCCTCGCCTGGCTGGCCGGCCACCAGGACCACTTCACGATGGTCGGCGGCCTGCAGTCCGCCCGTTCGCTCCCGCACATGGCGCGCGCGTACGAACTCGCCGACGGCCTCGGCCTGTTCCCCGACCCGGCGCTCGCGGAGGCCCGGATGCGATCCCTCCTGACGGTGTACGGAGTGCCGCGGTGAACCTCGACCGCTTCAGCGTCAACCAGATGACGGTCAAGCAGCTCGCCCTGCCCGAACTCATCGCCCACTGCGTCCGCCTGGGCATCCCCGGCGTGGGCCTGTGGCGCGCACCGGTCCAGGAGTACGGGATCGAGGCGGCGGCCTCGCTGGTCCGCGACGCGGGCCTCGCCGTCACCACCCTCTGCCGGGGCGGCTTCTTCACCTCGGACGGCTGGGAGGAGGACAACCGCGCGGCGATCGACGAGGCCGTGACGCTCGGCACCGACACCCTCGTCCTGGTCTCCGGCGGCCTCACCGCCGCCTGCCCGGACCTGCCGTCGGCCAGGGCTCGCATCACGGAGTCGATCGGCGCGCTCGCCCCCTACGCGGGGGAGCGCGGCATCCGCCTCGCCATCGAGCCGCTGCACCCGATGTACGCCTCCGACCGGTGCGCGGTCTCCACCCTGGACCAGGCCCTGGAGGTCGCGGAACGGTTCCCCGCCGACCAGGTGGGCGTCACCGTCGACACGTACCACCTGTGGTGGGACGACCGCGCCCCGGCGGCGGTGGAACGCGCGGGCGCGCAGGGCCGGATCCACAGCTTCCAGCTCGCCGACTGGACCACCCCGCTGCCGGCCGGTGTCCTCAACGGCCGGGGCCAGTTGGGCGAGGGCTGCATCGACCTCCGCGCTTGGGCGCACCTGGTCGAGAAGGCCGGCTACACGGGCCCGGTCGAGGTGGAGCTCTTCAACGACGAGCTGTGGGCCCGGGACGGCGTGGAGGTCCTGGAGGAGACGCTGGACCGCTTCCTGGCGGTGTGACCGGTTCCATCGAGCTGCCCGGCCCCGGTGCGGAGGGGCCGAGGCGAGGGCCGCCCGGCCGTGCGGGGGCGGGCGGTCGTGGACGTACGGCGCCCGGCGCGCTGCCTGTGAGCGGTCACTCGCCCACGTGCCGGATGGATTGTCCCGTCCTGGTGGCCCTCCACGTGCCGAAAGCACCCGTCTCGATCTCGGCGTCCCAACGGCGGTGCGCGGCGGGATGGATGCCGCGGTGAAACGTAGGCACTGGTGTGTCGATGAGGTAGGTGATCACTCGGCGTCCGTGCTGGGGGGCCTTGCGGGCTTCCCATGCTCGGCGGGTGGGCTCCAGTTCACCTCGTGCGCCCCGCTCCGCGAGGCGCTGGTAGGCGGCCCTGCGGCGATGGCGCCTGATGACTTCTTCCAACGCCGTGTTGATCGTGTCCTTCTTCGTGGTCGTACCGAGCGGTTTCGCGGCCTCAGCGAGTACGTCTTCGTCCACGTCCACGGTGGTCACACCCATGGTCACCCTCCATGTGCGTCATACGGGAAGGGCGCCCACTCCTCGTACACGCTAGCCCCGGGCCGCCGGATGCCGTCCACAGATCCGCCTCCGGGGCCCCGGCTGTCCGAGGCCTTCGCTACGGTCGGTGCATGTCCAACGAGGGTCGCGGTCCGGCAGTGCTCGAAGGGGTCCTGGAGCGGATCACCTACGCCAACGAGGAGAGCGGGTACACGGTCGCCCGCGTCGACACCGGGCGCGGTGCCGGTGACCTGCTCACGGTCGTCGGCGCGCTGCTCGGCGCGCAGCCGGGGGAGTCGCTGCGGATGGAGGGCCGTTGGGGGTCCCATCCGCAGTACGGGAAGCAGTTCACCGTCGACAACTACACGACGCTTCTGCCCGCCACCATCCAGGGCATCCGCCGGTATCTGGGATCCGGGCTCGTCAAGGGCATCGGGCCCGTCTTCGCCGACCGCATCACCCAGCACTTCGGGCTCGACACCCTCGACGTCCTCGAAGACGCCCCCGCGCGTCTGATCGAGGTCCCGGGGCTCGGCCCCAAGCGGACCAAGAAGATCATGGCCGCGTGGGAGGAGCAGAAGGCGATCAAGGAGGTCATGGTCTTCCTCCAGGGGGTCGGGGTCTCCACCTCCATCGCCGTGCGGATCTACAAGAAGTACGGGGACGCCTCCATCTCCGTCGTGAAGAACCAGCCCTACCGGCTCGCCGCCGACGTCTGGGGCATCGGCTTCCTCACCGCCGACAAGATCGCGCAGTCCGTGGGCATCCCGCACGACAGCCCGGACCGGGTGAAGGCCGGCCTGCAGTACGCCCTTTCGCAGTCCAGCGACCAGGGTCACTGCTTCCTCCCCGAGGAGCGGTTGATCGCCGACGCCGTCAAACTCCTCCAGGTCGACACGGGGCTCGTCATCGAGTGCCTCGCCGAGCTGGCCGAGGACCCCGAGGGAGTCGTACGGGAAGTGGTGCCGGGACCCGAGGGGACGCCCGTCACGGCCGTGTACCTGATCCCCTTCCACCGGGCCGAGCTGTCGCTCGCCGGGCAGCTGCGGCGGCTGCTCGGCACCGAGGAGGACCGGATGCCGGCCTTCCGGGACGTGGCCTGGGACAAGGCCCTCGCCTGGCTCGCGGACCGGACGGGGGCCTCGCTCGCGCCCGAGCAGGAGGAGGCCGTGCGGCTCGCCCTCACCCGCAAGGTCGCCGTGCTCACCGGCGGACCCGGCTGCGGCAAGTCGTTCACGGTGCGGTCCATCGTGGAGCTGGCCCGCGCCAAGAAGGCCAAGGTCGTCCTCGCGGCCCCCACCGGGCGGGCCGCCAAGCGGCTCGCCGAGCTGACCGGCGCCGAGGCCTCCACCGTGCACCGGCTCCTGGAGCTCAAGCCGGGAGGCGACGCGGCCTACGACCGCGACCGGCCCCTCGACGCCGACCTGATCGTGGTCGACGAGGCCTCCATGCTCGACCTGCTCCTGGCGAACAAGCTGGTCAAGGCGGTGGCGCCGGGCGCCCATCTGCTGCTCGTGGGCGATGTGGACCAGCTGCCCTCGGTCGGCGCGGGCGAGGTCCTCGGCGATCTGCTCGCCCCGGGAAGTCCCGTACCGGCGGTCCGGCTGACCCGGATCTTCCGGCAGGCCCAGGAGTCCGGCGTGGTCGTCAACGCGCACCGGATCAACGCCGGCACCCCGCCGCAGACCCAGGGCCTGCCGGACTTCTTCCTCTTCGCCGAGGAGGAGACCGAGGACGCCGCCCGGGTCGCCGTGGACGTCGCGGCCCACCGGATTCCGGCCAAGTTCGGGCTCGACCCGCGCCGGGACGTCCAGGTCCTCGCCCCGATGCACCGGGGCCCGGCGGGTGCGGGCTCGCTCAACGGACTGCTGCAGCAGGCGATCACCCCGGCCCGGCCGGACCTGCCCGAGAAGCGGTTCGGCGGCCGGGTCTTCCGGGTGGGTGACAAGGTCACCCAGATCAGGAACAACTATGACAAGGGAGCCAACGGGGTCTTCAACGGCACGGTCGGTGTCGTTACCGCGCTCGACACCGTCGAACAGCGGCTGACCGTGCGGACGGACGAGGACGAGGAGGTGCCGTACGACTTCGACGAGCTGGACGAACTCGCCCATGCCTACGCGGTCACCATCCACCGTTCGCAGGGCAGCGAGTATCCGGCCGTGGTGATCCCGGTCACCATGAGCGCGTGGATGATGCTCCAGCGGAACCTGCTCTACACGGCGGTGACCCGGGCCCGGAAGCTGGTCGTCCTGGTGGGCTCCCGCCGGGCCATCGCCCAGGCGGTCCGAACGGTCTCCGCGGGTAGACGCTTTACCGCACTCGCGTTTCGGCTCACAGGTCGCACCCTCGTGTGAAAGATCACGGAGGACTACCGGAACCGGGGCGAAGGGGGCAGGATATGAAGGTTGGCGGCACTGAGTGCCGCCGATTGGCCCAATGGTCGACCCCGAGTGCACTCTCCTGAGCCAAATGGGGGATGGTAGAGACAGTCAGGGCACCTCGAAGAAGAGGCACTACGTCGGTGAGGGATGACGTGAGCGACAACTCTGTAGTACTGCGGTACGCGGACGGTGAATACACCTACCCGGTGGTCGAGAGCACCGTCGGCGACAAGGGCTTCGACATCGGAAAACTCCGAGCCCAGACCGGTCTGGTCACCCTGGACAGCGGATACGGCAACACCGCCGCCTATAAATCCGCGATCACCTACCTCGATGGTGAGCAGGGGATTCTGCGGTACCGCGGTTACCCCATCGAGCAGCTGGCGGAGCGCTCCACCTTCCTTGAGGTGGCGTACCTGCTGATCAACGGTGAGCTTCCCAAGGTCGACGAGCTCGCGACCTTCAAGAACGAGATCACGCAGCACACGCTGGTCCACGAGGACGTCAAGAACTTCTTCCGCGGCTTCCCGCGCGACGCCCACCCGATGGCGATGCTGTCCTCGGTGGTCTCGGCGCTGTCCACCTTCTACCAGGACAGCCACAACCCGTTCGACGAGGAGCAGCGCCACCTCTCCACGATCCGGCTGCTCGCCAAGCTGCCGACGATCGCGGCGTACGCGTACAAGAAGTCGATCGGTCACCCCTTCGTCTACCCGCGCAACGACCTCGGGTACGTCGAGAACTTCCTGCGCATGACCTTCTCGGTCCCGGCGCAGGAGTACGAACTCGACCCGGTCGTCGTCTCCGCGCTGGACAAGCTGCTGATCCTGCACGCGGACCACGAGCAGAACTGCTCGACCTCCACCGTGCGTCTGGTCGGCTCCTCGCAGGCGAACATGTTCGCCTCGATCTCCGCCGGCATCTCGGCCCTGTGGGGCCCCCTGCACGGTGGCGCCAACCAGTCGGTCCTGGAGATGCTGGAAGGCATCAAGGCCAACGGCGGCGATGTCGACTCGTTCATCCGCAAGGTGAAGAACAAGGAGGACGGCGTCCGCCTGATGGGCTTCGGCCACCGGGTGTACAAGTCCTTCGACCCGCGCGCCAAGATCATCAAGGCGGCGGCGCACGATGTCCTCTCGGCCCTCGGCAAGTCCGACGAGCTGCTCGACATCGCGCTCAAGCTGGAGGAGCACGCGCTCTCCGACGAGTACTTCGTCTCGCGCAACCTCTACCCGAACGTGGACTTCTACACGGGCCTGATCTACCGCGCCATGGGCTTCCCGACCGAGATGTTCACGGTGCTCTTCGCGCTCGGCCGCCTCCCGGGCTGGATCGCCCAGTGGCACGAGATGATCAAGGAGCCGGGTTCCCGCATCGGCCGCCCGCGCCAGATCTACACGGGCGAGGTCCTCCGCGACTTCGTCCCGGTCGAGGCGCGCTGATCCGGTACCTGGCCGCGCCTGGCGAGTGAGCCGAAGGGGCGCGGTCGGTGTCGAGAGGGTGAACGCGCGGAGGCCCGACGAAGGAGGGTCGAGCACGATCGCCCTCCCGACACCGACTGGAGCGCCCCGGAGGCGAACCGGGCCTTGAAGAGTGCAGGAAGCGCCCCGCCGCCGATCCCCCCACGGGTCGACGGTCGGGGCGCTTCCCATATCCCGGTGCGGATTCCCCCCACGGGATCCGGGCCGGGCGTCTGCCGCGTCAGCGGTGGCTGCGCGGAGCGCGGGTGGCGACGACGCGGTCTGCCGGGGTACGTACGGGAGGGCCGCTCAAAGCTCCCCGGTGCACGTCCCCCGGCTCAACGCTTGCCAAAACGGGACGTCCCCCAAGACCTCCCGATGAACGTCCCCCAAGACGTTCTCTGGCATCGCCCACTTAGACTCGCGAACAGCCCAGATGGTTACCCCCCAATATCTGTGATCTAGATCTCCTTGTGAAGGTCCTGTGCGTCACGTGTGGGTGAATTCACGCGAAGCGCCGCAGCCGCAGGCTGTTGGAAACGACGAACACGGACGAAAGGGCCATGGCCAGGCCCGCGATCATCGGGTTGAGCAGGCCGGCCGCCGCGAGGGGCAGCGCGGCGAGGTTGTAGCCGAAGGCCCAGCCCAGGTTTCCCCTGATCGTCGCCAGGGTCCGCCGGGACAGCCGGATGGCGTCCGCCGCGACCCGCAGATCGCCCCGGACCAGCGTCAGATCGCTCGCCTCGATGGCCGCGTCCGTCCCCGTCCCCATGGCCAGACCGAGATCCGCGACGGCGAGCGCGGCGGCGTCGTTCACCCCGTCGCCCACCATCGCGACCGTCCGGCCCTCCGCCTGGAGCCGTCGGACGACCTCGGCCTTCTCCTCCGGCAGCACCTCCGCGATCACCTCGTCGATGCCCACCTGCGCCGCGACGGCCTCGGCCACCGCCCGGTGGTCCCCGGTGAGCAGCACGGGCCGCAGCCCCAGGCCGCGCAGCCGGGCCACCGCCTCGGCGCTGGTGTCCTTGACGGTGTCCGCGACGGTCAGGGTGCCCCGGGCCACCCCGTCCCAGGCGACGTGGACGGCGCCGGGCCCGGCGGCGCCGGCCGGGATCTCGACGCCTTCGGCCGTGAGCAGGGCGGCGCGCCCGACGAGGACCAGGTGGCCGTCGACCGAGCCGCGCACGCCGAGCCCGGGGACGTTCTCGAAGGTCTTCGGTGCGGGGAGCTCCCCGCACCGAAGAC
>JOBE01000023.1 GCA_000717735.1 Streptomyces griseoluteus | reverse complement strand
CAATCCACACCGAACCGGAAGGCCCTCACCCGTTCAAGGCACGTCAGCCGAGACCTGGCTCACCCGTCCACAACCTCCCGGGACAGAACACCTAGGGCCGGCGGGGCTCGCGACGGGTCCTACAGCGACCGCATCCTGTTGATCTCCGAGGTCTGCTGGGCGATCACGTCGTTCGCCATCTCCTCCACGAGGACGTTGTTGCCCTCGCTCAGCACCTCGGCGGCCATCGTCACCGCCCCCTCGTGGTGCGTGATCATCAGCTTCAGGAACAGCTCGTCGAAGGCCTCGCCCTTGGCGCTCCCCAGCTCCTTCAGCTGTGCCGCGGTCGCCATGCCCGGCATCGAGTGATGGTCGTGGCCGGGCTGTTCGCGCGGGCCGCCGTTGTTCTTCAGCCAGCCCTCCATCGCGCTGATCTCCGGCTGCTGGGCCGCCGCGATCCTCTCGGCCACCTTCTTGACCTGCGAGGAGCCCGCCCGCCGCGGGGCCAGCGCCGTCATGGTCAGCGCCTGTCTGTGGTGCTCGATCATCATCTGCGTGTAGCGGAAGTCGGCACTGTTCGGACTGTCGTCGGGGAGGAGCCGGGCGGCCTCCTCCGGGGATATCCGCCGGGCCGGTTCACCCGGCTTCCCCGGCGCCACCACCGTGGTCCCGGTCGACGCTCCGGCCTTGGGCGCGTCCTTCTCCGGCCCCGACTCGCAGGCGCTCAGGGCGAGTACGGCGAGGGTGGACAGGGCCACGGCGACGACGGCACGCTGACGGCGGATCAACAACGCGACCTCCAGGGTTCTTGCGGTGAGTGTGTCCGTTCCTAGCACTTTTCGCGGGGCGTCCGAGCAAAAACCTTCATTACATCTGCGTTGCCATCTGTTGAGATGTGCACGGCAAGGAAGATACTGCCGCTGTCCAACACCCGTTCAACGCTGAACGGATACAAGGGAGGACGGAGTGACCTCGTTGCGTACCCCGCGTACCACGACCATCACGCGAGACCCGCGTGCACGGCTCAGACGCCTGGGCGTGGCATCCGCCGCGGCCGGAATGCTCGCCACACTGTTCGTGGCCGGCCCCGCGTCCGCCACACCCGACCCCGGAGACAACCCCGTACGGGGCAAGGTCTCCTCGGAGCAGGCGGCCGACGCGCGCTCGGCCATCCAGAGCGGCGAGATACCCGGCGTGGACGAGATCGTCCACAGCCCGAACATCGAGCACCTCGTGAACATCCCGAAGGACGCCCTCAAGGGCACCAACTCGGACCTCGCGTTCCAGGGCAAGTACGCCTTCGCCGGCAACTACGACGGCTTCCGCATCTTCGACATCAGCGACCCGAAGGCCCCGAAGACCGTCGCCCAGGTCCTCTGCCCCGGCTCCCAGAACGACATCTCCGTCTCCGGGAACCTCGTGTTCCTCTCGACGGACTCCTCGCGGAGCGACGACTCCTGCGCCAGCACCTCCCAGCCCGCCTCGGTCAAGGACTCCTGGGAGGGCATGAAGATCTTCGACATCAGCGACATCGCCAACCCGAAGTACGTGGCCGCCGTCGAGACCGCCTGCGGCTCGCACACCCACACGCTGGTGCCCAAGGGCAAGAACGTCTACGTGTACGTCTCCTCGTACTCGCCCAACGCCGCGTTCCCCGACTGCCAGCCCCCGCACGACGGCATCTCGGTCATCAAGGTGCCCCGCAAGGCGCCCGAGCAGTCCGCGATCGTCAGCTTCCCCGTCCTCTTCCCGGGCGAGGGCCCGGACGGCGGCGGCAACCCGGGCGGACCCACCAACCCGGGCGTCTCCAAGACCACCGGATGCCACGACATCACGGTGCTGCCGGAGAAGAACCTCGCGGCCGGTGCCTGCATGGGTGACGGCATCCTCTTCGACATCGAGGACCCCGAGCACCCCCGGGTGATCGACCAGGTCCAGGACAACGTCAACTTCGCGTTCTGGCACTCCGCCACCTTCAACCAGCGGACGAACAAGGTCGTCTTCACCGACGAGCTCGGCGGCGGCGGCGGGGCCACCTGCAACGCCGAGGTCGGCCCGAACCGCGGTGCCAACGGCATCTACGACATCGTGGGCAAGGGCAAGAAGCGCGATCTCGTCTTCCGCAGCTACTTCAAGATCCCGCGCCACCAGGCATCCACCGAGAACTGCGTCGCCCACAACGGCTCGCTGATCCCGGTCAAGGGCAAGGACCTCATGGTCCAGGCCTGGTACCAGGGCGGTGTCTCCGTCTGGGACTTCACCGACTCGGCGAAGCCGAAGGAGATCGCCTACTTCGAGCGCGGCCCGGTGTCCGCCACCACCATCACGACCGGTGGCTCGTGGTCCGCGTACTACTACAACGGCTACATCTACTCGAACGACATCGCCAAGGGCTTCGACGTGCTGAAGCTCTCCGACCCCCGTACGGACCCCGCGAAGCGGGTCCGCATGGACGAGCTCAACGTCCAGACGCAGCCGAACTACTTCGACTTCGACTCCACCGACGACTGACCCGGGTCCTGACGACCGGCTGACGACCTGAGTGCCGGCGTGCCGCCTGGCGGACCCCCGCCCGGCGGCACGCCCGCCTCCCAGTCCAGTCCGTACCGGTGGAACAGCTCCGAGCGCAGCCGCGCGAGCGGCATCCTGGCGCCCGGCAGCAGGACCGCCACCACCGCGCCCATCAGGAGGGCGCGCAGCAGCGGATAGTCGGTGTCCACGTCCTCGGAGCCGTACCGGGCGACCGTGTCCCGCAGCAGGAACGCGAGGCTCTGCTGCTCCTCGCACTGCACGAACCCCTCGGCCTGCAGGATTCCCGCCATGTGGGTCCGCATCAGCGTGGGGCGCTCCATCGCGAGCCCCAGGATCGCGTCGATCGCGCGGGCCAGCCGCTCGCGGCCGTCCTCCGTGCGCGGCTCGCGCTCCAGCGCCTCCTCCAGGGTGAGGTGCATCAGACGGTGCACCGCCGCCTGGAGGAGCTGCCGCTTGCCGGGGAAGTAGTACGAGATCAGCCCGCGCGCCGTACCGGCCCGCTCCGCGATGTCGCCGAGCGTGGTCGCCTCGTACCCGCGCGTGTCCACCAGCTCCACCGTGGCCCGCAGAATCCGCTCCCGCGAGCGTCGCCGCAGCTCTTCATTGACCGATGGGCTACGCGGGGACATGCTGGACTCCTGCGTTGACTGGCTGCCGGCCAATATACTCGGCGCATCCCGTCGGCATGCCCGTGTGGCACACCGCCGGGGATGCCGTCTGTTCTGGGCGACACGGGGGATCGTCCAGAACAGACGGCTTCATCGTGTCCTTTCCATTCTGCCCCCGCCGGGTGCGCCGTCCCGAAGGCCCGTCCGCGCGTGACGCCGCTCGCTCCAGCGGTACGTCAGGACCGCCACGGCCACACAGCACCAGCCCAGCAGCCAGCCCCCGAGCACGTCCGTCGGCCAGTGCACGCCCAGGTAGATCCGCGTCCAGCCGGCCCCGAGGACCGAGACGAGCGCCACGCCCGCGAGCGCGCCCCAGCCGCGCCACCCGGGCCGCCAGCGCAGTGCCAGCACCCAGAGCAGCAGGCCGCAGGTGACCATGGCCGTCATCGCGTGCCCCGAGGGGAAGGCGGCGTAGTGCGCCGAGTCGACCGGGTCGGGCCACCGCGGCCGCTCCCGGTCCACCAGCGCCTTCACCCCCTGCTGGAGCGCCACGGCGAACAGCATGGTCCCGGCCAGCCACAGGGCCGTGCGCCGTTCCCGCCGCCACCACAGCAGCACCGCGGTCCCGGCGGCCAGGCCGCGCATCGTCCACGGGTCCCACACCCAGTCGGTGAGAATCCGGTGGAGACGGGTGAGCCAGGGGCGGGCGACCGCCTCACGGTGGAGCGACTCGGCGACCGACAGGTCGAAGGAGAGCAGGGGCGCCCACCCCACGGCCACGAGCACGAGCAGCGGAAGGGCCAGGGCGCCGGAGAGCACGGCGGAGGAGCGCATGCATCGATCCTGCCTGATGACCCGCCCCGAGTGATCCTCCGCGCGCCCCCCGCGCGCCGCCGCGCCCGGATCTGCCGAGGTGCGCGCCGTCACCCGCCGCTATCCCAGCGCGCTGAGCGCCGGGACGAAGGCCACGAGCACCGGGACCACCGGCACCAGGGCCGCGGCCGCGGTGAGCCGCAGCCGGCGCCCCGCCGTGAGCCGGGGCGCCGCGGTCAGCAGGCGGTTCACCCGCTGGGGGAGATCCGCGTAGGGGGCCGGGCCCGGCCCGAACACGCCCCGGTCCTCGTTCAGTCCGACCAGGGCGAGCGCGATCGTCAGCCGCCCGAACCGGCGCGAGGCCACGTCGTCGGCGGCCAGCTCCACGAGCCGGTGCATCTCCTCGCGGAAGGCCGCGAAGACCGGGATCCCGGGGAACCCGGCGGCCAGCGCCGCCGAGGAGTGCAGCAGCCAGTCGTGCCGGGCGCGGGCGTGTCCCTGCTCGTGCGCCAGGACCGCATCCAGCTGACGCCCCTTCAACCGCCGCAGGGCCGCCGTGGTGATGACCAGTCGGGGCGTGGCCCCCGCGAGCCACCAGGCGTCCGCCCGCTCGCCCTCCAGGACCACGAGACGCTCCTCGCCGGGCTCCTCCCCGGGCATCAGGGGGGCGCGGACGAGCAGATCGCAACGGCGCTGACTGCGCCGGGCGCGGGCCCGGCCGATCTCCCGGCCGAGCATCGCGCCGGACCAGACGCCGCCGGCCGCGAGGACCACGGCGAGGACCGCGGACCAGGGGCCGGTCGTCCCGAGTTCGTACGCGTCGACCACCGCGCGCGGCGCGGGCGCGAAGACCTGTCCGCGCACGGCCTGCCAGGCGGTCGACGCGCTGAAGGTCATGGAGAGCGCGAAGCTCAGCAGGACGGCGCCGACCACGCACTGCCACACCCAGAGGGCCACCACGGGTTCTCGCTCGACCCAGTCGGCCCGTGACAGCAGCCGGGGTGCGGCGAGGGCGGTCAGGACGCCGAGCAGGAACAGCGCGAGGGAGACCCACATGGGCGTCACCCTATGAGCGCGGTACGGGTCGGGGGTATGACCTCGGACGGCAAGTGACGTACGCCACGGTTTCGTTGCCCGCCCATCCGCCCTACCGGCCCGCCGCTCTCACAAGGTCACCAGCATGGCCAGCATGGCGAGCGCCATCGACAGCCGGCAGGCGAGCGCCAGCTCGGGCCGGGTCGCCCAGGCCGGCCCCGCTCCCGGCCCGCCGGCCGTCGCCGCCGTCCGCACCGCCGCCACCGGTACGAGTCTCGCGCCCGCGTGCAGCACGTACGCCATGTAGTAGAGGAGCAGTCCGCCCGTGACGACGGGTATGCCGCTCGTGGCGCCCGGCGTGTGCCCCGTGTGCGCCCCCGTGGCGGGTGACGCCATCGCCACCGCCATGTAGACCATGGCGAGCGAGCCGACCAGATGGTGCAGATGGTGACCGCCGCGCCGGACCGTGAGCAGCCCGTGCAGCGCGGCGCCGCCGAACACCGCCGCGTACACCGCCCAGCCCCACGCGGGCGGCGTGAGCACGGCCGCGGGCAGCGCCATGGACGCCATCCCGAATCCCATCACCGCCTCGCCGCCCGCCGCCCGACGCTCCTCCCCGGCGCACACGCGCATCCGCAGCAGGCAGTACACCCCCGTCGCCGCGCACAGCGCGACCATGAGCCACCCGGACAGAGCCGGTCCGTGCACGGCACACCTCCCCCTCGACGCCGTACCGTCCCCGGAGGAATGCCCGCCGTCGACCGTGCGCACGCGGGCGCACGGGCGCGCGGAGGCGTACGAAGGGGAGTGAAGGGCCCGCGCGTTAGGCTCGGGACGGTCGCGTTCGGCGACCGTCAGCACCCGAGGGGAGCCCCGTTCACATGGACACCGCCACGTTGCAGGAGACCGGCCGGATCAGCTACCGCGATGCGGTCCTGGACGACGTTCCCGCGCTCGTCCCGCTCGTCCAGTCGGCCTACCGGGGCGACGCGAGCCGGCGGGGCTGGACCACCGAGGCGCACCTGCTCCAGGGGCAGCGCACCGACCCCGACGGCGTGGCCCGCGTGATCACCACCCCGGGCAGCCGGCTCCTGGTCGTCGAGAGCGACGGCGAGATCGTCGCCTGCTGCCAGCTGGAGGACCGCGGCGAGGCCGCCTACTTCGGCATGTTCGCGGTCCGCCCCGAACTGCAGGGCGCCGGCCTCGGCAAGCAGATCATCGCGGAGGCGGAGCGCCGGGTGCGCGAGCTCTGGGGCGCGCGGGAGATGCACATGACGGTGATCTCCGTGCGCGAGGAGCTGATCGCCTGGTACGAGCGGCGCGGCTACCGGCGCACCGGCCGGATGTCCCCGTTCCCGTACGGCGACGAGCGGTTCGGCGTGCCGCAGCGGGAAGGCCTCGAGTTCGAGCTCCTGGTCAAGCCGCTGGGCTGACCGGGACGGCGGAAGGGTGGCCTCGACCCCGACTGACAGGAAAAACTTCCGTCGACAGGGGGGTCACGCAGGATAATTTCTTCTGCCCCCTCTTGTGGTGGAGAACCGTCGATGGTTACGGTGTCTTGACGCGAGGTTCTCCTGTGGAGGAAGAGGCATGACGGAAATTCTTGTGCAGGACGTGACCGGTGAGGGGATATTCACCGACGCCCGGGTGATCGACCACCCCGCCTGGCCCGAGCTCAAGAATGCCGTGGAGGAGATCCGCTCCTGGCAGAGCGCCGACGGCTCCATCGACTTCGAGGCCGAGGGCGCGCCCGCCCGCTCCCTGGCCGAGCTGACCCTCGACCGCGTCACCGCCGCGGTCGAGCAGCTCTCCCCGCTCGTCCCGCACGACGGCGCCTACCACCGCGCCGTCGTCTCGGACCTGCGCAAGTGGTCCGAGAGCGGCTTCACGGTCCCGGACTTCCTGGACTCGCTGCTCGCGTTCCAGCCGGCCGCCGACCGCAGGGACGGGCTCCAGCACCTGGTGCTCTTCCCGATGTACACGCAGAACGGCAACCTGGACCGCAACCTCGAAGCCGTCGTGCTGCGCATGGTGTGGCCGGAGTGGCTCTCCGAGCTGGAGCGCACCCGCTACGACAACCCGCTCTTCTGCGGCATCACCTTCGAGGACTTCACCGCCGGGTACGACACCAACTCGGCCGTCCTCTTCCCGGAGACCATCGCGGTCCGCGAGGCCCCCGAGCGCTTCACCTGGGGCGGCATCTTCTGCGACCGCGAGGCCGCCCGCTTCCGCAAGGTGACGGAAGCCGCCGTCGACATCCTGGGCATCCAGCTGCCCACGGACATCGCCGCCATGATCGACGACCAGGCCCGCTGCGAGCAGGCGTTCGTGCTCTGGGACATGGTGCACGACCGCACCCACAGCCACGGCGACCTGCCCTTCGACCCCTTCATGATCAAGCAGCGCCAGCCCTTCTGGATGTACGGACTCGAAGAGCTCCGCTGCGACCTCACCGCCTTCAAGGAGGCCGTGAAGCTGGAGTCCGAGGGCAACGCGCACGGCCGCGACGTGCAGTACGCGGTCCTCTTCGACCGGATGTTCCGCTTCCCGCTCTCCGGCGACCGCAACCGCAACTACGACGGTCTCGGCGGCCAGCTCCTCTTCGCGTACCTCCACAAGCACAACGTGGTGCGCTGGACGGACAACACCCTCAAGATCGACTGGCAGCGGGCCCCCGAGGTCACCAACCAGCTCTGCGCAGAGATCGAGAAGCTCTACCGCGACGGCATCGACCGCCCCAAGCTCGTCCACTGGTTCAAGGCGTACGAGCTCGTCTCCACCTACCTCGCCCCGCACCCGGGATCGAAGTGGGCCAAGGGCCCCGACGCCCTCGACCTCTCCCTTCCGCCGCGCAAGCTCGTCGACGACGTGCTTCCGGACGAGTTTCCGCTCAGCATGTTCTTTGAGGCCCTCGCCAAGAAGCTGAAGGGCGTGATCGCCGAAACCAAGGGCATCACCGCCGCCGACGTCTCTGGGACCGAGCGGGCCGCCGCGTGAGCACTCGTACCGAGGACACGGAGGAGGCGTCGCCCATGAACGCCAACGGAAACGGCGGGCCGCTCGACGGCGCCGTCATCGCGGTGGCCGGCGCGGCCGGCCCCGCGGGCCGCGCGGCGCTGCTGCGCCTCGCCGAGGCGGGCGCGACCGTGGTCGCGTCCGACGCCGACCCGACCCGCCTGGCGGAGGCCGTCGACGCCGCCCGCTACGCGCACGGCGGTGCCACCGTCGTCGGCGACACGGTCGACCTGCTCGACCTGGACGCCACGCGTGACTGGGCCGCGAAGACCGAGAAGGAGTTCGGCCGGATCGACGGCCTCGTCCACCTGGTCGGCGGCTGGCGCGGCAGCGCCTCCTTCACGGAGACCGACCTCAAGGACTGGGACTTCCTGGAGAAGCTCCTGATCCGCACCGTCCAGCACACCTCGCTCGCCTTCCACGACGGGCTGCTGCGGGCCGGCGGCCGGGGCCGTTACGCCCTGATCAGCCAGGTCGGCGCGCACAAGCCGCTGGCCAACAACGCCGCGTACAACGCCGGCAAGGCCGCCGCCGAGGCGTGGACCCTCGCCATGGCGGACTCCTTCCGCAAGCTGGGGGGCGACGACGGCCCGCAGGCGGCGGCTGCGATCCTGGTGATCAAGGCATTGGTGCACGACGGCATGCGCGCCGAGCGCCCCAACGCGAAGTTCGCGGGCTTCACCGACGTCACGGACCTTGCCGACGAGGTCGCCGGTCTGTGGGACAGGCCCGCCCAGGAAGTGAATGGACAGCGTCTGTGGCTGACCCCCAAGCCGTGACCGCGGCTCTCGGCCCCAGGACCGACGCGCGTCGTCACCACGACCCGTCGGTCCGGGGCTTCGCCAGCGACAACTACGCCGGCGCCCACCCCGAGGTCCTCGCGGCCCTCGCCCTCGCCAACGGCGGCCACCAGGTCGCCTACGGCGAGGACCAGTACACCGAGCACCTCCAGCGGATCATGCACAGCCACTTCGGTCCCTCCGCCGAGGCCTTCCCGGTCTTCAACGGGACCGGGGCGAACGTGACCGCCCTCCAGGCGCTCACCGACCGCTGGGGCGCCGTCATCTGCGCCGAGTCCGCGCACATCAACGTGGACGAGGGCGGTGCGCCCGAGCGGATGGGCGGCCTCAAGCTGCTCACCGTGCCGACCCCGGACGGCAAGCTCACCCCCGAGCTGATCGACCGGCAGGCCTGGGGCTGGGAGGACGAGCACCGGGCGATGCCGCAGGTCGTCTCGATCACCCAGAACACCGAGCTGGGGACCGTCTACACGGTCGAGGAGATCCGCGCGATCGTCGATCACGCCCACTCGAAGGGCATGAAGGTCCACCTCGACGGGGCCCGGATAGCCAACGCCGCCGCCTCGCTCGACGTACCGATGCGGGCGTTCACCAACGCGGTGGGCGTCGACGTCATCTCGTACGGCGGCACGAAGAACGGCATGCTCTTCGGCGAGGCCGTCGTCGTGCTCAACCCCGACGCGGTCAGTCACATGAAGCACCTGCGCAAGCTGTCCATGCAGCTCGCGTCGAAGATGCGCTTCGTGTCGGTGCAGCTGGAGGCCCTCCTCGCGAAGGACCTGTGGCTGCGCAACGCCCGCCACGCCAACGCGATGGCCCAGCGCCTCGCGGCCGGCGTGCGGGAGGTCGACGGGGTGGAGATCCTCTACCCGGTGCAGGCCAACGCGGTCTTCGCGCGCCTGCCGCACGAGGTGAGCAGGCGACTTCAGGAACGCTTCCGCTTCTACTTCTGGGACGAGGCCGCCGGCGATGTCCGCTGGATGTGCGCCTTCGACACCACGGAGGACGACGTGGACGCCTTCCTCCAGGCCCTGAAGGAAGAGCTGGCCAGGTAACACACCCGGCGCGACAGGCAGACGGCACGAAGGAACGGCCGGACGGAGTCATCGACTCCCGTCCGGCCGTTCTCGTCTTCGGCGCCTCACGGAGCCCGGACCAGCCGAAAGTCCAAGGAATTGAATTATTCAGTGCCCTACACTGGACCGCATGACTCTCACGCTCACCGTCTCCGACGAGGTGCGCACCCTCGTACCCGGCTTCACCGCACTGGTCGTCGAGGCGCACGGACTGGTCAACGGACCCAGCGACGAAGCCGGCTCGGCACTCCTGGACGAGGCCGCGCGACGGCTCGCCGAGCGGCTCGACGGCAGCACCCCGGACCAGGACCCGCACATCGCCGCCTGGCGCGCCGCGTACACCGCGTTCGGCGCCAAGCCCTCCCGTACCCGCAACTCCGCCGAGGCGCTCGCCAGGCGGGCGCTCGCCGACGGGGGACTGCCCCGCATCAACCGGCTCGTCGACGCCTACAACGCGGTCAGCGTCGCCCATCTCATCCCGGTCGGCGGTGAGGACCTGGGACGGATCCGGGGCGGCATGCGCCTGGTCAGGGCCACCGGTGAAGAGCCCTTCGTCACCATGGCGGGCGGCGCGGAGACGGTGGAGCACCCCGAGCCCGGGGAGATCGTCTGGTGCGACGAGGAGGGCGTCACCTGCCGGCGCTGGAACTGGCGCCAGGGCCCCCGCACCCGCATCGACGACGACACCGTCGACGCGGTCTTCCTCCTCGAGTCACTCGCCCCCATGACCCGGGACGAGCTGCTCGCGGCGGGCGGCGAGCTCGCCGAGTCGCTGGAGAAGCTCAGCCCCGGAGCCCGGATCGCCGTCCGGGACCCGCAGTAGCGCTGCCGTCAGCCGGCTTCCTTGACCTGGGCCGGCGTCGGAGCCGTACCGCCGAGGTGCGCGGGCACCCACCACGTGTCGCCCGCGTCCTTGGGACGGACCGGGTAGGCGCGCTGAGCGGCCTCCAGGAGCTCCTGGACGCGCTCGCGCAGCCGCCGTGTGATGGCGCCCGCGTACTGGTCGGAAGGGGCCTCCATGGGCTCGCCGACGCGGATCGTCACGGGGATGTGGCTGCGCTTGAAGTTCCGCGGACGCCCCTTCGTCCACACCCGCTGGGTGCCCCACAGTGCCATCGGGATCAGCGGGACGCCCGCCTCCTGCGCCAGGCGCGCCGCACCCGTCTTGAAGCTCTTGAGGGTGAAGGACTGGGAGATGGTCGCCTCGGGGAAGACGCCGATGATCTCGCCGGCCCGCAGCGACTCCAGCGCGTGCTGGTAGGCGTGCTCGCCCTGCGAGCGGTCGACGGGGATGTGCTTCATGCCGCGCATGAGCGGCCCCGAGACCTTGTGCCGGAAGACGGAGTCCTTCGCCATGAAGCGCACGAGACGCTTCTGGGGCAGCGCCGCGAGGCCCGTGAAGATGAAATCGAGGTAGCTGATGTGGTTGCTCACCAGCACAGCCCCTCCCGTCCGCGGGATGTTCTCGGAACCCTGGGTGTCGATCTTCAGGTCGAGCGCCTTGAACAGGGTGAGCGCGGCGCCGACGACCGGTCGATAGACGAGTTCTGCCATCGGAGAGGAACCTTTTCTTCGTGTGCCGGGGGAGGGGTCTCCCGGCGAAGTTACGCGGCCGTAGGTTTTCGGCTTTGGGCAGATCGTGCCCCATGTGGGGCGCCGTGACCAGTCCACGCGGCTTCGTACAGGGAGATTCTCGTCACTCGCGGGGCCCGTGGCGGGAATCGAACGCTCCCGTGCGACGCTGCACCGGATGACATGCGATGTACCGACAGGCTGACAGAGCGACCGCAAGGGGGAAAGGCGTGACCGAGGTGCTCGGACCGGAGGCGCTCGGCGCCGAACTGGGGGAGCGGGCCACCCTCGTCCAGTTCTCCACCGCCTTCTGCCAGCCCTGCCGGGCCACCCGCCGCACCCTCGCCGAGGTGGCCGCGATGGTGCCCGGTGTGGGACACGTGGAGATCGACGCCGAGGAACGGCTCGACCTCGTACGCGCCCTGGGCGTCGAGCGCACCCCCACCGTCCTGGTCCTCGACCGGGCCGGCCGCGTCGTCCGCAGGGCCGCGGGGCAGCCCCGCAGGGCCGACGTCATCGCCGCCCTGGGACGGGCCGTCTGACGCCGTGACACACCTCCCACATCCCGGTACGCACTTGACTGCACGCGGCAACGATCGTCACCCTTGCCGAGTGCCCCCAAAACTCCTTCTCTACGGCCGGACCCATGTGGACCTGGCCCGCAACGCGAGCGCGCGCTGTCCGGGCGTCTGACGCCCCCCGGACCTCTCCCATGCCGCCCTCGCAGAAGGACAACTCCATGACGGCTTCGCCGGACCTCCGACCCGGTCCCGTTCCCACGATCGGCGCACCCCGACAGGCCTCTCCCGACCTGCTCCGTGCCGTCTTCCGCCGGCACGCGGCCGGTGTCGCGGTCGTCACCGCGCACGGGGATCGTCCCGTCGGCTTCACCGCGACCTCGCTCAACTCCGTCGCCGCGGACCCCCCGCTGATCTCCTTCGGGGTGGGCACGACGTCCTCCAGCTGGCCCGTGCTCGCCGAGGCCGAACACATCGGCGTGCACATACTCGGCGACCACCAGCAGGAGCTCGCGGCCACCTTCGCGCGCAGCGGCGCCGACCGCTTCGGCGAGGAAACCCGCTGGAGCGTGGGCCCCGAGGGGGTGCCCGTGCTCGACGGCGTCCTCGCGTGGCTGGTCTGCCGGGTGGTGGCCCGGGTGCCCGCAGGCGACCACCGGATCGTGATCGCGCAGGCGGTCGCGGGGGATCCGGACGGGGCGGGCCGGCCGCTCCTCTACCACCACGGGCGCTTCAACGCGCTGCGCGACTGAGAGTTCCCGTACGCGCCCCGCTCCGCGCGTTGGCCAGATCACATTCCTGAGCGCTTGCTTACTGGTAACAAACTGGGTGTACTGACGAGTAATATTCGGGTCGGGGCGTCCGGCGCCCCGCCCGGAAACCCGCCCTTCAGGCGCCTATGCTGCGAGCAACAAGGCAGCCCAGTTATGACGATGCAGTAGGAGAGCCGGCGTGAGCTTGAGGATCGTTGTCTGTGTGAAGTACGTGCCCGACGCGACCGGAGACCGCAAGTTCGCGGACGACCTCACGGTCGACCGGGACGACGTCGACGGCCTGCTTTCGGAGCTCGACGAGTACGCGGTCGAGCAGGCCCTGCAGATCGCCGAAGAGGCCGACGACGCCGAGGTCACCGTGCTCACGGTCGGCCCCGAGGACGCCAAGGACGCGCTGCGCAAGGCGCTGTCGATGGGCGCCGACAAGGCCGTCCACGTCGAGGACGACGACCTGCACGGAACCGACGTCATGGGCACCTCCCTGGTGCTCGCCAAGGCGATCGAGAAGACCGGCTACGACCTCGTCATCGCCGGTATGGCCTCCACCGACGGCACCATGGGTGTCCTCCCGGCGATCCTCGCCGAGCGTCTGGGCGTCCCGCAGGTCACGCTGCTCTCCGAGGTCAAGGTCGAGGACGGTGTCGTGACCGGCCGCCGTGACGGCGACGCCGCCTCCGAGCAGCTGGAGGCCTCCCTCCCGGCCGTCGTGTCCGTGACCGACCAGTCGGGCGAGGCGCGCTACCCGTCCTTCAAGGGCATCATGGCCGCCAAGAAGAAGCCGGTGCAGTCCCTGGACCTCGACGACCTCGACATCGACGCCGAGGAAGTGGGTCTCGAGGGCGCCTGGACCGCGGTCGACTCGGCGGCGGAGCGTCCGGCCCGTACGGCCGGCACGATCGTCAAGGACGAGGGCGAGGGCGGCAAGCAGCTGGCCGAGTTCCTCGCGAGCCAGAAGTTCATTTAGTCGCTGGGTCCGGGGGTCGCCCCCGGGTCAACACAGCATCTAGGGCTCGCGCGAGCCTCCCCGACCGCTGCCCCTTCCGTTCGCAGGAGATTGAAGTCCCATGGCTGACATTCTCGTCTACGTCGACCACGTCGACGGAGCCGTCCGCAAGCCCACCCTGGAGCTGCTGACCCTCGCCCGCCGCCTCGGCGACCCGGTCGCCGTCGCGCTCGGCAACGGCGCCGCCGACACCGCCGCCGCGCTCGCCGAGCACGGCGCGGTGAAGGTCCTCACCGCCGACGCCGCCGAGTTCGCCGACTACCTCGTCGTCCCGAAGGTGGAGGCCCTGCAGGCCGCGTACGACGCCGTGTCCCCGGCCGCCGTGCTCGTCCCGTCCTCCGCCGAGGGCAAGGAGATCGCGGCCCGCCTGGCGGTACGCATCGGCTCCGGAATCATCACCGACGCCATCGACCTGGAGGCCGGTGACGAGGGCCCGGTCGCGACGCAGTCCGCGTTCGCCGCCTCCTTCACCACCAAGTCCCGTGTCTCCAAGGGCACCCCGGTCATCACGGTCAAGCCGAACTCGGCCCCCGTCGAGGCCGCCCCGGCCGCCGGCACCGTCGAGGCACTCGCCGTCTCCTTCTCGGAGAAGGCGCACGGCACCAAGGTCGTCTCCCGCACCCCGCGCGAGTCCACCGGCCGCCCCGAGCTGACCGAGGCCGCGATCGTGGTCTCCGGCGGCCGTGGCGTCAACGGCGCCGAGAACTTCGCGATCATCGAGGCGCTCGCCGACTCGCTCGGCGCGGCCGTCGGCGCCTCGCGCGCCGCCGTCGACGCCGGCTGGTACCCGCACTCCAACCAGGTCGGCCAGACCGGCAAGTCGGTCTCGCCGCAGCTGTACATCGCGTCCGGCATCTCCGGCGCGATCCAGCACCGCGCGGGCATGCAGACCTCGAAGACGATCGTCGCGATCAACAAGGACGCCGAGGCGCCGATCTTCGACCTCGTCGACTACGGCGTGGTGGGCGACCTCTTCGACGTCGTCCCGCAGCTGACCGACGAGGTCAAGGCCCGCAAGGGCTGACCTGCGGTTCTGTCGGGCCCGGGGGCCGCACGGTGATTATCACCGTGCGGCCCCCGGCCGTTTCGGACAACCATTGACTCAGGTCCCGACGGCCTACTAACTTCGCCATACGGATTGTTGATTCCGTGCAGCGGAAAACAGGAGGATCTGGGATGGGTCAGCAGGAGAAGGTGTCGACGAGCCTCGCGGGCGCGGTCAGCGAGGGCATCAGCGCCTCCCTCGCATCGGTGGACGCCGAACTGGACCGCCGCTACCCCGGTGACCCCGGGACCCGCCAGCCCGTTCACACCGTCTACGTACCCGGCAACGTCTTCGAGGCCGGCACCATCCGCTCCTGGGGCGACCGGGCCCTCGCCGCCCTCGACGAGCACGCCCCCGACGCCGCCTCCTTCGCCGCCGTCCTCGGCCTCGCCGACGACCTCGCGGAGGACGTCTACGGCCGCGTGCGCGCCAAGCTCGAACGCGAGCCGATCGAAGACCTGCGGGTCGACTTCGAGGACGGCTACGCCGGCCAGGACGAGGACCAGGACGCGGCCCGCGCCGCGCGGCTGATCTCGGAGGCCTACCGGAACGGCACCGCCGCCCCGTACATGGGCATCCGGATGAAGTGCATGGAGTCCGCCGTACGCAACCGTGGCATCCGCACCACCGACGTCTTCCTCACCGGCCTCCTGGAGAACGGCGGCCTCCCCGACGGCCTCGTCCTCACTCTCCCCAAGGTCACCTACCCCGAGCAGGTCTCCGCCTTCGTCCGCCTCCTGGAGGCCTTCGAGAAGGCCCACGGGCTCGACGCGGGCCGCCTCGGCTTCGAGATCCAGATCGAGACCAGCCAGTCCATCCTCGCCACCGACGGCACCGCCGCCGTCGCCCGCATGATCGGCGCCGCCGAGGGCCGTGCCACCGGACTGCACTACGGCACCTTCGACTACAGCGCCTGCCTCGGCGTCTCCGCCGCCTACCAGGCCAGCGACCACCCGGCCGCCGACCACGCCAAGGCGATCATGCAGGTCGCCGCCGCCGGCACCGGCGTACGCGTCTCCGACGGCTCCACCAACGTCCTCCCGGTCGGCTCCACCGAGCACGTCCACGAGGCCTGGCGCCTGCACTACGGCCTCACCCGCCGCGCCCTCGCCCGCGCCTACTACCAGGGCTGGGACATGCACCCCGGCCACATCCCCACCCGGTACGCCGCCGTCTTCGCCTTCTACCGCGAGGGCTTCGAGGCCGCCGCCAAGCGCCTCTCCGCCTACGCCAACCACGCGGGCGGCGACGTCATGGACGAGCCCGCCACCGCGAAGGCCCTCAGCTCCTACCTGCTGCGCGGCATCGACTGCGGCGCCCTCGACACCGCAGAGGTCGACGCGCTGACCGGCATGAACCGCGCCGCCCTCGACCGCTTCGCCGCCCCGCGCCGAGGCGACCTCACCGCCTCGGCCGAGTAGCCCCCGAGGCTCTGAAAACGGCCCTAATCGGCCTGCGGCGGGATCTCGCCCGAACCCCGGGCGAGGAGCGTCGTACCGAGGACCACCCGTGCCGGCGCCTCATCGGCCCCGTCGAGGCGCCGGAACAGCCGCTCCGCCGCCGTACGCCCGAGTGCGGCGGCGTCCTGGGCGATGACCGTGACGCCGAGCAGATCGGCCAGTTCGATGTCGTCGAAGCCGACCAGGGCGACCGGCCGCGGGTGCGCGGCGAGGGCCCGGACCACGGTGACGAGCACCCGGTTGTTCCCCGCGAACAGTGCCGTCACCGGCTCCGGCGCGGCCAGCATCTCCCGTACGGCGGTCCTCACCCGCTCCGGGTCCGTCGAACCCGGCGAGACCCAGGCGTCCCGGACCGGCAGCCCCGCGTCCTCCATCGCCGCCCGGTAGCCGCGCAGTCGTTCCGCCGCGGTGTGGATGCGGGGGCGGTCGCCGATGAAGCCGATGCGGCGGTGTCCGTGGGCGATCAGATGGGCCACGCCGTCGCGGGCGCCGCCGAAGCTGTCGGTGAGGACCGCGTCGGCGTCGATGAGACCGGCGGGGCGGTCGACGAAGACGGTGGCGACGCCCGCCCTCATCTCGGGCTCCAGGTACCGGTGGTCGTCACCGGAGGGGATGACGATCAGACCGTCGACCCGGCGCGCGCACAGCGCGAGCGCCAATTCCTGCTCCCGGTCCGGGTCCTCGGCGCTGGAGCCGTTGATGAGCAGCGCCCCGTGCGCGCGGGCGACCTCCTCCACGGCTCGGCTGAGCGGCCCGTAGAACGGGTCGGCGAGATCCTCCAGGACGAGGCCGACGGTCGCGGTCCTGCCCTTGCGCAGGACCCGTGCGCTGTCGTTGCGGCGGAAACCGAGGATCTCGATCGCCTCCTGGACCCGGCGCTCGGTGTCCGGGGTGACTCCCGGCTCGCCGTTGACGACCCGGGACACCGTCTTCAGGCCGACGCCCGCGCGCGCGGCGACGTCCTTCATGGTGGGCCGGTTGCCGTAGCGGGGCTCGGGGCGGCGGGCGGTGTCGGCCACGGTGTGCGGTTCCTCCGTAGGGGATCGGTGGGTGTAGGGCGAAGCATAGAACCTGGACAACGTTGTCATGGCAGGAGAGACTGTACGGACCCGTTCCGCCCGCAGCCGACTGGAGACTCCCCACCCATGCAGACCGATTCCGCCACGGGCTCCGCCGAGGGTCTCGTCGTCGCCCTCGACATCGGTGGCACGAAGATCGCCGGCGCTCTGGTCGACGGCGACGGCCGCATCCTGCTGCGCACCCGGCGGGCCACGCCCGCGCGTGAGGACGGCGAGACGGTGATGGGCGCGGTCGAGGAGGTCGTCGCCACGCTCGCGGCCTCACCCCTGTGGGAGGCCGCGGGGGCCGTCGGCATCGGCAGCGCGGGACCGGTCGACGCCCACCGGGGCACCGTCAGTCCCGTCAACGTGCCCGGCTGGCGCGACTACCCGCTCGTCGACCGGGTCCGCCGGGCGGCGGGCGGCAGGCCGGTCACCCTGGTCGGCGACGGCGTCGCCATGACCGCCGCCGAACACTGGCTCGGCGCCGCCAAGGGCCACGACAACGCCCTGTGCCTCGTGGTCTCCACCGGGGTCGGCGGCGGCCTCGTCCTCGGCGGCCGGCTCCACCCCGGCCCCACCGGCAACGCCGGTCACATCGGCCACATCGCGGTGGACCTGGACGGCGACCCCTGCGCCTGCGGCGGACGCGGCTGCGTCGAGCGGATCGCCAGCGGCCCGCACCTCGCCCGCCGCGCCCTCGAGAACGGCTGGCGCCCGGGGCCGGACGGCGACACCTCCGCCGCGGCCGTGGCCGCCGCCGCCGAGGCCGGCGACCCGGCGGCCGTCGCCTCGTTCGAGCGGGCGGCACAGGCGCTCGCCGCGGGCATCGCCGCGACGGCGGCCCTCGTCGAGATCGACGTCGCGGTCGTCGGCGGCGGTGTGGCGGGCGCCGGCGAGGTGCTCTTCGCCCCGCTCCGCCGCAGCCTCGCCTCCTACGCCACGCTCTCCTTCGTCCGGAACCTGACCGTCGTCCCCGCCCTCACGGGCACCGACGCGGGCCTCCTCGGCGCGGCGGCGGCGGCCAGGAGCGCGGACGTCGAGGGATCGTGGGCGGGCCGGGCCTCCTGAGAGAGGCGTCCTGACCGGATTCGAGGGCTCCCGGACGCCCGGCCGGGGGCGAGCGCTGCCAGCCGCCCGTCATTCTCTCCGTACCCGCTCGGGCAGCCGCTGCTCGACGATCACCAGGAAGGTGTCGGACTCCAGGTCCATCACGACCCGGGCCGGCACCCCCTCGTCGCGCCGTGCGCCGGCGAACTCCTCCGCGGGCAGGCTGCCCCGCGGGCCGCCGGCCGGAAAACGTTCGAGAACCGTACGACTCATCTCCGCACCCCCTCGTGCTTGCCGTTATCAACGACCCGCGCGCGAAAGCGTCACGCATATGCCGAGACATGCGTGGGTGGTTTTCGTGGCAGGGTGTTGCGGGCAAGCCACAGGGGGCCGTCGAAGAGGGGGAATCGTGATCGTCTGGGTCAACGGTGCTTTCGGCGCGGGGAAGTCCAGCACCGCGCGCGAACTGATCGACCTGATCCCGCACAGCACGCTGTACGACCCCGAGCTCATCGGTACGGCGATGGGCCGGCTGCTCCCGGCCAAGCGGCTCGCGGAGGTCGAGGACTACCAGGACCTGCCGATCTGGCGCCGCCTGGTCGTCGACACCGCCGCCGCCCTGCTCGCCGAGGTGGGCGGTGTGCTCGTGGTCCCCATGACGCTGCTCAGGCAGGCGTACCGGGACGAGATCTTCGGGGGGCTCGCCGCCCGCCGCATCGACGTACGCCATGTGCTGCTCGCCCCGGAGGAAACGATCCTGCGGCAGCGGATCGACGGCCGGACGGAGTACGGCGACCCCGAGGCCGACGCCCGCGTCCGGGAGTGGTGCCACGCGCACCTCGCGCCCTACCGCGCGGCCCTCGACTGGCTCGCCGCCGACGCGTACACCGTCGACACCTCGGCCCTCACCGCGACCGAGGCGGCCCGGTCCGTCGCCGACGCGGTCCTGAACGGTCTCGCCGCCCCCTGCGGCATCGTCCAGACCCCCGAGCCGACCGGCGAGACCCTCGCCGCGGGCGTCCTGCTCTTCGACGACCAGGACCGCTTCCTCCTGGTCGACCCCACCTACAAGCCGGGCTGGGAGTTCCCCGGCGGCGTCGTCGAACCCGGCGAACCCCCGGCCCGCGCCGGAATGCGCGAGGTCGCCGAGGAGATAGGCATCGCACTCGACGCCGTGCCCCGCCTCCTGCTCGTCGACTGGGAACGCCCCCAGCCGCCGGGTCACGGCGGGCTGCGCCTCCTCTTCGACGGCGGCCGGCTCGACGCCGCGGACACCGCCCGCCTCCGCCTTCCCGGCGCCGAACTGCGCGCCTGGCGCTTCGTCACCGAGGAGGAGGCGGCCGACCTCCTGCCGCCCGTCCGCTACCGCCGCCTCCGCTGGGCCCTGCGCGCCCGCGAACGCGGCACGGTGCTCAACCTGGAGGCGGGGGACCCGGTGGGCTGACGGGCCCCTCCGGCGTCAGAACGCGGTCACGCCTGCTTCGAGCGGGCGTAGTTGACGAGGAAGTGCGCCTCCGCCACGGACAGCCGCTCCAGCTCCTCGGGCGAGACCGACTCGTTGGGCGCGTGGATCTGAGCCTCCGGCTCGCTCAGGCCGATGAGCAGGATCTCCGACTCCGGGTACAGCGAGGCCAGCGTGTTGCACAGCGGGATCGAACCGCCCATCCCCGCCGTCTGCATCTCCTGACCGGGGTACGCGATCCTCATCGCCTCCGCCATCGACGTGTACGCCGGGCTCGACGTGTCCGCCTGGAACGGCTGGCCCTGACCGACCTGCTCGAGCGACACCCGGGCGTCCCACGGGGTGTGCTTCTCGATGTGGGCGAAGAGCAGCTTCGTCGCCTCGGCCGCGTCCTGGCCCGGCGGCACCCGCAGGCTGATCTGGGCGCGGGCCGACTTCGGCACCGACGGGGTCGCACCGGCCACCGGGTGGCAGTCGATGCCGATGACGGTGACGGCGGGCCGCGCCCAGATCCGGTCGGCGACCGTGCCGGCGCCCGGCAGGGCCACGCCCGAGAGGACCTTGGCGTCCTTCCGGAAGTCGTCCTCCGGGTACTGCAGGCCCTCCCACACCTTGTCGCCCGCCAGCCCGTCGATGACGGTCGAGCCGTCCGGGCCGCGCAGCGAGTCGAGCACCCGGATCAGCGCGGCCAGCGCGTCGGGGGCGGCTCCGCCGAACTGACCGGAGTGCAGGTTGCCCTCCAGGGTGTCGATCTGGACCCGGATCATCGTCATGCCGCGCAGGGTCGCGGTCACCGTCGGCAGACCCACCCGGAAGTTGCCCGCGTCGCCGATCACGATCGCGTCGGAGGCGAGCAGCTCGGGGTGCTGCTCGGCGTACCGCTCCAGACCACCGGTGCCCTGCTCCTCCGAACCCTCGACGATCACCTTGACCGTCACGGGCACCCCGCCGTTCGCCTTCAGGGCGCGCAGCGCGAGCAGGTGCAGGACGAAGCCGCCCTTGCAGTCGGCCGTGCCGCGCCCGTACCAGCGCCCGTCGCGCTCGGTCAGCTCGAACGGAGGGCTCAGCCAGGCGGACTCGTCCAGCTTCGGCTGCACGTCGTAGTGCGCGTAGAGAAGGACGGTCGGCGCGCCGACCGGGCCGGGCAGGATGCCGTACACCGCCTGCGAACCGTCCGGGGTGTCGAGCAGCGCCACGTCCTGGAAGTCCTCGGCACGCAGGGCGTCCGCCACCCAGTTCGCCGCCGCCTCGCACTCGCTGCGGGGCGCCACGGCCTCGTCCGCCACCGACTCGAAGGCCACCAGCTCGGTGAGCTCGGCCTTGGCCCTGGGCATCAGGGACCGGACGGTCTCGGCGATCGGATTCGAGGTCATGGGCACGCTCCTGATGGGTGCGACGTTACGACGTAAGGACGGCGTTCGGCGTATGTCGTGGTACGGCGAACGCATCGCCGATCCTACGGCGCGGTGCCCGGGCTACCGCGCCGTAGGATGCGTCAGGAGCAGACCACCGGTCGGATCAGGAGCAGAAGCACACGTGAGCAGCGAGCACGCAGAGAACGCCGGTCCGGAGAACACCGCGCCCGAAGGCGCGGCTCCTGAGGGCATCGGTGTGGACGAGGTTTCGGCGGTGGACGAGGGTCCGGAGACGGACAAGGCCTCAGCGGGGGACGTGGATTCCGCGGCGGACGTCTGGGACGTCGTGGTCGTCGGCGCGGGACCGGCCGGCGCGTCCGCGGCCTACGCGGCGGCCGTGGCCGGGCGTCGGGTCCTGCTCCTGGAGAAGTCCGAGCTGCCCCGGTACAAGACGTGCGGCGGCGGCATCATCGGCCCCTCCCGCGACTCGCTGCCGCCCGGCTTCGAACTGCCCCTCCAGGACCGGGTGCACGCCGTCACCTTCTCCCTGGACGGACGCTTCGCCCGCACCCGCCGCTCGCGCAAGATGCTCTTCGGGCTCATCAACCGCCCGGAGTTCGACGCACAGCTCGTCGAGCACGCGCAGAAGGCGGGCGCCGAGCTGCGCACCGGCGTCACGGTGTCCCGCGTGGAGCAGCACGGTCCGGCGGTACCGGACCGGCGGACCGTCGCCGTGGTCCTCGCCGACGGCGAGACCGTGCTCGCCCGCGTGGTCGTGGGTGCCGACGGCAGTGCCAGCCGGATAGGCGCCCACGTGGGGGTGAAGCTCGGTCAGGTCGACCTGGGTCTCGAGGCCGAGATCCCCGTGCCGCCGTCCGTGGCCGAGGACTGGAAGGGCCGGGTCCTCATCGACTGGGGTCCGATGCCCGGCAGTTACGGCTGGGTCTTCCCGAAGGGCGACACGCTGACGGTCGGCGTCATCTCGGCGCGCGGCGAGGGCGCCGCCACCAAGCGGTACATGGAGGACTTCGTCGCCCGGCTCGGCCTGTCCGGCTTCGAGCCCACGATCTCCTCCGGCCACCTGACCCGCTGCCGCACCGACGACTCGCCGCTCTCCCGCGGCCGGGTGCTCGTCTGCGGTGACGCGGCCGGACTCCTGGAGCCGTGGACGCGCGAGGGCATCTCGTACGCGCTGCGCTCCGGCCGGCTCGCGGGCGAGTGGGCGGTACGGGTCGCCGAGGCGGGCGACGCGGTCGACGCGCGGCGCCAGGCGCTGAACTACGCCTTCGCCATCAAGGCGGGGCTCGGCGTGGAGATGGCGGTCGGGCGGCGGATGCTCGCCCTCTTCGAGCGGCGCCCGGGACTGCTGCACGCGACGATAACGGGACTTCGGCCGGCCTGGAACGCGTTCGCGGACATCACCCGTGGCTCGGCGACGCTGGGCGGCATGGTCCGCTCGAACGGCATGGCCCGACGGGCGCTGGAGATCCTGGACCGGCGCATGGACACCTCGTCGGGTGTCGGCCCCGCGGGACGCGGCATCGGACAGCGGGAGCGGTCGGCGCCGGAGGGTGAGGATCCCGCTGAGGCCGGCGAGGGCGCGGTCGTCGAGGTCGCCGGCGGAGGCCAGGCCGAGGCTCCCTCGGTTGGCGAGACACCGAAGGCACCCAACGCACCCGAGTCACCGAAGGCCCCCGAGGTGCCCGAGGTGCCCGAGGCGTCCTGACGCCTCGGAGCGAGGGTGAGCGAAGCAGCGGACGGGCTCCGCCGCTCCGGCCGGTTCACGCGGCCGGGGTGGTGGGGCCCGTCGTCGTGACGAGGAAGACGGGGTGCTTGGGCGCGACGGCGCGCAGTTCGTCGTCGGAGGAGTCGGGCCCGACGCCGCCGAAGAAGACGCCGACCTCGGCCTTCCAGCGCTTGAGGTAGGCGCGCAGCAGTGCGGGCTTGTCGTCGTCCGCCACCTCGACGGCGGTGAAGTCCTGCACGTGCTTGCCGAGGATCAGCTGTCCGCCGCCGGCGGCCCGCATGTTGTGGGTCCACTGGACGTGGCCGCGCGGGGCCACGAGGTAGCGGACGCCGTCGACGGTCAGGAGATTGACGGGGGTACGGCGCCACTCGCCGCTCTTGCGGCCGCGGACGGCGAGCACGCGTGACCCCCAGACGCTGATGCCGCGCCGGGTCATCCAGGCGACGGCGCGGTTGAAGACGTTCACCGTCAGCCAGCCCGGCTTCATGACGTGGGCGGCGGCGGGGGTGGGGCTGTTCGGGTCGGCGGGCTGAGCGGACATGGGTTCCTCCTGCGGAATTGTGAGCGCTGCTCTCGCTTGGGATCAGTGTGCACGGATCGCAGCTCGGAATCAAGAGCACCGCTCTCATTTCGTATCGGCGCTCTCGAAATGGCACACTGCTCTCCATGACGACCGTTCGAGGAGCCCGCGCCCGCGCCCGCATCGAGATCACCGCCGCCATCAAGGACGAGGCCCGCACCCAGCTCGCCGCCGAAGGCGCCGCCAAGCTGTCCCTGCGGGCCGTCGCCCGCGAGCTGGGCATGGCGTCCTCCGCGCTCTACCGCTACTTCCCGAGCCGCGACGACCTGCTCACCGCCCTCATCATCGACGCCTACGACGCCCTCGGCGCCGAAGCGGAGAAGGCCGCCGCCGACACCGCCGGGCTGCGCCCCCTGGACCGCTGGACGGCCGTCTGCCGCGCGGTCCGCGCCTGGGCCCTGGCGCACCCGCACGAGTACGCCCTGATCTACGGCTCCCCGGTGCCCGGCTACACCGCACCCCAGGACACCGTCGCCCCCGCCGCCCGCGTCGGCCTCGTCCTCATCGAGACAGCCCGCCGCGCCCACGGCGGCGAGGGCATCGCCCTCCCCCCGCTCCCGGAGGCCTTGCGCCCCGAGGCCGCCCGTCTCGCCGCCGACGTCGCCCCGGACCTTCCCCCGGCCCTCGCCGTCGCACTCGTCGTCGCCTGGTCGCAGCTCTTCGGCCTCGTCTCCTTCGAGGTCTTCGGCCAGTTCCACCGCGTCGTCGAGGACCGCGACGCCTTCTTCGCGGCGGCCGCCCGCCGCCTGGGCCAGGACGTGGGCCTGCTGCCGCGCGGCTGAGCGGTCCTCCCGGCCCCGGCTCCGTCTACCACGGCGGGAGTAGCGCCGACCACCTCACGGGGCTGACGCCCCCGCGGGTGCGGTGCGATTAGCGTGACCGGCATGGACCAGAAGCCGAGGGGCGGGCGCGTGAGCGGAGACGACGGCGGCGGCGACGACGGCGGGAGGCCGAACCCCGGGACGAGGACGCCGCACCACGCCCCGACGCGCAGAAGAGGCAAATGGGACCCCTGGGACTGGTGGGACCGAAAGGGCCACGGGGAACAGCCGGACGGCGGCCATGGACTGCCCTGGCTGTCCACGGTGCTGATCGCCGTCCTCGTCATGGCGGGGAGCGGGATCGCCGCGCGGAACCAGCCGGGCCGGGAGGCGCTCGACGCGCTCGCCCGGGCACTGCTGCTCCTCGGAGCGGTCCCCCTGCTGTTCCGGCACCGGTGGCCGGTGCCGGTGGTGTTCGGCGTCGCGGCCGTCACCCTCGGCTACCTCGCGGCCGGTTACCCGTACGGTCCGGTCTTCGTCCTGATCGCCGTCGCCTGCTTCGCGGCCGTCGTGCACGGTCACCGCACCGCCGCCGCGTGGGCCCTCGGCCTGCTGTGGGCGGGCCATCTGCTGCTCTCGCACTGGCTCTACCGATGGCTGCCCCCGGCCGGCGACGGCCCCGCCTCCTGGGGACGTGAACTCCCCGCCGCAGCCTTCGCCTTCGCCGTGCTCGCCGTCTCCGAGACGGTCCGGGTGCGCCGCGAACAGCGGGCGCAGAAGCGCGCCGAGCGGGCCGACGCCGAGCGGCGCCGCGCCGACGAGGAACGGCTCCGCATCGCCCGCGAACTCCACGACGTGCTCGCCCACTCGATCTCCGTCATCAACGTGCAGGCGGGAGTGGGCCTCGCCCTCCTGGACGCCGACCCCGAGCAGGCGCGTACCGCGCTGACCACCATCAAGGCGGCCAGCAAGGAGGCCCTCGGCGAGGTGCGCCAGGTCCTCGACACCCTCCGTACCCCCGGCGACGCGCCCCGCGCGCCCGCCCCCGGTCTCGCCCGGCTCCCCGAACTCGTCGAACAGGCCGCCGCCACGGGCCTGACCGTCACCGTCGCGACGACCGGTCCGGGTACCGGCCTGCCGCCCGGCGCGGACCTGGCCGCCTTCCGCATCGTGCAGGAGGCGCTCACCAACGTGGTGCGCCACTCTGGTTCCCGCACCGCCCGGGTACGCATCGGGTACGGCTCGGGGAACCTGGATCTGACGGTCGACGACGACGGACCCGCCACCGGCACCGAGGCCGGCGGTACCGGCAACGGGCTCGCCGGAATGCGGGAGCGGGCCGCCGCCCTCGGTGGCATCATCGAGGCGGGCGCCCGAGAGGACGGCGGCTTCCGCGTCCACGCCGTGCTCCCGCTCCGCCCGGAGGAGGCCCCGTGATCCGTGTACTGCTCGCCGACGACCAGTCGTTGGTCCGGGCCGGGTTCCGGGCGCTGCTCGACGCCCAGCCGGACATCGAGGTGGCGGGGGAGGCCGCGGACGGCGGCGAGGCCGTGGAGCAGGTGCGCGCCCTGCGCCCCGACGTCGTCCTGATGGACATCCGGATGCCACGGCTCGACGGCCTGGAGGCCACCCGCCGCATCACGGACGACCCGGATCTCTCCGAGGTACGGGTCGTCATGCTGACGACTTTCGAACTCGACGAGTACGTCTTCGAGGCGATCCGCGCCGGCGCATCCGGCTTCCTCGTCAAGGACACGGAACCGGAGGAGTTGCTGCGGGCGGTGCGCGCCGTCGTCCACGGGGACGCGCTGCTCTCCCCGGGCGTCACCCGCCGGCTGATCGAGGAGTTCGCGGCCCGCTCCAAGGCCCCTGGGGCCACGGCCGCGCTCGGCGCCCTGACCGACCGGGAGCGGGAGGTGATGGCCCTGGTGGGCATCGGTCTGTCGAACGAGGAGATCGCCCGCAGGCTGGTCGTCAGCCCGCTCACCGCGAAGACCCACGTCAGCCGGGCCATGGTGAAGCTGGGCGCGCGGGACCGCGCCCAACTGGTCGTCATGGCCTATGAGTCGGGCCTCGTGAGGCCCGGCTGGCTGGGCTGAGCGGGCGGCCCGTCACGACCAGGTGATGCCCGAGGTCTCCCGCCACAGCCGGGCGACGTCCTCGTCGCCGGTGAGGGTCACGGAACCGGCGGGCAGCCGGTTCCACAGATACAGGTACAACCGGTCGGCAGGCCCGGAGAGTTCCGTGTCCGCCACGGCCGTCGCCCGCACGTCCCGTTCCGTCCGGGGCGGCTCGGCCGACAGGCGTACGGTCCAGACGTCACCGGTGTCCGTCGCACGGACCCGCAGGACGCGGGGCTCCGGGGTCCGCACCCGGCTGCGGTCCCGGCCGTGCATTCCACGCAGCAGTTCGTCGATGCCGTCGGCGGCGAACGCGGAGTCCACGGGACCGGGACCCGTGAGCGCGGACTCGGCGTCCGCGCGGTGGACGGCCGTCTCGTGCGCCTGCCGCCGCGCCCAGAAGGCGAGGGGCGAGGGTGCCGGGAGGAAGGTCCAGCACTCCAGGTCCTCGGGCGCCGCGCGCAGGGCGGCGACGAGCTGGGCGTGCCCCTCGCGGTAGTGCGCGAGCAGTTCCTCGCCGTCGAGCGCCGGTTCACCGGCGTCGGGCTGGTACGTGGTGTGCCCCTCGGCCACGAAGGCAGCGGCCCAGCGGTGGACCATCGTCGTGTGCCGCAGCAGGTCCCTGACCCGCCACCCGGGACAGGTGGGCACCTCCGCGTGCGGCCCGGCCTCCGCCGCCGCGTCGCCCAGCGCCCGGCCGGCTGCTTCCAGCGCCTCGATGTGCTCCGTGATCTTCATCGTTCCCCCACCGGTTCGGTCCATGACCCGCATTCTCGCAGCTGAGGCACCGCGACAACGAAGCGGACCAGGTACCCCGGCAACTCAACTCACATGAGTCGCACCGGCGTTCCGCGCCCAGTAGCCCATGGCCGCCGCACCGGCGGCGAGCACGGCGACGGTGGTGAGCGCGATCGGCAGCGAGAACCAGTCGGCGAGGAACCCGATGCACGGCGGACCGAGGAGCATGCCCCCGTAACCGAGCGTGGACGCCGTCGCCACGCCGCCGGGCCCCGCGACGGCCCCGGCGCGGGCCACGGCGACGGGGAAGATGTTGGCGAGACCGAGGCCGGTCACCGCGAAGCCGAGCAGCGCGCCCCAGACGCTCGGCGCGAGCGCGCCGAGCAGCATCCCGGCGGCGGCCGTCGCGCCGCCCAGGACCAGGGTGCGGGTCTGGCCGAGGCGTTCGAGGAGAGCGGTGCCGGACAGGCGTCCGAGGGTCATGGTCAGCGCGAAGACCGAGTAACCGGCGGCGGCGACCCCCGGGTGCGCGCCGAGGTCCTGCGTCAGGTGGAGGGCGCCCCAGTCGGCGAGTGCCCCTTCGCCGTACGCCGTGCAGAGGGCGATCACGCCGAAGACGAGCACGGTACGGCGTGACGCGCCGCCGCCACGGGCGCGCGGCAGGGACTCGGGCGGCGGGGCGGGGGAGGGGTGGCGCAGGAGCACGGGTCCGGCGACGGCCGTCAGGACGAGCCCGACGCCTGTGAGGCCGAGGAGGTGGGAGGCGGGGGAGAGGCTTCCGGCGAGCAGCCCGCCGAGACCGGCGCCGATCATGCCGCCGAGGCTGAAGGCCGCGTGGAAGCTCGGCATCACCGGCCGTCGGAGCGCGTTCACGAGATCGACGGCGGCGCTGTTCATGGCGACGTTGATCCCACCGTACGCGGCGCCGAAGACGAGCAGGACGAGGCCGAGGGCGAGCGGGGACCGGGTGAGGGCCGGCAGGGCGACGGACAGGCAGAGGAGGACGGCGGTGACGACAGTGACGGCGTGGGAACCGTACCGCCGGCAGAGCCGTCCGGTCAGCGTCATGGTGATCACGGCGCCGGCGGAGACCCCGAGGAGGGCGAGGCCGAGGTCACCGGCCGAGGCGCCGGTCTGCTGCTTGACGGCGGGGATCCGGACGACCCAGCCGGCGAAGAGGAAGCCGTCGAGGGCGAAGAAGAGGGTCAGGGCTGAGCGGAGGCGGGACAGGGAGTGGGTGGCGGTGTCTCCGCCGTGGCCCCCCGGTGCGGCCGTCCGTACTTTGTTTAGTAGCGGCACAAACTCAGGATAGGGGGCGCGGGCGAGGCAATCAAGCGAGCGACGAGGACCCGCACAGGCCCACGCACGGGAGTGGGGGACGCGCAGGGACCGTGTTCGGGACGTAAAGCGTGATGTGTGGCGCGTAACGAGGGCCCGAACCTTCACGGGCCGGAACGCGCCGTAAATCATGCAGTCCCGAACACGGTCCCGGAGCGGCCCCCACGGCTGAGCCATCGACCGGGGAAGGCCCACCGACCGGGGAAGGCCCACCTGCCCACCGACCGGGGAAGGCCCACCGGGCCGAGGGAGCCCACCGGCCCGAGGACCCCCCACCGGCCGAGGACGGCCGGGCCCAGGCCCGGAGACCGACCCGCCCGCCCGATCATGGGAGACTCGCCACCATGAACGGCAAGGCGACGACGACCCGGACACGGCTGGACAGGGGGCGCAACGCGCTGGGCCCCGCACTGGAGCTGGTGCACACCGGCAGGGCTCCGACCCGGGCCGTCCTCACCGCCGAACTCGGCGTCACCCGGGCCACCGCCGGCGCGGTCGCCGCAGAGCTGGAGGCCCTCGGCCTGATCCGGGTGGACTCGAACCCCGGCGCCGCCGCGGGCTCCCAGGGCCGCCCCTCGCACCGCCTGGCGGTCGACGAGAAGGGCCCCGTCGCCCTGGCCGCCCAGGTCCACGCCGACGGCTTCCGCGCGGCCCTGGTCGGACTCGGCGGCACCATCGTCGCCACGGCCCCCGGCTGCGTCACGGTCTCCGCCGATCCCGCCCAGGTCCTCGGGGCCGTCGTCGACGCCGGAGCCGCCCTGCTCAGGGAGAGCGGCCGCCGGTGCGTCGGCGCCGGACTCGCGGCCCCCTCCGCCGTGGCGGAGCCGGAGGGCACCGCGCTCAACCCGCTGCACCTCGCCTGGCCCGCCGGGGCGCCGGTCCGGGAGATCTTCGCGGAACGGGTACGGGCCGCAGGCATCGAGGGCCCCGCCTTCACCGGCAACGACGTGAACCTCGCCGCCCTCGCCGAGCACCGTCACGGCGCGGGCCGCGGGGCCCGGGACCTGCTCTGCGTGGCCACCGGCCACCGGGGCGTCGGCGGCGCGCTCGTCCTGGACGGCCGCCTCCACACGGGCAGCGCGGGCCTGGCCCTGGAGGTCGGCCACCTCACCGTGAACCCGGAGGGCCGCCCCTGCCACTGCGGCGGCCGGGGCTGCCTGGACGTCGAGACCGACCCGCTCGCCTTCCTCACGGTCGCGGGCCGTACCCCGGGCCCCGAGGTGTCGCTGCTCCAGCAGTCCCGCGACCTGCTGCGCACGAGCCCCGACGACCCGGGCGTCCGCGTCGCCGTCGGGGAGCTGATCGACCGTCTGGGTCTGGGCCTGGCCGGTCTGGTGAACATCCTGAACCCGGACAGGATCATTCTCGGCGGCCTCCACCGGGAGCTCCTGGACGCCGACCCCGAGCGCCTCCGCGCGGTCGTGGCCGACCGCAGCCTGTGGGGCCGCAGCGGCGGGGTGCCGATCCTCCCGTGCACCCTGGACCACAACAGCCTCGTGGGCGCGGCCGAACTGGCCTGGCAGCCGGTACTGGACGACCCACTGGCGGCGCTGAGCCGCGAAGCGGCCTGAAAGAAGCCGCGCCCTACCCCGCGGAACGCCCCTCGACCAGCGAGGCGAGCCGCTCCAGGGCCATGCGCGTGCCCGCCTCGTTGTCGGCGGCGGGCACGGCGTCGGGAACCCCCTCGTGGACGACGAGCACGTCCGTGCCGCCGTCCATCGCGACCAGCGTCGTGGTGAGGGTCATGGCGCCCTGCAGCAGCGGGTCCGGGGTCTCGAACTCGATTACCTCGACGACGCGTTCGTCCGCGAGCAGCTCCGCGAAGCGCCCGTGATAGGTGTCCGTCCGGGCTCCCGACTTCCCGGTGCCGTCGGCCGTGTCGTAGTGCAGGGAGACGCGGAAGGTGCCCCCTTCGCGCGCGTCGAAGTCGTGCACCTCGCAGGTCATTCCGTACGGCACCCGCCAGCGCGGGATGTCCGCCGGGTCCACGAGGGCCCGGTAGACGGCCGAGGGCGGGGCATCGATGTGGCGGGACGCGCGCGTGGTGTACACGCGTACCAGGCTAGGCGGTGCGGCGAGGGATTGCTCCCCGGCGCCGTGGACCTCCGGCCCGAAAGCCCTTGCCCCGGCCCGAAAGCCCTTGCCCCGGGCGGGAAGCCCTTGCCCCGGGCGGGAGGCCGTTTCCCCGGGCCGAAATCCCTGCGCGCCGGACCTCGGGCGGCGTACTGTTCCGCCTCATGATCACTTCTGATTCCGATCTTCCTCCGCGGCTTGGCAGCCTCACCTTCCACGGCCCGCTCTCCGAGGCCCGGGCTGCCCGCCTGATCGAGCGGCTCGCGGCCACCGGGCCCGCCGACGTGCTCGACATCGGCTGCGGCTGGGGGGAGTTGCTCCTTCGGGTCCTGGAGGCCGCCCCGGCGGCCAAGGGCGCCGGTATCGACATCAACGCGGAGGACCTGGCCCGTGGCCGGGCCCTCGCCGAGGCCCGGGGTCTCGCGGACCGCGTCGAGTTCGTCGAGGAGTCGGCGCTCGGCACCGATCGCGGCCCGGTCGACGCGATCCTCTGCCTCGGGTCGAGCCAGGCGCTCTGCGACCCGGAGCATCCGCACGACCCCGCCGCCGCCCTGCGTGAACTGCGCCGGCTGCTCCGGCCGGGCGGAAGGGTCGTCCTCGGGGAGGGCTTCTGGCAGCGCACTCCCACGGACGAGGAACTGGCGGGCATGTGGCCGGGCGCGGCGACCGGCGACCACTACCTCCTCGGCGACCTCGTCGACCTCGCGATCGAGGCGGGGTTCCGGCCCGCGTGGATCGAGACGGCGAGTGCGGACGAGTGGGAGGAGTTCGAGTCGGGGTACCGGTACGACACCGAGGTCTGGCTGGCCGCCCACCCCGACCACCCGCTGGCCGCGGAGACCCGCGAGCGGGTCGACCGGCAGCGTGCGACCTGGCTGAACGGCTACCGCCAGGTCCTCGGCATCGCCTACCTCACCCTGGTCGCCGTGGCCTGAAAACGGGCCGCGCGGAGCCGACGACCACAACAGACGACCACAAAAGACGAATACACAAGACGACTACGAATCCGCGCAGGGCTGACGGCCGCGGTCCGGCTCACCACTGCCGCCCCGCGCCGAGCCCCGCCCGCCCAGGCGCCGAGAGGTGCAGAACCCGGAAGCGCTCGCCCTCGTCGGTGGGCGCTTCCGTGCCCGCCCACAGGGTGAAGGCGAGCAGTTCCCAGTGGCGCGGATCCACCGCGAGGGCGGAGGCCACCACCCCGTCCCGCCGGGCCGCGCGCGCGTGCCAGGCCACCGCGTCCGCCACGGCGTCGCCCGGCGGCACCCCCTCCCCGAGCGGGGTCCTGCGACGCGTCGCGGTGCCCGGAGCCGACGCGGCCGCGGGCCCCTCCGCGTACGACAGGCCCGGCCAGTGCTGCACCACGGGCCGGCCGAAGTCGCGCACGATGCCCTGGAAGCCGGGGCCCCAGAGGAAGGAGTTCATGCCCTCCGGAGTGCCCCACAGGTAGAACGGCGCGTACTGGTTCACCGGTGAACCGGCCTCCCGCTCCCGGACCAGATAGGCCTTCAGGCCGAGCCCCGGGAAGGAGTCGAGCAGATGGCCCTTCGTCGCGACCCGCTCGCGGATGATCCCCATGTCGTAGTCGGCGGGGAGGGTGATCTCGTACTGCATCGCGTGCACGCGAAGATGCTCCGTTCCTAGACGACTGCGGCTGTGGCGGCGACGGCGGCACGCGGGCCGAGCAGGGTGAGCAGACCGCGTACCGCACTGTCGAACGGCGCCCGTGAGCCCGTCGCGCGGGCCAGCACGTATCCGCCCTGTACGGTCGCCACCGCCGCCGCCGCGATCTCCTCCGGATCGAGGGCGCCGCTGAACTCGCCCCGGTCCAGGCCCTCCTGGACGACCCCGGCCAGCCGGGCGCGCAGCCGGCCGAGAGCCTCGTCGACCGGGGCGCGGAGCGCGGGATCGGCGATGACCTCGGGGTCCATCGTCAGCCGCCCCACAGGGCAGCCCCGCAGGACGTCCCGCTCGCGCAGCAGATAGGCCTCGATCCGGGCGTGCGCCGAACCCTCGCCGCCCAGGACGGCTTCGGCCGCCGCCCCCAGCTCGTCGGCGGTACGGCGGATCGCCGCGAGCGCCAGTTCCTGCTTGCCGGCGAAGTGGTGGTACATGCTGCCCTGGCCCGCTCCCGCCGACTGCTGGACGGCCTTGGGGCTGGTGCCGACGTAGCCCCGCTCCCACAACAGCTCGCGGGTCGCCTCGATCAGCCGCTCGGGGGTGCTCATGCTCATGACCGCACTGTACATACCAGTAGGTACAGAAGAGAAGGGCTCGGCCGGGAGGGAGAAGACCTCCGCCGGACCCCCGTACTCCCCCTGTCGTACGCGAGAAGCCGCTGCCCGTACGACGCCCCGGACCCCTTCCCCGGGCGAGGCTCGGACCACGGACACCACCACAGCGCGCAACGAGGAGCTGAATCGTGATGAACACCCTCGCCCACGCGGGCCCCGGCCCGTGGGTCCTTCTCTTCCCCCTCGTCTGGGCGGCCGTCGTCGTCGGGATCGTCACCGTCGCCCGCCGGGCCGGATGGCGCCGCGGAGGCGGCTTCCTCCCGGGCCGCGACGGTCGTCCGGGCTTCGGCGGCGGTCCCGACGAGAACTCGCCGATCGCCCTGCTCGGGCGCCGCTTCGCCGCGGGCGAGATCGACGAGGACGAGTACTGGCGCCGGCTCACCGTGCTCGAGGAGCAGTTCGGCCGCGCCGCGCGGGCCAAGGGCCGCCGGGGGTGACCCCCGCCTCCGCCGGGACGGCGGGGCGGCCGGGTCAGCCCGTGCGACCCGCGAGCACCCGGTCCACCGGGACCCGGTCCGCCGGGATCCGGCGGACCGGGGCGACGGCCGTCGCGGCGGTCACGGGCGCCAGGACCGGGTCGGGCGCGAGGACGGGGTCCGGGGTGAGAACCGGGTCGGCCGGGATGCTGAGCGGAACGCCCGGGAACCGTCCGTTCCCGAGGAACGGGCCCTCGGTCGTGGAGCCGTGGACCGCCTGCCCGCGGGTCATGACCGGCAGGGCCGACGGCGGCGCCGAGAGGGTGAACCACACCACCTTCCCGTCGGCCCCGCAGGGCCGCACGCCCCAACTCTCGCTGACCGCGCCGACGATGGCGAGGCCGCGGCCGGAGGTGGCGAGTACGTCGTACGCGTCGAGCGGATCGAGGCCCTCGCACACGTCCTCCGGGTCCGGGCGGCCGGCCTCCGGTATGCGGGGGTCGTGGTCCCGGACGGAGACCGTGAGGCGGTCGAGCAGCAGCTCGATCTCGACGGTGCACCGCTTGTCCGGCTGCGCGTGCCGGTGGACGTTGGTGAGTAGCTCGGTGACTCCGAGCACGGCGTGGTCGATCAGAGCGTCGACGTGCCAATGACGGAGATGCGCGGAGACAATCCTGCGGACCTGTCCGATCCGCGACGGCAGGGCATGAAGCTCCACCGCGTAGTACCTGCTCGGCTCGCTGATCACGGCTGCGACTCCCCGAAGTAGTCCGGAAGAAGACGAAGGTTCGGATCTCACATGCGGTACAGCAGGGTGGCGACCTGAAACGAGATGTCACCACCGGTAAACCCTCGGTGAGGTGATTCCAGAGTGAACCAGTGGTGACCGACCCGCAACTCACGGCGACGACGGCATCTCCGGCGCCGCCCGTCAGACGCTCTCAGCGCCGCTTGGCGGCCCGCTTCAGTGCCGCGAGGAAGCGGCCGGACTCCTCCGCCTCACCGCCACCGGCCTCACCGCCACCGGAGCCGCCGCCGCGCTCGTCCCGGTGCAGGGTCAGCCGGTAGCGGGTGCCGTTCACGGTCGCGACCGTCTCGTCGGACTTCGCGAACCACGGCCGCCCCGCCCGGACCTTCTCCACGGGCGCGCTGTCGATCTCGCTGCCGTAACTCGTGAGGAGGGCGAGCCGGCCGTCCTCGATGCGCACCTCGCCCGCACGCGTCAGTGAACGCGGCCAGCGGGCGATCCGTACGCCCCTGGCGCTGAACTCGGGTTCTGACATGCCGATCCGCCCCTTTCACCCGGTTGTCGTTCCCAGTGTGCCGGGCCGCTCCCGCCCGCACCAGTGGCCCTCCCTCAAGTCATCCCTATGGAGAGTCAAAGGAAACGTTTGCCCAGGTGAGAGGGGTATTGTCGGCGGCGGGGGGCGAGTGGCAGCGATCGAGGAGAGGCACGGATGAGCACCACGGAGAACATCGCGGAGAACGCCGCGGCGGTGACCGTCGACGTCGACCGCAGCGATCCCGCGTACCGGTCGTGGCTCAAGGAGGCCGTCCGCAAGGTCCAGGCCGACGCCAACCGCTCGGCCGACACGCATCTGCTGCGCTTCCCGCTCCCCGAGAAGTGGGGCATCGACCTCTACCTGAAGGACGAGTCCACCCACCCCACCGGCAGCCTCAAGCACCGCCTCGCCCGCTCCCTCTTCCTGTACGCGCTGTGCAACGGCTGGGTGCGGCCGGGGAAGCCCGTCATCGAGGCCTCCAGCGGCTCGACGGCCGTCTCCGAGGCCTACTTCGCCAAGCTCATCGGCGTGCCGTTCATCGCCGTCATGCCCCGGACGACCAGCCCCGAGAAGTGCCGGCTCATCGAGTTCCACGGCGGGCAGTGCCACTTCGTCGAGGACTCGCGCACGATGTACGAGGAGGCCGCGGCCCTCGCCGAGCGCACCGGCGGCCACTACATGGACCAGTTCACGTACGCGGAGCGGGCCACCGACTGGCGCGGCAACAACAACATCGCCGAGTCGATGTACCAGCAGCTGAAGCTGGAGCGCTATCCGGAGCCCGCGTGGATCGTGGCCACCGCCGGCACCGGCGGCACGTCGGCGACCATCGCCCGGTACGTGCACTACATGCAGCACGACACCCGCATCTGTGTCGCCGACCCGGAGAACTCCTGTTTCTTCGACGGCTGGACGCACGACGACCCGAACGCCACCGCGGACTGCGGTTCGCGCATCGAGGGAATCGGCCGCCCCCGCATGGAGCCGAGCTTCGTGCCCGGCGCCGTCGACCGCATGATGAAGGTGCCCGACGCGGCGAGCGTCGCCGCCGTCCGCGCCCTGGAGACCGGGATCGGCCGCAAGGCGGGCGGCTCCACCGGCACCGGCCTGTGGAGCGCCTTCAAGATCGTGGCCGAGATGGTCGCCCACGAGCGGACCGGCAGCATCGTCACCCTGATCTGCGACCCCGGCGAGCGGTACCTGGACAAGTACTACTCCGACGACTGGCTGGCCGCCCAGGGGCTCGACATCGCCCCCTACAGCGCCGCTATCGAACGGTTCCTGGCGTCCGGGGCCTGGCCGGAGTGAGCCGCCGGTCGAGCCGCCGCGCGGCGTCCCGGAACGACATCCCCACGCCCGGGCCCGCGAGGCGCAGCCCGATCCGGAACGGGGCCGCGCCGTCGGCCGCCATGGTCCACCGCAGCCGGGTGCCCTTCCCGGTGGGGGAGAGGGACCACTCCTCCGCGAGGGCCGTGACCCCGGGGGCGTTCGTGGCGTCCACCCGGTAGGCGTACCGGACGTCGGGCTCGGAGGCGAGGATCGTCTCCTCGAAGAGGATCCCGCCCCGCAGACGGACGGTCCGGCCCGCCCCGTCACCGTTCGGGACGGCGGAGGCCACGGAGGTGAACCAGGCGGGCATGCTTCCCACCTCCACGGCGAGCGACCGGTAGACGGCCGCGGGCGGCGCCGCGAGGGTCGCGGTGAAGACCAGACGGACGGGCGCGGATGCGGTGAAGTCGAGCTCCACCGGCCTCAGTCGGCGTGCCATGGACCGTACCTCCCCTGGACGGAAGCGAAAGAGCACCCTAGCTGACAGGATGTCAACAGCACAGGGGTCGGCAGGGACCTAACGGACGGAACGGCCCCGCCCGCCCCGGGGGTCCCGCAGCAGTCCGTCCACCGCCCGCCCGAACAACAGCCGCCCCGCGCGCGCCAGTACGGGATCGAAGGCCCCCGGCACCCCCCGTACCGTCAGCTCCTCCGTCCACACCACCCGGGAGCCGCCGCCGGGCGTCTCCGACACCTCGACCAGGGCCCAGCCCCGCACCACCCGGCCCGACTTCTCCAGGCGGCACGTTCCCGGCCGGCCGGCCGCCGGGGGCTCCCAGCGCACGACCTCCATCGGGTCGTCGAAGGACAGGGGGCCGACGCCCGTACGGGCCGTGAACCGGGTCCCTGCCCCGTTCGGCCCGGGCGTCAGCACCCTCGTCCGGGTCAGCGGCACCTGGCGGCCGTGCGCCGGCCAGTCCGTCAGCCGCCGCCACGCCTCCTCGGGCGCCAGCGGCACCCGCCGCTCGACCCGGAAGAGGCTCACGCCTGTTCCTCGCCCGCCACCACGAGCCCCGGGAGATGTTCGAGGACCTCGGCGCGTACGCCCTCGGGCAGGCCCCGGTCCGTCACCCAGGTGTCCACCTCGTCCAGATCGGCGAAGGAACTCAGGCCCACCGTCCCCCACTTGGTGTGGTCGGCGACGACCACGACCCGGCGCGCCGAACGCATCAGGCAGCCGTTCGTCTCCGCCTCCGCCAGGTTCGGCGTCGAGAGGCCCGCCTCCACCGAGATGCCGTGCACCCCGAGGAACAGCAGGTCGAAGTGGAGCGAGCGGACCGCCCGGTCCGCCACAGGCCCCACCAGCGCGTCGGACGGGGTGCGCATTCCGCCCGTCAGGACGACCGTCGCCGCCCCGCGCCGCGACTCGCCCCCGCCCCCCGCGAGTCGGTCCTCGTGGAACACGTCGGCGACCCGCACCGAGTTCGTCACCACCGTCAGGTCCGGCACGTCGAGCAGATGCCGGGCCAGGGCGTAGGTGGTCGTCCCGCCGGACAGCGCGATCGCCGCGCCCGGTGGGACCAGGGCCGCCGCCGACCGGGCGATGTCGTCCTTGGCGCTCGGTTCGAGCACCGACTTGGCGGCGAAACCCGGCTCGTGGGTGCTCGCCTCGACCACCGGAACGGCTCCGCCGTGCACCTTCGCCAGCATGCCCTGGCGGGCCAGCGCGTCCAGGTCGCGACGGATCGTCATGTCCGAGACGCTGAGGCGCCGGGTCAGTTCGTTGACCCGGACACCGCCGCGCCGCCGGACCTCGTCGAGGATCAGGGCACGCCGCTGCTCCGCGAGGAGGTTCTGGTTGTCAGTCACCGCCGGGGCCGGTCCTTCCGCAGGAGACAAGGGGATGGTCGTCGGATTCGGTGAGGAACGGTGCGCGGGGGCACGACCGTCCGCGATCCTGATGCCGACGTCGCATCTTCCCACCCTGAGAGGAAGTCCCCTCAGTGTCCCCTGCCACACCCGCCCCGGAGAGCGGGGGCGCGGCGCTCGAACTCCTCGTCCACGGAGTCGGCGGAGCCACCCCCCAGGACGTGCTCGACGACCCCAGGACCGTACGGGTCACCGGCGACCGCACCGCCGCCGTGTACCGGCGTGCCGAGGACACCGAGGCCGAGGCCCACCCCGAGCGGTACGCGGCCCGCCCGATCCCCGAGGCGTACTGCTGGTCCAACCTCACCTCGGGCGACGGCACCCGTGCCCTGTGGCTGCTGCTCCTGCCGTTCATGGTCGCCAACCTGGCGCACTGGATGCGCCCGCCCGCCCAGGGCCGCCCGCGGCTCGTCCGGCTGTACGGGGTCCTCGTCCGGCTCGTCGCCCTCACGCTCACCGTGCTCCTGACCGCCGCGGCCTGCGAGGTCGCGCTCGACCTGACGGCCTGGCAGTGCGCGGGGACCGCCGCCTGCGCCGACACGTACTCCTGGCTCGGCTTCCTCTCCCCGGTGCGCGACGGCTGGTGGTCCCTGCCCGGTCGCCGGCTCGCCCTCGCCGCCCTGGTCCCGACCGCGCTCGTCGGTCTCCTCTGGTACCTGTCGAACCGGACCTGGAGCGCGTACGAGGCCCAGCGCCCGCCCACGGGCTACGACGCCCCCGTGGCGGAGCCGGGCGCCGACACGGAGAGCGCGGACCGGGGCGAGGGCGGCCCCGGCCCCGGTGGCATCCGGCCCGCCCTCGGCCGCCCCGGCTTCTGGTTCGGGCGCCGGCTCGTCGCCCGCCTCAGAGCCGCGCACACCGCCGCCGGGTTCCTCACCGTGGCCGCCGCCCTCGCCACGGCCACCGCACGGCACGACGCCACCGCCCCCGGCGCGGGCGCCGGCGCCGTCATCGGACCGGCCCTCCAGGTCGCCGTCGCCGCCTTCCTCGTCCTCGTCGTCCTCGTCGTCTGCCGCCGCGGCCGCAGCGAACGCCGCCTCGACCTGAGCCTCGAACGCGCCCTCGTCTCCTGGCTGCCCGGCGCCTCGCTCGCCCTGCTCCTGCTCACCGCCCTCTACGCCGGCTGGTCACGCCCCGGCTGGACGTCCGGCGGCGCCCTCCCCGGCGACGCGGCCTTCGGCACCCTCACCGTCGTCCAGGGCGGCCTGGTCGTCGCCCTCGGCGTGGTCGCCCTGCTGCTCCAGCGGCCCGGCCGGGACCCGCGCACGGCCCTGCGCGGACTCGGCGGCCCCGCCGTCGCCATGCTCGCCTGCGCCCTCGCCGGCGTCATGTCCGGGGGAGTGGCCCAGCGCGTCGCCGACTGGCTCGACGGTCCCGGCGCGGCCCACGGCGGCCCCCCGATCGCACCGCCCGTGCTGCTCAGCTGGCAGGCGTCCGTCATCCCCGTCCTGCTCCTGCTGCTGCTCGCACCCGCAGCCCTCCTCGCCGTACGGACCGTGCTCGCCGGCCGGCGGCTGCACGCCACGGTCGAGGCCGACTACGACACCTCCGGCGAAGGCGACCCGGTCCGTACGGGACAGATCGCCTCCGGCCGGGCGCGGGCGGCGCTCACCGACTCCGCGCCCGTCCTCGTCGGCGTCGTCTCCGGCGCCACCCTGCTCCTCGGCGCCGCATCCGTCGCCGGAGCCTGGGCCAGCGGAAACGTTCCCGGACGGGCCTTCGACGGCGCCCACCCGGCCGTCGCGTCGCTCGCCTCCGCCACCCAGGCCCTCGGCTCCTGGATGATCGGCTTCGGCTTCCTGCTCTTCGTCACCTGGGGCCGCCGCGCCTACAAGGACGCCTCCGCACGCCGCACCATCGGCATCCTCTGGGACGTCGGGACCTTCTGGCCGCGCGCCGCCCACCCCTTCGCCCCGCCCTGCTATGCCGAACGGGCGGTGCCCGACCTGACCTGGCGGATGAGCTCCTGGACCCGGAGCACCGGCGGCCGGCTCGTCATCTCCGGGCACTCCCAGGGCAGCGTCCTCGCCGCCGCCGCCGTCTGGCAGCTGCCGCCCGCCACCCGGGGCCGCGTCGCGCTCCTCACGTACGGCTCACCCCTGGAGCGGCTCTACGGGCGCTGGTTCCCCGCGTACTTCGGCCCCGACGCGCTGCGTGCCCTGAACCGTACGGTCTCCTGCTGGAGCAACCTGTACCGCGCCACCGACCCCATCGGCGGACCCGTCAGGGTCCCCGCCGACGACGGCAGGCCGGCCGTCGACGCCCCGGTCCTTCCCGACCCCGTCGCCTACGGCCGCACCCGCGAACACCCGCTGCCGGAACCGATCCTGGGCCACTCCGACTACCAGGCCGACCCGGCCTTCGCGCACCGGCGCTCCGCCCTCCTCGACCAGCTGCTGCCCGCCATGCCCCGGCAGCGCGATCCCCACGAGACCGCGGATCAGGGGAGCTCCGGCAGGTCCTCCGGGTAGAGCAGCGTCAGGTCGTCCGTGCTCGCCTCGGCGAGCGCGGCGACCCGGCCCGCGTGCCGCTCCACCATCGACTCGAACGTCTGCCGCGCCGTACGCCCGTTGCCGAACGCCGGGCCCTTGGGCAGCTTCGTGAAGTACACGAGCAGCGCGTCGTCCGTGCCCGGAGCGAGCCGGTACTCGTGCTCGTCCGCCTGCTGCCCCACGATCCGCAGCAGCTCCTCCGGCTCGTAGTCGCCGAACGTGATGGTGCGCGAGAAACGCGACGCAACACCCGGGTTGACGGTGAGGAAGCGCTCCATCTCCGCCGTGTAGCCCGCGACGATGACCACCACCGCGTCCCGGTGGTCCTCCATCAGCTTCACCAGCGTGTCGATCGCCTCACGGCCGAAGTCCCGCCCCGAGTCCTCCGGAGACAGGGCGTACGCCTCGTCGACGAACAGCACCCCGCCCCGCGCCCGGTCGAAGGCCTCCTGGGTCCGGATCGCCGTCGAGCCGATGTGCTCGCCGACCAGGTCGACCCGGGACACCTCCACCAGATGCCCGCGCTCGAGCACCCCGAGGGAGGCCAGGATCTCGCCGTACAGGCGGGCCACCGTCGTCTTGCCCGTACCCGGATTGCCCGTGAAGACCAGATGCCGGCGGACCGAGGCCGCCTTGAACCCCGCCTCCTGACGCCGCCGCCCCACCTCGATCATGTTGGTGAGGGTGCGCACCTCCAGCTTGACGCTCTCCAGACCCACCAGGGCGTCCAGCTCCCCGAGCACGTCCTGCGAGGAACGGGAGGAGGGCACCGGCTCCGGCACGGCCTGCGGTACGGCCGCCTGGACGCGCGGCGTGGGCACCGTCCCCAGGAGCCCCGCCGACTGCGTCGCCGTCAGGACCGTGCCCCCGTCGGGTACGGAGGAGCGGACCGCGCTCTCGTCGCTGGTGCAGTCCTCCGCGCTCGCACCCTCCTCGGGGAACTCGTAACCCCCGCGCGCGCACCGCTCCGTACGGCACTTGCGCAGCGTCGTACGGCAGCCGTCCGTGACGTGGAAGCCGTACCCGCCGCTGCCCGTGACCCGGCAGCCGTGGAAGGAGCCGCGGCCCTCCGCCGACACGTAGAAACCGGCCTCGGCGGGCGACGTGACCGTGCACCGCTCGATCGTCGGGTCGGCGCCCTTGGTGACGATGACGCCGGTCTGCACGGAGTCGATGGTGCAGCCGCCGAGGGTCCCGCCGCTGCCGTGGTCCCGGAACCAGGCGCCCGTCGAGGCCTCCCGGATCCGGCAGTCGTCGAGCTGGGCCGTCGCCCCGTCGCTCACCGAGACCGCCGTGTTCCGCACCTGCGACAGATCGCTGTCGACGACGTCCACGCGCGAACCACGGTCGAGGACGAACAGCGCGTCCGGCACGTCGTGCACCCGGCAGGCGTCGAGGACGGCGGTCGCCCCGTCGCTCACCCACACCGCCGGGTAGTCGCCCGTACTGTCGTGGATCTCGCACTGGTTGGCGTCCACCCGGGTCCCCGGGTCCCACACCGACAGTCCGTTGCGGCCGAAGCGGCGGACGGTCGACCGGGTCAGCGTCAGGACCGAGCGCGAGCGCAGGTCGACGGCGTTCTCGGGGACGTCATGGATGTCGCAGTCCGAGAGCGTGAGCACCGCGTCGGTGTCGAGCGTGATGCCGTCCCCCGACGTGCGGTGCACCGAGGAGTCCGTGAAGTGGGCCGTGGCGCGGGCCGCGATCTGGAGCCCCGCGCCCTTGATCTCGTACACCTCGCAGCCGACGCCCTCCAGGCCGCTGCCCTCGCCCGTCACCGCGATCCCCGCCCCGGAGGCGTGGTGCACCCGGCAGCGTTCGAGACGCGGATGCGCCCCGCCGCGCACCGAGACGCCCGCCTGCCCGGCGGACACCACCTCGCACTCCTCGAACACCCCGCCCGCCCCGTCGAGTACGGCGATGCCGACCCCGGCGGGATTGTCGACCGTGCAGCGGCGCACCGTCGGCCGGGCCGCGCCCCGTACCTCGATCCCGGCGGCCGAGCGGGTCATGATCCGCAGGTCGAGCAGCTCCGGCGTGCCGTCCTCGACGAGCAGCGCGGGCGCGGCGACGTCCTGCCCCTCGATGTGGAGGTCCTGCACGGTGACGGAGGCGCGGATCGTCAGCGGCACCCCGTCCGGCGGCGCGATCCGCACCGAGCCGACCGCGCCCTCGGGGCCGCGCAGGGTGACGGCCCGCCGGACCACGAGGTTCTCCCGGTAGGTGCCGGGCGCGACCGTGAGCACGTCCCCGTCGCCCGCGGCCTCCAGGGCGGCGGAAAGCGAGGGGTACTCACCCGTGCGGCGCCGCCACCGCGATGTGCCGGTGTGCGTCACCTGGACCGTGCCCTGTGCCATGGGTGTGTCCTGCCCCCGCCTGATGCCTCGCCGCTGATCCGATGCCCCACCGTAGCGCGCGCCGGGCCGCGGGGTTGACGGGTCGCAAGCCAGGGGGTGTCTTGTCGATCATGCCGGATCAGCAACACACCCCCTGGCCCTCCCTACGGCCTCAACTGCCGGTTCCGGTGCGGCCCCAGTCGGGGCCGGTCGCCGCCCACGCGCGGTCGAGGCGCGCGTACCGCAGCAGCACGAGCCGGCGTACGACGAGGCGGCGGACGGTCTCCACCAGGAGGCCCGCGAGGAGCGCGGTCGTCAGACCGGCGATGAACGCGTGCGCCCGCGCCGTGCCCGCCTGCATCGGCGGCGCCACCGGGCGCCCGTCCCGGTCCGTCCAGAGCGGGAAGGAGGCGCCGGGCGCGGAGGTCCGCCGGGCCGTCGTCACCGTGCCCGTACGGGCCGAGCCGTCCGGCGCGGTCCACCGGGCCACCACCGAGCGGCGCCCGCTCTCCTGGTCGCCCGCCTCGGCCGTCCCCGCCGCGCTCACCGGCCGCTCGGCGGCCCGTACCACCCGGGCCGTCGTCGGGACGCGCTGCTCCTGCTGGGCGCGGACCGCGCGCTGGAGCGTGTCATCGGCGGAGGAGCCGACCGCCCAGCCGGTCAGGGGCGCTACGAGACAGAGCATGACGACCGCGGTGAAGGCGGCCCAGGCCTCGACGAGATCAGTGGTCCGGCGCAGGGGATTGTGCCGCCAGCGCCAGAGTCCGATGGCTGCGCGCACGTCGGGACCCCCTCGTCGTCACCGCTCCTTCCGACGAGTGTGCACCGGGGCGGAGGTCCCCGCCTGCCGGGCGGGGGAAGCGTGACGGGTGGCCCAGGCGTCCGGTCCCGGGCATCGTCGCGGTCCCGGGCTCAGTCCAGGATCTTCACCTCGTCGCCGACCCGGACCGTTCCGGTGTGCTCGGGGACGAGGTTCTGGCCGAAGATGACCCGGCCGTCGTTCTTGCGGTGCCGGGCGAGGGTGCGCAGGGGCTCCTTGCCCCGCTCGGCGGTGACCTGGTTCGTGGTGGTGACGACACAGCGCCCGCAGGGCCTGGCGACCCGGAAGGTGACCTCGCCGACGGCGAGCCGCGTCCAGCCGTCCTCGGCCCAGGGGGAGGTCCCCCCGATCACGAGGTTCGGCCGGAACCGGTTCATCGGAAGGGGGCCCTCGTGGGCGTGGTCCCCCTGCGCGATGAGCGAGTTGAGGGCGTCGAGCGAGGACGTCGTGGCGACGAGCAGCGGATAGCCGTCCGCGAAGCTCACCGTCTCGCCGGGCAGCGCGTACTCCGGGTCGACGGGCCGCCGGTGCTCGGGCGCGTCCATGTGGACGAGCCGGAAATCGCCCTCCAGGTACGCGGAGAGCCACGCGGCCGCCGTCGCGGCGGCGGGCACGGCCTCCACGAACTTGTCGAAGATCTCCACGGTGACGGTGGACGAGGGGTGCGGCACCTCGACCGTCACCGGCGGGTGGCCGGGAGCCGACAGGATGATTCCGCCGCCCGGCAGCGGCTCCGCCGTGGCCAACGCCATCCGGGGGTGACGGCGTTGGGTTACGACCTTGTCCGCCGCGTCGACGACGGCCCACCGGCGGTCCCCGGCCAGCCCCCAGGGCTGGACCTCGGCCTCCGTGGGGGCCAGTGAGCGCATGGCCTTCACCGGGTGGACGTGGACGGAGCGGAGCACAGGAGTCGGCATACGGTCATCCTGCCAGCCGCTCCGGACCCTGCGTCGCCCGGTGTGCGGTGCCGGTCAGTAACCCCCGCCCTGGTAGGGACGGTTGTACGGGTCGTCGTACGGCGCGGGAGCGGGGGCGGGCCGGGGCGCCGCCGGACGCATCGCCTCGTACCCCGCGGGGGCGGGGCGGGGCGGCTGCGCGTACTGGCCGGCCTGGTAGCCGCGCGGGGCCACCGGCTGCTGCGGGATGTACGGGGCGGGGGCGTGCTGCAGGGGCACGGGGGCCATCTGCGGCGCGGGCTGCGGGTATCCGTACCCGTTGCCGTAGGAGGGCTGCGGGGTGGGCGCCGCCGGGAGGGCGGGCAGTGCCGCGGGGAGCGCCGGCAGGTAGGAGCCGCTCGTGGGGAAGCTGCTGCCGGTGTCGTAGGCGGCGGGCACTCGGATCGGGGCGATCTGAGGCGTGCCCCGCTCCGCGACCAGGGAGTCGTAGATCGGGGTGTCCGGGAAGGACGGCGCGGTGTGGTAACCGCCTCCATAGGTGGAGCGGGGGGAGGTCATGGCCATAAGTTAAGCCCACGATGTGCCGGTTGGGGAGCCCCCATCTTACGGTCATCCGATTTACGCTGTTTTTGGCGGGCTGACCTGCCAAAACAGCGTTAAAGTCTGCGTAAACAACGGGGGACCTTTTCCGTTGATCTTGAGCGCGGGAAACTCAGGATTATCGATCTATTACCGATAGTAATCACGCGACTATCAGCCGAGTTGACGCCGGACCAGCTCGTGAAAGAGACCGGTGGTGTCGGCGAGGAGTTCGGCGGGGGTGCCTTCCTGGACGACACGGCCGTCCGCCATCGCGATCACCCGGTCCGCGTCCATGATCGTGGACAGCCGGTGGGCGATCACCACACGGGTCGCGTTCAGGGCACGCGTCGACTCGATGACGGTCCGCTGGGCCTCGTTGTCCAGCGCGCTGGTCGCCTCGTCGAAGAAGAGGACGCGCGGCCTGCGGATCAGCGCCTGGGCGATCATCAGCCGCTGCCGCTGCCCGCCCGAGACGCTGCCTCCGCCGTCGGACAGCATCGTGTGCATGCCCATGGGCATGGCCTTGATGTCCTCCGCCAGGCCCGCCATCGTCGCGGCGGCCCACGCGTCCTCCAGGGGGTACGTCCCCGCGCCGCGGATGCAGTCGAGGACGGAGCCGGAGAACGGCTGGGCGTTCTGGAGCACGACCCCGCACTGGCGCCGCACGGCCGCCTGGTCGAGGGCCGCGAGATCCTGCCCGTCGTACCGCACGGTCCCGGAGGCCGGCCGGTCGAAGCCGATGAGCAGCCGCAGGAGGGTGGACTTGCCGCAGCCGCTGGCCCCGACGATCGCGACGAACTCGCCCGGCCGCACCCGCAGATCGACCCCGTCGAGCACCAGCGGACCGTCCTCGCCGTAGCGGTAGGACAGGTTCTCGGCCTCGATCGCCCCGGTCAGCTGACCGGGCCTGACGCTGGACCCGCGCACTTCGGGCGTCGCCCGGAACACCGGCCTGATCTGCTCGAACATGGGCTGCACGGCGGCGGCCGAGAGGAGCGCGCCGGTCAGCTGCGTGACCGAGGACAGCATCATCGTGACGGCGGTGCTGAAGGTGAGGAACTCGCTCGCGGACAGCGTGCCGCGGGCGGGCCCGGCCAGGAGCGCGAACATCACGAGCGTGCACAGCGGCAGACAGACCGCGCCGAGGACCGCGAGGACGTTCTTGATCCGCCCGACGCGCCGGTGCAGTTCGCGGGTACGGGCGAACCGCCCCGCCCAGGCCGCGTACGCGAAGCTCTCGGCCGCCGCGACGCGCAGCTTCGGTAGCCCGCGCAGGGTCTGGAAGGCCTGGTTGTCGAGCTTGTTGCCGAGCCGGATCAGCTGTCGCTGGTACCGCAGCTGCCACAGCCCGAGGCCCAGGAAGACCGCGGCCGTGGCGAGCAGCAGGGCGAGCGCCACCAGGGCCAGGGGCACGCTGTAGACGAGCAGCAGCACCAGGTTGACCGTGCCGACGGTGCCCGCCTGGACGACCACGGGACCGATGCCGGACAGGACCCGCCGGATCGCGCTGACGCCCATGGCGGCACCCGCCAGTTCGCCGGTCGAGCGGCCCGCGAAGAACGTCGTCGGCAGCCGGAGCAGCCGGTCCCACACGGCCGGCTGGAGGGTGGCGTCGATCCGGCCCTCCATCCGGAGGATCGCGGTGTTCTGCAGCAGCATGAAGGCGGCCGACACGATGCTGGTCGCGATGATCGCGAAGCCGGTCTGCACGATGAGCCCGGTCTCGGCCGCGGGTACGTACGTGCCGAGCACCTTGCCCGTCGCCACGGGCACCAGGGCGCCCAGGACGACCGCCACGAGCCCGCCGAGGAGCAGGGCGCGCAGCTCCGCCCGGGTGCCCCGCAGGCTGAACCGGAGCAGCTGAGGCAGACTCAGCGGCCGGTCCGGCAGCGGGCGGTAGAACATGACGGCGCTCGGCGCGAACGCGGCCGCGCCGGCCCGGCCGACGCGCTCCCGCTCGCCCGTGGCCGGGTCGAAGGCCACGTACCGGCCGCGTCGCCACAGCAACGCGACCGGTGCCCCGTCGGCCGCGCGGTGGCCCACCAGGGGGCCGCTGTCCTCGCGCCACCAGCGGTCCCCGAGGCGGACGCCACGGGTGCGGATCCGCGAGGCGAGCGCGATCCGCTCGACGGGGTCGGGGCACCCGGGATCCGCGCCGAAGGCGTCGCCCGCGTCCGCCGGTTCCACGAGCGTGATGCGCGCCTCGTCGGCCACGGCCCGGCACACCGCGTAGGTCGCGTCGGCGCCCGCGCGGCCCCGGGCGCCTGGGCCGCCGGGGCGGCCGATGGAGGCGAGCAGGGCGCGGTCGGCCGTGGTGCGGGCCGCCTCGCCCGCCTCGACCCCGGCCGCCGCACGGTCCTCGTGGTCGCGTTCGAGCTGCTCGATCCAGCCGTCCAGGGCGTGGAGCAGCCGGTACTGCTGGTCGACCATGCCCTGCCAGGTCGCGGGGTCGACGAGGAGGGTGCCCGTGCCGGGGCTCTGGTGGCCCTCGTGGGCCGGGTACCCCTCATGACCCTCGTACACGGCCCCGTAGGCGATGCTGCCCGGGGCCAGCCGCATCCAGAGGACGTCGTCGTCGGCCGTGCCCGCGGTGGAGCCGCCGTCGAGGGTGGCCTGGTACAGGACCCGCAGCCCGCGCCCGATGCCGAGCGCGAAGGCGTGCTCCAGGGGACTGAGAGGGGGCTCGGCCCGCGTCCCGTACGCGCCCTGGTCCTCGTACCACTGGCCCTCGTACCATCGGCCGCCGTACCCCTGCTCCCCGTACGCCTGCCCTCCGTACCCCTGGTCGGCGTATCCCTGCTGCCCGTACGCCTGCTCCCCGTACCCTTGACCGGCGTACTGCCCCGCCGCGTACGCCAGTTCGCGCAGCTCGACGCGGCGCAGCAGGCAGCCCTGCGCGGGGCGGCCGATCAGGGTGTGCGCGGGTCCTTCGACCGGGCCCAGGAGCAGCGTGCCCGCCCCGAGGCGGCCCAGGAAGTGCCACGGGCCGAGGCGCGCCGCGTCGACGGCGAAGAGGTCGAGCGCGCCGTCGACGACGAGCCAGAGGACGTGCGGGCCGTCGAGCGCGACGCTGCTCAGGCCGGCGCAGTCGACCGCCGTGCCCAGAGCGCCCAGGGCCGCCACGACCGGGTCGGGGGCGCCGCCGCCGTGCCGTACGCCGGCGGGGTCGGCGGGCGGATGGGGAAACGTCACCTCAGTGCTCCTTGACCAGGGCCGCGTACGCGCCCCCCGCGGCGACGAGCTGTTCGTGGCGCCCGCGTTCGACGACCGTGCCCCGGTCGAGGACGACGATCTCGTCGCTGTCGCGCACGGTGCTCAGCCGGTGGGCGATGACCACGCAGGCGCAGCCGCGCCGCCGCAGGTTGTCGATGACGATCTGTTCGGTCGCCGCGTCGAGGGCGCTGGTCACCTCGTCGAGGATCAGGACGCTGGGGCGGCGCACCAGGGCGCGGGCGATCTCCAGGCGCTGGCGCTGGCCGCCGGAGAAGTTGCGGCCGTCCTGCTCGACGCGGCTGCGGATGCCGCCGGGGCGGCGGGCGACCACGTCGTACACGGCGGCGTCCTGGAGGGCGGCGACGACGGCCTCGTCCGGCACGGAGGGGTCCCAGAGCGCCACGTTGTCGCGGACGGTGCCCTCGAAGAGGAAGACGTCCTGGTCGACGAAGGAGACGGAGGCCGCGAGGGCGCTGCGCGGGATGTCCTCCAGGCGCATCCCGTCGATGCGGATCGCGCCCTCCCACGGCGTGTAGAGGCCGGACATCAGCCGCGAGACGGTGGACTTGCCGCTGCCGGAGCCGCCGACCAGGGCGACCTGCTGCCCGGGGCCGACGGTGAGCCGGAAGTCCTTGAGCAGGGGGGCGTCCAGGGGGCTGTATCCGAAGGTGACGCCCTCCAGTTCGACGTGCCCGGTGAGCCGGCGGGTCGGGGCGTGCGGGGCGCGCCGGGTGTGGACCGGGTCGACGGGGAAGTCCTCGACGTCCCTGAGGCGGGCGACGTCGGCGGCGAAGTCCTGGACGCGGCCCGCCACGCCGTTGAGCCGGGTGATCGGTGCCGTGAAGCCGGTCACGAGGGCCTGGAAGGCGACGAGCAGTCCGACGGTGAGGTGCCCCTCCACGGCCCGCAGACCGCCGATCGTGAGGATCAGCGCGCTGTTGAGCGCGGCGAGGGTGGGCGCGACGACGGCCAGCCAGGCGCTGGGCACGCCGAGCCGCTGCTGCACGTCGAGGGTGGTGGCGTGCTGTCCGGCCCAGCGGCGGAAGAAGCCGTCCTCGCCGCCCGTGGCCTTCATCGTCTCGATGAGCTGGAGTCCGCTGTACGCGGTGTTGGTCAGCCGGGCGCTCTCGGCGCGCAGCCTCTGCGTGCCGGTGGCCCGCAGGTGGATGACGACGCGCAGGGCGAGGAGGTTGAGCAGGGCGATGAGCACGCCCACGACGGTGAGCTGCGGGTCGTACGTCCACAGCAGTACCGCGTAGAGCAGCACGACGACGGCATCGACGGCCGCGGCGGCCAGGTCGCGGGCGAGGGTCTCGGCGACGGCGTCGTTGGACTGGAGGCGCTGGACGAGGTCTGCCGGGCTGCGCTGGGCGTAGAAGGCGAGCGGGAGCCGCAGCAGGTGCCGCAGGAAGCGGGCGCTGCCCAGGGTGGAGGCGATGATGCGCCCGCGCAGCAGATTGGCCTGCTGGAGGGCGGTGAGGGTGGCGGTGAGGACGAGGGTGGTCGCCATCGCCGCGAAGACCACGCCGAGCAGGGACGTCTGGTTCCCGATGAGGAACATGTCGATGTACGTACGGCTCAGGGCCGGCACCCAGGCGCCGACGGCCACCAGGAGGAGGCTGGCGACGACCGCCGCGGCCATGGTGCCGGAGGTGCCGCGCAGCCGGGCGGGCAGGGCGGCGAGGACGCCCGGCCGGCTGCCGCCGCGGCGGAAGCCGGGGCCGGGTTCGAAGGTCAGTACGATGCCGGTGAAGCTGGTGTCGAACTGGTCCATGGGGACGAACCGGCGGCCGCTGCCCGGGTCGTTGACGTACACGCCGGGACGCCCGAAGCGGCGGCCCATGCCCTCGTAGACGACGTAGTGGTTGAACTCCCAGAACAGGACGGCCGGCCCGGCCACCCCGGCGAGCGCGGCGACGTCCATCTGCATGCCCTTGGCCTGGAGTCCGTAACCGCGGGCGGCCTTGAGGAGGTTGCCGGCCCGGGACCCGTCGCGGGAGACGCCGCAGGCGATGCGGAGCTCCTCCAGCGGGACGAAGCGGCCGTGGTGGCCGAGCACCATGGCGAGGGCGGCGGCGCCGCACTCGACCGCCTCCATCTGGAGCACGGTGGGGGTACGGACGGTCCGGGGCCGACGGCCCTTGGCTCCCTTGGCTCCGTCGGAGATGGGCGTACGGCGTCGCGGTCCGGCGGCGGGCGGGAGCCTGCGCGAGGACGGCCGGGCCCGGGTCGACGCCCTGGGCGGCGCGCTCACGGGAGCAGCCAGTCGACGGGGCGCTGCGCGGCGAGGTGGACGGCGCCGGTGACGGGCGTACGGGAGGCGGGGGCGTGCGGGGGTCCGTCCGCGGAGGACCAGGCGTATCCGGAGGCGGTGGCGGGGGAGCGGTCCAGGGTCACGAGGACCGCGACCGGGTCGCCCTGCCGGGAGAAGCGCGCGGCGAGTCCGGCGTCGCCGAGGAAGGAGCCGAGCTGGGCCGCCGACTGGGGGGTGCGGCCGACGGAGGTGACCCGGCCGCGGAGCACGCCGAACCGGTCGCGCGGGACGGACTGGACGCCGAGGTCGACGCGGGCACCCACGCGGACCGTGGCGGCGGTGTCGCCCGGCAGGTACAGGACGGCCACCAGGGGGGCGTCCGGGTCGGTCACGCGCTCGACGGCCGCGACGTCGGCGCCGGTGGTGAGGACGGAACCCAGCCGCGCGTGCAAGGTGGTGACGCGACCGCCGGTGACGGCCCGGACGGGACGGTCGCCCCGGTCCGTGCGGACGGTCAGCACGGGAGCGCCGGGGGCCACGGCCCGGCCCTCCTCGGCGAGGACCTCCGTGACCTGTCCCGCGACGGGGCTCTGGAGCAGGTAGGTGCCCTCGGCGTGGGTGAGGAGGCCGGGGGCGGTCAGCTTGGACGTCACCGTGCCGGTGAGGGCCCAGACGCCCGCGGCGGCCATGACGACGACGGTGACGGCGAGCACGAGGCGGCCCTGGGGGCGCGCGAAACGCACGGGCACGTCGAGTTCTTCGGGTGCTTGCAGCTTGGAAAGCGCATTGCGGCGGAACTGCACGGACTATTCCTTCGGCTGCGTTCTGTCGCCTTGTGTTGCATTCTTCGCGGGCGTCTTTCCGCGGTCGGACTCAGGGGCGGCCGTGAACCCCGGAACCGGGGTGGTTCCGGGGTTCACGGATTACCTGCGGCTCAGATACCGGCGAGGCCGGTGATGCCCGCGGTGTTCACCGAGACGCCGGTGATGCCGGAGGCCAGGCCGGGGACGCCGGCGGCGATGCCCTCGACGCCCTGGACCGTCTGGAGGGAGCCGACGGTGCCGAGCAGGTTGGTGACGTCGCTGGTCAGAGCGCCGGCGAGGCCGCCGGAGACGGTGACGAGACCGCCGGAGACCGCGTCGAGGTCGGCGTCGGAGATCTCAACGGTCTCAAGGTCGTGACGCATGATGCGCACCCTTCGTTCATGGGGGGGAATCCGTCTTCTGCGGCCGCAGCGGGTTTGATCCAATCACGCGAACGGTTGACCCGACTAATTCGGTTGACGCCCATGGTCTGGCGTTTCTGCACCTCGGGAAGTGGCAGTGCGTCCAATTTCACCGAATGCCGACAGCTTCTCCCCGGATCCGAGTAACAGATTCGGCCACCCCGCCACACCGGGGGAACTTAAGGGGACAGAAGGGTGCTGTCCGGGCGGGCCGTTCCCCGCCGGTGTCGGGGAACGGTGAAGGCGCCGCCCCTCCACACGCACACGTTGTGCAGGTTTTCGGGAGGTGCGGCGTGACCCGGGAGGATCGCGCCGCGAGCCCGGTCCGATCCGGAGGGCAGGCTCTACAGGCCGGGGCCGTTGTACGCGCCGCGGTGCGGTTTCACGGTCGCGGACACGGGGTTGGCCCAGTAGTCACGGCCTCCGTTGCCGCTGATCACGGAGCCGTTGCCGAGGGCGGGGGAGGTGGCGCGCAGCTTGTAGCCGTCGACGGAGTGGATCGTGTCGCCGCCCGTGCCGGGGTTCAGGAAGTGCGGGTCGCCGACGATGCCGTTGGCGGTCGGGCGGGGCACGCCCTGGAAGACGTTCCACAGCCACTGGACGCCGGGGGCGGTGGGCAGCCGGGAGTCGGTGGTGCCCACCCAGATGTTGTTCTCGACGACGCTCTCGTCGGGAAGCGTGATGCTGAACTTCCTGTCGGTGCAGTAGAAGACGTTGTTGTACATGTGCAGCGCGGAGCGGCCGGCGCTGACGCTGCTCATGCGGCAGTCGTTCTCGGAGATGTTGTAGCGGATGATCTGCTTGGCGCCGCCGATGGTGCCGCACCCGTCGCAGTCGAGGAAGAAGCCGCCGATGTTGTCGCGGCTGAAGTTGTACTGGATCGTGCAGGTGCCGGTGTTGCCCCAGTCGCAGTCGAAGGCCTGGCTGTCGGCCACCGACATCCGCGTGATGCCGTACACGGCGTTCTTCTGGATGGTCGGGTTGTGGTCGCCGAGCACCCAGATGCCGGCGAAGTTGCCGCCGGAGAAGGGGTACACGCCGTTGCCGACGCCCGACGCGTTGTTGTACTGGATCATGGGTGCGTCGGCATAGCTGGCGATGATGCCGTCACCGCCGACGTCCTTGAGGACGTTGTGCTCGATCAGGACGCCGGAGCCCTTGACGGCCATGGCGCCGACACGGATCTTGAGGCCGCCGCCGCCCGTGTTGCTGATCTGGTTGTGATGGACCCGGATGTCGTGGAGGGTCGAGTTCGTGCCGCTCGCGCCCGTGACGACGCCGGCGGACTGGACGAAGTCCTCGGTGGTGGGGCTGTTCTTGTTCGTCTGGCCGGCCACGCGGTCGACGACGAGATGACCGATGTCGAAGCCGCGGTGCGCTGTTCCGTCCGTGGCCGAGATCCGCAGTCCGGTACGACGGGCGAGGGTGGCGGCCGGGTTGGTCAGCTTGAGGCCGCTGACCCGCCAGTGGTCCTGGTTGGTGAAGGAGAGGGCGTCGGCGGCCCCGCCGCCGTCGATCACGGGCAGGGCCCCGGTGCCGTAGGCGGTGAGGGTGACGGGGGCGGTGGCGGTGCCGCTGCCCCGGGGCGCGAGGGAGCCGGTGCAGGTGGTGCCGGATGCGAAGGCGAGCGTGTCGCCGGGGCCGTACGTCCTCGCGTTGGCCTGGCCGATGCTGTTGAACGGCGATGCCTGGCTGCCGTCACCGGCGGCCGGCCGTGAGCAGTCCACGTACGTGGTGCTGCCCGCGGCCGAGGCGGGGACGGTGGCGAGAGCACCGGTCCCGCTGAGGACGAGACCGGCGACGAGGAGCCAACGGCCCACCGCCTGACGGCCTGTGAACGCTCCGATGGTCATGACGTACCACCCTTCTGACGGTCTGCTGCCGCCAGAAGCTAGGTGCGGCCGATGATCGAGTCAACGCACCTTTGTCGATTGATCGAATTTCGATCAAGATCTGGGTGTTTCGTCGACTTCCGTCTCAGGAGGTCGCCTCCGGGCGGGAGTACGTCCGGCCCTTCCACGCCGCCCCGCCGCCCCGGTGGTGCCGCACCGCCGAGTCCAACGTCATCAGGAGATAGAGGAACGCGGTGAAGGGCAGCAGGGGAGCGAGCCACAGCGGCTGCCGGTAGTAACGGAGCATCGGCACGTACGTCCCCGCCATCACCGCCCAGGCCGCACCACCCGCCCAGGCCGCCACCGCGTCCCCGCCGAGCACGCCCGCCACCACGGCCACCGGCGGCACCAGATAGACGAGCACCAGACCCGCCACCGTCCCCACGAGCAGCAACGGACTGTGCCGCAGCTGCGCGTACGCGCTGCGGGCGACCATCCGCCACAGCTCCCCGAGCCCCGGGTACGGGCGCACGCTGTCGACCCGCTCCGCGAGCCCCAGCCAGATCCGCCCGCCGGCCCGCCGCACCGCCCGCGCCATCGACACGTCGTCGATCACCGCCTGCCGGATCGCGTCCGGCACGTCGGCCGCCACCGCCGTCTCCGTCCGCAGCAGCACACAACCGCCCGCGGCGGCCGTCGCCAGGGGCCGCGCCCGGTTGATCCACCGGAAGGGATACAGCTGCGCGAAGAAGTAGACGAACGCCGGCACGACCAGGCGCTCCCACAGGCTCTCCACCCGGAGCCGCGCCATCTGCGACACCAGGTCCAGATCGTTCGCCACCGCCGCCGACACCAGGAGCCGCAGACTGTCCGGCTCATGGGCGATGTCCGCGTCCGTCAGGAGCAGGAACTCGGGTCCACGCGCGCGTGCAAGCGCCATGCCGTGCCGCAGCGCCCACAGCTTCCCCGTCCAGCCCGGCTCCGGCTCACCCGGCGACACCACGGTCAGCGGCAGGCCCCCGTACCGTCCGGCAAGGTCGGCGGCGAGCCTCCCCGTGCCGTCCGTACTCCCGTCGTCCGCGAGGATCACCTCCGCGACCCCCGGATAGTCCTGGGCGAGCAGCGACGGCAGGCTCAGCGGCAGTACCTCGGCCTCGTCCCGTGCGGGAACGACGACGATCACGTACGGCCACGGGTCGGGCCGGCCGGAAACCCCGGCCTCCCCGCGCGCGTGCCCGCGCGTGGCCGGCGGCAGCCGCTGGTCCGTACGCCAGAAGAAGCCCTGGCCCAGGGCCAGCCAGCCCCAGACGGCGAGGGAACCGAGCGCGAACCAGGCAAGGGTGCTCATTCGCGGCAGTCTGCCCCAGATCGAGGGGCTTACAAGGCTCATCGGCTAGGGTGACCGGGTGAAGATCGCGCTCATGGACTCCGGCATCGGCCTCCTTCCGGCGGCGGCCGCGGTGCGGCGGCTCCGGCCGGACGCGGATCTGCTCCTCTCCAACGACCCCGACGGCATGCCCTGGGGACCCCGTACCCCCGAGGACCTCACGCAGCGCGCCCTCGCCGTCGCGCTCGCCGCCGCCGAGCACCGCCCGCAGGCGCTGATCGTGGCCTGCAACACCGCCACCGTGCACGCCCTGCCCGCGCTGCGCGCCGCGCTGGAACCGGACATCGCCGTCATCGGCACCGTGCCCGCGATCAAGCCCGCCGCCGCGGGCGGCGGCAAGATCGCCATCTGGGCCACCCCGGCCACCACCGGCAGCGCCTACCAGCGCGGACTCATCCGCGACTTCGCCGACGGAGCCGAGGTCACCGAGGTGCCCTGCCCAGGGCTCGCGGACGCCGTCGAGCACGCCGATCCGGCGGCCGTGGACCGGGCCGTCGCCGCCGCGGCGGCGCTCACCCCCCGGGACGTCCGCGCCGTCGTCCTCGGCTGCACCCACTACGAACTGGTCGAGGAGCGCATCCTCGCCGCCCTGGAAGCCCGCGGCAGGGCCGGACTGGCCCCGCTCGTCTTCCACGGCTCCGCGGACGCCGTCGCCGCGCAGGCGCTGCGCCGCCTCGGCGCCGAGCCCGCCCCCGACGCCGACCCCACCGGCGGCCTCTCCGTCCTGCTGAGCGGACGCCCCGGCCCGCTTCCCGCCACCGCCCTCGGCTATGCCGAGGGCCGGACCCTCGGGGCGGTCGCCTCCGCTCACTGAGGGTGTGCGGAAGACTCGCTCATTGAACGGTGCTTACCGAGCGTGTGCGGAAGGCTTCGTTCCGGCGCGCTGTCGCGGCCGATCCTGGGTAGTCTTACGCTATGAGGCAGCACGCCCGGACCCCGCACGCCGACGACGGGACACCCGCCGTCTGGACCGGCCGCGCCACCAACCGTTTCCAGTGGCTGGCGGCCCTCGTCGGCGCGGCCTGCATGGCCCTCGGCATCACCATCGCCGTGGCATCGGCCTGGACCTCCGGCGTCCTCGCCCTGCTGATGGCCGTGATCGGCTGCGTCGCCGCCGGACTGCTCGTCCTCTTCGGCACGCTCGCCTTCGTCCACGTGGCCGTGAAGGTCGACGACCGCGCCATGGAGGTCCGCTGCGGCCACATCGGTGTGCCGCGCCGCCGTATCCCCCTCTCCCACGTCGTCGGCGCGGACTTCGCGCCGAGCGTCACCCCGCGCCACTGGGGCGGCTGGGGCTACCGCTGGCGCCCCGAGAAGGGCACGGCCGTGATCGTCAGGCGGGGCGAGGGCCTGGTCCTGCGCCTCGGCGACGGACGTACGTTCACGGTCACCGTCGACGACGCCGAATCCGCGGTCCGCGTCATCCGCGACCACCTCCGCCACCCGGCTCCACCGGCCCCGCCGACGCCGACGGGCGTCTGACCCCGGCCCAGGCCATGCCGGCATCCCGGCCCGCGGGGACGGACCGCAGGGACCACAGGGCCGACCCGTAGACTCCGCAAGGTGAGCGCCACCATCACCCCCGTCGACGCGTCCGGAACCGACCCCGCACCCACGCCGGGTGCCCGGCTGCTGCGGTTCGTGCGGCCAGGGGCGGCTCTGCTGTCCGGGTTCCTGCTCTACCTGAGCTTCCCGCCGCGCCCCCTGTGGTGGCTCGCGCCGCCCGCCTTCGCCCTGCTCGGCTGGGTCCTGCGGGGCCGCCGCCTCCGCGCCGGGTTCGGCCTCGGGTACCTCGCCGGGCTCGGCTTCCTCCTGCCGCTCCTCATCTGGACCGGCGAGGAGGTCGGCGCCGGACCGTGGCTCGCCCTCGCGGCCCTGGAAGCGCTCTTCGTGGCCGCCGCGGGCCTCGGCATCGCGGCCGTCTCCCGGCTCCCGTGGTGGCCCGTCCTCGCCGCCGCGGTGTGGATCCTCGCCGAGGCGGCACGCGCGCGCGTGCCCTTCGGCGGCTTCCCCTGGGGCAAGATCGCCTTCGGGCAGGCGGACGGCGTCTTCCTGCCGCTCGCCGCCGTCGGCGGTACGCCGGTGCTCGGTTTCGCCGTCGCCCTGTGTGGTTTCGGCCTGTACGAGACGTACCGGCGGATCCGGGCCCACCGCGCCACCGGCACCGTCCCCCGCGGCCCGGTCGCCGTCGCCGCGGTCTCCGTACTCCTCCCCGTCGCGGGCGCCCTCGCGGCGCTGCCCCTCGTCGACGACTCGGCCGAGGACGGCACCGCCACCGTCGCCGCCGTCCAGGGCAACGTGCCCCGCCTCGGCCTCGACTTCAACGCCCAGCGCCGGGCCGTCCTCGACAACCATGTCGCCCGCACCCGCGAGCTCGCCGCGGACGTCAAGGCCGGCCGCGCGCCGCAGCCCGACTTCGTGCTGTGGCCGGAGAACTCCTCGGACATCGACCCGTACGCGAACGCCGACGCGGCCGACGTCATCGACGGAGCCGTCCGGGCGATCGGCGTACCGGCCGTGATCGGCGCGGTCGTCGCCCCCGAGACCGGCACGCTCCGCAACACGCTCATCGAATGGGACCCGGAGCGCGGCCCGGTCGCCACGTACGACAAGCGGCACGTCCAGCCGTTCGGCGAGTACATCCCGATGCGGTCCCTCGTGCGTATCTTCAACAGCAACGTCGACCGGGTGAGCCGGGACTTCGGAGCCGGCACGAAGGTCGGCGTCTTCGACCTGGCCGGCACCAAGGTGGGGCTCGCCACCTGCTACGAGGCGGCCTTCGACTGGGCCGTGCGCGACACCGTCACCCACGGCGCCCAGCTGATCACCGTCCCCAGCAACAACGCCACCTTCGGCCGCACCGAGATGACCTACCAGCAGCTCGCGATGTCCCGGGTGCGGGCCGTCGAGCACAGCCGGTCCGTGGTCGTGCCCGTCACCAGCGGGGTCAGCGCGGTCATCCGCCCCGACGGCGAGATCGTCGCCCAGACGAAGATGTTCACCCCCGACGTCCTGGTCGAGGAGGTGCCGCTGCGCTCCTCGCTGACCCCGGCGACCCGGATGGGCACGCTGCCCGAGGCCCTGCTCGTGGCGCTCGCCGCCGCCGGACTCGGCTGGTCGGCGTTCCGCTCCGTACGGGCCCGCCGCGGCGGCCGGACCGCGTGACACGGCCCGGGGCCCGATCGGTCGACGACCCGGGCCCCAGGCCCGCAGGGTCCCACGGCCAGGTCCGTCGATGATCCGATGACCTAGGGTCGGGTCCATGGCTACCCCTGACTTCATCCAGGCCCTGCGCGCGACTGCCGGTCATCAGCTCCTCTTCCTCCCCGGAGTGAGCGCCGTCGTCTTCGACGACGAGGGCCGGGTGCTGCTCGGCCGGCGGGTCGACAACGGACGGTGGTCGATCGTCGGCGGCATCGTCGAACCCGGAGAGCAGCCCGCCGACTGCGCGGTGCGCGAGGTGTACGAGGAGACCGCGGTCCGCTGCGAGGTCGAGCGGATCGTGCTCGTCGAGACCCTCAGCAAGCCCGTCGTCTATCCCAACGGCGACGAGTGCCAGTTCATGGACGTGACCTTCCGCTGTCGCGCGGTGGGCGGTGAGGCACGGGTCAACGACGACGAGTCCACCGACGTCCGCTGGTTCGACGTGAACGACCTGCCGGAGATGAAGCGCTTCTCGTACCTGCGGATCGAGAAGGCCCTGGCCGACGAACCCACATGGTTCCGCACCACAGTGACCAGCTGAACTATGGCCCCGGCGCACATCGGTGGGGAAGGAGGCCCTTCATAGGGTGCGGAGCATGAGCGCCTCCCTCACCGCCCACGGTGCCGCAACGGGTACCGGATCCGTCTCCGCCGAACCCCGGCCCCGTGCCGTCGTCCTCGACCTCACCGGCCGCACCGCGCTCGTCACGGGCGCGGCCGGCGGCATCGGGCGCGCCTGCGCGCTGCGGCTCGCCGCCTCAGGAGCCCGGGTCAGAGCCGTCGACCGCGCCGCCGACGGCCTGGAGACCCTGGCCGAGGAGGCCGCGGCGCTCCCCGGGAGCCTCGAACCACGGCTCCTCGACCTCACCGACCTCGACGCGGCGGAGGCCGCCGCGTCGGGCGCCGACATCCTCGTCAACAACGCCGGACTCCAGCTCGTCCGCCCCATCGAGGAGTTCCCGCCGGACGTCTTCCACACCGTTCTCACCGTGATGCTCGAGGCACCCTTCCGGCTCATCCGGGGCGCCCTGCCCCACATGTACGCCCAGGGCTGGGGGCGGATCGTCAACCTCTCCTCCGTCCACGGCCTGCGCGCCTCCCCCTTCAAGTCCGCGTACGTGGCCGCCAAGCACGGCCTGGAGGGCCTCTCCAAGACCGCAGCCCTCGAAGGCGCCCCGCACGGGGTCACCTCCAACTGCGTCAACCCCGGCTATGTGCGCACCCCGCTCGTCGAACGGCAGATCGCGGACCAGGCCACGGCCCACGGCATCCCCCCGGAGCGGGTCCTCTCCGAGGTCCTGCTGAAGGACTCGGCGCTCAAGCGCCTCATCGAACCGGAGGAGGTCGCCGAAGCCGTCCTCTACCTCTGCACCGACCACGCCTCGTTCATCACCGGCACCTCCCTCACCCTCGACGGCGGCTGGACCGCCCACTGAAGGACGTCCCTGTGAAGGTCGTCCACAGGGGTGGTGCGACCACACGTTCGGCAGGTATCCCTGTGTCCATGTCCCACGAACACGTCTCCTACCTGGAACTCCTCGCCCGGGGAGCGGCCACGGAGGCATACGACCGGCCCGTGCTGCTCGCCCGTGCGAGCGGCGCGGGCCCCGAGGCGCTGGCCGGGCTCGAAGAGGCCAAGCAGCTCGCCCTGCGCGTCCGGGCCGAGCTGGAGGGGCGGCGGCGCCGCGAGGCGGAACTGTCCGCGCTCTTCGCCACCGCCCACGACCTCGCGGGACTCCGCGACCTCGACGCGGTGCTGCGCGCCATCGTCCAGCGCGCCCGCTCCCTCCTCGGCACCGAGGTCGCGTATCTGAGCCTCAACGACCCCGCCGCCGGAGACACGTACATGCGGGTCACCGAGGGCTCGGTCTCCGCGCGCTTCCAGCAGCTCAGACTGGGCATGGGGGAGGGGCTCGGCGGCCTCGTCGCCCAGACCGCCCGCCCGTACGTCACCGACGACTACTTCGACGACGCGCGCTTCCAGCACACCAGGACCATCGACACGGCCGTACGGGACGAGGGCCTCGTCGCCATCCTCGGCGTCCCGCTCAGCCTCGGCAGCCAGGTCATCGGCGTCCTCTTCGCCGCCGACCGCAGGGCCAGGGTCTTCGAACGCGAACAGGTCGCGCTGCTCGGCTCCTTCGCCGCGCACGCCGCCGTGGCCATCGACACGGCCAACCTCCTCGCCGAGACCCGCTCCGCCCTCGCAGAGCTGGAGCGTGCCAACGACATCATCCGCGAGCACAGCGGCGTCATCGAACGGGCCTCCGAGGTCCACGACCGGCTCTCCGAACTCGTCCTGCACGGCGGCGGCGTCCACGACGTGGCCGACGCCGTCTCCGAAGTCCTCGGCGGCACCGTCGAGTTCAGCGACGAGGGCGCCGGAGCCGCCCGCCGTGCCGGGGGCCACGCGGTCCGCGAGGGCGACGACTGGGTGGCCGCCGTCTCCGCGGGCGGGGAGAGCCTCGGGGCCCTCGTCCTCCACGGGCAGCCCGACCTCGACCCGGTCGACCAGCGCACCCTGGAGCGGGCCGCCCTCGTCACCTCCCTCCTGCTGCTCGCCCGCCGTTCCGCGGGCGAGGCCGAACAGCGGGTACGGGGCGAACTCCTCGACGACCTCCTCGACGCCCCCGACCGGGACCGCCGCCTGCTCAAGGAGCGCGCGGCCCGGCTCCGTACCGACAGCGAAGCCCCGCACGTCGTGCTCGCCGCCCGCGTCGACCGGGCCGGCGGCACGGCCGACCCCGACGCGGGCGGCCGTGAGAGCGCCGACCGCCAGCGCCTGTGGTCGGCCGCCACCCACCTGGCCGCCACCCGCCACGGACTGGCCTCGGCACGCGACGGCGGTACGGTCCTGCTGCTGCCGCTCGGCCCCGGCGAGAGCGCCGCCGAGCTGGCCCGTCAGACCGCGCGGAGCCTCGGCGGCACCCTGCGCGAACCGGTCACGGTCGGCGCCTCCGCCCCCGTACGGGCACCCCTCGACCGGCCGGACCGGGTGGCCGTCGCGTACCAGGAGGCCCGCCGCTGCCTCGACGCGCTCCTCCTGCTGCACCGCTCGGGCCAGGGCGCGGCGGCCGAGGACCTCGGCTTCCTGGGTCTCCTCCTCGCCGACGGCCGGGACATCGACGGCTTCGTCGACCGGACGATAGGCCAGGTCGTCTCCTACGACCGGCGCCGCGGCACCGACCTGGTCCGCACCCTGGACGCCTACTTCGCGAGCGGCATGAGCCCGGCCCGTACCAAGGACGAACTCCACGTCCACGTCAACACGGTGGCCCAGCGCCTGGAACGCGTCGGCCGACTCCTCGGCCCCGGCTGGCAGTCCCCGTCCCGCGCCCTGGAGATCCAGCTGGCGCTGCGCCTGCACGCGCTCTCGGACGCCGTCACCGGAAAGTGAGACACCCGGCCCGGTGTCCCGCTCTCGCCGAGCGGGGCACCGGGCCGGGTGGTTCGCCCGGGGTCAGACGTCGGCGCGGACCCGGGAATCGGCGGGGGTCCGCTCCTCGATCTCCCCGAGGTCCCGGTGGCGGGTCTCCCGGGCGCACGCGATGGCGACGACGGTGAGCAGCGCGGCGGCGATCACGTAGAGGGCGATGGGCGTCGAGTCGCCGTAGTCGTTGAGGAGGGCCGTCGCGATGAGCGGGGCGGGCGCGCCGGCGGCCACGGAGGAGAACTGGGCGCCGATGGAGGCACCGGAGTACCGCATCCGGGTCGCGAACATCTCGGAGAAGAAGGCGGCCTGCGGCGCGTACATCGCCCCGTGGAACACGAGGCCGACGGTCACCGCGAGCAGCAGGCTGCCGAAGGTGCCCCGGTCGATGAGGGCGAAGAACGGGAACATCCAGGCGCCGACACCGACCGCGCCGATCAGGTACACGGGACGGCGGCCGAGACGGTCGGAGAGCGCGCCCCAGAGCGGGATGACCGCGAAGTGGACGGCGGAGGCGATGAGGACGGCGTTGAGGGCGGTCTGCTTGGACAGGCCGACCTGGGTGGTCGCGTACACGAGGATGAACGCGGTGATCACGTAGTACGAGATGTTCTCCGCCATGCGGGCGCCCATGGCGATCAGCACGTCCCGCCAGTGGTGCTTCAGGACGGCGACCAGCGGCATCTTCTCGACCTGCCCGGCGACGGCCTTGCGCTCCTCGGCGGCGGCGAGGGCCGCCTTGAAGACGGGCGACTCGTCGACCGAGAGCCGGATCCAGAGGCCGACGACCACCAGGACGCCGGAGAGCAGGAACGGAACGCGCCAGCCCCAGGAGACGAAGGCGGCGTCCGAGAGCAGCGCGGTCAGTGCGGAGAGGACACCGGTCGCGAGCAGCTGCCCGGCCGGCGCGCCGGTCTGCGGCCACGAGGCCCAGAAACCGCGCCGTTTCGCGTCCCCGTGCTCGGACACGAGCAGGACGGCCCCGCCCCACTCACCACCGAGCGCGAAGCCCTGCACGAGCCGCAGCACGGTCAGCAGCACGGGAGCGGCGGACCCGATCGTCGCGTGCGTCGGGAGCAGCCCGATCGCGAACGTCGCCCCACCCATCAGCAGCAGGCTCAGGACCAGCAGCTTCTTCCGCCCGAGCCGGTCCCCGTAGTGCCCGAACACCAGCGCCCCGAGGGGCCGCGCGGCGAACCCGACCGCGTAGGTCAGGAAGGACAGCAGGGTCCCGACGAGCGGATCCGAGTCGGGAAAGAACAGCTTGTTGAACACGAGCGCCGCGGCGGACCCGTACAGGAAGAAGTCGTACCACTCGATGGTGGTCCCGATGAGACTGGCGGCGACGATCTTCTTGAGGGAGTTGGGTGGCGTCGGGGAGGGTGTTGCGGCGGCCATGTGCACCACTTCCAGGCAGGTACGGGGACGTTTCGGTGTCGCCACACCGTAGGAAGTCGCAGGTCAGGGGCGTATGTGGTGGGACACCATAGTTCGAGGTCGTCGCATGCGCCCAGTCGCCATGACCTCCTACTGTGGCCGCGCCGAAGGCTTCAACGCGCCGGAGGTGTAGCTGCCCGAGTTGCTCCGATCGGTCATGATCTGGTGGCACGGTGCTGACTCCCGTGCTGGTTTCGTGCTGACCGAAACCCCATGTCAGCACCCGCCCACCTCTCCCGTGCCGACTTGGTGCTGACTACGGAGCGCGGAACCCGTGCATGTGCGGCAGGCCGGGCGTGGGCGGGAGCACGCTCCCTCGCGCTGCCGGTCATCATCAGGCCCGGGTGTGGGTCGCGCTTTACATCGGGCAAGTTCGCGCGGTGAGGTCGCTGCAGAATAGGCAGCAGCTTCTTCGTGTGTGGTGGTGCACGCCTCGCGTGGTCGCTGACCAGCGGAAGCGACCACGATTCGGCCACGCAGCCAGTCCGTCGGCGAAGACCTGACGCGCGGCCGTTCCGCCGAGCACGACTCGTCCGACGCTGCATTGCCGCTGCCGCGGTGTTGACTTCGGCTACCTTGGCCTGCCCTCGGCGGTGCGACCGACCGTGGCCGGCGCTTCTGGTTTGGCAGTAGATATAAACGGCCGCAAGCGGCGCATCGTGGTCGACACGACAGGGCTGCTGCTGGCGGTCATGGTCACGGCGGCGAACGTGACCGACCGGGAGGCGGCGCAGGTTCTGCCGGCCCGGCTGACCGAGCGGTTCTTCCTGCTCGAGCGGGTCTGGGCCGACGGCGGCTACACCGGACCCCTGGCCGACTTCGCCGCGAAGGCACTGCGTCTCGCGCTCACTGTCGTCAAACGCGATGCGGACCTGTCGGGTCTCGTGGTGCTGCCCCGCAGGTGGGTGGTGGAGCGGACGTTCGGGTGGCTGATGCGCTCGCGCCGCCTGACACGCCACTACGAGGGGCGGACCGAAACGGCCGAGGCGATGGTGCTGTGGTCGATGACCATGGTCATGAGCCGCCGCCTCGCGAAACAGCGATGCTGAAGGAGCCCGAGGTGTCCTCGGCAAGCCAGCCCCGCGCGGCCAGACGCTTCGTCTTGGACCGCACGCGCCGAACCGAGGACACGCGAACCGCCGCCTGACCGGGAGGTCCGGGAGCACCGGCCCCGGCCTGCACACCCGGCGGCGTCCTACGAAGGCGCGTTCCCCGCCCGGCTCTGCTGCCGCACCCGACGCCTCATGCCTCGGGCGGGGACCGCGACCCCGATCAGGACCGGGACGCCCGCGGCGATCCCGACCCAGAGAACGAGCGCGAGGTAGCCGTAGGCGGCGTTCCGCGTGTCCTGGTCCGCCCATACGAGGAAGACGATGCTCACCACGAGCGCGACCGCCATGAGGGCGGCGACGACGACGGCGGTCCAGGTGAGAACGCCCGCCCACCGCCGGTAGGAAGCGGTGACCTCACGGGCCTGCGGTGGCGCGTACACGCCGGGCGGCCGGGGCCAGTGTGAGGGAGGCTGCTGGTCGGACATGGGACCAGTTCTACTGTGCGCGGCCCCCGAGCACCACCCTTCACTTCTTCATGGCGTCCCACCTGATGGAGCTGAAGCTGCGCACCAGGGCGACCAGCGCGGCCCCGAGCCGCCAGTCCAGGTCCGGTTCGTGCAGGTGCAGCTTGTCGCCGCCGGACCTGAACTCCAGGGGCATCCTGCCGCCCGCACGCCATCGGATGCGCCGGGGGCCGCGCGCGGCACCGCCCACGCTCGGGGAGCTGTCGAGGATGGAGAAGAGGACGATCAGCACCATCAGGGGCAGACACAGCCACCACACGAACCACCACACGATCCGGCCCTTGTAGCCCACCGCATCGGGGCCGCCGGGCGGGGTCACGGTCCAGCGCGTGCGAAGGCCCCTGCCTCGGAACGCCTTCTCGCGCACGATCGTGCCGATGTGCTCGCCGTGCGCGCCGAGGACCTGGAAGGTGGCGACACCGCCGGCGGCGGACTGGGTCACCACCGTGGCCACCCGCTCCCGGCGGTGTTCGTCGGCCCACAGCACGAAGGCGCGGGCGCCGCTCTTGCGGGCCGCGAGATAGGCGGGTATGCCGCCCGGCGGCAGCTCGCGCTCCGGGTGCGCGACCACGCGGGCCGGTCCCGAACCGTCGGTGAAGTCGATCGAATCCCTGACCGTCCCCGGGTCCTGGACCCTTCCCCGGACGCTGTTCATACTCAGTACGTTGCTCACCCGGCGGGCTCCTCAAGGGCTGCTAAGGGGGTGCGTCCAGCTATCAGCTGCCTACTCTATGGGCTGGATCCGGTCGGTCGGTCGGCCGGATCGGGTCGGCCGGCCCGTGCGGGAGCCGACGAGAAAGGGCGGCAGGCCCGTAGGCGCACCGCCCCTTCGTCCAGAGGGAGTTACTGGATGATCGTGATCCGGTCCGTCGCCGGCGGGGCCAGCGGTGCGCGGCCGTGGAGTGGGCCGCCAGGTAGGCGTTGAGCAGGTCCAGGGCGAAGGCGCCGACCACCTTGTTCGTGCCCTGGCCGAGGGCCGCGAAGCCGTCGCCGCCGCCTGCGAGGAACTCGTTCATCGCGACGCGGTAGGTGCGCGCCGGGTCGATCGCCTCGCCGTTCAGCTTGATGGTGTCGGCGACCACGCGGTCCGCGCCGCTCTTCGTCAGGTCGAGGGTGTAGGTGAGGCCCTCGGAGACCTGGAGGATCTTCGGGCTGGCCCCGTTGGAGCTGAGACGGGGCATCGAAGCGACCGTCCCGGTTGCGGCGGACCGGGTCCGCAACCGCCGGAAATTCGGCTTCCGAGGCGGTGGGCCCGAAGTTCGACGTGACTGACTACCGCGAACGCTATGCCGTTGATTGGGGGATCAACCGCCTCAGGCGCCACCAGGTGGGGGCCACGCGATACGACACGCTCGACGTTCGCTGCGAGGCAACCGTGCTGATCACAGTCCTCAACGAGTGGCTGTGACCAGCATTTTCCGGCAGGCCCTGGCCCAGCTTCCCGATCTGCTCGACGATCCAGCCGCCGAGCTCGGTGGTCATCAGGGTGTGCGGCTCGTTTTGCGAAGCGAGCCTGAAGTCGTCGAGCTCGCTCGTCTGCGGTTCGAGGCCGTCGATGTCGACGTACAGGTCGGCGTCGGTGGTCACGTCGCGGATGGGGACGGCGCTGACGGAGGGCACGAACGAGTGGTCGCGGATGTGGACGTCGGTCTTGAGTCCGAGGAAGAGCGGCTGCTCGTTGAGCTTGTCGGCCAGGATGCCGAACCCCGGCAGGGTGCCGCCAGGGGCCCCGTCGATCTCGGGGACTTCGTCGGTCGGTACTTCCTTGGCCGGCGGCAGGGTCAGCAGCCGCAGGGTCGCGACGAGCTGGTCGGTTGCGCCTGCTCATGGACGCCGTCTTCACCGTGGAGACCGAGTTGCACTTGCCGCTGGACTTGGCACATCACGCGTTCCGCCTGCTGCGCACACGCGCCGGCCTTGTATTGCAGCGCTGTTGGCCGGTGTTGCGACCTTGCCGGGGCCCTGGTGCGCGGGTGGCGGCCGGGCAGGCTAGTTTGCTTGGATGAGTCTTCTTGATGATGTGGCCGAGCGCGACGGCTGGCGGTGCTGGGTGTGTGACGAGCCGGTCGACCCCGACGAGTCGGTGAACGACCAGCGGGGGCCCAGTGTCGACAGCCGGACCGCCGACCGGAAGGCCAAGGTCGCCGAGCGGCTCGCGCACCGCGGGTGCAACAGCCGCAAGGGTGCGGTCAAGGTCGTCATCGCCTGGCCGGAGCGCCTGTACGTAGTCGAACCCGCGCCGCTGATGGCCGTCGCCGACAGGCTGGAGCGCAAGGGGGGCCGCGAGACGGTGGGCCGTTGTCCGACCAGGAAGGACGCCCAAGAGGCGGCGGACTGGTTGGTGGACCGGTTCTCCCGCCTGCTACCCGGGCTGCCGGTGACCGCCGACATCCAGGCGGGCGGCGGCCAGTTCCTCGTCGTCCTGGCCACCGGCCGCCGCTGATCGGGGATCACCCTCAGCCAAGGGCGACCGACGGCGGGGCGCAGTAGCCGAAGAAGGCGAACGGGCCTGCGATGCCCCGCTGACAGCAGTAGGGCAGCAGCGCACGCCGCCGCACTCGCCGGGTGGCGGCCCGCAGCGCTGTGCTGAGCAGCGGGTCGTCCAGGCGGACGTTTTCCGGGTCCAGTCCCGCCGCAGGAACTTCAGGAGGTCGCGGGGGCCCAGGGCGCGGCCGAGGATCTTGCCGGGGCAGCGGACGCGGCGCCCCTGCCCCGGCGTCGGGCGGGTTGGGCGGTGTCTACGGCCCGTCCGGGACGCCGAGCGGCACGGTGAAGCGCGGCTGCCAGCCTTCCTCCGTCAGCACCACCAGCTGGACCGCCGCCGCACGGGTGTCCAGCGGCAGCAGGCTGCCGATCGCAGCGCGGACATGGGCTGCAGCTGTCGGGTCGTCCGCACCCATGGCGACCGTGACATGGGCGGCGGGCCGCGCCCCGAAGCGGCCCCTGTACGGGCGCGACCCGGGCCACTGGCCGCGGAACGCATCGACGATCGGTTGGAGTCCCGGAACGGTGACGGCGACGAAGCCGGACGCCGTCACGACCTCCTCCAAGCGCAGATCAGCTGCCGGAAATCTCGCGGCCAGGGAACGCACGCCCTGCTCGTCCTGATCTGTCAGCGCCGATTCCGGCACGAACGGATAGAGGAGCGAGACGTGCGCCGGCACCCCACGACGCACCAGCGCAGGGTCGATACGCCACGCCGCATCGAGGAGCGGGGCGGCATCGGGCAAGGCAATGACGACGGCAGTGGTCCCTGGCTCTGGCACGCCATCATCATCGCAGGCCAGTCCGCCACTGCGCCCCTTGCACTGGGGGGCGAGGGCGCTGTCACCCGTCCCGCTCCCCGCTCCCCACGGACCCCTCCCTCTCGGCTTCCTCAGGCGACCCTTCGCGCCTCTGGACCGTTCACACGCGGAGCGCCTCGTCCCTGGCGGCTGCTGCGCCGGGAACGAGACGTGGACCGGTAGCGATGGGATCAGGCCGGGATGCGGGTCCCTGTGCCGCCGACCCTGATCCGCCGGTCGCCCGCCCGCAGTTCCACCGTCAGAACGCCAGGACGCCCCATGTCCTCCCCTTGGTGGAGGGTGAGGACCGTCGCCTCGGGCACGAGTCCGAGCTCACGGGCGTACGCGCCGAAGGCGGCCGCCGCCGCCCCGGTCGCCGGGTCCTCCACCACACCGCCCACCGGGAACGGGCCGCGGACGTGGAACACCTCCGCAGAGGCGCGCCAGACCAACTGCAACGTCGTCAGGTCGAGCCGGTGCATCAGGGACTCAAGGCGGGGGAAGTCGTATGCCAGGCGGGCCAGGCGCTCTCGGGTCGCGGCGGCCAGGACCAGATGGCGGGCGCCCGCAAAGGCGATGCGGGGAGGCAGGGCAGGATCGAGGTCGCCGGCCGGCCAGTCGAGCGCGGCGAGTGCCTCTGCCAGGTCATCGGCCGCTATCTCCTCGATGTGCGGCTCGACGCTCGTGAGCGTGGCCCGCAGCGCCCCGCCCTCCCGCGTCACGGTGACCGGCACGGTCCCGGCACGCGTGGTGAACACCAGGTCGCCGGGGCCGATGCGCTCAGCGAGGGCCACGGCCGTCGCGACGGTGGCGTGACCGCAGAAGGGCACCTCCGCCTTGGGACTGAAGTAGCGGATGGTGTACGCGCGCTCGGCTTCCGCAGCGCCGGAGCCCGCTCCCTCGAACGGCGCTGTCAGGAACGCGCTCTCGCTGTAGCCGACTTCGGCGGCGATCGCCAGCATCTCCTCGTCGCCGAGGCCCGCGGCGTCGAGAACGATTCCGGCGGGATTGCCTCCCTCGGGATCGTCGGAGAAGGCGGTGTAACGCAGGATGTCGGGGGTTTCCCGTACGGAGTTCATGCCGGGAGAACGGCACCGAGCCCCGAGGTAGTTCCCCGGGTGCGGGGGACCGTCTCGGAGCTCCTTGTCCGGACACGACCTGCGGCGGTGCACCACCGACAGGCTCGTCAGTAGCTCCACTTGCCCCGCCGCTCAACAGCGGCGGGGCCTTCGTGGTCCGCGAGAAGGAGTGCAACGTCGCCGCCGGCCGCCGGGTCGTGGCGCAGTCCTGCCCGGACGCGCAGGGAGGGCGACCCCAGCCATGGGGCCGTCCTCCCTGTTTCGGATGCTGATTACGGCTTGCGTCCGCACCACGCCACGAGGCGGTCGATGGCCGGCGCGTCCGCGTCGATGTCCACCGCGGCCCCGAACGGCGTACCGTCACGCGGCCCGGTGGGCAGCCCGCGCCTCATGGCGTCGTACGAAATCGCCACGAGCTCGGGGTCCCAGTCCGGGAGTTGGCCGGTCGCGGTGGCCATGTCCCAGGTGTGCACGGTGAATTCCGAGGTCCAGACGGCTGCGGCGGCAGCACCCGGAATGCGACCGAACGGCAGCGTCAGTGTCCGGCCCAGGATCTCGGGATCCGCCCACGCCGCCTCGACCTCACGCACCGCGGCGTCCCACTCCTCTTGCCATTCGGTGTCCGCGAGGTCGTCGGCGACCGCGGGGAGACTCATCACGTCGCCGCCGCGCCCGGCGAGGGCGATCCGGCGCAGGACGGCGACGAGGTGCCCGGCCAGCATCCGGACGGTGAATTCGGCGCAGGGCGTGGGCCCGTCGAACTGCTCGGGCCGGACTGCGATGACGGTACGTCCGGCCAGCGCGATCGCCTTCAGCAGGCCCTGGCGAGGGTCGTCGGTGGCGCCGGGGGCGGCAGTGGACCGTGGGGTGTTCTCCGTGTGCGTCATGACCTCATCCTGGGAGCCGAACAGGTCATCTCCTGGCCACTTTCCGGAAGAGAATGGCCGGCATGAGAGCCGATCGCCTGGTGGCAACCCTGCTGTTCCTCCAAACGCGCACCCGTGTGACCGTGGCCGAGGTGGCCGCCGAACTCGAAGTGTCGCCACGGACCGCACGCCGCGACCTGGAGGCCCTGTCCACCGCCGGCATCCCCGTCTACTCGCAGCGTGGCCGCGGCGGCGGCTGGTCGCTGGTCGGCGGCGCCCGTACGGACCTCACCGGGCTGACCGCCGAGGAGATCCGGGCACTGTTCCTGCTCGCGGGCCCTGCGTCCACCACGCCCGAACTCCGTACAGCACTCCGCAAGTTGGTACGTGCGCTGCCCGCACCCCTGCGTTCGGGCGCCGAGGCGGCGTCGCGGGCCGGCCTTGCCGACGGCACAGCCTGGTCGCGCGCCGACGTCACGGCCACCGGGCCGCACCTCGACGCGCTCCGGCGGGCCGTGGTGGACGGGATCCAGGTGCGGCTCGGGTACGCCGGGCCCGGCAAGCCGGTCGGCGTGCGAACCGTCCATCCGCTCGGGCTCGTCGCGAAGGCCGGTCACGACTACCTCGTCGCCGGGACGGAGCGGGGCTTGCGAACCTTCCGGCTCAGCCGGGTCGCCTCGGTCGAGGCAACCGGCGAGCCCGTCGTACGGCCGCCCGGCTTCGACCTTCCGACGGCCTGGCGTTCGTTCGCCGCGCGCTTTGAGGAGCGGCTGTACGCGGCGACGGTTCGGGCCCGGGCCGAGCCGGGTGCCATGGCGATCCTGGAGCGGCTGTTCGACGGGCGCCTGCACATCGGTCCGGTGCTCCCCGACGGGTGGACGGAGATACGGGTCGACGGGCCGACGCCGGAGGTCGTCGCGACACAGCTGGCCGGGCTGGGGGCACGCATCGAGGTGCTGGACCCGCCGGAGGCAAGGGAGCGACTCGCACGTCTGGCGGTTGAGCTGGCCGGTGTGTACGGACCGCCGGGCTCTCTCTGAGCAAGAGGTAGCGCGCTGACCCTATGGCTGACGTCCGACACTTCCACGGGCAGGCCGGCGAAACTCGCCGGAACGGTCGAGACCGGTGACCAGCTGACCCGCTACAGGCAGCACTCACACAACAGGCAGGTCAGCCACGTGCCGTCTGGGGTGCAGTTCGAGGAGCGTGGCCGGGAACCCCGGCACGTGGTCAGCGGGGGCGCGCCGGGACCAGGCCGGCCTGGTACGCGGAGATGGCCGCCTCCACGCGGTTTCGCGCACCCAACTTCCCGAGCACAGCGCTGACATGTGCCTTCACCGTCCCCTCGACCAGGTGCAGGCGGTTCGCGATCTCCGCGTTCGACAGCCCGGCTCCGAGTCCGGCCAGCACGTCGCGCTCCCGTTCGGTGAGCCGGTCCAGTGGCCGGTGGGGATGGGCCGCGCGGTGTGCGCGCAGCCCTGCGATGACGCGGCCCGCGACCCGTGGGGACAGGTACGCTCCGCCGGCTCCCACCGCTCTTACGCCGTTGAGGAGTTCTCGCGGGTCGTCAGCCTTCAGCAGGAAGCCGTCGGCGCCCTCCTCCAGGGCACGGGTGACGTACTCGTCCTGACCGAACGTCGTCAGCATGATCACACCGACACCCGTCAGCTCGCGGTGGAGCCGCGTCACCGCCGTCAGCCCGTCCATGCCGGGCATCTGGATGTCCAACAGGACGACGTCCGGCCGGTGCCGGCGGGCGAGGGCGATGGCCTCGCCCCCGTCGCCTGCCTCGGCGACCACGTCGACGTGCGGGTCGCGGGCCAGGATGGCCCGCACCCCGGCCCGGACCATCGCCTCGTCGTCGGCCACCAGGACCCGGACCGGCCGGCTGTCGGTTGTCGTCTCGTCCACGCGCTTGAGCCTACGGCCGGCGCACCGCCGTGCGAACGGCGAGCTCCACGGATCCGCCCCAGGGCGGGCCCCACCCCTGACGGAAGGCAGGAGGCTGCTGACCTTCGACCGATGGGCCCGGACGGCGGGTCCTTCTAGCGTCGCTTCCGTACGGGAACGCGGCGCGACCGCCGCCTGGGGCGAGGCCCACCGCGGGTCGGTCGGTGCGTGCCCGCCGTCGACTCCCGCGCTCGGCCACCGACAGCGAAGGAACTCCGTGATCACCCTCCGAGGACTCACCAAACGCTACGGCGCCACCCACGCCGTGGACGATCTCACACTCGACGTCCGGGCCGGCCTCGTGACCGGGTTCCTCGGTCCCAACGGGGCCGGGAAGTCCACCACGATGCGCATGATCCTGGGCCTGGACCACCCCACGCGCGGGCGGGCCCTGATCGCCGGCCGGCCCTACGCGGCCCTGCGCCGGCCACTGTGCGCGGTCGGGGCGATGCTGGACGCCCGGGCCATCCATCCGGCCCGTTCGGGCCGCGCCCACCTGGTCGCCCAAGCCCGGGCCAACGGCATTCCGGTACGGCGCGTGGACGAGGTCCTTGAGCTGGTGGGCCTGGCCAAGGCTGCCCGGCGCCCGGCCGGCACCTACTCGCTCGGCATGAGCGGGCGGCTGGGAGTGGCGGGTGCCCTGCTCGGCGATCCGCCCGTGCTCGTCCTGGACGAGCCGGTCAACGGCCTTGACCCGGACGGCGTGCGGTGGATCCGCCGGCTGGTGCGCGACCGGGCGGCGGAGGGACGCACCGTCTTCCTCTCCAGCCACCTGATGAGCGAGATGCAGCTGACGGCCGACCACCTCGTGGTCATCGGACGGGGGCGGCTCCTGAGGGACACCTCCATGAGGGATTTCCTCGCGGCCGCCTCCCCGGCGTCGGCACGCGCCTCGGTGCCCGACCCGGAGGAACGAGCGACGCTGGCCCGCCGTTTGATGGCGGCCGGTGGGGTGAGCGTCGAGACGTCCGAGTCCGGCGAACTCACCGTCGAGGGCCGCAGCGCCGCCGAGATCGGCGACCTCGCCCACCACTGCGGCGTCCGCCTGCACGGGCTGGGCGACGTCCGGGTCTCGCTGGAGCAGGCGTACATGGACCTGACCGCGCGCAGCGTCGAGTACGCGACGGGCGGCACTGACACGAGCGCGGTGCGCAGCACCGACACGGGGACGGCCCGCGCGGCCGGCAAGGGGGAACGACGGTGACCACGACGACGGCGCGCGGTGACGGTGACCGGGCGGACCTGCCCGGGGCAGGGCACGACGGCCTGGGCCGCGGCACGGCCGGCGGCTTCGCCGGGGCGGTCGCCTCGGAGTGGAGCAAACTGTGGTCGGTCCGGACCCCTTACCTCTGCCTCGTCGCGGGTCTCGCGATGACCGGGGTGTTCACCTTCTACTACGCCTCGATCGCCCGTATCAACGAGTATCCGGTCCAGCCTGTCGGGAACGCGGCGGCCTCTTCCGCCGTACTCGTCCAGTTCGCCGTGGTCGTGCTGGCCATGGTCACGGTGACCTCCGAATACTCGACAGGGAGCGTGCGGGCGTCACTGCTGTGGGTGCCCCGGCGCCATCTCGTCCACGCGGCCAAGGCTCTGGTGGCGGGCGCGGTCGCCTTCGTCGCCGGCACCGCGTGCGCGGTCGTGGGTGTGGCGGTCGCCTGGGGGCCGTTCGGCGGGCGTGCCTCCTTCGAGGCCGGCACAGCCGTCGGGCAGGTCCTGGCCGTCGGCCTCTACCAGGCGCTCGTGGCCGTGCTGACTGTCGGGGTGGCATTCGCCACGCGTCATCCCGCGGGCGCGTTGTCGATCCTGGCGACCCTGCTGTGGGGACTGCCGAGCGTGCTCCTCGGGCTTGGCGGCTTGACGCTCGCGGCCGTCAACGACGTTCTGCCGCATGGAGCGGGCGACCACTTCATGCGCGTCGGAACAGACGCCCCGCACGCGCCCGCGACGGCGGCCCTGATCGTGGCGGCGTGGGCAACTGGCGCTCAGCTGGTCGGTCTGTACGTGCTGCGCCGCCGGGACGCGTGACGCGTGACGCGTGACGCGTGAGCGTGGGCCCGGACGCCCGACCCTGTGCCGGGACCGTCCCGGGCGCCTCCCTGGGCGCACCCCGTTCGTCGTGCGTCCGGGCCCGTCGCACAGAATCGACCGGGCGGGTGAGGACATCCATCGGAAGGACGGTCGACGCACCATGCTGCCATCGCGCATACTCCCGGCTGGACCCGTTCTGGGCGACGTGACCCTGTGGTGCGCGCTTGCCGCCGCAACCGGCTACGGGTTCCGGGACGCGAGCGCGGCCTCGCCGGTCCTGGACCTCCTGCTCCCGTTGGCGCTCCTGGCGGTGGCCGTGCCGCTCTCCCGCCGTCGGCCCGCGGCCGCGGTGTTCCTCGTCAACGGGCTGTGCGCGCTGGGACTGGCCGACTCCGCGACCCCCGCCAACGCACAAGTCCTGTCGCTGGCCGCCCTGAGTTGTCTGATGGGCGCTCGGGTCGCCACGGCACGAGGCCCGCTCCTGGTGCTCGCCGGGTGCCTCCTGCTCGACATCGCGATGTGCGCAGTGTTGCGGACTCAGGCCGTGTGGTGGTTCTACACGCTGACCGTACTGCCCGCCGCCCTCCTGCCGCCGTGGCTGGCCGGACGGCACTGGCGCGGCCGGAGGGAACTCGTACGGGAAGGATGGCGGTTGGCCCGGAGTCTGGAGGAACGGCAACACCTGGTCGCGGAGCGGGCGCGGCTGACCGAGCGCGCGGACATCGCAGCCGACATGCACGACTCCCTCGGCCACGTCCTGAGCCTGGTCGCCCTGCGGGCCGGGGCCCTGGAGCTCTCGCCCGACCTCACCGAACGCGACCGCGCCGACCTCGCCGAACTGCGCGGGACGATCGCGGACGCCGTCGAGCAGCTGAGGGAGACGGTCGCCGTCCTGCGCGACCCGCCGGGGACGGGAACGAGCGCGAGCACCGGCCTGCCGGTCGGGGACACCGTAGAGGACCTCATCAGCCGCGCGGTCGCCTCAGGGGTGCCGGTGCGGTGGGAACGGCGCGGGCCCGTGCCGGCGCTGTCGCCCCTGGTCGAGCGCGGGATGTACCGGGTGGTGCAGGAAACCCTCACCAACGCCGTGAAGCACGCGCCGGGCGCGTCCATACGGGTGGGGATCACGCACGAGGCCGACCGCACCAGGGTCAGCGTCGAGAGCGCCGCCCCGCCGGCCGACGATCCGACGCACCAGGCGGAGGGCACCCAGGCCGGCACAGGAGGGCACGGGCTGACGGGCCTCCGGGAGCGGGTCACGGTCCTGGGCGGTTCGTTGCGGACCGGCCCGCACGACGGCGGGTTCCGCGTGACCGCCGTCCTGCCTCACCACGCTCCGGCCGTGCCCGTGACCCCGGCTACGGGGCCCGGAATGCCGGCCGACGACGCTTCGGAGCGGACCAGCGAGAACCCCTCGGCCGTTCACGCCAACAACTTGGGCACGGGAACACGAACCGGAACCGGCATGGAGTCCGCGAAACGGCTCGCGGATGCCCGGCGCGCCGCCCGGGGCCGCTCGGTCGTCGCCTTCGCGGCACCCGTGGCCGCAGCCGCGTTCTTCGTACCCGCCGCCGTCTACCTCGCCTGGCAACTGACGACGAGCGTGCTGCCGCCGTCCCGGTTCGACGAGCTGGAGCCCGGCCGCCCCCGCGCCGAATTCGCCGGTGTGCTGCCGGCCCGCGCCTTCCCCTACCCGCCCGACCACGCCCGCTCCGCGCCCCGGCCACCCGGCACCCACTGCGAGTTCTACCGCTCCGGCCGCGACCTGCTGGACCAGGTCGACCTCTACCGGCTCTGCTGGGCCGGCGACGTACTGGTGGCCAAGGACACCGTGCCGGCCAACCGGCCCTGACGCCCCGTTCGGAGCGGCCGCCGCACTTCACCCAACGTCAGACACCCAGGAGTACCGACACGGGATTCGACGACCATCGTGTGGTCCTCACCGCTCGGAAGCGCACGACGCGAATGGGTCTGAGGCTCGCCTCCCTACTGACACAGCGTATGGCCGTCCGCGGGAGCCGGCGCATGCGTAGCAGGCCGCAGGCCAGTTCGAGTGGTCGACCGGCGAGTCCAGCAGGCCGGCGTGGCAAAGTTCGGCCAGCAGGGCGACGTGCAGGCGTGGCCAGGCGCCGGCCGGTCCAGTCCCGCAGCCTGCGCCAGGCCGTCACCCACGCCCTATGCCGGCAGGAGCAGTGCCTCCGCGCCCACGGGGCGATATCCGGCTGCCTGGAAGGCGCGGACGCTGCGGGCATTGCCGGCCGCCTGCTGCGACCAGACCGACTCGCCCGGAGGTACGAGGTGGCGGGCAGCAGTGGCCAGTTCCCTGCCGAGACCGCGGTGTCGCGCGTCCTCGTCCACTTCGATCGCCGTCTCCCAGCGGCCGGCGACACCACGGCCGAGGACAAGGATTCCGCCGTCGGCGGCCCACGCACGTACGCCGTCGCGCCGCCGGCGCGCGCGAACCACTCTGGGATGGACCGGATCGGTGATCTCCCGCAGGTCCAGGGCGGGGCGGCCGGGGAGGGAGGATGCGACGGTCAGGAGGTCGATCGTGTCGGTGGATCGTCCTGTCCGGTCGAGGAGGGCGCTCAGAAACCGCGGGTTCATGGTGGCGGCCAGTTCGTCGCAGCCCATCGCCGCCAGCGTCTCGTGGACCCAGCTGGGGTCCTCGTCGGTGAACACGACCGAGTGCGCGGTGAAGGCGAGCACTCCGGTGTCGCGTCGGTTCGGGGCGGGTACCACGGTGGTGCCGCCGTCGGGTACCGGGAAGTTCCCGTTCGCCGCGGCGTCCATGATGTCCGCCAGGGTCTGTCGTATGGTCTTCACCGTTCTCCTGCCTGTCGCCTGCCCGCACTCCGTCGAGAAGGCACAATCTGTGGTGTCAGCGTGCCGGCCGTCCCGCGTCTGACAGCCTGTCGTGACCCGTTGCGGTGAACGAAGCGCCTCCGCTGCCGGACGATGCCCCAGTCAGGCCGTGAAGGACTCGGGGCCGTAGCGGCCCCACATCACGAAGGCGGCCAGAGCGAGATAGACCAGGTCCACCACCATGAACGTGGTCTCGTGACACCTTATGCGGGTGATCGCCGCGCCGGTCATCATCAGCACCAGGCCGAGGGCCGCCAGCGGGACCAGAACCGGTGCGTTGCCGAGCACGGCCGGCAGGACCAGGCCCACCGCGGCCAGCACTTCGAGGGCTCTGATGGTCTTGATGCCGTCGGCGCTGAAGTCCTCGGCCCGGCGGGCGCTGGGGCCACTGGCGGCGATCTTCTCCTTCGGCGTGATCACCTTGAAGGCACCGCCGAGCAGGTAGGCGGCGGCGAGCAGTCGTGGCCCATGCTGATCTGGGCGTCACCCACCGCAGCAGCAAGGCCGGCAACTACGTCATCAGCGTCGAGTTCGTAGGACCGTCCGGTGAGCGGCTCGCGGAGGCCAACGCCAGCATCACCCGCCTGGCCTCCGGGCAGGTCGCTCACGAACGCGCCCAGAGCCTCACTCAGGTCAACGTCCCCGTGACCTGCCGGATCCCCGACGTGACGCGTTTCGCCTCCTGACCGACTCGTCGACGTTGAACGGCTCGAGCTCGCGGAGGCGGAGGAGCCGCCGCGGTCACCCTCGGATGAGGCGGCCAGAGACCGCGTGTGGGACGAGGCTGTCCAGGTCAACCCGGCCCTCTTCGACGGGCCCGTGGTGGCCTGTGCGGGTCTGGAGCGGACGGGCCCGCGCGTCCTGCGGCCGTCCTGGGTGCGGGTCACCTACCGGCGTTACGCTCTGCGCCGCGTTCCCGGCGCCGCGGCGTTGGTCGTCGCCTCCTGGGCCGACGTCATCACCGGTACGCACAAGTTCCCGGATTCTGACGCCTTGAAGGTGAATCCGGCCGGATCCCACGCCCCAACGCCCACCAGGCCCGCCAGGATGGCCCCAGATTCCCGATGTCCCGGGCAGCGGCGCATGCGCCGGGGCGCGACCCGGCAAGGAGACGCGTGACTGTCGACCAGGACACCAACCAGGACAGCGGCGACGGCTACCTGTCCCTGCACAACGGCTGGTTCGCCAGCGGCTGGCCGAGCTACCTGCCCCAGTACCAGTCGATGGCACTGGCCATGCTCTTCGGCACGGCCGCGGTTCGGGAGCTGCGCGGCACCATCGACGAGGTCCTGGAGCAGATCTTCCAGGGCGAGCACAGCGCCTTCCTCGGGAAGCCCGGCGACTCCCTCGACTCGCCTGTCCTGTGGACGGACTCGGACGAGTCGGACTACGCCGAGACCGAGGCGGAGAAGGCTCAGATCCTTGCCGAGACCGAGGAGCACCAGGCCCGGTGTGAGGAACTGCTACGGGCCGCCGGATTTCCCGTCCCGACCACGATCCGCGAGCTCGCCGACATCATGGTTGCCCTCGGCATCGCCCGCCGGCAGGACGGGGTGTGGTCCATGCCCGACCTCATCCCGGGACCGGAGACCGTCCTGCCACTGTCCGAAGAAGAGCGAGCCAGGGTCGTCGAGGGCAAGCGGATCTGGGAGAGCGGGCCGGCCGAGCAGGCTCTGATCGACTACCTCGAGGACGGCCTGGGCCACCCGGCAGAGGTCTTCACGTCTGTCGACCGGCTGGCCAAGGCCGTCGAACTCAGCGAGGACGACGTCCGCCACGCCTTGGGCCGGCTGTTCCGCGCGGGCGAGGCCCGTTTTGAGCGCGGAACCGAACGAGCACAGATCCTCCTCGAGGACCTCAAGGACCACGAGCGCTTCCACCTGATGCTGGACTGGGAGCACTTCAACGAGAACCGGATCATCATCCGACGAGGCTGAGCAGAGGTTGTGCGTGTGGGCGACAGCCTGGACCGCGTGGTGGAGGCCGTTGCCGCGCCGGCGGGTGTCGCGGAGGATCTTGTAGTGCGTCGCCGGGAGGGAGGGCTCGTCCCGGGCGTTTGCGGTGGGGGTCGACGAGTCCGGTGTCGACATCGGCACCGTCACCGAGGACGGTCACGCCGTCGCGGTCGGCCGGGCCGGAGTCCCGCCACGCTTGCGCGTCGTTGCCAGTCACCGGCAGGGCCGCGGCGATGACCAGCTTGGTGATCTCGGCGTCGATGATGACCCGCACGTCGCCGAGAACCGGTAGTGGCGCGAGGGCGCTCCGACTATCCGTTCCCACACCGGGATCGGCGTGCCGTCCACGATCCACAGCCGCTCCATCGCCTCAGCCGGGCGGGCGGGGCGGCGGACCGTTTGGCCGCGTGTATGTGGAGGAGGTGAAGAATTCGAACGTGGTTGTGAGGGGTTCGGGCTGCCCTGCGTATTTCCCGTCGGGAATTTCCACTTGAGTCTGTGGCGAATGCCTTTCCATGTCACTCGAACTCGTCGGTAACTCATCGCGGGACCCGGGTTGATCGTCCGTGCACCCGCGTTGACCTGCTTCGATGCCGTGGCGCCGTAGCGGCTTAAGGGGACGTTCATGGCTGCGTGCAGGCGGGGTAGGGTCGAACTCGTTCGAACGGTTCGGGTGCCGTCGCATAGCAAGTGCGGGTGCCTGTCATGGGATGTGAAAGCTCGGGTGGAACACCGGGACTTCCGATACGGAGAGGGAGATCGGGGCACACCTGGACCCCCTGTACGCAGACGACCGATAGACGTTCGAGGCGAGGCAAACCGATGGATGCTCCGACCACCAGGTCCGCTGCCGGCGACAGATCCGGTGACAGCTCCGGCGGCGGCAGTCGGAGCGCCGGCTGGTTCGGAACAAGCCCGCCGCATCACCGGAACGCGCAGCACGGCGGCGAGCGGGAAGGCCAGCAGGACGGGCACCGGGACACCGAGGGCCGCACACCGGGCCGACCCTTCACGCAGATACGGCTCGTGGGCAGCGGCGCCGACCGGAGTGGCACGGCACCCGATTCACCCGCCCAGGTTCCGCCCCAGCGGCAGGCCCCGCCCCAGGCCGCCGCCCCGGCCCCGGCTCCAACCCCCGGCCCGGCCACGGCTCCGGCTCCGGCCCCCGAGGACACGTCCGACGTAGGGCTCCTGCGGCGCACCATGGCGGAGATCGAGCCGATCGCCGACAAGGTCACCTCGCACTTCTACTCCCTGCTCTTCCTCCGCCACCCCGACCTGCGCGCGCTCTTCCCCGCTGCCATGGACACTCAGCGCGACCGCCTCTTCAAGGCGCTGCTCACCGCCGCGACCCACGCGGACGACCCCGCCACCCTGGCCGCGTACCTGTCCCACCTGGGCCGTGGACACCGGAAGTACGGCACCCTGCCCGAGCACTATCCCGCCGTCGGTGAATGCCTCATCGGGGCCCTGTCCCACTACGCCCCGCGGAGTTGGGGGCCCAGAGCCGAGTCCGCCTGGGTGGCCGCCTACACCACGATCTCCCAGATCATGATCGACGCGGCGGCCGAGGACGCCCTGCGCGCCCCCGCCTCGTGGCGGGCGGAGGTGGTCGCCCATGACATGCGTACGCCCGACATCGCGGTCGTGACGGTCCGGCCCGACCAGCCGTACCCCTTCCTCGCCGGGCAGTACACCGCCCTGGAGACCCCCTGGTGGCCCCGCATCTGGCGGCACTACTCCTTCGCCGGCGCACCCCGCTCCGACGGACTGCTCTCCTTCCACGTCAAGGCCGTGCCGGCGGGCTGGGTCTCCAACGCCCTCGTGCACCGCGCCCGCCCGGGGCACGTCATCCAGCTCGGTCCCCCCGCCGGGTCCATGACCGTGGACCACAGCACCGACAACGGGCTGCTGTGCCTCGGCGGCGGTACCGGCATCGCGCCCATCAAGGCCCTGGTCGAGGACGTCGCCCAGCACGGCCGCCACCGCTCCGTCCAGGTGTTCTACGGAGCCCGCCGGGGCCACGACCTGTACGACATCGAGACCATGCTCCGGATGCAGCAGTCGCACCCCTGGCTCTCCGTCCGTCCGGTCGTCGACGACGGTCCCGGCGGCGGCCTGGGCGCCCGACTCCCCGAAGCCGTCTACGAGTACGGCCCGTGGCACACCTACGACGCGTACCTCTCGGGACCGCCCGGCATGATCCGCCGCGGCGTCGACACGCTGGTGGACATCGGCATACCCGCCCACCGCATACGGCACGACTCCATCGAGGAACTGGTCGGGGCAAGGAATTGAGCACATTCGAACGCGAACAGGACGGGCTCCGGCAGGCGACGCCGGTACGCACCACTCGGCCGGGGAGCGACGGCGAACATCAGGTCCAGCAGCGCATGGGCACCACCGAACGCGCCGACAGGTTCTATGCCGACCAGGTCCTCGACCGGCTCAACACCCGGATGCGGGCGTTCGCGGCACGGCAGGAGATGTTCTTCCTGGCGACCGCCGACCGGCACGGCGAATGCGACAACACCTTCCGGGCCGGGCCGCCCGGATTCCTCCACGTCCTGGACGACCGGACCCTCGCCTACCCCGAGTACCGGGGCAACGGTGTTCAGGCCAGCCTCGGCAACATCGAGGAGAACCCGCACGTCGGCATCCTGATGATGGACTTCCTCCAGGACCGCATCGGACTCCACGTCAACGGCACGGCGCGGGTCATGGCCGACGACGAGATGCGCCGCACGCACTTCGGTCTCGCGTACGACCCCGTACCAGGCCGCCGTGCCCAGGTCTGGGTGGAGGTCACCGTCGAGGAGGCGTACATCCACTGCGCCAAACACATTCCCCACCTGCGGAAGGTGCCCCCGCGCGACACCGGCCGCGCGTGGGGGACGGACGACTTCAAGCGCAAGGGCGGCGACTTCTTCGGAGCCGCCGCCGAAGCGTCCGAGCGCGGCCCGTTCCTGCCGCCGCTGCGCGCGGACGCGGCCGTCTGGCGAGCGGAGGCCGAAAGGGTGCTGGAACGGGCCGAGCAGCGTACGGCCGCGGCGAAGGAACAGACGTTCGGCGGCTGGTTCAGCCGAAGCGTCTCCGCCTGACCGGCCCCCTCCTCGTAGCGGTGTACGAGCAGCGGCGCCCGCCGAACCACGGCGGCGGCGGTGATCGGTCCGGGCTGAGCATCGTGTCGAAGTAGCCCTCCGGGGCTTCCTCCAGGAACGTCGACAGGTTGGCCGGGAAGGCACGCAGCGGGGGTGTCGCGTTGTGCCGGTCCAGGTCTTCCTGGGAGCGCCAGACCTCGTAGAGGAAGAAGCGGCCGTCCTCGTGCTCGTGGAGGTGGTACTGCAGGTTGCCGGGCTCCTGCCGGGTGGGTTCCACGAAGGAGGAGAGGGTGCGGCGGACCTCGTCCGCGTGCTCCGGCCGGGGGCGCAGGAAACCGTAGAGGGAGAGGGGGCGATCCGTGTTCGTCATGACCCCACGCCAAGAGCTCACACCCGTGTGAGGTTCAAGAGGTTGTGAGGAGCACCACATGAGCAGGCGAGCTCCTCGCCGCGGCGTCCCTGCCTGCCGCACGGTGCGGCTCCTCGTTCTCAGCGCAGCTCCTCGGCCAGTCCGACGATGATGCCCTCCGGGCCGCGGACGTAGCAGAGGAGGAAGCTGTCCTCGAACCGGGCGATCTCACCCAGGAGTTCGGCGCCGTGCGGGCGCAGGCGGGCGACGGTGTCCTCGATGTCGTCGACGGTGAACATGACCCGGTGCGTGCCCAGAACGTTGTGCGGCCGGTTGCGCGGCCCGTCGCTGATCGCCTCGGGGCTGCGGTACTTCGCCAGCTCGAGCCGGCTGTGACCGTCCGGTGTCCTGACCATCGCGATGTCACAGCGGACGCCGTCGAGTCCGGTGCACTGGTCGGCGACGAGGCCCTCGACCTGTGTCCTGCCCTCCAGCTCCATGCCGAGTTCCAGGAAGAACGCGATGGCGGCCTCCATGTCGTCGATCACGATGCCGACGTTGTCCATCCGCTGAATCGCCACGCTGGTCTCTCCCTCTTCCCCGTGCCGCGACACTCGTCCGAGGGCACGTACACCACGACTGCCGCCGACCTTACGGTCGAGGTGCTCACGGGTACCGACGCGACACCCGGTCGGTCACGCCCGCGCGTCAGGCCACCTCATGAGCGTCTGGTGCGGCGCGCCGTGGCCGGCCCCCCCCGTCTCATCCCCGACTCCCTCGGACAACGCGTACAGGACGAGGACGATCACCCGGTAGGCGTGCCTGCCGCCTGTCGTCTGCCCCGAGGGGCCGTGACGGCGAGGACGGAGAGGAGGATCAGGGCGCAGGCCGGGGCGAGGACGGTCCAGGGAGCGAGTTCGGCGTAGGGCTGGTTCTCGGAGAGCAGCCGTCCCCACTCGGGCGTGGGGGGCTGTTCGCCGAGGCCGAGGAAGCCGAGCGAGGCCAGGACGAGGACCGTGGTGGGCAGGCGGAGCAGGGCATTGCGCAGGAGCGGGGCGCTGAGGGCGGGAAGCAGGTGGCGGCGCAGGAGATGGCCTCGTCCGGCGCCGAGGGAGCGGGCGGCGGCGATGTGGCCGCCCGCCCGTTCCTGTTCGAGCAGCGCGGCGCTCTGGGCGGCGTACGGACTCCAGCCGACGAGGCAGACGGCGAGGGCGGCGCCCCAGAGGGAGGGGCCGACGGCCGCGGTCACGAGCAGGCCCGCGAGGACGGCGGGCATGGTCGCCACGACGTCGGTCAGGCCCGAGCTGACCCGGGGCGCGAGACCCAGGAGGAGGCCCGTGAGGGCGCAGACCGCGGTGACGGCGAGGGCGACGGCCGCCGTGCGCAGGGCGCCGTGGCCCAGACGGGCGAGCAGGTCGCGGCCGAGGGAGTCGGTGCCCAGGGGGTGGGCGGTGGAGGGCGGGAGCAGGCGGGCGGCCGTGTCCACGTGCAGGGGGTCGCGCAGCAGCCCGGTGAGGACGAGGGCGAGCAGGGCGAGGGCGCAACCGGCGGCGATCAGGTGCCGGGCACGCCCGGTCGCCGGTTCGGGCCGGGGCAGTGCGGGCAGGGCTCCGTCCCGCAGAGCGCGGCCCAGGAGCGCGCGGCGCAGCGCCTGCACGAGGAGACCCGCGACCGTACCGAGCAGCACAAGGGAGAGGGTCGCGGTCTGCAGCGGGGGGAGGTCCTGGGCGATGGCCGCGTCGAGGGCGAGGCGGCCGAGCCCCGGGATGTTGAAGATACGTTCCACCGCGACGGCGCCGCCGACGAGGGCCACGACGGTGGGCAGGAGCTGGGGCAGGACTCCGGGCAGGGCACGGCGCAGCGCGTGCCGGGCGGTGTGCCGGGGAGGGAAGCCGACGGCGCGCCAGGTCTGGGCCCACGGTTCGTGGAACGCTGCGGGCAGTGCCTGGTCGAGCAGGCCGCCGATCATCGCGCCGGACGGGACGCCGAGCGCGAGGGCGGGCAGCACCATCGACGCCGGGCCGTCCCAGCCGCCGGTGGGGAACCAGCCCAGCCACACCCCGCACACCAGGGCGAGCAGGGAGGCGAGGAGGAACTTCGGCAGTGCGGCCAGGATCGCGGCCCCGGTGCCCGTACGCTCCCGCCGCAGCCGTCGGCGGGCCCCGAGGTGGACCGTGCGCGCGCTGACTGCCGCGGCGACGACGACGGTGACGAGGAGAGCGCCCAGCATGAGCGTCACCGACACGCCGAGTGCGGCCGTCACCTGGGGCAGCGCGGGCTCTCCGGACACCCATGAGGTGCCCGCGTCACCGCGCGGCAGTCCGCCCAGCCAGTCGGCGAGGTGGGCGAACGGGCCGGCGTCGAGGCCGAGTTCCCCGCGTACGGCGGCGAGTTCGGCCGGGGTGGGGTCCTGGTCGGCCGAGCGGGCGCGCAGGACGGTCAGGGCGGGATCGGTCCTGGACAGCCAGGGCAGCAGTGCCACGGCGGTCAGGAGCGCGGTGCCCGCGCCGACGCGGCCGACGCCCGCCACCCAGCGTGCCGGGCGGGCGAGGGTGGTGCCGTGAGCGCTGCTCATGCCGCTCATACCGCTCATGCGTCGTGTCCGCTCATGCCTCTTGTACGCGTATCCGCTTATCCGCGGTGGGTGCCGAGGGTGATCAGGGCGCGCTCGCGCGGGTCGAGGGTCACGCCCTCGACGCCGGTGGCGACGCCCTGCACGACCTTCTCGTGGACGAGCGGCACGACCGCGTCGGTGCGCAGGATCTCCGCCTCGGCACGCATGATCTTCTGCTGTCGCTTCGCCGTGTCGCTCTCCTCGGCGGCGGCCCGGACGGCCCGGTCGACGGAGGGGTTCTTCAGGGCGGCGATGTTGTAGACGCCGGTGCTCGTGAAGTCGCTGGCGAGGTAGGCGACGGCGTCACCGGTGTCGAGGAGCGTGACCCGGGAGAAGACGAGTGCGTCGTACGTCCCCGCGAGGAGGTCGGCCTCCATCTGCGTGTACTCGCGGACGTCCTGCTTCACCGTGAACCCGGCCTTCTCCAGCTGCTGCTGGAGGACGGTCGCGGCCTCGGGCAGTTCGGCGCGGTTGGTGTACGTGGCCAGGCGCAGCGTCCTGCCCGCGGTCTCCGACTTCACCTGGGCGGGGGTCGCGGATCGAGCGCGGCCGGTCACCGCGGTCCGCTGACCGGCGGCCCACGGCACCGCGGGGCCGAACAGGCCCTGCGCGGGATCGGCGTAGCCGCCGAAGACCGAGTCGACGAGGGCGGATCCGTCCACGGCGTCGCGGGCGGCGGCGCGCAGGGCGGGGTCGGTGAACAGGCCGCCGCCGGTGTTGAGGATCATGCTGTCGGTGCGCACGGAGGGCACCTCGTGCCGCGTGCCCTGGTCCAGGAGCTGCGCCTGCGCGGTGGGGATCCACTCGGCGATGTCGACGGTGCCGGAGCGCAGTGCGTTGGCGCGGGCGGTTCCGTCGGCGATCCACGTCACGTCGATGCCCGCCGCCTTCGCCTTGCCGCCCCAGTAGCCGTCGTAACGGTCGAGGGTGGCCTTGGTCTTGCCGGTGAGGCGGGTGATCCGGAACGGGCCGGTGCCGGTGCCGACCGGGCTGACCGTGCCGTCCGCCGCGTACGCCTTGGCTGAGAGCACGGCCAGGGCGGGGCTCGCGAGCCGGAGCGGCAGCACCGGGTCGGCGTTCTTCGTCGTCAGGGTGACGGTGTCGGCGTCCACGGCGAGGGCGGTCAGCTCCACGTCGCTGAGGACGCGCGGCTTGGGGGTGGCCCGGTGCGCGTGCCCGAGGGCGGTGACGACGGCCTGGGCGGTGACGGGAGTGCCGTCCTGGAAGGTGGCCTTGCGCAGTTCGAAGGTCCAGGCGGTGGCGGAGTCCCGCTTCCAGGAAGTGGCGAGCGCGGGGGCGGCCGTGCCCTTGGCGTCCAGGGCGGTGAGACCCTCGCCGACCGATAGCTTGCTCAGGACGGTGGCGTCGTTGCTGTACGGGGACAGGGCCTTGGCCGGCGGCACGGCGAGCGCCAGGCGCAGGCGCCCTTCCCCCTTCGCGGCCCCGGATCCGGCCCCGGTGGACTCTCCGTCGCTGGCTGCGAAACAGCCGGCGAGGAGGGGGGTGAGGGCGAGTGCCGTGAGGAGACGGCGGGGGGTGGCGCGCATGGGGACGTCCTGTCAGGTGGCGTGGGGGACCCCTGGCGAGGCCGGTCGGCGCCCCCAGGAGGTGCCAGCTTATGAGGGTAGGCTTACCGAACTTCACCCGGGGTGGGTGAATGCTCAACTACTGGATGCCCGCGCGGGACCTCCGCACCAGGGAAACGGGACCTCCGCACCGGAAGCGGGACCTCCGCACAAGGGAAGCGGGGCCCGCGCCACCGAAGCGGGACTCCCCCACCACCGAAGCGGGGCCCCGCACCACCGAAAGCGCACCGCATGACCCCGCTCGCCCGGCTCCTCGTGGCCAGTCAGTTCGCCTTCAACATCGGCTTCTTCGCCGTGCTGCCCTATCTCGCCGATCACCTGGGCGGCGCACTCGGCCTCGGCGGGGCCATGGTCGGCTTCGTGCTCGGTCTGCGCACCTTCAGCCAGCAGGGCCTCTTCGTCGTCGGCGGCGCGCTCACCGACCACTACGGGCCGCGGCCCGTCGTCCTCGTGGGCTGCGCGCTGCGGGTGGCCGGATTCGTCTGGCTCGCGTTCGCTGCGAGTCCGTGGAGCGTGATCGGGGCGGTGGTCACGGTGGGCTTCGCCGCCGCCCTGTTCTCACCCGCCGTCGAGTCCGAGGTCGCCCGCGAGGCGCTCCGCGTCGAACGGGCCGGTGGCCACCGCCGCACCCGCACCCTCGCCCGCTTCTCCGCCGGAGGCCAGGCCGGGGCGCTCCTCGGCCCGGTCCTCGGCTCGCTCCTGCTGTACGGGGGCGGAGCGGGCCACTTCCGTACGTCCTGCCTGGCCGGGGCGGGCGTCTTCCTCCTCGTCCTGGCGGCCCACGCCCGGCTCCTGCCGCACACCGCCGAACGAACGGCGAGTACGGAACAGGGAGGCGCGGCCACGCAACAGGACAGGGCCTGGCGAACCGTCCTCGGCGACCGCCGCTTCCTCCTCCTCGCCCTCGCCTACTCCACCTACCTCCTCGCCTACAACCAGCTCTATCTGGCGCTCCCCGCGGAGCTCGACCGGGCGACCGGCTCCCAGGCGGCGCTGGGCTGGCTGTTCGCCCTCTCGTCCGCCGTGGTGGTCGCCGGCTCGGCGCCCGTGGAGCGCCTGGCCGCCGGCCGCCTCGGCCGCCCCGCCATGATCCGCGCCGGACTGCTGTTGACCTCGCTCGCGTTCGCCGCCACGGCCGCACTGCGGGCACTCGACGGTCTATGGGCAGCCGCTTCCTTCACCCTGCTCCTCACCCTCGGGCAGATGCTGGTGCTGCCCGCCACCCGGGCACTGCTGCCCGACCTCGCGGGCGAGCGGCGCCTCGGCCTGGCCACCGGGGCGCTGTCGTCCCTCTCCGGCGTCGTCGTCCTCGCCGCCGGCGCCCCCGTCGGAGCCCTCCTCGAACACGACGGTCCCGCGCCCTGGCTCCTGCTCGCCGTGGTCCCGCTGCTCGGCCTCGTCCTCGTACCGGCTCAGCGGCAGGCGACCCCTCGGGAGCCCTGTCCGCCGCGCACCACGCGGCGGCGTCTCTTCCAGTGATGTAACGCCTGCTACATTCGCTGCCGTGACAGATGCTGAGCAGGCGATACGGTGGCTGATCCTCGTGATCAGACTGCCCGCGGACCCGTCCCGCCACCGAGTGGCCGTCTGGCGCGAGTTGCGCAGGATCGGCGCCCTCTCGCTGGGGCAGGGCATCTGGGCCGTGCCGGAGGTGCCGGTCTTCGCGGACGGCGTACGGCGTGCGCTCGAACTCACCGACGGCGCCGGCGGCCAGGGCGTGACGCTCCAGGCCTCCGGCCGTACCACCGAGGACGCGGCCCGATTCCGGCACATGTTCACCGCCGCCCGATCGGCGGACTGGGCGGAGTTCCTCGCGGACTGCGGGAAGTTCGAGGAGGAGATCGCCACGGAGATCCGCATCGCCAAGTTCACCCTGGCCGAACTGGAGGAAGAGGAACAGAGCCTGGAACGGCTGCGGCGCCGGCACCGCGACCTGACCGCGCGGGACGTCTTCGGCGCCCCCGAAGCCGCCGAGGCGGGGATACGGCTCAAGCGGTGCAGGGCCGTCTGCGAGGACTACGCCGAGCGCGTCTTCGCCGCCCTCCACACCAGTGACGAGGAGACGCCGTGAGCACCGCGCCCATAGCCCCGGCCGTCCCCCGATCGACCATGTGGCCGCTGTACGCCGCCGGGTTCACCACCGCCTTCGGCGCCCACGGTATCGCCGCCAACCTCGGCGGCTTCTCCGAGGACGCCGTGACCTCCCTCCTCGTCCTCGGCGGACTGCTCGCCCTGTACGACGGCGCCGAGGTCCTGCTCAAGCCCGTCTTCGGCTCGCTCGCCGACCGGATCGGCGGAAAGCCGGTCCTGCTCGGAGGCCTGATCGCCTTCGCCGCCGCGTCCGCGCTGTACGCGATCGCCGACAGCCCCGGCTGGCTCTGGGCGGCCCGACTCGGCCAGGGCGCCGCCGCCTCCGCGTTCTCGCCCTCGGCCTCCGCGCTCGTCGCCCGCCTCAACCCGGCGGCCAAGCGGGGCCGGGCCTTCGGAAGTTACGGCTTCTACAAGTCCATCGGCTACACCCTCGGCCCGCTCCTCGGCGGCGTCCTCGTCTGGGCGGGCGGCCTGCGCCTGCTGTTCACGGTCATGGCCCTGTGCGCGGCCGCCGTCGCCGTGTGGGCGGCACTCGCCGTGCCCGTCGTGCCGCCGCTGCCCCGCAGGCGGCAGACCGTCGCCGACCTGGCACGCCGTCTGGCGGACCGCTCCTTCCTCGCCGCGACCGCCGCTCTCGCCGCCGCCACCGCCGCGCTCTCCGTAGGCGTCGGCTTCCTGCCCGTGTCGGGAGCCGCCGCCGGGCTCGGCACCGTGGCCACCGGCGCCGCCGTCTCGGTCCTCGCCGCGACCGCCGCAGTCGTCCAACCCAAGGCGGGCCGCGCCCTGGACGCCGGACGCCTGACCATCCGTACAGGACTGCTCACCGGCCTGCTCGTCACCGCTGCGGGTCTCGCCGCCGCGATGCTCCCCGGCCTGACCGGGGTCCTCCTGGCCGCCGCCCTCATCGGCACCGGCACCGGACTGATCACCCCGCTCGGGTTCGCGGCCCTCGCGGCGTCCACGCCGGAGGAACGGATGGGCCAGACCATGGGCTCGGCCGAACTCGGCCGCGAACTCGGGGACGCGGGAGGCCCCCTCCTCGTCGCCGGCGTCGCCACCTTCGCGACCCTCACCACCGGCTACGCGGCCCTCGCCGCCCTGCTGGCCGCAGGCCCGCTGCTCGCCCTGGCGCTCCGCCCGCGCGCGACGGAGCAAACGGCGGAGTAGAGCGGGGGAGCGGGGGGAGCGGGGGAGCGGGGGAGCGGGGACAGCGTCAAAATTGAGCCGGGATCGGCTGAGTGAGGTTCACCGGGTTGCCGTCGGGGTCCTGGATGTGGGCGACGCGCTGTCCCCACGGCATGTCGTGGGGGACGCCGCTGACCGAACCGCCCAGCGCCTCAACGCGGCCAAGCGTCTCGTCGACGTCGTCGACAGCGATGCCGAGCAGGATCCGCGGCGCCGCCCCGGTCCCCGGGTTCTCCTTGGCCACAAGGCCGAGGTCGGTGTCGCCGATGCGCAGGCCGAGGTAGAAGGCCGGGCCTTCCGCCGGTACCCGGAAGATCTCCTCGGCGCCGAACAGCTTCGTATAGAAGCCGAGCAGAACGTCATGGTCGGCGGTCAGGATCACCGGCTGGATGGTGGACATGGCAGTACTCCTGTCGAGTCGAGAAGGGTCGTCGCGTCGAGCGGCCGTGTCGAGGCGCCGTGTCGACGGGTGGACCATTCCGGGACGGAGAAGTCATCGGCACCGGTTCGACGCTGACTCAGGAAGCCTGGCGATGAGAAGACTCCCGGTCGCAACTCCGGACGGACGAGTCCGGGATCGCGAAGCAGGCCAGTGCCGCGAGGACCGCCACGCTCGCCGCGAGTGCAAGGGTGCCGGGCAGGGACCAGGCCGCGACCGGTCCCGCGACCACCGCTCCCAAGGCGAACCCCGAGATCTTCAAGCTGGCGCCGGTGGAGAAGATCTGGCCGCGCAGGTGCTCCGGGGCCTCCCGGTGGCGGACAGCGAACAGGGCGGCCAACTGCGGTCCTTCACCGATCCCCGCCAGGAGTACGGCCACGACGAGCACCACGGGTCGGTCCCATGCGGCGAGGGCCGACGCGGCGGCCTGGACCAGGACACTGGCCCGGATGATCGTGTCGGGGGAGACCGAACGCGCGAACCGGGCGAGTACGGCGGTGGCCACCAGGGCGGAGACCGCCGCGCAGGAGAGCAGCACCGCGCCGCGGCCGGCTCCGCCCAGTACGCGCTCTCCCAGAAGGGGGAGGCACACCATCAGCATGCCCTGGGCGACGCAGGAGACGACCGACGTGACGGTCGCCCGGGCCAACGCCGGCCGTCCGGCGATGACCCGCATTCCGGCGACGAGGTCGCTGAACACCGAGGTCGTCCGGGTGCGCCGCGCCAGAGCGGGACGAGCGGGCAGCAGCCACGCGAAGGGCAGCGACGAGACGATGAGCACCGCGGAGACCACCACGGCGGCCGGGGCTCCCAGAAGCTCCGCCACTCCGCCGGCGAGAGCCGGACCGGCCAGACCCGCCACCCCGAACGTCATGGCGTCGAGCGCGTTCGCCCGGGGCAGACGGTCGCCCCGTGCCACATCGGGGAACCGGGCCGACCACCCGCCCGAGAGGGCCGGTCCCACCAGCCCCGTCGACACCGCGATCAGGAGCGTGACCGCGAACGGTAGGCGGTCGAGCCCCACGAGGATCGCCCCCAGCCCCGCCGCGTACAGGGCGAGGGCGCCGGCCAGCAGGTTTCCCGGCCGCCGCGCTCTGTCGAGGAGCGCCCCGAGCACCGGCCCTCCGACCGCGGCGGAGATCGTGATCCCCGCGAGCAGCGCCGACGCCTCGACGGTCGCCCCTGCCAGGGCGAGCCCGGCCAGCAGCAGTGCCGGGCCCGACATCTCGTCGCCGGTGCGGGCTGCCGTGGCTCCGGCGAGATAGGAACCGAGCGAGTAACGCTTTCTCATCGGTGAGACGTTACGGAGGTAACTCAAAAGTCGGCAAGATGCGTTACATTCCCCGGATGTCCTCCCACAACGACCGCGGGTCCGCCCAGTACTCCGTGCTGACGACGGCTCGGCGGACCGCAGCCCTCGTCAACGCACTCGCCGACGACCGCACCGACCCGGCCGAGGTCGCCGACGTGCTCCGCGCATACGGCGAGCCGGACCCCGTCGAGCTCACCACCGGCGACGTCGCCGCGATGCGTACGGCCGCCTCGCTCCTGCGAGAGGTCTTCGCAGCCGAGGACGCCGACGGCGCCGCGACCACCCTCAACCGCCTCCTGCGGGAACACGCGGGACCGCTCCGCCTGACCTCGCACGGCGGCGGCACCCCCTGGCACCCCCACCTCGACAGCGACGACGACGCCCCCTGGGACGAGTGGCTCCTCGCCTCGTCCTGCATGGCACTGACCGTCCTCGTCTGGGACCGCCAACGCCCGCCCGGCAGGATCTGCGCCTCACCCAGCTGCGGGAACGTCTTCGTCACCCCGGGCAGCGGCCCGGAACGCCGCTACTGCTCCCGCCGCTGCGCCACCCGCGAACGAGTCGCGGCCCACCGCCGCTCCCAGGCAGCCGGGCCCGCTGACCGGCCCGAACGGGCCTGATCCGGCTGATCGCTCAGGCCCACACCGCTTTGGCCACGGCGTGGCCCGCCGAAGCCGCCCGGCCGTAGAACCCCTGGAGGCCCCTGTGGTGGTCGAGGAGTTCCTCCCTGCTCCAGCCTGGGGCGCTGAACCTGGCGCTGACGACGCTCAACAGCTCATCGAAGGAGACCGTCGCAAGGAAATGCGCCGCCTGTGACACCCCGGCCGGCTCCAGCAGCATCAGCGGGGGATCCGACGGGTCGGCGTCAGCACTGTGTGGCACGGGGCGGCCGCCGTAGATGGGCAGTGTCCAGGGCCCGTCGGCGTTCGTGCCGAGCGCATCGGCCGCCGCATAGAGGTCGTTGACCGAGTCCCAGCCCTTGTCGATCGACCAGGTGATGCCCGCCGCGTACTCGTCGCTGTGGTCTTCCCAGGCATCGGACATGAACGCGGCGAGCCAGGTGTGGTCGTCCCGGATCTCGGACTCGCCCACGGCGCGAAAGTGGAGGTAGATGCTCACTACGGCGAGTCCCTCGGCTCTGCGGCCCACCCGTCGGGCCGAACGGACAGAACCTATCCGGGGACTGACAGCCCTGTGTCGGCGATTCCGTCAGGCGTCGAGCAGCGCGTCGGCCGCCGTCGGCCGGCCCAAGTACCAGACGGGGCCCGGGTCGGGCACCGCGAGGGGTGCGAATCCCAGCCGGTCGTAGAACGCACGGGCCTTCGTGTTCGCCTGCACCATGCACAAATGGACGGCGGGCACGCCCGCGGCCCGCAGCTCCGCGAGCAGCGTGCGGATCAGGGCGCGCCCGTACCCGCGCCCCTGCCATGCCGGCAGCAGGTCGATGTGCAAGTGCGCGGGGTGCGCGGCGAGTTCGTCGCGGACCATGTGTTCCGGCGTGTGCAGCAGCCTGGTCATCTCCTCGGCCGGAGTGGCGGGTTCGCGGGCGGGCTCCGGATAGCGCGCCGCGACCTTGGGCAGCCATTCGGTGCGGAACCGCAGGGCGAACCAGTCCGTGTCGGCTGCCCCCAGGACGTATCCGACCGCCCGGCCTGTGCCGTCGTCCAGGACGAAGGCGAACTCCGGCTCCAGCTCCACGTAGGGGTACGCGAAGATCGAGGGAATCAGTTCGGAATCGGCGTACAGCCCCGAGGAGTCGCCGCCCTCGTGGGCCGTTCTGACGCAGATGTCGGCGAGTTCGGTCCGGTCCGACGGCCGGTAGCGGCGGACGAACGGTTCGGTCTTCATCTCAGGCTTCATCTCGCTCTTCATCTGGCTCTTCACCCATGTCACGATCCCAGAGTGGGAGCGCTCCCGCAGGGAGATTCCGCAGGCTGTCCGGATGCCGACGGCCGCGGCCCCGCAGCGGGCAGCGCCGGTTCCCGTCGGGGGGGAACCGGCGCCTCGCTCCGGTGGTGCTACGGGTTGACGCAGACGACGGAGCCGGCCGGATGGTTGTTGCCGGTGGACGTCGCGGTGAACCCGAAGGTGACACTGCCGTCCGGCGGGATGGTCCGGTTGTAGTCGACGTTCCTGACCGTCACCGTGCCGTCGGATCCAGTGCTCAGCCCGCCGTTCCACAGGCTGCTGATCCGAGTGCCCGCGCCGGGCGTCCACTTCACCGCCCAGCCGTCACGCGCTGTCGTGCCGTGGTTCATGACCTCGACGGAACCCTGGAAGCCGCCGCTCCAGGAGTTGGTCACGCTGTAGACGGCCATGCACCCGGTGTGCGGGTCGGTCGGGGTCGGGGTCGAAGTCGGGGTGGGAGTCGGGGTCGGGGTGGGAGTCGGGGTCGGGGTCGGCGTGCCGCCCGAGCCGCGGATGCCGGTCACTTCGCCGTTGCCGCCGTCGAAGACGATGTCGGAGCAGGAGAAGAAGTTCTCCTGGCTGTCCGAGCGCACCCACTGGATGAACATCACCGCGTCACCCGAACGGCCCGCGGGCAGGTTCAGATCCCAGTGGTAGTAGCCGCCGTCCGTGCCCGGCGAACCCGACTGGGGTGGGTCGGTGACGGTCTGGATGAGTTCCAGGTCGTCCCAGCCCAGTTCGGAGCTGGGCGAGTAGCCGGGCTTGGAGAGGTACACCCGGAAGGAGCCGGGGTGCGCGGCCCAGTTGCTGTGCTTGACCTGGATCGTGTTCCCCGACGTCAGGTGCGTACGGGGCCAGTCCGAGCGGGCGGCGTTGTACCCGGTGAAGTTGTACGGCGACCGGTCACCGGCGCTGCACAGCTTTCCGTCCGGGACGTAACCGGCACCGCGCCCGCCCGCGTTGGAGTCGAGTACGGCGAACCAGTTGTACAGCGAGTTCGGGCCGCTCTCGCTGAGCGCCGCCTTGCACGCCGGGTTCGTCGGGTCCAGGGAGCCGGTGCTGGTCTTGGCGTCCAGCCAGCAGAGGTACGTGCGCGACCCGGGCGTCATCGTGACGCCGTGCGCCTGCGCGCTGCCCTGGCCCAGTAACGTCAGGCCGATTCCACCGAGCAGGGTGGCGAGTACCGCAGCCAGGGAGGCAAGTCGTCTCTTGCGTCCAGCCATTGTTTCTCCTGTGAGTGTGGGTGGGGAGTGTTCCGAGGTCGGTGTTCTCCTCTTGCGGTGCGGTGCGGTGCGGTGCGGTGCGATGTGGTGTCGTGCGGTGGTGCGCCTCGCCCTTCCGGGGATGGACTCCGCCGGAGGGGCGAGGCGATCTGGGGAGGCGCCGCGCCGGACCGGCCGCGGATCAGGTCACACGCAGGCGGTGCCGTTGAGGCTGAACCCGGACGGCGCGGCGAACGCGCCGCTGTACGTGCCCTGGAAGCCGAACGTCTGACTGGCTCCGGCCGCGATCCGCGCGTTGTGCGCGAGCCCGGTCGCCGTCACGGTCCCGGAGGCCGTGGGGACGGTGGCGTTCCACGCCTGCGTGATGCGCTGCCCGGAGGGCAGGACGAAGGACAGCGTCCAGTTGTCGACCGCGGCCGAACCGGTGTTGGCGACGGATACCTCGGCCGTGAAGCCGCCGGTCCAGACGTTCGGCGCGTACGTCACCTTGCAGGCCGTCGCCGGGCCGGGTTCGCCGGGCCCCGGCTCGCCGGTGCCGGGGGCGCCGAGGTTCACGGCGGAGGAGAAGGAGTTCACGGTGAGCCCGGCGCCGTTCTGCCACGGCTCGAAGCCGGCCTGGATGCTCGTCAGGTACCAGTTGTTCTGGGCCATGCCGCGCGAGACGGTCTCCCTGACGAAGTCCATGACGTCGAAGTCCCAGCCGGCGATGGCCGACGGGGCGACGAAGGAGATGACGTCGTTGGAGCCGTTGCTGCCCGTCCACACCTGCCAGCCGCGCCCGCCGACGGTGGCGGTGCCGACCTGTGAGCCGATCGGCTGGACCGGGCCGACCTTGTTGAACCAGATCATGATCTCGGTCCGGTTCACCCCGTCGGTCCTGGGCGTGGGGTCCAGCCAGATGTCGTACGAGGCGTTGTACGTCGCGTCGCCGACGTAGCCGTACGAGATGCTGCTCGGCGCCGTGGCGATGCCGCTGACCTGGGCAGGGAGCTTCGTCCCCGGTGAACAGTTCGTGTAGTGGCAGCCGTTGAAGACCGAGGGGTACGACTTCGGGGCACCGTTGGTGGGCACGGCGCCGTCGGCGCGGGTCACCCGGAAGCCGGTGTCGGTGGCGGTGACGCACTGGGCGGCACCGGTGCCCCAGCGGTTGTTCTGGACCACGTAGCGGCCCTGGATCGTCGTCGAGCCGTACTGCTCGCAGATCAGTGTGTCGGCCTGGGCCGCCGGCGCGGCGGTCATGAGTGCCGCGACGGTGGCGAGGGCGATGAGCAACGCGGCGAGCATGCCACGAGGGGTGCTGAGACGGTGCGGTGACGCTCGCATGCGGGAGGCCTCTCTCAAAGGGTGGTCGAAGGAGTGATTCAAGGAGTGATCGAAGAGATGATGGAAGTGGTGATCGAAAAGGTGAGGTAAGGAGGGCTGGGCGGGCGCTGGACGGGGTGACCGAAAGGGCGCGCGGTGAGCGTGCACTGGGCGGGGAACGTCACGGGCCTTTTGGGAGCGCTCCCATCCCCGGCTCGGTGCACTGTAGGAGCTGAGGGTGTACCTGACAACCCATCGCGGCGGGGTCCGTTCCGGCCGTGTTCCGCTGCGGAGTATCGCCTCGGTCATCGCATCGTGTCCGGGCCGTTGACGGCACCGCACCGGTGCCGCGAATATGGCCCCGCTGATATGGGAGCGCTCCCATATCAGCGAGCCGCTCGCCCCCACCGAGGAGCCCAGACGTGAACAGACGCAGAACGGCCCTGCTCTCCCTGACCGCCCTGATGGCGGCCGGTCTCACCGCGGTGCCCGTCGGCCCCGCCGGGGCGGACGAGGTCGAGCAGATCAGGAACGGCACCTTCGACACGACCACCGACGGGTGGTGGTCGGACAACGTCACCCTGGGGCTTTCCGACGGCAGGGTCTGCGCCGACGTGCCGGGCGGCACGGTGAACCGCTGGGACGCCGGCGTCGGCCAGAACGACCTCACGCTCGTCAAGGGGGAGTCCTACCGGTTCAGCTTCAGCGCGACCGGCACCCCCGAGGGCAACTCCGTCCGTGCCGTCGTGGGCCTGCAGGTCTCGCCGTACGACGCGTACCACGAGGTCACACCACAACTGAGCGTCTCCGGGAACACGTACACCTACACCTTCGCCTCCCCCGTCGACACCACCCAGGGGCAGGTAGCCTTCCAGCTCGGCGGCGCCGCCGACCCCTGGCGCTTCTGTCTGGACGACGTGTCACTCCTGGGAGGGGTGCCGCCGGAGCGGTACGAGCCCGACACCGGCCCCCGGGTCCGGGTCAACCAGGTCGGCTACCTGCCCGGCGGGCCCAAGAACGCCACTCTCGTCACCGACGCGACCGTGCGGCAGCCGTGGCAGCTGAAGAACGCCTCCGGCGCCGTCGTCGCCCGCGGCTGGACCGTTCCCCGCGGCGTGGACCCCTCCTCCGGGCAGAACGTCCACTCGATCCACTTCAGCGACCACCGCACCGTGGGGAGGGGCCTCACCCTGGTCGCCGACGGCGAGGACAGCCGGCCCTTCGACATCGGCACCGCCGCCTACGAGAAACTCCGCCTGGACGCCGCGAAGTTCTACTACACCCAGCGCAGCGGGACCGCGATCCGCGACGACCTGCGGCCCGGGTACGGCCGCGAGGCCGGTCACGTCGACATCGCCCCCAACCAGGGCGACGGGAACGTGCCCTGCCAGCCCGGCGTCTGCGACTACACGCTCGACGTCACCGGCGGCTGGTACGACGCCGGCGACCACGGCAAGTACGTCGTCAACGGCGGCATCTCCGTCTGGCAGCTCCTCAGCACCTACGAGCGCGCCAAGTTCGCCCGCACCGGGCAGGCCGAGAAACTGGGCGACGGCTCGCTGAACATCCCCGAGAGCGGCAACAAGGTCCCCGACATCCTCGACGAGGCCCGCTGGGAGCTGGAGTTCCTGCTCAAGATGCAGGTGCCGGACGGCAAGCCGCTCGCCGGCATGGCCCACCACAAGATCCACGACGAGCAGTGGACCGGCCTGCCGCTGATGCCCTCCGCCGACCCGCAGAAGCGCGAACTGCACCCGCCGACCACCGCGGCCACCCTGAACCTCGCGGCGACCGCCGCCCAGGCGGCCCGCCTGTACAAGCCGTACGACTCCCGGTTCGCGGCCACCGCGCTCGCCGCGGCCCGCAAGGCCTGGGCCTCGGCCCTCGCCCACCCCGACGTCCTCGCCTCCGAGAGCGACGGCATCGGCGGCGGAACCTACGCCGACCGTGAGGTCACCGACGAGTTCTACTGGGCGGCGACCGAGCTGTACCTGACCACGGGCGCCAAGGAGTTCGAGGACCACATCCTGAAGTCCCCGGTCCACAGCGCCGACATCTTCAAGCCGATCAGCTTCGACTGGGCGGGCACGGCCGTCCCCGCCCGGCTCGACCTCGCCACCGTCCCGAACCGGCTGCCCGGCCGCGACAAGGTCCGCCAGTCCGTACGCGAGGGAGCCGACCGCTACCTGGCCACGCTGAAGGCCCACCCGTACGGCACGCCGTACGCCCCCGCGGGCCATAAGTACGACTGGGGCTCCACCCACCAGATGCTCAACAACGCCGTCGTCCTGGCCACCGCCTACGACATCACCGGCAGCGCGAAGTACCGCGACGGGGCCGTCCAGAGCATGGACTACATCCTGGGCCGCAACGCCCTGAACATCTCGTACGTCACCGGCTACGGCGAGGTCAGCGCGGAGAACCAGCACAGCCGCTGGTACGCCCGCCAGCTCGACCCCAAGCTGCCCCGTCCGCCCGTCGGATCGCTGTCAGGCGGCCCGAACTCGAGCATCCAGGACCCGCTCGCGCAGAGTAAACTCCAGGGCTGCGTCGGGCAGTTCTGCTTCATCGACGACATCCAGTCCTGGTCGACCAACGAACTCACCATCAACTGGAACTCCGCCCTCACCTGGATGGCCTCCTTCGTGGCCGACCAGCGCTGACGGCGCACGACAGCAGGACGAGCCCGCGCGGCGCCACCGGCGCCGCGCGGGCCTTCGCGTCGACCCCTGGGATTTTTGCCCCGTTCTGACGGGCACGCGCAGGTCGGCTGGGACACCGTCATGGATCACTCACAGGCACCCGTACTCGACGCGCCGGCCGCCTGCCACGCCAAGGCCGGCGTCGGCATGGTCGTACCGGACGCGGTCGACACCGAGGTCAAGACGGTGCGGGTGACGGCCGAGACCTGAGTCACCGGTGGATCGGCCGGCCGCACAATGCGGAACCCTGATTCGGGAGTGTCGTGAAATGTGCTGTATCCGGACCTGGGCGGCTTATGTGCCCTTGACGATTCCGAAGGGTGAGTGCGCCGAGGGCGCGGTTGAATCGCGTCCTAACGTCCCTGTTCGCGCGTAACAGGTACGGAATGTCAGGCCAGTTGACACGCGGCGATCTTCCCGACCCATAATCCCGACCGCTAGTGCCGAAGTGGGATGAGGAATGTCCCAAGTCGGTCGCATCGGCGTGCCCGCATTCCCGCACAGGGGATGGGGTCAACGAAAGGGATGGGCTTGAAACCCAGATATGGGAGATTCGTCTCCTGCCTCGCGGTGTCCGCGTTGGCAAGCACGATGTTGCCACAAGCTGCCTATGCCGCGCAGGTTTCGGAAGGCGGTGACAAGGGAATTGTCGATGCCTTCAAAGGCTGGTTCGCGGACGGTGAGGAAGGGAACCTTGCCGATGAGCCGACCACCGGTGGAACTCCGGTGCTCCCCAGCCGGGAGAAGTCGCCGGCCGGCAAGGCGGCCGCGAAGCCGAAGCGGGTTGCCGAGCTGACGGGGAAGCGTTCGGCGAACGCGCGGTACTGGTTGCTGTCCGACGGGCGGGTCCAGGCCGAGGTGTCGGCGGTGCCGACCGGGTACCTGTCGGGGAAGTCCTGGAAGGACATCGACCCGACGGTTGTCGCCT
>JOBE01000022.1 GCA_000717735.1 Streptomyces griseoluteus | reverse complement strand
CAGACCGGTCTGGCCGGCCAGGATCCCGAGCTCCGCGACCGCCTTCCACTTCATTCCCTCGATCGCGCCCGCCGCGAGGTCCAGCGCGTCCGCGATCGTACGGGCCGCGGACACCATGTCCTTCAGGTGCTTGCCCTTGACCTTGGTCCAGTGCTCGTTGAGCGCGTCCATCGCCTCGCCGTCCCCCGACGACAGCAGACGCTCCATGTGGTTGTTGGCGAGCTGGCCGTCATCGGCGAGATCGTCCGCGAACTCCCGCAGCGCGTCCGCCATGTCGCGGTACGCGTCCTCGTCGACGTTGGGCCAGTTCACCCCCACCAGATCCAGAAGCGTGTCCGCCCAGTCCGGCACCGTGACAGCCACGATTGAAACCCCCCGTATGCACACCCGTTCACAGGATGCGAGTGCGAACACTTTGTCATGAGGGGCGCAGTCGATCAACGCGACTATGTCCTCGGCCGACTTGACCGCTCCAGCACCGTGCATCTCGCGTCTGAGGGCCAGCCGGGGGCGCCGGCGTGCTCCTGGGTCAGGCGAGTGCTGCGGCCGACGGCCGTCCACCCGATTACGGTCCTATTGACCGTCAAGGGTGGGGAGGTGCCCGCAGTAGCGAGGTACCGGGGCATGAACGGCAGAACCGGAGCCTCGATCATTTCCTTGAGGTCTCCGCGGCGTGGACGGATGACTCGCCGGGCGGGGACTGGGCCTTCCTGGCCAGAGCCTTTCGTGCCCCACCACTTATGAGTGAATCCGCTTCCGGCGGGTCAGGCCGCGGTGAGCCAGTCACGGTAGGCGGCGGCGAGGTCATCGTCGCGGCATGTGCTGCGGCGATGCAGGAGATGGCCGCCGGCCGTAGTCGTGCCTGCTGGGGCGTCGATTCCGTCGCTATGCCGTACCGCCGCAGCATGCGCTGCCGAGCCCGTCCGACTGGGGTCCGTCCTCTCGGCCGATGAGGTCATGCCATCGCGTGATGACGCCGCAACCCAGACCGCCGTATTCGTGCACCGGCCTCTCGGGCGCCGAAAGGTAGCTGGTCAAGGTTTGTGAAGAGCCGTTCCCGTACGAGGAGTCGTCACTGACGTTGACGACTTGCCCTTCGGCGCTACTCACGTCCTACTCCCTTCTGGCCGACCCGTCTCCATAGGTTCGCAGCTGACCAGTTCTCCATCTTCCAGGATCGTCCCACTTTGCCGACCGTAATGGCAGTACAGCACCGGGCCGGTGGGGACCAGTTGGGGACCAACTTGCCTTGACGGTGCCGGTGGCCGGCACGCGCTGCGCGACGGGGGGACGGATCTCGTCCTTGACCGGTTGTGCGCTGTCGTGCCAACCCCTGGGCGCCGAAGGTCAACACAGCCGGTCGGGTCGCTCGTAGCTTGACCCGCGCCACGTCGTGGAGCTGACCGCGATACCCGGCCGCCCGACGGTGTGGAGCCGGTGCCCGTCATGCTGTCGCGGCTTTTCGACGCGCACGAGCGGATCCTGATCGACGCGCGGGACGCCGCCGCCCGGATCTCGGCCGAGGGTGACGAGGGAACCACCGATTTGGAGGCGTACGACCGCTGAGGCGAGGTCGCCCTACAGCCCTACAGCCCTACAGCCCTACCGCCCTACCGGCGCACCCGCCCGAGCCCGGGGCCTCGTCGCCTCCGCCGACCGCACGATCGCCCCCGATGTGGAGCGCTACGGCTACGAGCGCGCCGGCCCAGCTCAAGGCCGTGGCGGAGCTGATCCAGGACGCGGTCCGGTCCTCCGCCCACCGACCCGATCGGTCAGGATCGAACGATTAGTCGATTTTGTTCGAGCGCTGGTAGCTTCTGATCGCCCCCCGAGACCCCTTCGGCGGGCGATCGGAGGAGATACACCCATGAGGTTCGGCGCGAGGCTCACGCTCGCCGTTATCGCCCTCGCCGCCCTTGCCGCAGCCTGCGGTGTTCCACAGGACAGTGGTCCGCAGTCGCACACCGCTGTGGACTGTGGGCCGTATGCCAAGTACGGCAAACATCCCGGCGCCAAGGTCACCGTCTATGCGGAGAACCGGGACCGGGAGGCGGACCTGTTCGAAGAGACCTGGGCGGACTTCTCGGACTGCACGGGAATCGACGTCCAGTACGAGGGGGACGGGGAGTTCGAGGCCCAGATCCAGCTCCGGGTCGACGGCGGGAGCGCGCCGGACGTGGCGTTCTTCCCTCAGCCCGGGCTCCTGGAACGCTTTGCGCGGGTGGGAAAGCTCAAGCCCGCGAGCGCCGGGGTCGTGGCCCTCGCGAAGCAGGGCTGGTCGGCGGACTGGAACAGCTACGCGACCGTGAACGGCACCCTCTACGGCACGCCGCTGGTCGCGAACGTGAAGTCGTTCGTCTGGTACTCGCCGAAGTTCTTCCGCGACAGGGGACTGAGCGTTCCCCGCACGTGGTCGGAGCTGATGGCCGTGACGGAGAAGGTCGCGGCGTCGGGTGCCAAGCCGTGGTGCGCGGGCATCGAGTCCGCCGAGGCGACCGGCTGGCCCGTGACGGACTGGATCGAGGACGTCCTGCTGCGTCAGCAGGGTACGGACGTCTACGACCAGTGGGTCGCCCACGAGATCCCGTTCGACGACCCGCGGGTGATCAAGGCCATGGACACCGTGGGGTCCATCCTCAAGAACGACCGCTACGCCAACGGCGGTTTCGGTCCGGCCCGTTCGATGGCCTCGATCTCCTTCCAGGAGGCCGGCACACCGATTCTCTCCGGCGACTGCGCGATGCACCGCCAGGCCTCGTTCTATGCCGACATGTGGCCGAAGGGCACCGAGATCGGACCGGACAAGGACGTCTACGCCTTCCTCCTGCCGGGAGCCGACCCGGCCAACCGCCCCGTACTGGGCGGTGGGGTGTTCACGGCGGCGTTCGCCGACCGTCCCGAAGTACGGGCCTATCAGGAGTATCTGGCCTCCGCGGACTTCGCGAACGCGCGTATGAAGAAGGGCCCGTTCGTCTCGGCGAACAAGGGCGTGGACCTGGCGAACGCCGCCACCCCGGTCGACAGGCTCTCGATCCAGCTGCTCCAGGATCCCAGGACACAGTTCAGGTTCGACGGTTCGGACCTGATGCCCGCTTCGGTCGGCGCCGGGACGTTCTGGAAGGGATCCGTCGACTGGATCGGCGGAGCGAGCACCCGGCAGGTCGCCGACTCCATCGAACGGTCCTGGCCGAGCCGCTGATGCCGTTCGACGTCGTCGCCCAGCAGCCCAAGCTGCTGTACCTGCTCCAGGGCGTCGCCGCCTTCGCGGCGGTGGTCTCCCTGATCGTGCTGGCGCTGCACCGGGGGCCGGTTCGCAGAAGGGCCGCGGCCCTTCTCCTGCTGGCCCCCGCGCTGCTGCTGCTCACCGTGGGTCTCCTCCTGCCCGGTCTGCGCACCCTGGCGCTGTCGTTCACGGAGAACGGGGGAGAGGCGTGGGCCGGCTTCGACAACTACGTGTGGATGGTCACCGACCCCCGGGCGATGGTGGCGCTGCGCAACACCCTGGCGTGGGTGGTGCTCGTGCCGCTCCTCGCGACCTCGGTCGGCCTGCTCTACGCGGCGGCCGTCGTACGGTCGCGGTTCAGAGCGCTCGCGCTGTCCCTCGTCCTGATGCCGATGGCGATCTCCTTCGTCGGCGCGGGTGTCGTCTGGAAGTTCGTCTACGCCTACCGGCCCGCGGATGCCGGGCAGATCGGTCTCCTCAACCAGCTCGTCGTCGCGTTCGGCGGCGAACCGAGGCAATGGCTCGTGGACTCTCCCTGGAACGTCCTGTTCCTCATCGTGGTGATGGTGTGGGCACAGGCGGGCTTCGCGGCCGTCCTGCTGGCCGGCGCGATCAGGGCCGTTCCCGGAGAGCTGACCGAGGCGGCCCGACTCGACGGCGCGTCCCCCCGGCAGATCTTCCGGCGGATCACCATGCCGTCGATCAGACCCACGCTGCTCGTCGTGGTCCTCGCCCAGGCGATCGGCACCTTCAAGGCCTTCGACATCGTCAAGACCATGACGGGCGGGCAGTTCGACACGGGCGTCATCGCCCACGAGATGTACGACCAGGCCTTCCGCTACGGCGAGACGGGCCGCGGCGCGGCTCTCGCCGTGCTCCTCTTCGTCCTCGTCACCCCCTTCGTCGCTCACCAGGTCCGGGCGCAGCGGAGGGCGGGGTGAACGGCGTCAGGGAGCGTCTGACCTCCCGCGCCCTCACGTCGGTCGCCGTGGTCATCGCGGTCCTCTGGACGACACCGACCCTCGGTCTCCTGCTCTCCTCGTTCCGTCCCGAGGAGGAGATCAAGACGACGGGCTGGTGGACCCTGTTCGGTACGCCGCACTTCACGCTCGACAACTACGGCGAGGTGCTGTCCGGCGGCGGGAACGGGTCGGGGCGGCTCGCGGAGTACTTCGTCAACTCCGTCGTCATCACCCTTCCCTCGGTGCTGTTCCCGCTCGTGCTGGCGTTCTTCGCGGCGTACGCCCTGGCGTGGATCGACTTCAGGGGGCGGGACGCGCTCGTCGTCGGCATCTTCGCGCTCCAGGTCGTGCCGCTCCAGATGGCGCTCGTCCCCCTCCTGAAGCTGTTCTCCCAGGGCTGGCTGTTCCTGCCCGCGTGGAACCTCACCGGTCCCGCCCGTTTCGGCCAGATCTGGTTCGCCCACACGGTCTTCGCGCTGCCGTTCGCGGTGTTCCTCCTGCACAACTTCCTGGCGGGGCTGCCCCGGGACCTGATCGAGGCCGCACGCGTCGACGGCGCGTCGCACGGGACGCTGCTGCTCCGGATCGTGCTGCCCCTGGCCCGCCCGGCCCTGGTCTCCTTCGCCGTCATCCAGTTCATCTGGGTGTGGAACGACCTCCTCGTGGCACTGACGCTGTCGGGCGGGTCGGCCGAGACCGCGCCGATGACGGTCCGACTGGCGAGCCTGGCCGGGACGTACGGCAACGAGTGGCAGCGGCTCACCGCAGGAGCCTTCGTGGCGGCGTGCGTCCCGCTGCTCGTCTTCTTCTCCCTCCGGCGGCACTTCGCACGGGGACTGCTCGCCGGATCGGTCAAGGGATGAGCACCGACCGGCCCCAGCGAGAAGGCATGGCGGTGCCCGGGAGCGCGGCGCTGAGCCGGCCCGGGCTGCGGGGCCGCGAAGCCGAGCTGGAGCGGCTGCGTGCCCTGGTCGAGGCGGTGCGCGACGGCGAGGGCGGAACGATCGCGCTGCTCCTGGGCGAGCCAGGGATCGGGAAGACCGTGCTGCTGCAGGAGACCGTCTCGATCGCGCGGGCTCACGGGTTCGTCGTCAGCCATGGACGCGCCGAGGAACTGCACGAGCTGGCACCGCTCGCCTCGCTGGCCTCCGGCCTTCTGCACGGTGACCCGCCGCTGCTGTCCAGCACGGACTTCGCAGACCTCGCGGGCCACCACGACCAGCGCATCTGGCTCGTCGAACGACTGGCCCAGCTGGTCGAGGAACGCTCGGCGGGCACGCCCGTACTGATCGCGGTCGACGACGTCCAATGGGCCGACCCGCTGAGCCGGTTCGCCCTGAGCGTCATGCCGGCACGGCTGCTCAGCTCCCCGGTCCTCTGGCTGCTCACGGGCAGGAACGACCCGGAGCTGTACGGGCAGGGGCCGCGGACGACGACCCTCCCCCTCCGGCCGCTGTCCGACACGGCCCTGGCCGAACTCGCACGGGACGTCCTCGGCGGGAACGTGCCGACGCGGGTCGCGGAACTCCTCGACGGGGCGGGAGGCAACCCCTTCCTCGCGGCAGAGATGCTCACGGGCATCGCGGCAACGGGCGCGGAGACGCCGGAGCCGCCCGAGCGGCTGGTCCTCGGTGTACGCGACCGGCTGGCCGATCTCCGGCCGGACACCCTCCACTTCCTGCGGATCGGCTCGGTCCTCGGCCGCGCGTTCTCGCTCGCGGACGCCGCCGCCCTGTGCGGCCGACCCGCCTCCGGACTCAGTGCCGAAGTGGACGAGGCGATCGCGGCCGCCCTCCTGCACGACGACGGCGAACGTCTCCTGTTCCGCCACGACCTGCTCCGTCAGGCGGTGTACGCCGATCTCGCCCCCTCCGTACGCCGGGCGCTCCACCGTGAGGCCGCGAGCCGGCTCGTCGCAGCGGGCCGGAGCTCCACCGACGCGGTCCCGCATCTGCTGAAGAGCGCCGAACCCGGCGACCAGGAGGCGATCGGGCTGCTCGGCACGGCCGCCGCGGACGTGATCGCCGTGATGCCCGACCTCGCCGCCGACCTGGCCGTACGCGCCCTGGAGCTCGTACCGCCCCTCGCGCCCATGGTGTTCGACGTGGGAGAACGGGCCATCGTCGCGCTGACCCGCGCGGGCCGGTACACCCAGGCACGGGACACCGGCGACACGCTGCTCGCCCGGCAGCCGCCCCTGGACGTCTTCGCCCGTCTGCAGTGCGTACTCGGCGACGCGCTGTGGCACCTCGACGACGTCCACGAGCTGACCCGACGCTCGACGGCGGCACTGGCAGCCGTCACCGACCCGGTGATCCGCGCCCGGCTCACCGCCCGGCAGGCCCTCGCCCGGTCCCGCGGGCGCGACCTCGGGGCCGCTCGCGAGACCGGCGAACGGGCGCTCGCCGAGGCGGAGCGGTCCGGTGACCGGGAGGCACGTGTCCTCGCGCTGTGGGGCCTCGGCGAGATCGCCCTCAACGCGGGCGACTGCGCCGCCGCCGTCGAACACCACACGGCGCTGAGCGTGTTCGACACGGCCTTCCTGCCCGAGGAGGCCGTCGCCCGGATCCACATGGACGACTTCGACACCGTACGGCGACTGCTCCGGACGGCGGGCGACGCTCCGCTGCGCCCCGCCATGCTGATGTGGGCCCAGGGAACCCTGAACATGGGGCTCGGCCGGCTCGACGACGCGGACGCCGACCTCGTCACCGCCGAGCGGCTCGAAGCGGATCTCCACGTGCCCGGCAACCTGGTCAACATCCGCGTCAACCGCGGCCTCCTCGCGCTGCTGCGCGGCGACCGCGAAGCCGCGCGGGAACACCTGGACGTCGTGCGGGCGACCGTGGCCGAGCGGCCGAACACGGGCAACCACGCCACGCACCAGTACTTCGAGGCCGCCCTCGCCGACGCCGACGGCGACCACGCGGCAGCGGCCGAACTGGTCCGATCCGTGCAGCGGGACCATCCCTTCCTCCGATGGCGGCTGCTGCGCCCCCATGTCGTCCAGGCCGTGCGGATCGCCCTGCGCGGCGGGGACCGGAACCTGGCCGAGGACCTCGCGGCCCAGGCGGCGGAGCACGCCGTTCGCAACCCTTCCGTGCCGACCGCACAGGGGACGGCCGCCCACACGGCCGGCCTGGTGAACGCCGACCACGGACTCCTGGAGCGATCGGTCCGCGTCCTCCTCACCGGCCCCCGGCCGCTGCACCTCGCCGCCGCATCCGCCGACCTCGGGCGCGCCCTTCTCGCGGCAGGCGACCCCGCTGCGACACCGGCCCTGGCCAGGGCGCACGACATCTACGCCCAGGCGGGGGCCGACGCCGAGGCAGACCGGGTGCGGGCCGATCCGGAACGGGCCCCAAGCCGCTCCGGCCGACGCACCGGAGGCCTCCGGCCGCGCCCCGACCAGGGCTGGGACGCGCTCACGGCCTCGGAACGCAAGGTGGCCCGGCTGATCGCCGCGGGCCACACCAACCGGTCGGCCGCGGAGGCCCTCGTCGTCTCCCCGCACACGGTCAACACCCATCTGGCGTCGATCTTCCGCAAGCTCTCGGTGCGCTCGAGGGTCCACCTGGCCCGGATCGTTCTTGCGGAGGGCGACGCCGGAACAGCCACCGGCGGCTGAGTGACCTCTGCGCCCTCGTGCAAGGTGTGGTGCGCGGTGCGGCAACAGGAGGTGCGGGACCGGTCCTAGCGTGACGGGCATACCGCGCTGCTTCGACGCGCGGACCAGCCGACCCGAATCGAGGAAGCATCCCCATGCCGTTCATCACCGTGGGCCAGGAGAACACCAACCCCATCGAGCTGTACTTCGAGGACCAGGGTGCCGGTCAGCCCGTCGTCCTCATCCACGGCTTCCCGCTCGACGGCCACTCCTGGGAGCGCCAGACCGCCGCGCTCCTCGACGCCGGATACCGCGTGATCACCTACGACCGCCGGGGATTCGGGCAGTCCTCCCAGCCGACCATCGGCTACGACTACGACACCTTCGCCGCCGACCTCAACACCGTGATGGAGACGCTCGACCTGCGGGACGCCGTCCTCGTCGGGTTTTCCATGGGTACGGGCGAGGTCGCCCGCTACGTGTCCGCGTACGGCTCCGGCCGCGTCGCGAAGGTCGCCTTCCTGGCCTCGCTCGAGCCGTGCCTGCTGAAGAGCGACGACAACCCCGACGGCGTCGCCCCGAAGGAGTTCTTCGACGGAGTCGTCGCCGACGTCAAGGCCGACCGGTACGCCTACTACACGGCCTTCTTCAAGGACTTCTACAACCTCGACGAGAACCTCGGCAGCCGGATCAGCGAGGAAGCCGTCCGCAACAGCTGGAACACCGCGGCCCGCGGCGGCTCCTTCGCCGCCTCAGCCGCGCCGTCGACCTGGTACACCGACTTCCGCGCCGACATCCCCGCCGTCGACGTGCCCGCCCTGATCCTGCACGGCACGGCCGACCGCATCCTGCCGGCCGAGGGCACCGCGCGCCCCTTCCACAAGGCCCTGCCGTCCGCCGACTACGTCGAGATCGAGGGCGCCCCGCACGGTCTGCTGTGGACCCACGCGGAGGAGGTCAACACGGCTCTCCTCGCCTTCCTGGCGAAGTGACGCCGCACCGTTGACCCGCTGGGTGACGCCGGACCCCCCCCGGCGTCACCCCGGCCCCCGGTTCCCGGCGCGGGAACCGGACGAGCCCAGGAGAGCAGACACCCCATGCAGTTCGGCATCTTCACCGTCGGGGACGTGACCCCCGACCCCACCGACGGTCGCACTCCGTCGGAACACGAGCGCATCAAGGCGATGGTCGCCATCGCCCTCAAGGCCGAGGAAGTCGGCCTCGACGTCTTCGCGACAGGCGAGCACCACAACCCGCCGTTCGTCCCGTCGTCGCCGACGACCATGCTCGGCTACATCGCCGCCCGCACCGAGAAGCTGATCCTTTCCACGTCCACGACGCTGATCACCACCAACGACCCGGTGAAGATCGCCGAGGACTACGCGACGCTCCAGCACCTGGCCGACGGCCGGGTCGACCTCATGCTGGGGCGCGGCAACACCGGTCCGGTCTACCCGTGGTTCGGACAGGACATCCGCCAGGGCATCAACCTCGCCAAGGAGAACTACACGCTGCTGCGCCGGCTGTGGCGCGAGGACGTCGTGGACTGGGAGGGCACGTTCCGTACGCCGCTCCAGGCCTTCACCTCGACACCCCGGCCCCTGGACGGCGTCCCGCCCTTCGTCTGGCACGGATCCATCAGGTCCCCCGAGATCGCGGAGCAGGCCGCCTTCTACGGCGACGGCTTCTTCCACAACAACATCTTCTGGCCGGCCGACCACACCAGGCGCATGGTGCAGCTCTACCGGCGCCGGTTCGCGCACCACGGCCACGGCCGGCCGGAGGACGCCATCGTCGGCCTGGGCGGACAGGTCTTCATGCGCAAGAACTCCCAGGAAGCCGTACGCGAGTTCCGTCCCTACTTCGACAACGCCCCCGTGTACGGCCACGGCCCGTCGCTGGAGGACTTCACCGAGCAGACCCCGCTGACGGTGGGCTCTCCCCAGCAGGTCATCGAGCGGACCCTGTCGTTCCGGGAGAGCGTCGGCGACTACCAGCGCCAGCTGTTCCTGATGGACCACGCGGGCCTGCCTCTGAAGACCGTCCTCGAACAGCTGGACATCCTCGGCGAAGAGGTCGTGCCCGTCCTGCGGAGGGAATTCGCCGAGGAGCGTCCGGCCGACGTGCCGGAGGCACCCACGCACGCGTCCCTCCGAGCCGTCCGGGAGGTGTCCGCCGCATGAAGCTGACCGTCGTCTCCGCGGGGCTGAGCACACCCTCCTCCACCCGCCTGCTCGCGGACCGGCTGGCCGAAGCGGCCCGCGACGAACTCACCGCCCGGGGGCACGCGCCGTCGACCGAGGTCGTGGAGCTGCGGGAACTGGCCGGCGACATCGCCAACCACCTCGTGGCCGGCTTTCCCCCGCCGCGACTGAACGCCGCGATCGACGCGGTGACGGCGGCCGACGGCCTGATCGTGGTGACTCCCGTGTTCGCGGCTTCCTACAGCGGTCTCTTCAAGTCCTTCTTCGACGTGATCGATCCGGACGCCCTCTCCGGGAAGCCGGTCCTGACCGCGGCGACGGGCGGTACCGCCCGCCACTCCCTGGTCCTTGAGCACGCCGCACGCCCGCTCTTCGCCTATCTCCGCGCCGTCGTCGTCCCCACCGCCGTGTTCGCGGCCTCCGAGGACTGGGGCTCGGGGGGAGACGAGTACACCGACGGCCTGCCCGGCCGCGTCCGCCGGGCGGGCGTCGAGCTCGCCACCCTCATGGCGGCGCGCCCGGTCGGTGAAGAGCCCGAGGACGACGTCACCGTCCTCGAACGGCAACTCGCCGACCTGCGCTTCGACTGAGACGGGCCCCTGGGCCGGGCGGCGGCGGGGTGGTTCACATGGTTCATACTGTTCCGCCGTATGAGCGTGAACCGAGTGACGACAAGGACCGTGCCCGAGGATCTCGAGGGTGTACGGACGCCCCTCCGCGGCAGGGACGCCGAACTGGCGTTCATCGAGGAGCGGCTCGACGCGCTCGACCGGGGCGAAGGCGGGATCATCCGTGTCGAAGGCCCCGTCGGCATCGGCAGGTCCAGGATCCTCGCCGAGGCCGCGGCAGCCGCGGGGCGGCGCGGGACGAAGGTGTTCAAGGGAGCGGCGGACCCCGACGAACGGTTCGCGCCGCTCGGCCCGCTCCTCGACGGTCTGCTCTCCGGCGAGGAACCGCTGTCGGGCGCCGTCCGCCTCAGGGACCTCGCCACGACACCCGGCCGGCGCTTCTGGCTGCTCCAGGAACTGGGGGACCGCCTGAGGGAGACGGCTCGAAACGGCCCCCTGCTCGTCGTCCTCGACGACCTCCAGTGGTGCGACGACCTGACCCTTCTCACCTTCAACACCCTCGCGGCCGGACTCTCGTCGCACGCCATCCTGTGGCTGGTCGCCGTGCGCGGCGGCAGCGTGCCGTCGGGACTGCGCACGACCCTGGACAGGATCCGGCAGGCAGGCGCACACGAGCTGGCGCTGGGAGCGCTGGACGACCAGGCGGTCACACGGATCACCGCGGACGTCCTCGGCGCCGCTCCCGACCCGGACGTCCTCCGCGTCGTCCGTCGCGCCGAAGGGGTCCCGCAGCTGCTGGTCGAGCTGCTCGGCTCGCTGCGAAAGGCCGTGACGATCGGGAACGGTACGGCCGGGCTGACGGCCGGACCCCCCGCCCCACGGGAACTCCCCTCTGTCGTGCGCCGCCTCGACCAACTGTCCGACGAGGCACGGGAGCTGGTGCGGACGGTGGCCGCCGTGGGCGGTCCGATCACGATCGCCCTGCTGGCCGAACTGCTCGACAGGTCCTCGGGGGCGCTCATCACAGCCGTACGGGAATCCCTCGACGCCGATCTGCTCACCGAAAGCGGGGATCGTCTCGCCTTCCGCCACGAACTGATCCGCGAGGCGGTGGAAGCCGGCCTCCCCCTGCCTCTGCGTCACGCCCTGCGTGGCCAAGCCGCCGAGCGGTCACCGGGGAGCGTCGCCTTCCCCGTCGCGAGTCCCGGGCCGTCGGCCGGGAGAGCACCGGCAGATGCGGCGGAGGCCGGGCGAGCGGGCCCGGGAGACGTGGCGGAGGCCGACCGGCTGCGCACCGCCGCGGCGGAACTCGCGGCCACCGCTCCCGGACCCGCTGCGGAACGGAGCCTCAAGGCCCTCGAACTCACCACGGCGGACGCTCCGGAGCGGCCGCGGGTCATCGCCGAGACGATCCCGCTGCTCTGGCAGACGGGCCGGGCCGCCCAGGCGCGTGAGCTGGGAGCCTCCGCCCTGGCGACCGGCGGTCTCGGACCTGAGGACGAGGCGCGCATACGTCTTGCCCTGGCACGCCTCGCCGTACCGTTCGACTTCTCCGAGGCGGTCCGGCAGGCCCGCGCCGGGTCGGCACTGCCGGGGATCCCCGAGGACGTCAGGGGGCGACTGCTCGCCATGCTCGCCGTCGGCCTGTCGATGTCGGGCGAGCACTCGGCGGCCGAGCAGGTCGCCGCGGAGGCGTGGGAGACAGCGGCGGCAGCGGGGGACCGCTCCGCCGAGGCCACGTTGACGACGGTCCGCTCGGCCGTGAGTTTCCACCGCATGGACCTGACAGAGGCGTTCCGGCAGGCCGAGCGGTCCGCCGCGCTGGCCGACGCCCTGGGCGTCAGCACCTCGCTGTGGGTTCCGGAGGCCTTGTGGCACGCCCTCCTGTCGAACACCACCGGGCGTTCCGCGGAGGCGCTCGCCGCCGCGGAGGAAGGCATCCGGATCACCAGGGAGCAGGGCCGGACGGCGGCCACCCGTATGTGGCTCATGACCCGCTCCCGCATCCTTCTGGAGGCCGGACGGCTCACGGACGCCCGGGCCGACGCCGAGGCCGCGTCCGCGACGACCGACGATCTCGGCCCGGGCAACCTCGCCGACGTCACGCTCCGGTACGTGATGATGCGCGTCGCCCTCCACACCGACGACCGGCAGACCGCACGGGCGTACGCGGCGGAGGCGCGGCGCATGCGGAGCGACGGCGCCCCCGTCGTCCGGCACTTCGGCTCCTGGATGCTGGCACTGATGGCCGACTTCGAAGGCCGGCCCGACCGTGCCATGGCCGAACTCGACGAGGTGATGACGTCGCCCGCCGCTGACCGGCCGGCCTACGCGGGCCTGGTCGACCCGGCCGACGCCCCGGTCCTCGTCCGCCTGGCGCTGCGTGGCGGCGCGCACGCACGGGCCGCGCAGGCAGTGGCCCTGGCCGAGCGACTGGCCGCGCTCAACCCCGACCTCACGTTCCTCGCCGCCACCGCCGCGCACGCCCGCGGGCTCCTCGGCAACGACCTCGCCCCGCTCGTACGTGCCGTCCGGCTGTACGAGGACTGCCCTCGGCCGTTGGCCCGGGCGTCGGCACTGGAGGACGCCGGACGCAAGCTGGCGGCCACCCGCAGGTCCGAAGCGGTGCCGTACTTCGACACGGCCCTCGCGCTCTACGCGCGAGCGGGCGCCGAACGGGACGTCGCACGCGTCCGCCGGCGCCTGCGGGCAGCCGGTGTCCGTCGCCGGCCTTCGACGGCCGGACTCTCCGGTGCGTGGCCCGAGCTGACGTTCGCGGAGATACGGGTGGTACGGCTCGTGGCCCGTGGGCTGACCAACCGACAGGTGGCCGGGCACCTCTCCCTCTCGCCGCACACGGTGGGTTCGCACCTGCGGCGGGCCTTCACCAAGCTGGACATCTCCTCGCGCGCGGAGCTGACCCGGCTGGCGAAGCATCGCGACAGCGGAGAGTAGTCGCTTCGTATCCCCTGTGGGCGTCATGACAATGGACGATTCGTGTGATGTGCCGACGTCGTCGCTTCCTCAGAATGATCAAGAGTCGCGGAATGGAGAGGTCCGCGGGGAACCGTTGATCGAGAGAGGAACAGCGCATGACCGTAAGGCTCCAGCGAGCCCGCCCCGGCAGCCCCGAGCTCCAGGCGCTCGTCGACGAGCTCGCGGAGCGGCTCGGCCGGTCCGTCGCCGTCGACGACCCGCTGGTCCGCATGGTCTGCACGAGCCGCCACTTCGGCGACGAGGACCCGGTCCGCATCGGCACCCTGTTGCAGGGCCGCGCCGACAACGCGACCATCCGGTACGTCCTCGCCCAGGGCGTGACCCAGTGGTCCCGAGCCGGGTTCATCGATGGCCGTGACGATCTCGGACTGCTGCCCCGTTACGTCGTGCCCCTGCGCGAGCGCGGGCATCTCCTCGGACTGCTCCTCGTGGTCGTGCCCGAGAAGACGCTCGCGGAGCACGAGACCCGTGCCATCGCCCGGGCCGCGGACGCCATGGCCGCCCAGATGCACGGAGAGCACATCGCCGGCGACACCCGGAAGGCCGACGAGCGGGACCTCGTCCTCGAACTCGTCGGCACCGACGTCGCCGCCCGTACCACCGCACGGCGGCGAGGCAAGGAACGGGGACTGCTCGGAGCCGCCGAGCACGTCCTGGTCACCATCGTCCAGCTGAGCTGCGCGACCGAGCTCGGGCGGCAGTCCGAGGCGGCCCTGTGGGGAGCCCTTGAGGGATTCCGGCGGACGCGTTCGGCCCAGGGCCTCATCGCGATCGGCAAGGAGCGGGCGACACTGCTCCAGCTGCGCGACCGCCCACCCGGCCAGGACGAGGTCACCGCACAGTCCGCTCGCATCCTGGACGAACTCCGCACCTTCCTGGGCCCGTCGGCGGATCCCGTGATCGGCGTCGGAGGCCGGCACCCCGGCCTGGACGACGCATGGACGTCGTACGAGCAGGCGCTCGTGGCGGCACGCGCGGCGCGCCGACTGCCCACCCTGAAGAGCACCGGTGACTGGGAGCTGCTCGGGGAGCTCGCGGTGCTGCTCCAGCTCCCCGAGCACGCCCTGAACGCGTCTTTGGTCCCGAAGCCGCTCCGCACCCTGAGCGGCTCTCATGGCGGCGACCGCCTGCGGGACACCCTGCGCTGCTTCCTCGAACACGCGGGATCGGTTCCCCGGACCGCGGACACGCTGGGAATCCACCGCACCTCGCTCTACTACCGCCTGCGCCAGATCCAGGAGATCACCGGACTCGACCTCGACGACGGCGCCCACCGGCTCACTCTGCACCTCGGCCTCAGGATCGAGGAACTCCTCGCCCCGGGCGCCGACGGGGCCGTCTGACCACGGACCCGCTTCGACAAAGCGAGGAGGATCCACGGCCCGATTCCTACAGCTCGCGGTGGTGCGGGCGGCGGGCCCCATTCGATGATGTCCGAGACGGGCGGGACCGATGTCCCGCCTCTGACCAGGGGAGAGGTCATGAAGGAACTGATCACGACGGACGGCGCACGGCTCGCGTACCAGGACACCGGCGGCCCGGGCGTCCCGCTGGTGATGCTGCACGGCTGGGGGCAGACCCAGGCGATGTTCCGCCACCAGATCGAGGGGCTGGCGCCCGGCCGCCGCGTCGTCACCGTCGACCTCCGCGGCCATGGGAAGTCCGGCAAGCCGCGCCACGGCTACCGCATCGCCCGGCTCTCCCGCGATGTGCTCGAACTCGTCGACCATCTCGGTCTTGACCGTTTCGACGCACTGGGCTGGTCCATGGGTGTCTCGGTGTGGTGGAGCTTCATCGACCAGTGCGGGACCGGACGGATCCGGCGCCTCGTCGCCGTCGACCAGCCCGCGGCGGTCGCCGCCGTGCCCTGGATGACCGAGCGGGAACAGCGTGACTCCGGCGCCATCTTCGACGTGTCGGGGCTGTTGTACCTGGGTGCGGCCCTCTCGGGGCCGGAGGGCGACACGGTCCGCGCCGACTTCGTGCGCGGCATGTTCTCCGGCGAGCCCGACCCCGAGGTGCTCGCCTTCGTCCACGAGGAGATCCGGTCGACACCCGCCTACGCGGGCGTACCGCTGCTGTTCGACCACTGCGCGCAGGACTGGCGCGACGTGCTTCCCCGGATCGATGTACCGACCCTGGTGATCGGCTGCGAGGGAAGCCATGTGCACCCCGATTCGCAGCGCTTCGTCGCCGAGCGGATTCCCGGCGCACGCCTGCACGTCTTCGCCTCCGACGTGGCGAGTTCGCACTTCCCGTTCCTGGAGAACCCGCCGGCCTTCAATGCCGTGGTGGAGAAGTTCCTGGCCGAGGAGCCGACGAACGAGGTGTGAATCCGCCCTCCGCCCGCACGCACCTACGGTAGGACTCCCCATGCCCCTCACGCTGATGCCCCGTGTGCCCGAACGGGTGCCCCGGCAAGCGCCCGATCCGACCTCGGCCTCCTCCCGCTCGGGGTGGCTGGTCCAGATGCTCTCCGAGATGCCGGAGACGAACGACCGGAACCACATCTACCTAGGCGTCCATGTCCGTGGCACCGTCACCGTCGTCCACGAGCGTGCCAAGACGCTGCTGGAGCCGAACGACCTCGTCTTCTGCGACCCGGCCCGACAACACCTGCTGCGGTTCGGCGAGGACTGCCAGATGATCTTCTTCCGGGTGCCCCGCTGCTATCTGGGCGTCACGGAGCCGGAACTGAACCAGGTGCTCGGCGTACCCGTGCGCGGCGGGGAGGGGATCGGGGCGCTGGCGTCCGACTTCCTGACCGCGCTCGCCGCCAAGGCGGAGTTCCGGCGGTCCACCATCGGGGACCGGCGCGCCCGGACTGCCGTACACCTCCTCTCCGTCCTGGTCATGGAACTCCTCGAAGCGGACACGACGGACGAGGCCGACGAAGCGTCCGGGGCCGGCAACGAGATGCTGTCCCGTATCCACGGCTACATCGAGGAACATCTGATGGACCCGGACCTCTCCCCGGAGTCGATCGCACGCGCCCACCACATCTCCGTCCGCTACCTGCACAAGCTCTTCCAGAACGACGGCAGCACGGTGAGCCAATGGGTGCGGCGGCGCAGGCTCGAGTTCTGCCGGCTCGAACTGGGCCGCTCCAGCCGGAGGATCACCATGGCCGCCGTGGCGCACCGCTGGGGCTTCAGCAGCCCCTCGCACTTCAGCCGTACGTTCCGCGGGGCCTACGGCATGAGCCCCAGCGAATGGCAGGCCCTGGCGACATCGGCCTTCGTGACGACGACCGACGGCGCCCAGGACGACCGAAGGCGCTGAGACGCGTATGCGCTGCCATGACAGCGCGGATGCGCGCACGTACAAGAGGAGCCACCTCCTGAGCTCTACCGTGGGTGACGGTCGCACGGACCTCTTGCCGAACTCCGGGCCGCGCCCTGACCGTCGTCACGACGTCCCCGCACGTGGCCCGACGCCGAGAAGAGAACTCGCATGACCAACCCCACCGTCGTCCTCGTGCACGGCGCCTTCGCCGACGCGACAGGCTGGATAGGCGTCATCTCGGAACTGCGGAGCAGCGGCATCCCGGTGATCGCTCCGGCGAATCCCCTGCGAGGCCTGACACCGGACGCCGCCTACCTGGCCTCCGTCCTGGCCCAGGTCGACGGCCCGGCCGTCCTCGTCGGCCACGCGTACGGCGGTGCGCTGATCACCGTGGCCGGCGCCGCGGAGAACGTCGTGGGGCTCGTATACGTGGCCGCGTACGTGCCCGACGAGGGCGAGAGCCTCGGCCGGCTCCAAGGGAGCTTCCCCGAGTCCCCGCTGACGGGCCACCTGAAGGAGTGGACGTACCCGCTCCTCGACGGTGACTCGGCAGTCGAGGTCACCATCGAGGAGGCGGCCTTTCCCTCCGTCTTCGCGGCGGACGTGCCCGAGGATGTCGCCGGCGTTCTGGCAGCGTCCCAACGTCCGCTCGCCAAGGCCGCCTTCACCGAGACCGCGTCCGCGGCGGCGTGGCGGACGAAACCGTCCTGGGCCCTGGTGGCCGGGGCGGACCGCACGATCAGCCCCGAGGTCCAGCGCTTCGGCGCCGTACGGGCCGGCGCCGTCGTCGTCGAACTTCCGGACGCCTCCCACGCCGTCGTCCTCTCCGAGCCCACCCGGGTCGCCGACCTGATCAGGGACGCGGTGCGGGCGGCGAGCTGACCGACCGGCGTGCAGGTGCGCGCACTCGCCTTCCTCGACCAGGCCGGCGATCGCATCGAACCGCACATCGCCGCTTTCGCCCGCACGAACCTGGAGATGTTCACCGGCCGGTCTCACTCCCACCTCGAGAACTGGCCTGAGGCCGCCGCCCACCTGCGCGTCGCCGTGGGCCTCGTGCGCGACGGCGGCAACAAGGGCTTGGAAAGCCGCGCCCTGTCCCGCCTCGGCGATGTCCTGCTGGCCGCCGGGCACCGCGACGAGGCCCGGGACGTCTTCACCCGGTGCGTGTCCCTCGGCACGGCAGCCGGCCCCGGCCGCCTCGCCGAAGCCCGGGAACACCTCGCCGACCTTGACGCTCTTTGAGCACGCCCGGCGCGCCAGGGGCCGGCCGACTCCATGCGGAGAAGTTCCGGCTCGGTCTCTTCGGCGGCCTGGTTCAGACGCCGGTAAAGGCCGTCGAAGTCACCCTCGCGCCGGAGCCGACTCTTTCCGGTGAACCTCAGGGACACATCTGGCACAGGCGGCCAGAACTTGACTAATAAGGACATCCAATTGCTTTTCGCCTGCCCGGCAGGCCGAGAGAGACGAGGTGTCCATGGGCATCACCCGGCGCTGGACGATCGCGGCTGTAGCCACGCTCGCATTCATCGGCAGCGGCGTCACGGTTCCCGCGGCGGATGCCGCGGCGAGCTGCCGAGGCTACGCCTGTGACGGGAAGAACCCCCACACGACCGGATGCGACCAAGACGCCAAGAACGTGGGAAACCCGATCCGCGGTGGCGGCGGGCCGGCCGTACAACTGCGTACCTCCGCGCGCTGCAGTGCCGCCTGGGTCATCATCGAGAAGGGCAATCACGACTGGAGGGGGTGGATCCAGATCCGCGGAGGAGCGTTGTACGACGTGAACGCAAAACCCTCGCGCCCCGCATACTCCCTCATGGTCGGCACAAGTCACGCTTACCGTGCGTGCAAGCGGGATGCCGACGGCGGCCCGATCTGTGGCGGCTGGCACTAGAGTCTTTCGTTTTGATCAGGCCGGATCAGAGAGCGGGGTCTGGTGTATGCAGGCCGCGCAGGAGCGGTTCATCGCAGGCACTTTCAGACGGTCGGCACGATGATCCGAACGAAACTGCCCAGACGGTCGCGTACGGCAGGTCACTGACCGTCGGTGATGTAATAGTCGTCCTTGAGGTACTCCAGGGTGTAGCTGCCGAGGTCGCTCTCGGTGAAGGTGGCGGAGGACCTGACCGCTTCGAGCGGCATCTCGATCTTGTCGAGGGTACGCACGACGACGCGCTGCGGATCGACCGTCGCGGTTTGCAGGGCCTTCTTCTGCGCGGGTGAGATCATCTGGAACACGATGACGTACGTCGACGTGCACGGACCGAATCCCTGGTCCTGTGCCTTCTTCGCGCCCGGCCCGGCCACCTCGCAGACCGTGTCGATGTCCTCACGCCCAAGGCCGTGGAGGTACTGCTCGTACCGTTGGATCGCGCGCTCTTTCGTCATGGGCGCGGGCTGCTTGCCGGTAGGGGCGGCCGACGGCTTCTCGGTGCCGGCGGACACCGACGGCGAGGCCGACGGCCCTTTCGCCGTCGTGGACGCGGGCTGCTGCTGCGAAGGCTTCGCGGCCGCGTCCTCCTTCGCCTTCTCCGGACCGCACGCACACGCCGCCAGCACCACGCAGGCCGATACTGCCGCGCTCACCATCGCCCGCGTTCTCATCAGATCCCCTCCACCAGCCGACTGAACCATCAAGGTTTCACGCAGGATCCGGGGGAACGGTTCCCGAGCCCGTCACCGGAGCCGCGCTCGCTGCGTCGAGAGAGAACGCCGTGGCCGTTGGGCTCAGGATGTGCAGGTGCCTGAGCCGATGAATTGGCGGCCGTTGGTGTACGTGTCGTAGACGGCGACGGCCCAGCGAGTGTGGTTCCAGATCCTGTTGTTGTTGGACTCTTCCATGAGTTTGCGGCAGACGGCTTCCTCCACAGTGCCTGCGAGCTTGGACCGGGAGGCGCGGCTGGTGAAACGCCCGTCAGGGTCGTCGGTCCATACATACGCGGAGTTCTCGACAGGGTCGAACCCGAGGCTGATGCCGTCGCCCGTGCCGATGGGCTCTGCGTTCGTCTCAGTGGTGTTGGCGTTCCATGTGGCGGTGATGGCTTTGACCGCGGCATCGGCGACGCGGATCTCCGCCTTGTCGCTGCTGGGGAACTCCGCCGTCGCCATGCCGGCCTCGGCGCCGTGCCACTGCCCGGCGATCTCGCCGAAGCAGCCGCCGGTGGCCTCTCCGTAGCCGATCGCCGGAGCCTCGGCGTCGGATGTCTTCCGGGGAGTTGGGGGACCGGTCCGCCGGTCACGATCACCGTCTGCGCGCGCAGATTGAACGTGATGGTGGGCTTCATGAAGTCCATGTCCTTGGTGGCCAGCATGGAGGTCCGGGCATTGGTGGATGAAGAGGCTGCTGCGGACGAAGGTGACCAGATCGGCGACGTGTTTCTGGCAGACGCAACCACGATGAATGACCCGGATCACCCGCTCCTGGCCGTGGACCTCTCAGGCGAACCCGGGCGGACGTTCAGGGTCCCGGCCCGGTGGTTCCCTGACATCTCGGCCAACCTCACCATCGCCAACATGGACTTTGCGGAATACGCCGACGCCGCTGACGGATCAGGGACCTTCCACGGCTTTGACGAGGGCTGACACTTCATCGTCGAGCCCGTCCGGGCAAGCCATGCGCGGGGCATGGCCGGGCGGGTGCGTGGCATGACCGTGGCGAGGGTGACGTACCCGCCGCCGGCTGATCAGCGGCCACCCCGGCTCCTTCAGTCCATCAGCCGGGGCCGCGTGCCGGGGGTCAGCGCGATCCAGATGGCCTCGCTCTCCCGAATGACGTAGATCTCGTCCACCTGCGCGTCCCAGTCACGCGGCACCACGAAGTAGCGGCCGTCGTGTTCCGTGAGCAGCCGCAGATCTGAGTACCGGTAAGGGTGCAGGCGGTCGTGCGAGAGCTTCTCCTCTCGCACGGAATCCGTCGGCAGGCTCAGTGGTTTGGTGCTGAGAACGAGGACTCCCGTCCAGCTGGTGACGGCCACAGCGTGCGCCTGAGCGTCCTGCCTGCCCTGCTGCCAGGCCACGTTGGTCACCGTCCAGAAGAGGAAGACGCCGGCGGCGAAGACCGGCACGGCCTGGCGGCGGAACCCTTGCGGACGCCGCCCCTCGGCATCCCGGCACTGGCTCAGAAGAAGCCCGACCGCGATGGTCAGGGGTCCGACCCAGCCGTACGGCTGGATCTCGTGCCACAGCGCGAGCAGCACGATCCCCGCGACCACGAAGAGCGGGTACCAGCGCGCCGCGGCAGCCTCGATCCGCGTCACACGACGGGGTCGGCGGCTCCACGGGACACAGACCAGCAGGAACGCGCACCCGGCCGCCACCATGATGTCCAGGTTCAGCAGATTCAGGCTCTCCAGGGCGACCTGGCTGAACCCCAGGTTCATCGAACCCCAGTGGAGATTGAAGTAGTCGTAGTACGTGCTGGTGTAGATCGCGCCGATGTAGAACATCAGCGCGGCGATGAACGTCCCCTGAGCGACGACGATCTTGACGAGGGCGGACGGCCCGTAGCGATCGCCCCCGGCCTGACGCAGCGGTTTCCCGGCGCTGGGCGGGTGCTGCTCCGTCCCGTGCGCGAAAGGCTCGCTCACGTGGCCCCGGGAGCCGGCTCCGAGGGAAGCTCGGGGTTCTCCGGTGAGCTCTCCTCGGGCGTCGGCGAGCCGGGCGGCTGGGTCGGGTCGAAGGGCGGCTCGGTCGTTTCGTCGGCGGTCTCCGTCGGCGGGGGAGGCGGGGGAGGGACATAGCCCCCGGGCGACGTGTTCGTCGGATCCCGCGTCTCCTCCGTCGAAGGATCGTCCGTGTCCTCGGTCGGCGCGGTCGTGGGGGCGGGGTCCGGTTTATCGGGATCGCAGGCGGCAAACCCCGCCATACCCAGCAGCATCAGCAATGCGAGCACCGCGGCGCGTACGCCACGGACGATCCGGAACCGCATCCGACCTCCTTGATCGTCAGCGAGCGTATGGGCTGGCGGGGCGGAGGAAGTCGATCCACGCCTGCCGGGCCCGGTTCTCCGCTCGATCGGACGCCCCGTCAGCCACCCACCAGGACGGACGACTGCGCACCCACGGTGCGCGTCGTCGTCCGGAGGAGGTGAGGAGCGCCTCGGCCGAGGTGCAGACGCACTGCTCCTCGCGTCCGCCGGGATGGCCCCCTCTGATCGCTCCCCCCGTTTTCCTTGCCCGAAGACGTAGGGGCACCCCGTGGACCACGGCCGGAAGGCAGAGGGGACATCGACGCAGAACTCCCGACGCGCCTCGTGTCCTACAGGTGTACCCATCAGGCACGGTGGGACAGTGGAGTCGCGGCCGGACCTCCTCGACGCCCGGACTCGAACAGGAGCCCTTGATTGCGCTTCTACGCCCAGACACCCGCACGCCGAAACCGTCAGGTGCTTGTCGACCTGATCGCCGTAGCCCTGATCGCCACCGCCGTCTGGGCGGCCTTCGCCGTCCGCGAGACGATCATGCTGCTGGCGGAACCGGGGCGCAAGGTGGAAAGTGCCGGCAACGACCTCGCCGAAGAACTCGGCAACGCCGGAGACGCGGCATCGGACGTGCCGCTCATCGGCGACATCCTGAAGCAGCCGCTCCAGTCCGCGGCCAGTGCCGGCTCCGGCTTCGCCGACGCGGGAGTGTCCTTCCAGGAATCCGTCAGCCAGGTCGCCAACGTGATCACGACGGCCCTCATCGTCATCCCGGTGCTCTTCGTCCTGCTGCTGTGGCTCCCGCCGCGTCTGCTCTGGATCCGGCGCAGCAGCACCCTGCGCCGCCTCGCGGAGGCTCCCGGAGGCACGGACCTGCTCGCCCTGCGTGCCCTCACCGGCCCTCCGGGCGCGCTCGCCGAACTCCCGGCCCCGCCAGGAGGATGGGCCGACGCCTGGCGTCAGGGGGACCGGCAGGCCATCACCGACCTCAGCGTGATCGCCCTCAACCGCATCGGACTCCGGCCCTGACGCAGGGCTCGCACTCCTTCGGCGTGGCACTCAGAACCCGTCGCCCCATCCGAAGGTGACGTTGTACGCACGCTGGAGTGCGTGCCGGCCATGGCCCCCGTCGCCGTAGGCCCACCCGAGGGGGCATGCCGGCTACCGGCCCGGCGCTCGAGACGGGCCGGGTTTCCCGAATCGGTTACCTCCCCTTGATCGTTCTTGGGGACCCGCCCTTCCCGGTCCGGCCGACGCGGGAGCGAGCGTGCCGCCAGGCAGCACACGCAGGGCTGGACGCCGGCACCCGGGGACACGGACATACGAGAACCCGCGGCCTTGGCACCGGTCTACCTACCGCCAGCTGCGCAAGGCACTCGAGGACGGGAAGAACGAGCCGGGAGCCGCCGACTTCTACTACGGCGAGATGGAGATGCGGCGCCACGACCGCGAATCGCCCTGGGGGGAACGGGCACTCCTCCTCTACTGGGCGGCCTCCGGGTACGGCTTGCGGGCGACACGCGCCCTCGGCTGGCTGCTGCTGGCGATGACCGCGACCGTGCTGGCGATGATGGTGTGGGGCGTTCCGAAGGACGACCCCGCACCGCGGAGCACCGGTCAGGTCACCGGCACCGGTTTCACCCTGACCACGGACAAGGCGGATCCCGTCAACCCGGAAGGCCCGTACGGTCGGCGCCTTTCGGACGAACGGTTCGAGAAGTCCCTGAGGGTGGTCATCAACTCCGTCGTCTTCCGGTCCTCCGGCCAGGACCTGACCACCGCCGGAACCTATGTCGAGATGACCTCTCGCATCCTCGAACCCGCCCTGATCGGCCTCACGCTCCTCGCGGTCCGCGGCCGCGTGAAGCGGTAGCGACAGCCCGAGCGGGTGCTGCGGGAGGAGGGCACCGCCTTGGCGCCTACTGGAAGCTGAGCCGGTGCGGGTGTTCCGGGTCGGCGGGACAGGTGTGCACGCGCATCGAGCCGCGGCCGAGGTAGACGCCGACCGGGTCGATCACGATCGGGTCGATCGCGTCCGGATCGATCACGTCCGGGGCGTCGGTCGAATCGCGGTCCTCGAGCGGAAGCCAGCTTCTCGAACCGCCGTCGCACTCCCCCTTGTCGACCGTGAGCAGGGGAGGCATCGGTGTGCGGCAGACCGCGCAGTCGACCCGTGCGGGATCGGTGAGGTGCCAGGAGGCGAAGCCGCCCACCTTCCATCCCGGGGCGAGGGAAAGGTCGCCCATGTAGTCGACCTCGTACTCCTCCTCCGTCCGCGCCCGGGCCATCGCGGCCTCGTACTCCTCATAGGTGTCGTAGCTCTGCGGCTCGGAGGAGTCGGACGCGTCCTCCTCGTCCTCCTCCTCGTCCAGCAGGCCCTCCTCCCAGTCGGCGATGGCCTCCTGGAGTTCTTCGCTCAGCAGGCCCAGGTACTCGTGCTCGACGACCTGCTCGGGGTGCAGGACGCACGGGGTGGGTACGCATTCCCGGCGGCCCGCCACCGGAGGCTCGGGCCGGTGCGTCAGGACGTCGCCGACTTCCCGAGAGCGCCGCCACCTCAGCACGACCTCGATGGTGCGGTCGGGGCCGTGGACCTCGAAGGGGCACCAGAACACTTGGAGCAGGTCGTGGCCTTCCGGGCCGACGAGGTCGGGGATGTCCCGCGTGTACAGCTGGGCGACGGCCAGCAGCGGGAGAGGATCCTCGTCCCGGAGGTCCGGGGCGTGTCGTCCCGGTGTGACGGCGCCGAGGATCCGCCGCTCCTCGTCGGAGAGCTCGCGTCCCCTCGCCTCCGCGAGGATGCGCCGCTCGAGCCGCACGTCGTTCAGCCGATGACCCTTGGCCTTGGGGTGCACCGCGGTGCACACCGGCCACGGCTCGTCGGCCGGCCACCACAGCGGTCCCGCCAGCGAGCTCTCGTCGGCCTTCGCCACGCCACGGCGGGGATGCAGGCGCGTGGCCGTACGCCGATGGGCGGAGAGGGCGGGGAAAACGGCTTCGACGTCGACGGGTCGTGGGGGTGTGGTGCGGGTCATGCGGTCCTCCACGGCGGCCCAGGAGTAGGTGACAGATGCACGATGCCATGTGATGCATGGGGTTCGTGTTCCGTTGAGTGTTGCGTGTGCCTCACTTGTGAGAGCTGTTCAAGGGGAGCTCTCGACGGCCAAGCTGAGCGTCGTGCTCCGGGTCATTGCGGGTGCACTTCTGATCGTGTCGAGAACGTGCCGGTGACGGCCTGAACAGCGAACGGAGAACACCCGTGATTGTCGGAGTCCTCAAGGAAGGGCGGGCAGGTGAGAGTCGGGTTGCGGCCACGCCTGCCACGATCCAGCAGATCCGCAAACTGGGGTACGACGTGGTCGTCGACCCGGGCGCGGGGGTCGCGGCCGGATTCACCGACAGTGCCTACGAGGCCGCCGGCGCGACCGTCGGCGACGCGGCGGGCGCGGACGTGGTGCTGGGCGTCAACGCCCCGAGTCCGGCGCAGTTGGACCGAGTGCGGCCGGAGGCGACGGTGATCGCCCTGTTCTCGCCGGCCTTCGACCCGGCGATGGTCGAGGAGCTGGGCCGGCGTCCCTTCACGGCGCTGTCGATGGACGCCGTGCCGCGCATCAGCCGGGCGCAGTCGATGGACGTGCTGTCGTCGATGGCGAACATCGCCGGCTACCGGGCCGTCATCGAGGCCGCGCACGAGTTCGGGCGCTTCTTCACCGGCCAGGTGACCGCGGCGGGCAAGGTTCCGCCGGCGAAGGTGCTCGTCGCGGGTGCGGGCGTGGCGGGTCTCGCGGCGATCGGCGCGTCCGGTTCGCTCGGTGCGATCGTACGGGCGACCGACCCGCGTCCGGAGGTGGCCGACCAGGTCCGGTCGCTGGGCGGCGAGTACCTGTCGATCGCGTCCCCCGAGGTGGAGGTCTCGAAGACCGGCTACGCCAAGGAGATGGGCGACGACTACAAGGCGCGCGAGGCCGAGCTCTACGCCGCGCAGTGCCGCGAGGTCGACATCGTCATCACCACCGCGCTGATCCCGGGCCGTCCCGCGCCGACGCTGATCACCGCGGAGATGGTGGCGAGCATGAAGCCGGGGTCGGTGATCGTCGACATGGCGGCCGCCAACGGCGGTAACGTCGAGGGCACCGTGAAGGGCGAGAAGGCCGTCACGGACAACGGCGTGACGATCATCGGATACACGGATCTGGCGGGCCGGCTGTCGGCCCAGGCCTCGCAGCTGTACGGCACGAACCTGGTCAACCTGCTGAAGCTGATGACGCCCGGCAAGGACGGCCTCCTGGTCCTCGACTGGGACGACCCGGTGCAGCGCTCGATCACCGTCGTACGCGAGGGCGAGTCGGCGTGGCCGCCCCCGCCGGTGCAGGTATCGGCGGCCCCGGCCCCCGCGCCCGCCGCCGCCTCGGCGCAGCCGGCGCCGAAGAAGGCGCCGATGACGCCGAAGCAGAAGTTCGGCGGCGTCGCCCTGGGCGCGCTGGCGCTGTTCCTCGCCGTGGGGTTCGCCCCGGCGGCGCTCTTGCCCCGTGTGACGGTCTTCGTCCTTGCGATCGTGATCGGTTACTACGTGATCGGGCACGTGCACCACGCGCTGCACACGCCGCTGATGTCCGTGACGAACGCGATCTCCGGGATCATCGTCGTCGGCGCGCTCCTGCAGATCGGCCACACGAGCACGACGGTCACGGTGCTGTCGTCCGTGGCGATCCTTCTGGCCAGTATCAACGTCTTCGGCGGCTTCGCGGTGACGCGTCGCATGCTCGCCATGTTCAACCGGAGCTGACATGTCTGCGACCCTCGCCGCACAGGCGGCCTACCTTGTTGCCGCGCTGCTGTTCATCCTCGCGCTGGCAGGACTTTCCAAGCACGAATCGGCACGGCTCGGCAACGCCTTCGGCATGCTCGGCATGGGCGTCGCGCTCGTCGCGACGATCGTGCTCGCGCTGGACGGCGACATCAGCACCGCGGGCCTCGGCCTGATGGCCGTCGCGATGCTGATCGGCGCGCTGATCGGCCTCCGGCGCGCCCGCGGCGTCGAGATGACCGGTATGCCCGAGCTGATCGCGTTGCTGCACTCCTTCGTCGGTCTGGCGGCCGTGCTGGTCAGCTGGAACGGCTTCCTGAACGTCGAGTACGACCCGGACGGCCACGAGGCCGAAGTCCTGGGCGCGCTCGGCACGCTGGGCATCCACCACGCCGAGGTGTTCATCGGCCTGTTCATCGGCGCGGTGACCTTCACCGGCTCCGTCGTGGCGTACCTGAAGCTCGCCGCGAAGATCGACTCCAAGCCGCTGGTGCTGCCGGGCAAGAACGCCCTGAACCTCGGCTCGCTCGTCCTGTTCCTCGCCCTGACGGTGTGGTTCGTGATCACGCCCGAGCTGTGGCTGATGGTCACCGTGACGGTCCTGGCGCTGGCCCTCGGCTGGCACCTGGTGGCCTCGATCGGCGGCGGCGACATGCCGGTCGTCGTCTCGATGCTCAACAGCTACTCCGGCTGGGCGGCCGCGGCCTCCGGCTTCCTGCTCGGCAACGACCTGCTGATCATCACCGGTGCGCTCGTCGGATCCTCGGGTGCCTACCTGTCCTACATCATGTGCAAGGCAATGAACCGCTCGTTCTTCTCCGTGATCGCCGGCGGCTTCGGCATCGAGGCGCCTTCGGGCTCGGAGGTCGACTACGGCGAGCACCAGGAGACCACCGCTCAGGGCGCCGCCGAGCTTCTGGGCTCGGCCCGGTCCGTGATCATCACGCCTGGGTACGGCATGGCCGTCGCCCAGGCGCAGTACCCGGTCGCGGAGCTCACCTCGAAGCTGCGCGCGAAGGGCGTCGACGTACGGTTCGGCATCCACCCCGTCGCCGGCCGCCTGCCCGGCCACATGAACGTGCTCCTCGCCGAGGCGAAGGTGCCGTACGACATCGTGCTCGAAATGGACGAGATCAACGAGGACTTCGCCAAGACCGACGTCGTCCTCGTGATCGGCGCCAACGACACGGTCAACCCGGCCGGAGCGGAGGACCCGAGCAGCCCGCTCGCGGGCATGCCGGTGCTCACCGTCTGGGAGGCCGGCAAGGTCATCGTCTTCAAGCGCTCGATGGCCTCCGGGTACGCCGGCGTGCAGAACCCGCTGTTCTTCAAGGAGAACACCGCGATGCTCTTCGGAGACGCGAAGACCCGGGTCGAGGAGATCGTCGGCACCCTCTGAGACGCACGGCAGGGGAGGACCCCGGCACATCGGCGTGGACGTATCCGTCCACGCCGATGTGCCGGCAGTCCCCTCCGGGAGCCCTCCGCCGCGGGGGCGTGGGAGAACGGCCCCTTATCGTTGTCCGCCCGGGGTGATCCGCGCCCGTACCACACGCAGCCCAGGAGCCCGCATGCACCACTTCGACGTCGAGACCCTGCCGGCGGGCCGGTGGCGCAACGGCGGAGGCGCCACGAGGGAGATCGTCTCGTGGCCGGTGGACGCCGAGGAGTTCCAGTGGCGTGCGAGTGTGGCCGACATCGACCGGCACGGGCCGTTCTCGGCCTTTCCCGGTGTCGACCGGACGTTCACGCTCGTGTCGGGAGACGGAGTGCGGCTGACGGCTCCGGGGGCGTTCGACCGGACGGCGCGAGCGGAGGAGCCTCTCGCGTTCTCCGGTGACCTGGAGCTGACCGCAGAACTGCGCGGCGGGGCCTGCCGGGTCCTCAACATCATGACGCGGCGCGGCCGTCGGGCGGCCCGGGTGGACCGGATCGCCGGGCCTGCCGTGCTGCCCAGCGGCCACGCCGCGGTGTTCTACGTCCTGCGCGGCCACTGGCGGACGGGCGCGGAAGGACGCCCTCTGGCCGCGGGCCAGGGCGTGTGGTGGGACGAGCACGACACCACGCCGGACCGAGCGGCCACACCGCTCTCGCCCGGTGCCGTCGCTCTGTGGGCGGACATCGCTCCTGTGACGTGAGTACGGGTCGCCCGGCCCTCGCGGTCCGATCCGGTGGGCACGTCGCTCACCACCGGGACGGCGCCGTACCCGGAGGGCACCGACACGGGGCCCGTCAGACCCGGTCCGCGCCTCCGAGCACCACCGGCCCGAACTCCTCCGGGAGATTGCCGACCACCAGGGCGAACGCCTCCTCCAGGGTCGCCCTCGCTCGACCGCCACGACAACGTCTTCGTCCTCGACCTCGGAGACGGCGAGAACCGCTTCCACCCCGACTGGGTCACCGCCGTCGGCGCCGCACTCGACGAGGTGGAGAAGGCGGAGGGCCCCCGCGCCCTGGTCACCGCCGCCACCGGGAAGTTCTACTCCAACGGACTCGACCTGGACTGGCTGTTCGCCCACACCGACCAGCACCAGGACTACGTCGTCTCCGTCCACGGACTGTTCGCGCGGATGCTCTCGCTGCCGGTCGTCACGGTCGCCGCGCTGCAGGGGCACGCCTTCGCCGCCGGCGCCATGCTCTCGCTGGCCCACGACTTCCGCGTGACGCGCGCCGACCGCGGCTACTGGTGCCTGCCCGAGGCGGACATCAACATCCCCTTCACTCCCGGCATGGCCGCGCTCATCCAGTCCCGGCTGACCCCGCAGGGCGCCCACGAGGCCATGCTCACCGCCCGCCGCTACGGCGGCTCCGCCGCCGAGGCCGCCGGCATCGTCGACCGGGCGGTCGCCGAGGACGCCGTGCGCTCCACCGCGATCGAGATCGCCCAGGCGCAGGTGAACAAGGCCGGCGACATCCTCGGCACCATCAAGGCCCGGATGTACGCCCCGGCCCTGGCCACCCTGCGCGACACGGCCGACCCGCTCGGCCGAGCCCGTACCCCACCGACCTGACCCCGTCGCCGGGCGCTCCTCGGAGCCGCCTGGGCGGGGTTTCCGGCGTATTTCGCCCTTCGCGTCCCGGTGGTCCGACCGCCCGGGTTCCCTGTCCTGTCCGACCTCTTGACGCCCGCGTGCGGCCTCCCTACTGTCACCGCCAGAGTTTCGAACGCAGTACGAAATCTCGAACAGTAGGAGGTCAACGGCCTTGCGGATCACGGGAATCAGCACGCACGTCGTCGGGACGCCGTGGCGCAACCTGACCTACGTCCAGGTCCACACCGACGAGGGGATCACCGGGGTCGGCGAGACCCGGATGCTGGGCCACACCGACGCGCTCCTCGGCTATCTGCGCGAGGCCGAGGTCAACCACGTCCGCGGCTCGGACCCGTTCGCGACCGAGGACCTCGTGCGGCGCATGAAGTACGGGGGCTTCGGCCGGGCCGGGGAGATAGTGATGTCCGGCATAGCGGTCGTCGAGATGGCCTGCTGGGACATCAAGGGCAAGGCGCTCGGCGTGCCCGTCTGGCAGCTGCTGGGCGGGAAGGTGACCGACCGGGTGAAGGCGTACGCCAACGGCTGGTACACCACCGAACGCACCCCGGAGGCCTACCACAAGGCCGCCCGTGGCGTGGTCGAGCGCGGCTACCGGGCCCTGAAGATCGACCCCTTCGGCAACGGTCACTTCGAGCTCGACCACGAGCGGAGCCGGTACGCGATCTCCCTCGTCGAGGCCGTACGGGACGCCATCGGGCCCGACGCCGAGCTGATGGTGGAGATGCACGGCCGCTTCTCCCCGGCCACCGCGGTGCGACTGGCCCATGACCTCGCGCCGTTCCGGCCGGCCTGGCTGGAGGAGCCGGTGCCCCCGGAGAACCTCAAGGCCCTGAAGAAGGTCGCCGACAAGGTGGACATGCCGATCGCCACCGGCGAGCGGATCCACGACCGGATCGAGTTCCGCGAACTGTTCGAGAACCAGGCCGCGGACGTCCTCCAGCCGGACGTCGGCCACATCGGCGGCATCTGGGAGACCCGCAAGCTGGCCGCCACCGCCGAGACCCACTACATGACGGTCGCCCCGCACAACGTCGGTGGCCCGGTCCTCACCGCCGCCTCCCTCCAGGTGGGCTTCACCACGCCCAACTTCAAGATCCTGGAGCACTTCAACGACTTCGCGGACGCCGAGATCAAGAAGGTGGTCAAGGGCGCCCCCCGGGTGGACCCGGAGACGGGCTGCTTCCACCTCTCCGACGCACCCGGCCTCGGCGTCGAGCTGGACGTGGACGCGGCGGCCGAATTCCCGCAGCAGCAGGCCCGGTTCGACCTGTGGTCCGAGGGCTGGGAGCGCCGCCGGCCCCGGGAGACCGGGTGAGCGAGCGGGCGAACCGCGCGCCATGGTGACGCCGCCGCCGTAGGCGGCTGCCGCCCCGACCCCGACCCATGTTCCGGCCCCAGCTCCGGCGACTCGCCGCTCACCGCCCGGCCCTCCACCACCCCGGCGCTGATCGCGCCGTACCCACACCACCGAACCACGTCCGATATCTCGAACATGAAGGACAGTCCGTGACCGATGTATCCGCCCCGACCGCCCGCCGGCCCGCCGAGCAGGCGCTCGCCGCGCTCGGCCTGGGCGCGCCCGCCCCTTCCCCCGAAGACGCCTCACCGCACACCTTCCCCGGCGGCGGCCGGTGGCGCACCGAGGTCCCCTCCTGCGAGGGACCCGAGGCGCTGGCCGTGATCCTGGAGGAGGCCGACCGGCTCGACGTGCCGGTGCACCGGATCAGCCAGGGCAGCGGCGTGTGGATGCTGACCGACGCCGAGATCGCCGAGATGGTCGCCGCCGCCACCGAACGGGCCGTCGAACTCTGTCTGTTCACCGGCCCGCGCGGCACCTGGGACACCGGGGCCTCCGTGCGCACCGACTCGCGGGGCGCCGGACTGCGGGCGCGCGGCCACGACGCCGTCGCCGGATGCGTCGAGGACGCCGTACGCGCGACCGAGCTGGGCGTGAAGTGCCTGCTCGTCGCCGACGAGGGCGTGCTGTGGACACTGCACCGGGCGCGTCTCATGGGGCTCCTCCCGGCCGACACCACGCTCAAGGTGTCCGCGCTGATCGGCCCGGTCAACCCCGCCTCGTACGCGGTGTACGAGCGGCTCGGCGCCGACTCGGTCAACGTGCCGAGCGACCTGACGCTGGATCACCTCACCGGTATCCGGCGGGTCTCCGCCGCCCCCATGGACATGTACATCGAGGCCCCCGACGACCTCGGCGGCTACGTCCGGATGTACGAGGTCGCCGAGCTGATCCGGCGCGGCGCACCGCTCTACCTGAAGTTCGGCCTGTCCAGGGCGCCCGGGATCTATCCGTACGGCGCCCATCTCCGGACCCTCGCCCTGGACTCGGCCCGGGAGCGGGTGCGGCGGGGCCGCCTCGCCCTGGACCTGCTCGCCCGGCACGGCGCGGACGGCGCGATGGCGCCGCTCGGCACCCGGCTGCCGGGGCCCCTGAACCGTTTCTCCGCCACGGAATCGCCCGCTCTCGACGACGAGAAGAACGAGGACTGATCACCATGCGCAACCGCAGAGCCGCACTGACCTCCCTGACCGCAGCCGCCTGTCTCGCCCTGACGCTGTCCGCCTGCGGCCAGAACGCCGAGGGCGGCGGCAAGGGGGATTCCGGCAGCAGTGGCGCCGACGGCGCCACCATCGGCATCGCCATGCCGACGAAGTCCTCCGAGCGGTGGATCGCCGACGGCAAGAACGTCGTCAAGAACCTGGAGGCGAAGGGGTACAAGGCCCAGCTGGTCTTCGGCGAGGACGACCCCGACCAGCAGGTCGCCCAGATCGAGAACCTGATCACGCAGGGCGTGAAGGCCCTCATCGTCGCCGCGATCGACAACAAGTCCCTGAACAACGTCCTCCAGCAGGCCGCCGACGCGGACATCCCCGTCATCGCCTACGACCGGCTGATCCTCGGCTCGAAGAACGTGGACTACTACGCCTCCTTCGACAACACGAAGGTCGGCGAGCTGCAGGCCACGTACATGGTCGAGAAGCTCGGTCTGAAGGACGGCTCGAAGAAGGGCCCCTTCAACGTCGAGCTGTTCGCCGGCTCCAACGACGACAACAACACCAAGTACTTCTTCAACGGCGCGATGAGCGTGCTGAAGCCGTACATCGAGAAGAAGCAGCTGGTCGTCGCCTCCGGTCAGACGGCGCTCAACCAGGTCACCACCCTGCGCTGGGACGGAGGCACCGCGCAGAAGCGGATGGACGACATCCTCACCTCCTCGTACAAGACCGGCCGGGTGGACGCGGTGCTCTCGCCGTACGACGGCATCTCCATCGGCATCCTGTCCGCCCTCAAGTCCGACGACTACGGCTCCAAGACCAAGCCGCTGCCGGTGGTCACCGGACAGGACGCCGAACTGGCCTCGGTGAAGTCGATCATCGCGGGCGAGCAGACCCAGACCGTCTACAAGGACACCCGGGAGCTCGCCAAGGTCGCCGCGAACATGGTCGACGCGGTGCTGCACGACAAGAAGCCGGAGGTCAACGACGAGAAGGCGTACGACAACGGTGCCAAGGTCGTCCCCGCCTACCTGCTCCAGCCGGTGAGCGTGGACAAGACGAACTACGAGCAGATCCTCGTCGGCGGCGGCTACTACAACGCCGCCGACCTGAAGTAGCCGGGAGGGGGCGACCATGACAGGACCCGTCCTGGAGATGCGTTCGATCGGAAAGACCTTCCCCGGAGTCCGGGCGCTGGCGGACGTCACACTGACCGTCCGCCGGGGCGAGGTCCACGCCCTCTGCGGGGAGAACGGCGCAGGCAAGTCGACGCTGATGAAGGTCCTCTCCGGTGTCCACCCGCACGGCGGCTACGAGGGGGAGATCCTCTTCGAGGGCGACCCCTGCCGCTTCCGGGACATCCGGGCGAGCGAGCGGCGCGGCATCGTGATCATCCATCAGGAGCTGGCCCTCGTGCCGTACCTGTCCATCGCCGAGAACATCTTCCTCGGCAACGAGCGGGCGACGCGCGGCGTCGTCAGCTGGAACGAGACGCTGAGGGAGGCGACCCGGCTGATGCGCCGGGTCGGCCTCGACGAGCACCCGCAGACCCGCGTCGCGGACATCGGCGTCGGCAAGCAGCAGCTCGTGGAGATCGCCAAGGCGCTGTCGAAGGAGGTGAAGCTGCTCGTCCTGGACGAGCCGACCGCCGCGCTCAACGACGAGGACAGCGCCCAACTCATCGATCTGATACTGGAGTTGAAGGAGCAGGGCATCACCTCGATCATCATCTCGCACAAGCTGGGCGAGATCCGCCGGGTCGCCGACGCGGTGACGATCCTGCGTGACGGCCGGACCATCGAGACCCTCGACGTGGCCGACCCGGCCACCACCGAGGACCGGATCATCAGCGGCATGATCGGCCGGGACCTCGACCACCGCTTCCCGGACCGCACCCCGTACGGGGGCGAGCCGGGCACCGCCCCGGCCCTGGAGATCCGCGACTGGACCGTGTTCCACCCGATCGACCGGCAGCGCAAGGTCGTCGACGGGGTGTCGCTGTCGGTCCGGCGCGGCGAGATCGTCGGCATCGCGGGCCTCATGGGCGCGGGCCGCACCGAACTCGCGATGAGCGTCTTCGGCCGCTCGTACGGGCGGTACGGGGGCGGCACGGTCCTCAAGGACGGCGAGGCGATCCGTACCCGCAGCGTCCCGGAGGCGGTCGCGCACGGCATCGCGTACGTCACCGAGGACCGCAAGCACTACGGGCTCAACCTCATCGACACCATCGGACGGAACATCTCGCTCAGCGCGCTGGGCAGGGTCGCCCGGCGCGGTGTGGTCGACGCCCACGAGGAGCGCCGGGTCGCCGAGGGGTTCCGCACCTCCATGAACATCAAGGCGCCCACCGTCTTCGAGCCGGTGGGCCGGCTGTCCGGCGGCAACCAGCAGAAGGTCGTCCTCAGCAAGTGGATCTTCGCGGGTCCCGACGTGCTGATCCTGGACGAGCCGACCCGGGGCATCGACGTCGGTGCCAAGTACGAGATCTACACGGTGATCGACCGGCTGGCCGCCGAGGGCAAGGCGGTGATCGTCATCTCCTCCGAACTGCCCGAACTCCTGGGCATGTGCGACCGGATCTACACCATGGCCGCCGGCCGGCTCTCGGGTGAGGTGCTCCGCTCGGAGGCGACACAGGACGTGCTGATGCGCCATATGACCAGGGAAGACGCGAGGGAGAACGACCATGAGCGCTGACGTCACGACCGAGAAGCCGGTGGCCAGGCCGCCAGGGGGCGCGGTCGCGCCGCTGCTCGACGGCATGCGCCGCAACATGCGCCAGTACGGCATGCTGATCGCCCTCGGCGTCATCGTGGCCCTGTTCGCGGTGTGGACCGGCGGCGACCTGCTGCTGCCGCGCAACGTGTCCAACCTGGTGCTGCAGAACAGCTACATCCTGATCCTCGCGATCGGCATGATGATCGTCATCGTGGCCGGGCACATCGACCTGTCGGTCGGCTCGATCACCGCGTTCGTCGGCGGCGTGGCGGCCGTGTTCATGGTCCAGTACGACCTGCCGTGGCCGGTCGCGGTGCTCCTCTGCCTGGCCATCGGCGCGGTCGCCGGGGCCGCGCAGGGGTATCTGATCGCCTACGCGGGCATGCCGTCGTTCATCGTCACGCTCGCCGGGATGCTGGTCTTCCGGGGCCTGACCGAGGTCTTCCTCAAGGGGCAGACCCTCGGCCCGTTCCCCGAGGACCTCCAGCAGCTCGCCAACGGCTTCCTGCCCGAGGTCGGCCCGACCACGAACTACCACAACCTGACCCTGCTCCTCGGCTTCCTGCTGATCGGGGTCGTGATCCGCCAGGAGGTCCGCAACCGGCGCCGGCAGAGCGAGTACGCCCTCGACGTGCCGCCGGCCGGGCTGTTCGCGGTGAAGCTGGCCGCGCTGACCGCCTCGATCCTGATCTTCACGATGCTGCTGGCCAGCTACAAGGGCGCGCCGGTGGTGCTGCTGATCCTGGCGGCGCTGCTCGTCGGCTTCGGCTTCCTGATGCGCAACGCGGTCATAGGCCGCCACGTGTACGCCATCGGGGGCAACCTGCCGGCGGCGAAGCTGTCCGGCGTACGGGACAAGAAGGTCACCTTCCTGGTGTTCCTCAACATGGGCATGCTGGCGGCGCTCGCCGGACTGGTCTTCGCGGCCCGCTTCAACGCGGCCTCGCCGAAGGCCGGCCTCAACTTCGAACTGGAGGCCATCGCCGCCGCGTTCATCGGAGGCGCCTCGATGAGCGGCGGTGTCGGCACGGTGCTCGGCGCCATCATCGGCGGCCTGGTGCTCGGCGTGCTGAACAACGGCATGAACCTGGTGGGCATCGGCAGCGACTTCCAGCAGGTCATCAAGGGCCTGGTGCTGCTGGCCGCGGTCGGCTTCGACGTGTGGAACAAGCGGCGGGTCGGCGCGTAGCGGTGCCGGGAGACGGTGCGGGGCGGCCCAGCGGTGGGCCGCCCCGCACGTCATGTCCTCAGCCCGCGAAGGCGGGTTGGGGGAGACCCTGGCCCAGCCCCGGCACGACGAGCAGCGAGCCGGACAGCGGGTGCGGGCGGTCCAGGCCGGTGCGGGCCGTCGTCACGTACAGGTCGGTGAGGTCCCGCCCGCCGAAGGCGCAGGCCGTGGGCCGGCGCACGGGCAGCGTCAGGACCCGGTCGAGCGCCCCGGACGGTGTGTAGCGGCGTACCGCCCCGCCGTCCCACAGCGCCACCCACACGCAGCCGTCGGCGTCGACGGCGAGCCCGTCGGGGAAACCCGACTTCTCGTCGAGCGCGACCAGCGGGCGGCGGCGACCGACCGGCTCCCCGCTCTCCGGGCCGACGTCCAGTACGTCGACGCGCCGGGTCGGCGAGTCGATGTAGTACATCCGCCGCCCGTCGGGGCTCCAGCCGGTGCCGTTGCTGACGGTGACGTCGTCGATGACCGTACGGACCGTGCCGTCGGGCGCCACCCGGGACAGCGTGCCGCCGCCGGGCGCCTCGTCGTAGCGCATCGTGCCCGCCCACAGTGACCCGTCGGGGGCGACGGCGGCGTCGTTGCCCCGGCGGCCGGGCACCGGGTCGCGGTGCAGCCAGGAGAAGTCCCCGTCCGGTCCGTAGGCGCCCACGCCGTCGCGGAGGTTGACCACCAGGCCGCCGTTCGCGCGCGGCTTGGCCGCGCCCACGTGCTGCTCGGTCGCGAGGACCGTGCGGCGCCCGGAGGCCGGGTCGTACGTGTGCACCCGGGAGCCCAGGACGTCGACCCACACCAGCCGCCCGGCGGCCGGATCCCAGGTCGGGCCCTCGCCCAGCTCCGCGTGAGCGCGGACCGCGATCTCGATCACGGCGCACCCCGGTGGCCGAGCCGCTCGGACAGCTCCGCGGCCCCCTTGAGGGCCAGCCCTTCCAGCTCGACGCGGCGGGCCTCGCTCCAGCGGATCATGGGCACCGAGATCGAGAGGGCGGCGACCACCCGTCCGGTGCGGTCGCGCACGGGGGCGGCCACGCAGCTGACGTCGGGGTTGGACTCGCGGCTCTCCAGGGCGATGCCGCGGCGCCGCACGTCGGCGAGGGCGGCGCGCAGGGTGGCCGGGTCCGTGACGCTGTGCGGGGTCATCGCGACCAGCTCGGCGTCGTCGGGGACGCGGGCCGCCAGCTCCTCCTCGGGGAGCGAGGCGAGCAGCATCTTGCCGACGGAGGTGCAGTGCGCGGGCAGCCGGCGGCCGGCGGCGGAGACCATGCGCACGGCGTGGGTGGAGTCCACCTTGGCGATGTAGATGACGCTCGTGTCCTCCAGGATCGCCACGTGCACGGTCTCGTCGCAGGTCTCGGCGACCGTGCGGGCGACCTGCTGTCCCACGGCGGCGAGATCGAGCTGCTCGGCGTACCGGCTGCCCAGCTGGTACGGGCGCACACCGAGCCGGTAGCGTCCTGGCTGCTCCGGGACCGGCACCAGGTACGAGCGGGCGGTCAGCGTGGCGACCAGTTCGTGCACGGTGGTGCGCGGCAACTGGAGCCGGCGCACGATCTCGGGGGTCGACAGCGTTCCGTCCCCGTCGAGGAAGAGCTCCATGATGTCCAGGGCCCGGGTCACGGCAGGTACGAGGCGTCCCATGACCGCCCTTCCCTTGTGTTCGAAATATCAACATCCGATCGGAATGACGAACACAGGCTACTGACAGACCCGCCCCTTGTCAGGGCGTCGGCCAACTCCCTTAGCAGCGTGGTGATTTCGGCTCCTCTGCCGGTCGGCCCCCCCGTTGACGGCGGTGATGCACATCAATAGTGTCCGCCCCGAATCGTCGAAATACCGGTAATTGTTCGATATGTCGACAACATGTGGAGCGCTCGCAGAGGAGATGGGGATGAAGGCCATGTACGTGCCGTTCACGGCGCGGCGGCAACGCCGCAGTCGCACGGAAGCACTCCTCGCGGTCACCGCCCTGGTCGTGGCGTCACTGACCGGCGTGGGCACCGCCGGGACGGCGCAGGCGGCCCCCGTGGGGCCGGGAACGCCGTCGGCGACGGGCGTCTGGGCAAGCCGGGGGCACGCCACCGCCAGATCGAGTTCATCGGGGACTCCAACACGGTGGGCTACGGCAACCTCTCCACGTCCCGCGACTGCACCTGGGACGAGATCAGGCGGTCCACCAACGCCGACGTGAGCTACGGCGCCCTCGCCGCCCGGAAGCTGAACGCCGACTACCAGCTGAACGCCATCTCGGGCCTCGGCATGGTCCGCAACTACAACGGAGGCTCGCCGGACGTCACGTACCGGACCTTCTACGACCGCGCCCTGCTGAACACGCCCGGCGACGTCTGGCAGAACCCGGGCACCTGGCGGCCCCAGCTCGTGGTGGTCAACCTCGGCACCAACGACTTCTCCACCGCCGTCAACCCCGGCGAACCGTGGACACCCGACAGCCTCGCGGCCGCCTACCGCACCGCCTACGGCGAATTCCTCCGGAAGCTGCGGGCGCGCTACGGCGCCGGGACGACCTTCGTGGCCGTCGGCCACGGCCAGTTCGCCGACCACGTCCAGCAGGTCGTCAAGGCCCGTGCCGACGCCGGCGACAGCAAGGTCCGCTACTGGTACCTCGACGGCTCGGGGCTGGACTTCTCCGGCTGCCACTGGCACCACTCGGCCCACGACGACCGCCTCATCGCCGACCGGCTGACCTCGTTCGTCGCCGGCCAGCCGATGCGCTGGTGACGACACCGCCCCCGGCGGAGTGATCATTCCGGAGGACGCGACCGGGGGACTCGCGGGCCGCGGAGCGGGAGGGGGCGGCTGAGGACGAGGTTGGTGGTCGTGCTTCCGACGCCGCCCTCGGCATCCCGTTCGCACGGCGCGGCCGGCTCACCGACGACCACCTGCGGGACATGCGGGCGGCCCTGGGCGGACACCGCCTCCTACGGGCACCGCAGGGTCCCGGTGTGCGTCGGCGGCAACAGCGACGCGGGACTGCGCCGGGCCGTACGGCTCGGGGACGCGTGGCATCCGCTGCGCCCGACCCTGCCGTGGCTGGGCGAGGCCGTGGGCAGGCTGAAGGAGTACGCGGACGAGGACGGGCTCCCCGTCCCCGCCCTGGCTCCCCGGATCGTGCTCAGGATCACCGCGGCGCCGGTCGAAGGACCGGACCGGCTCGCCGGCGAGGGCACCCTCGACCAGATCCTGGACGATCTCGACCGACTCCGGCTGCTCGGCGCCGAGTCCGTCGTCCTGGACACCTATCACGGAGACCCCGAGGAGACGCGCCACCCGGAGGCGGCCTGGCAGGCCCTCGCCACGGTGGCCGCGCACCTCCCCTAGGGCCTGATCCAAGAGACACCCCCTGGCCCCGCACGCGACCCCGCACCGGAACGGAGCAGTCATGACCACATCCGACGACCACGCTTTCCTTCGACGGGCCATCGGGCTCGCGGCCAAGGCCCGCGCGGGCGGTGACCCGCCGTTCGGGTCCCTGCTCGTGGGACCGGACGGAACGGTCCTGGCCGAGGAGCACAACACGACTCTCACCGACGACGACGTCACCGCGCACCCCGAGCTGAAGCTGGCGAGGTGGGCGGCGCGCGAACTGGACGAGGAGACGGCGGCGGGCACCACGATGTACACCAGATGCGAACCGTGCGGGATGTGCGAGGCGGTCATCCAGCGGGCGGGGCTGCGGCGGGTCGTGTTCGCCCTGTCCGGCGAACAGCTCCTGGACATCAGGCCGGGCAGCGGCCGCCCGCCCGTGCCGCAGGAGGGCCCCACGCTGCTCGAAGAGGTGCGGGCCGTGGTCGAGGGGTACTACCGCTGACCGCGGCCGCGCCGGAGGGCACCCCGGACCTGCGTCCGGGCGGTTCAGTCGGTGCGCCTCGCGCCCTGGAGGTGGAGCGAGCGCAGGGCCGCTTCCAGGGCGAAACGGCGGTCCGGGTCGAGGAGCCGGTCGCCGAAGTGGTTGTCCAGGTTCCGCAGCCGGTAGCGGACCGTCTGGGCGTGGACGCCCAGCATCTCGCCGACCTGTTCGGCGGGGGCCCGGGTGGAGACGTGGACGCGCAGGGTCTCGATCAGCCGGTCGCGCCGGGTGCCCGAAAGGCCGTCGAGCGGGGCCAGTTCGCGGGTGGCGAGTTGCGCCGTGAGGGCCGGGTCGGCCAGTAACCATAACGTTGTCAGATGGTCCTCGCAGCGCACGAGGGGCGCGTCCGGCACGATGCCGTCGTCGATGAGTTCGAGGACCCGCCGTGCCCAGCGGACGGAGTGCGCGGCCTGTCCCGGCGGCACGGTCAGGCCGACGACGGCGGGAGTGCCGGCCAGGGCGGAGCCGAGCATCGCGAGGCGCTCGGGGGTCAGCGGGCCCGGGATGAGCAGGTGCGGCTGGGGGAGGCCGAGGTCGGCCAGGACGTCCCGGTCGAGACCGGCCTGGACGAGATCCGCCACGGGGGGACGCAGGGCGACCAGGGTGCATTCGGCGGGAAGCTGCCAGGACGCCTCCTTGCACAGTTCGGCGATGGTCGTGCGCGGCAGCGGCGGGCCCGCGAGGACGAGGTGGAGCAGCTGTCTTCGCAGCGCCGCCACGTCGGCGACGGTGCGGGTCTGGACCATGACGTATCCCTCGCGGGACAGCGCCTCCAGCTCCTCGACGTAGGCGAAGAGGGCGTCCGCGAAGGCCAGGATCAGGGTGGGGGAGAGGTTGTACGTGCGCCCGATGCTCTTGGCGCGGCGCAGGGCGATCCGCGCGCCGAGCCGGTAGGCGCCCTGCAGGGTGTCGAGATCGCGGCCCTCGTAGGCCTCCACGCGGCCGAACTTGCGGATCAGTTCGTCCCGGAGGGCCGACTGCGCCCCGGGGGCGGCGACCCGTTCCACGAAGGCCGCCAGGGCCTGTTCCACGCCCTGGCGGATCGCGTCCGAGTGCGGCCCGTTGAAGAGGTGGGCGTACACCGGGTAGGCCCGCTGGATCTCCACGCCGATCTCCTTGATGAGGCCCGGGATCTCGGGCCTCATCAACTCGGCGAACTCCCGGGGGAGCGGGTCGAGCGGTTCACCGGTCTCCGGCGACTGTGTGACTGCGGGCATGAGCCGATCCCTTGCTCTCCTGCGCGACCGGTGGGGGAGTGGCGGTGCGGCACCCGGACCTGGCGTGGTGGGCGCCGGCGTGGCCGTCAGGCGCGTACCGACGTGGACTGCTGAAGCTAGGTCAACTGCTGTGTGCTGTACACAACTTGCACAAGAGTTGGCGTGCCGGAACGGCGTGGGCCGGAGAGTAGGCCGGGAATCGCCCCTGACTGGCCGTTAGTTGACGGCGGAGTGCCAGTTCCGGGCCATCACCCTTCCGGCGTCGGGGGCGACGACGCCCGGTGCGTAGAGGCCGGTCAGGTAGGTCTGGGTGTTGTCGAGGGTGAGGCGGTTCTTGCCGGCGGCGGAGGGCAGTCCCGTCTTGAGGTTGACCGCGCCGTCGATCAGGCCGAGCAGTCCGAGGCCGCAGCCGCTGGCGCCGGGGACGGCGAAGGTCGTGTCGACCTGGGTGGAGCCGAGGAGGTTGAGGCGGCTCATGTCGCCTTCCTCGTTCGGCGAGCCGTCGCCGTTGGAGCGGTCGACGGCGAAGGAGGGTGCCGTGAGGTTGCTCGGGCGCAGCACGATGGGGTTGGACCTGGTCCCGATGTAGCAGTTGCTGCCGAGGAAGGGGTTCTGCAGGTGGATGCGGACCGGGATGTTCACGATCGGCATGTCGGTGAGGACGCCCGCGATCTGGTCGAAGTTCGACGGGGTGCCGACCGACTCCACGGTGGCGGTGATCTTGTTGAGCCTGGCGTCGGACAGCTGCCGGCAGATGTCGGTGATGAACGGGATGTCGCTCGGGCACATCAGGCCGAGAAGGCCGCCGGGGACGGTGGCGGAATCGGCGATGAGCGAGCCTGCGGCGGGGGCCACGACCGTGCTGGTGCCGTCGGCGTTCTGGACGACGCCGATCTGCAGGTTGGTCCTCCCGGTGACCACGGTCGTGTTGCCCAGCTTGATGGAGCCGCTGGCGGAGGCCGAGGAGACGCACTGCGGCGCCTTGTCGAGGCCGTCGGCGGCGAGCATGGCCGGGGCGTCGACGGGACAGCGGGTGAACGGCGCCCAGCTGCCGTTCAGTTCGGGGACGGCCGCGGTCGCCGTGCCCATGGAGGCGAAGGCGCCGAGCGCGGTCAGCGCCGACAGGGTGGCCAGGCGCGTGCGGGCGGAGACGAGGGGCATGGCGAAGCCTTCCGTTGAGGGGGAGCGGAGAAGAGGGGGTGATTCGTGCGTGGGTTCAGCGGGCGGGCTTGGGGACGACGTACGGCTGGCGGTCCTCGGTGCACTGGCCCTCGGTGGGCACCTCGACGCCCACGGCGCAGGTCTGGCCCTGGATCTGTTTGACGTAGTTGCCGGGGCCTGAGATGGACGCGGTGAGGAGCCGGTCGAGGTCCTCGCCTCCGGTGCCGCAGTTCTCGAAGGCGGGGATGGTCACCTCGCCTGTGAGCGGGCCGCCGCTGGTGAGGACGTAGCCGCTGGCGTCGGTGCCGTTGAGGAGCTGCCCCTTGCCCAGGAGCACCAGGTGGTCCCCGGGGTACTTGGCGGGGTCGGGCTCGGGGGAGCTGAGCGGCTTCGCCGTGCGGCAGGAGGGGCCGACGTCCAGCCGGGTGCCGTTGACCCGGACGTCGAGGACGCGCAGGACGAGGGGGGCGCGGATGTAGGTCTCGGCGATGTTGTCGGGGAAGACGAGGAGGATGTCCGACTCGACGGACATGGGTCCCACCTGTTCCAGGACGAGGGTCGCCGTGGTGGGCGCGAAGCCGAACGTCAGGAAGGTCGCCTCGAAGGGCGGGGTCTGCCTGCGTCCCTCGTACGACAGTTCGGCGTCCGACTTCTGGAACAGGTGGATGCCGTCCGGCAGGAAGACGATCTCGGGATCTCCCTGCTCGATCAGCGTGCAGGACACCGGGATGACGTTGGCGCCGTTCAGCTTCCGCACGTTGGAGTAGCCGGTGATGTAGGCGGTGAGGGACTTCGACGTCGGCTCGTCGTTGCGGCAGGTCGGGGCGGGCGGCCGCGCGGCCTCGGTGCCGGGCGCGGCGTCGTCCGCCGCCTGCGGGCCGCTGTCCGCCGTACGCCCGGCCGCCGGGCTCCGCGAAGCCCCGCTCGTCCCGCTCGCGGGCTCCCGCCCCGTCGGGCGGGACGGTGGCGGAGAGGGGAGTGAGGAGGGCGGGGACGAGGGGAGGGCAGAGGAGGGGGCGGTCGAAGGTGTGGGGGACGCGCTCGGTTCGCCGGTGGTGGGGCCGGGGCCCACCGGGAGCGTGGCGAGCACCCGCCGGCCCTCCGCCTCCTCGGCGGGGACGCAGGTGACGGAGAGGGACGCGGGGACGGTGGCCGCGCCGTCCGCCGTGCTCGGGGCGAGATCGACGCCCAGGCTCCCGGCCGTGAGGGACAGATCGCCGGGGCCGCCCGTCGTCAGGATCGGGACGTCGCCGGTCGTCGTGAGCGTGAGGGGCCCTTCGGCGGGTACGTCGAGGGTCGGTGACGTGCCGCGCCAAGCGGCCTCCGCCTGCTGCCCGTTCTGGGCCACGCCGACCGTGAGCCGGGTCTCGGCCCGTACGGTGGCCGCTTCGAGCACGGTGAGGTCGGCCACGGCCGCCGCGGGGAGCTCCACCGTCGTGATGACGTCGGTGGGCCGGATCTCCTCGCCCGCGGCCGCCCGCTCGGGGAAGTCCGCCGTGATCCGTACCGTCGCGGTCCGCGGTCCCGAGGGCAGGGTGCAGACGTAGGGCAGCGCGGTGTCGACCTTCAGCGTCCCCACCGCGACGGCCGCCGCCGGGAGCAGGGGGGCGAGCGCCACGAACGCGGCTATCGTCGCGCCGCGCGCGCGGACACGGGACGGTCGGGGGCTGGGCCCGGGGCCTCTCATCTGCTTGCTCCGCTCGGGTCGTTCGTGCGCCGGCGGGGGAGGGCCGCGGGCGAAGGGGACACGGACAGGCCCGCGCCCGCCCGGCCGGGGTCGCCGGCCGGGCGGACGCGGGTTCCCCGCCTTACGGGTTGGAGCCGACGATCGTCGGGATGGTGGTGCTGCCCGCCACCTTGACGAGGTAGGTGCCCTTGAACGTCGGCTTGGCGCCGACCGGGACGGCGGAGCCGCAGTTGGTCGACGAGACGACCGTGAGCTCACCGGCCAGGCTGTTGACGGCGAGCGCGCCCGTCGAGTTCGTGTACGTGCCCGAGGCCTTGCCGGTCACCCGGAAGACACAGGCACCGACGGTCACCTTGGCGTCGACGTTGCCGACGTAGCCCTTGGTGACCCCGGTCGCGGCGGTGTAGTCCTGCGCCACCACGGTCCAGGGGGTGGTCGCGACGGTGGTCACGTTGCCCAGGACGCTGGTGCAGGGCGCGCCGGAGGCGCCGAAGGCGATGGCGCTGATGGAGGCGACGGTCGCCGGGTTGCCGGTGGCGCTCTGCATCGTGCCCGAGCCGTTCGACTTCGTACACGTCATGGCGATGCCGTTGACGCTGAGGACGACATTGCCGCTGTTGACTGCGGTGAAGTTGGCCGGCGACGGGTTGACGGTCCAGACCGTCGAGGCGACCGCGGAGGCGGGGCTCACCGCGAGGGCGAACGCGGCCGTGGCGGCTCCGGCGACGACGGCGACGTTTCTCGTGGGCTTCTTCATGGCTCTGGGACTCTCCTTGGGGATTGACCGGCAGAGGGTGGCCGCGGTGGGGGTCGAAGCGGCCGGCGGCCCGCTGTTTCTCGGCCGCGAAACCTGACGTTACTTGCGGGAAACTTAGCTGAACAATGGCGGAGTCCATGATTCTTTGAAGAGGCCGAATTGCCTGTCAGGCGGGTGAGCGGTGGCCTGAATGCCCTTGGTTCCGGGGTGCGCAATGTCGACAATTTTGATCGATCATGCGGTATGGGGAGCGGCTGGGGCGGTTTCTGGGATTCCCTGCTCCTCCATGGCTCCGCGGCGCCCTTCCTTGCTCTCTCCGGTGATAATTCGTGATGCGAAACTGTCGCCTGGCTGATAGGTTTCCGGCCGCTCGATCCCATCTGCGGAAATCTCGGAATCCGGTATTGCCGGGGGAGGTTACTCGGCCGTAGCGTTCCCGGGGCGGCGCCCCGCCGCAGGTTGAAACGGTTCCGGGGGACCGCCCTGTCTCGGCGGTGACAAAGGGCCATTCCTGCCTTGTCTCCGCCGTGACAAATGCGGGAACAGATCAAGGATTTCGGTGCCCGGCTATTGTCCGGATGATCCGCGCCGACTTACCGTGCGCCCGCAGCGCACACCCGACGCACGCTTGCTGGAGGTGGGATGGGAATCGAAGTAGTCGTTGAGGGTCTGACCATGTCCTTTGGCAAGCAGAACATCTGGCAGGACGTGACACTGACCCTGCCGGCCGGAGAGGTGAGCGTCATGCTCGGCCCTTCCGGAACCGGGAAGACGGTCTTCCTGAAATCGCTCATCGGGCTGCTGAAGCCCCAGCAGGGCCGCGTCCTCATCAACGGCGTCGACATGGTCGGCGGTGCGGAACGCGACATCTACGAGACCCGGAAACTCTTCGGCCTCATGTTCCAGGACGGCGCGCTCTTCGGCTCCATGACCCTCTTCGACAACATCGCCTTCCCGCTGCGCGAACACACCCGCAAGCGGGAGTCGGAGATCCGGCGCATCGTGATGGAGCGGATCGACCTCGTCGGCCTGCTCGGCGCGGAGGGGAAGCTGCCGGGCGAGATCAGCGGCGGCATGCGCAAACGCGCCGGCCTCGCCCGCGCGCTCGTGCTCGACCCGCAGATCGTGCTGTGCGACGAACCCGACTCCGGGCTCGACCCCGTCCGCACCGCCTACCTGTCCCAGCTGCTCATCGACCTCAACGCCCGGATCGACGCGACGATGCTGATCGTCACCCACAACCTGGACATCGCCGCCACCGTCCCCGACAACATGGGCATGTTCTTCCGGCGCAACCTCGTCACCTTCGGCCCGCGCGAAGTGCTCCTCACCAGCGACGAACCGGTCGTGACCCAGTTCCTCGCAGGCCGCCGCGAAGGCCCCATCGGCATGTCCGAGGAGAAGGACGCCGCCCTGCTCGCCGCCGAGCTGGTCGACCCCGCCAACCACCGGACAGCCGGGCCCCCCGTCATCGTCCCGCAGCTGGAACCCTCGCCCGGCCTGCCGCCCCGCGCGGCCGTCGCCCGACGGCGGGAGCGGGTCCTCGGCATGCTGGACAGCCTGCCGCCCGCCGCCCGCGCCGCCATCCGCGACACCTACGCGCGCGCCGCCGCGGCACCCACCCTGTCCGTGCCACGTCCCGGGAGCGGCTCGTGATCACCGGGGCGCTGCGGCAGACCGGCCGCCTCTTCGCCCTCGCCGCCGAGGTGAGCCGGGCCGTCTTCCGGCGACCGTTCCAGTTCCGGGAGTTCATCGAGCAGTTCTGGTTCGTCGCGAGCGTCACCATCCTGCCGGCCGCGCTCGTCTCCATCCCGTTCGGCGCCGTCATCGCCCTCCAGGTCGGCTCGCTCACCCAGCAGCTGGGCGCCCAGTCGTTCACCGGCGGCGCCAGCGTCCTCGCCGTCATCCAGCAGGCGAGCCCGCTCATCGTCGCCCTCCTGATCGCCGGCGCGGGCGGCTCCGCCATCTGCGCCGACCTCGGCTCCCGCAAGATCCGGGAGGAACTCGACGCGATGGAGGTCATGGGCGTCTCGCCCGTCCAGCGACTCGTCGTCCCCCGCGTCCTCGCCACCATGGCGGTCGCCGTGCTCCTCAACGGGATGGTCTCCGTCGTCGGCACCCTCGGCGGCTACTTCTTCAACATCGTCCTCCAGGGCGGCACCCCCGGTGCCTACCTCTCCAGCTTCTCCGCCCTCGCCCAGCTGCCCGACCTCTACATCAGCGAACTCAAGGCCCTGATCTTCGGGTTCATCGCGGGCATCGTCGCCGCCTACCGGGGCCTCAACCCCCGCGGCGGCCCCAAGGGGGTCGGCGACGCCGTCAACCAGTCCGTCGTCATCACCTTCATGCTGCTGTTCTTCGTGAACATGGTGCTGACGGGCATCTACCTGCAGATCGTCCCGCCGAAGGGAGGCTGACCCATGGCCTCCCCGTTCGTCTGGCTCGACCGTTCCGGCGACCAGCTCCTGTTCTACGTCAGAGCCCTGCTCTGGATCCCCCGCACGCTGCGCCGCTACCTCAAGGAGGTGCAACGGCTGCTCGCCGAGGTCGCCTTCGGCTCCGGCGGCCTCGGCGTCATCGGCGGCACCATCGGCGTCATGATCGCGATGACGCTGTTCACCGGAACCGTCGTCGGCCTCCAGGGGCACGCGGCCCTCGAACAGATCGGCACCGCCGCGTTCACCGGATTCGTGTCCGCCTACTTCAACACGCGGGAGATCGCCCCGCTCGTCGCCGGACTCGCCCTCTCCGCGACCGTCGGCGCCGGATTCACCGCCCAGCTCGGCGCGATGCGCATCAACGAGGAGGTCGACGCCCTCGAAGGCATGGGCATCCGCTCCATGCCGTACCTGGTCACCACCCGCATCATCGCGGGCGTCGTCGCGATCGTCCCGCTGTACGCGATCGGCCTGCTCTCCTCCTACCTGGCCTCCCGCTACGTGACGGTCCTGTTCAACGGCCAGTCCCGGGGCACGTACGACCACTACTTCAACCTCTTCCTCTCGCCGACCGACGTCCTCCTCTCGATGCTCAAAGTGCTGATCTTCAGCGTGATGGTGATCATCGCCCACTGCTACTACGGCTTCCGCGCCTCCGGCGGCCCCGCCGGCGTCGGCATCGCGGTCGGCCGTTCCGTGCGCAACGCCATCGTGCTGATCAGCGTCACCGACTTCTTCCTGTCGCTGGCCCTCTGGGGCGCGACCACGACCGTGAAGGTGGCGGGGTGAGATGAGCGATTCCACGGCCGAGACCCTGCGCCGCCGGTTCGCAGGCGTCGTGTTCCTGCTCGTACCCGCCCTGCTCGCCTGGCTGGCGGTCGCCGTCTACGACAAGCGCTTCACCGATTCCGACCCGGTCGTCGTCGAGACCGGCAGCATCGGCAACGAGATGCACCTCGGCGCCGAGGTGAAACTGCGCGGCGTCGTCATCGGCGAGGTCCGGGCCATCGACGCCCGCGACGGCGGAGCGCGCCTCACCCTCGCCATGCGGCCCGGGACCCTGCGTCACGTCCCGTCCGACGTCCGCGCGCAGATGCTGCCCACGACGCTCTTCGGCGAACGGTTCGTCGCCCTCGTACCGCCCGAGGACCCCTCGTCGGGGTCCCTGGACCCCGGAGCCGTCATCCCCGAGGACCGGTCGAGCAACGCCGTCGAACTGCAGCAGGTCCTCGACAACGTCCTGCCCCTGCTCACCGCCGTCCAGCCGCAGAAACTGTCGGCGACCCTGTCGGCCGTCTCCCAGGCCCTCGAAGGACGCGGCGACAAGCTCGGCGAGACCCTCGCCCGACTGGACGCGCACCTGCGGAAGTTCAACCCCCAGCTGCCCGCCCTCACCCGCGACCTGAAACAACTCGTGAAGGTCAGCCACCTCTACGCGGACGCGGCCCCCGACATCGTCACCGCCCTCACCGACTTCACCACCACCAGCGGCACCCTCGCCGAGAAGGAGGCCGCCCTCGCGGGCACCCTCGGCGCCGCCACCCGCACGGCCCAGGACCTGACCGCCTTCCTGCGGCAGAACAAGGACAACATCATCCGCCTCAGCGCCACCAGCAGGCCCACCTTGGAACTGCTCGCCGAGTACTCGCCCTCCTTCCCCTGCACCCTGCGCACCCTGGCCCAGTTCGTGCCCGCCATGGACAAGGCGCTCGGCAAGGGCACCGGCCGGCCGGGACTGCACGTCGACGTGACCACCGTGCCCTCGCGCGGCGCCTACGTCCCCGGCCGTGACCGGCCCTCGTACGGCTCAGGCGGCGGCCCGCGCTGCCACCCCGTGCCCTACCTCGGCGCGCCCGCCGCACCCGCCGCACGGGCGTCCGCAGCCGCCGAGCAGGACCTCGGACCCGCCAACTCCCCTCAGGAGAACGACCTCGTCAACGAACTCCTCGCCCCCGCGGCGAAGAAGCGGCCCGGCGACCTGCCGGACTGGAGCAGCCTGCTGGCCGGACCCGCGTTCCGCGGCGCGGAGGTGACCCTGCGATGACGACCCGACCCGCCCACACGCGGCGACGCGGCCTCACCGGGACCGTACTGAAGTCCCTCGCGTTCGTCCTCGTCACGGCCCTGGCCACCACCGTGCTCGGCCTCAGCATCGCCGACACCGGCGTCGGCGCCGCCACCCGCACGTACAAGGCGCTGTTCACCGACGTCACCGGACTCGTCAAGGGCGACTCGGTGCGCATCGCGGGAGTGAAGGTGGGCGAGGTGACCGACGTGCGCGTCGTCGAACGCCGCACCGCCCAGGTCACCTTCTCGGTCCACGAGGACCGCACCCTGCCCCGGTCCGCCACCGCCGCAGTCAAGTACCTCAACATGGTCGGACAGCGCTACGTCTCCCTCGGCCGCGGCAGCGGGGACCTCACCGGCACCCTCGGCGCGGGGGAGACCATCCCGCTCGACCGCACCACCCCCGCCCTCGACCTGACCCTGCTGTTCAACGGGTTCAAGCCCCTCTTCGAGGGACTCTCGCCCGGCGACGTCAACGACCTCGCCGGATCGCTCGTGCAGGTCCTCCAGGGCGAGAGCGGAACCGTCGACAGCCTCATGCGGCACATCGGCTCCCTCACGAAGACCGTGGCCGCCAAGGACGAGGTCATCGGCAAGGTCGTGACCCACCTCAACACCGTCCTGACCACCCTCAACAGCCGCGAGGCCGCCTTCGGCGACCTCGTCGTCACTCTTCAGAAACTCGTCACCGGCTTCAACACCGACCGCAAACCCCTCGGCGAGGCGGTCCAGGCCATCGGCGACCTCACCACGACGACCGCCGGCCTCTTCCAGGAAGGCCGCGCCCCCCTCAAGAAGGACATCCGTGAACTGGGCCGGCTCTCGGGCACCCTCGGCGACCACACCCCCGCCATCGAGAGGTTCCTCGCCAACACCCCCGCCAAGATGACCGCCCTGGCCCGGCTGTCCTCGTACGGATCGTGGTTCAACCTCTACCTCTGCGAGGCGCGCGTGAGCGGCGTGGGAACGTCCGACGGCTCGAAGCCGCCGACCGGCATCGCCGTGACCGAACCGAGGTGCCGCGGATGACCGCCCGCCGCCGGTTCAAGCCGGTCAAGGAACGCAGCCCCGTCGCCGTCGCCGTCGTCGGCCTCCTGCTCCTCGGCCTGATCACCGCCCTCGCCTACAACGTGGAACGGCTGCCCCTCGTCGGCGGCGGCACCTCCTACAGCGCCGACTTCTCCGAGTCCGCGGGGCTCGACGCGGGCGACGAGGTGCGCATCGCCGGGGTCAAGGTCGGCAAGGTCACCGAGGTCTCCCTCGACGGCCCCAAGGTCAAGGTGACCTTCGAGGTCGGCGACGCCTGGATCGGCGACCGGTCGACCGCCGCCATCGCCATCAAGACCCTCCTCGGCGAGAAGTACCTGGCACTCGACCCCCTGGGCTCCGCACCGCAGGACCCGGGAACCCGCATCCCGCAGACCCGCACCACCTCCCCGTACGACGTGACGCAGGCCTTCCAGGACCTCAGCGGCACCGTCGACGACCTCGACACCGAGAAGCTCGCGGAGAGCTTCCGGACGATCTCCGACACCTTCAAGAACTCGCCGCCGCACGTCCGCAACGCCGCCACCGGCCTCTCCGAACTGTCGAAGTCCGTCTCCAAGCGGGACACCGAACTCGACCGGCTCCTGCGGAACAGCAAGAAGTTCACCAAGACCCTGGAGACCAAGAAGTCCAGCTTCGAGACCCTCATCGAGGACGGCGGCTCGCTGCTCGGGGAGCTGAAGAAGCGCCGCGACGCCATCCGTGCCCTCCTCAAGGGAAGCCGGAGCCTGGGCACCGAACTCAGCGGCCTCGTCGGCGACAACGACCGGCAGCTCGGCCCGACCCTCAAGGCCCTCAGCCGCGTCACCGGCGTCCTGGAGAAGAACAGCGGCCAGCTCGACAAGACCCTCGCGCTCATCGGCCCGTACTACCGGCTCGTCGGCAACACCCTCGGCAACGGCCGCTGGTTCGACAGCTACCTGTGCGGCGTCGTGCCCCGCACCTACCTGCCCGAAGCCTCGCAGCCCACGTCCGGATGCCGGCCGCCGAAACAGCAGGCGGCGGCCACGGGGAGCGGTGAATGATGACCAAGGCCAGAAAACCCCTCGTCGCGGGACTCGCCCTCGCGGTGCTCGCGGCCTGCGGCCTCGTCGCCGTACGGTTCCTCGACACCGACGGCATCCGCGTCACCGCCTGGTTCGACCGGGCCGTCGGCATCTACGCGGGATCCGACCTGCGCGTCCTCGGCGTACGGGTCGGAGAGGTGAAGTCCGTACAGCCCCAGGGCACTCGGGTACGCGTCGAACTCCGCCTCGACGAGGGCGTACGCGTCCCCGCCGACGCGCGGGCCCTCGTCGTCGCCCCCAGCATCGTCGCCGACCGCTACGTCCAGCTCACCCCCGCCTACAGCACGGGCCCCGCCCTCACCGACGGCGCCGACCTGCCCGCCGACCGCAACCGCGTCCCCGTCGAGATCGACCAGCTCTACGCCTCCCTCACCGAACTGAGCCGTGCCCTCGGCCCCGACGGCGCCAACTCCACGGGGGCCCTGTCCGAACTCCTCGACACCGGCGCCGAGAACCTCAAGGGCAACGGCGCGGCGATCGGCACCTCCATCGAACAGTTCGGCAAGGCCGCCAAGACCCTCGACGGCAGCAGCGAGGACCTCTTCACCACCCTCGGCCAGCTCCAGACCTTCACCACCATGCTCAAGAGGAAGGACGGCGCCGTCCGCACCGCGCAGGAACGCCTGGACGACGTCGTCGGCTACTTCGCCGAGAACAAGGACGACCTCGCCGCCGCCCTCAAGGAACTCGGCAAGGCCCTCGCCCAGGTCAAGACCTTCATCAAGGACAACCGCGGCGAACTGAAGAAGAACGTCGACCGGCTCGTGCCCCTCACCCGGACCCTCGTCGACCAGCGCGCCTCCCTCGCCGAGGCCCTCGACGTCGCCCCGCTCGCCGCCGGCAACCTCGTCAACGCGTACGACCCGGACACCCGCACCATCGACGGCCGCGCCAACCTCAACGAGATCAGCATGGGCGGCCCCCTCCTCCCGCTTCCGGTGTCCGGCGCCTCCTCCACGAGCACCGGAGAGGAGAAGCGATGAGACGCGGCACCCCGCCCTCCGCCAAGGCCGCCGCCACCGGCGCGGCCGGACTGGTCGCCCTCGGCGTGGGACTCGCCCTCCTCCTCGGCGCCGTCCCCGCGAACCCGTTCCGCTTCGACGGCATCGAGGACCTGCCCCTGCCCGGCGGCGCCGACCTCGGCGCCCACCCCTACACGGTCACCGCCGAACTCGACGACGTACTCAGCCTCGTCCCGCAGTCCGCGGTCAAGGTCAACGACGTCGCCGTCGGCCGTGTCACCGCCATCGAGCTCGCGACCGGCACCTGGTCCGCCCGCGTCACCCTCGCCATCAACGGCGACGTCCGGCTGCCCGCGGACGCGAGCGCCCGCCTGGAACAGTCGAGCCTCCTCGGCGAGAAGTACATCCAGCTCGTCGCCCCCCGGAAGGACGGCGGTGGACGGCTCGCCGACGGCAGCGTCATCCCGCTGGCCCGGACCAGCCGCAACACCGAGGTCGAGGAGGTGTTCGGTGCGCTGTCCCTGCTGCTCAACGGCGGCGGCGTCAACCAGCTCAAGACCATCACCCGCGAACTCGACGCGGCGCTCGGCGGCCGCGAACCCGAGGTCCGCTCGATGCTGAAGCGCGTGAACACCCTGGTGACGACCCTGGACGCGCACCGCGGCGACATCACCCGCGCCCTCGACGGCGTCAACCGGCTCTCCGCCACCCTCGCCGGCCGCCAGAAGGACGTCGACACGGTCCTCACCGGCCTCTCGCCAGGACTGAAGACCCTGGAGAACCAGCGAGGGTCCCTGCTGACCATGCTGCGCGCCCTGGACACGCTGTCCGGCGTCGCCGTCACCACCATCGACGCGAGCAAGAAGGACATGGTCGCCGACCTCAAGGCCCTCGCGCCCACCCTGAAGGCACTCGCGGACGCCGGTGCCGACCTGCCCGCATCGCTCCAGGTCCTCCTGACGTATCCCTTCACCGACGAGGTCATGCGGGGCGTCAAGGGCGACTACCTCAACACCTATCTGCACCTCGCCGCCGCCCCCGGCACCGAGGTGATCCCGCCCCTGATCCCGCAGGCCGAGCCCACCGCCTCCCCTTCGCCCCCGGCCTCCGGTGAGCCAGGGGAGACGGGCGGCACCGCCCGGAGCCCGGAGACGGCCCTCCCGCTGCCTCCGGTCCGTACGGGCATCCCGCCGGAGTCCGCCACCCCACCCAAGGACGGAGGCGAGAACCGGTGATCACCCGAACCGTACGGCTGAAGAACCTGGCCTTCCTCGTCATCGCCGTGCTCGTCCTCGGCTTCGTCGGCATCCGCTACGCCGACCTCGGCCGCTACGCCGGAGTCGCCGACCACTACACCGTGCGGGTCCATCTCGCCCGTACCGGAGGCCTGTTCACCCACTCCGACGTCACGTACCGGGGCGTCTCCGTGGGACGCGTCGGAGACATCGGCCTCACCGCCGACGGAGTCGTCGCCGAACTGCGCATCAAGAAGTCCGCCCCCCGGATCCCCGCCGACGCGCGGGCCGTCGTCGCCGGACTCTCCGCCGTCGGCGAGCAGTACATCGACCTGCGCCCCGAGAGCGACGACGGCCCCTTCCTCACCGACGGCGCCCGCGTCGAGCAGTCCGACACCCAGGTACCGGCGCCCGTCACCGACGTCCTCGCGAGCATGAACGACCTCACCCGCTCCGTACCGCTGGAATCCCTGCGCACGGTCGTCGACGAACTCGGCAAGGCCTTCGAGGGACACGGCGACGACCTCCAGGCCCTCCTCGACAACGGCAGCAGATTCGTCCAGGCCGCCGACGACGCGCTGCCCGCCACCACCCGGCTCATCGACGACGGGGAGGTCGTCCTGCGCACCCAGGCCGAAGAGAGCCGCGCCATCCGGGACTTCGCCACCGGCGCGCGCGACCTCGCCGCCACCCTGAAGGGCTCCGACGCCGACCTGCGCCGCCTCCTCGCCGTCACGCCCGACGCGGCCGGCCAGGTCAGCGGCCTCCTGCGCGACCTCGACCCGAGCCTCAGCGTCGTCCTCGCCAACCTCCTCACCACCTCGGAGATCGCCGTCACCCGGCAACGCGGCACCGAGGAACTGCTCGTGAAGCTCCCGGCGGCCGTCGCCGCCGGAGCCACCGCCGTCGACGGAGGACGCCTGAGGATCGGTCTCGCCGTCACCTTCTTCAAGCCGCTGCCCTGCACGTCCGGATACGGCGGTACGCGCTACCGCAACGGGCTCGACCTGGGAACGGCACCCGCCCTCAACACCGGCGCCTCCTGCACGAGTTCCGCCGCCACCGGGGTCAACGTACGCGGCTCGGCCCAGGCTCCGAAGGCCGGAGGGGTGCCCGAACCGGCCAGGCCCGGCGCTCTGCCCTCGGGCAGCACACACCCCAAACCGGGCGCGCGGACGACCCTGCCCGGCGCGCTCGCGCTGCCCGGCCACACCGACGGGCCGAAGGACATGGCCGGTCTCCTCGGCCTGGGCACCGGGAGCGCCCCGACCACCGGGCCCACCCCGATCACCGGGAGCACGCGATGAGGCGGGCCAGGATCCTCGGCGCCGGCGCCCTCGTCGTCGCCCTGGGCTTCTGCGGGTCCGGCGCCTGGACCTACGCCCAGGCCCGCACCGACGAGGAACTCGCCTTCGGCCGCGAACGGGACACCGCCCTCGCCGAGGGCCGCCACCGCCTCACCGTCCTGAACACGCTCGACGCCTCGACCCGCGAGCGCGCCGAAGCGGGCATCCGGGCCTGGCGCGACGCCTCGACCGGACCGCTCCGCACCGAACTGGGCCGCACCGAGGCCGCGGTGGGCGCCTCGGCGCGCGCCACGGTCACCGAGGCCGCCCTCACCGCGCTGGACACGCGAGCCGGTACGGCGAAGCTCATCGCGACCGTCCGCGTCGACGTCACCCCGCGCGGGGCCGGCGGCCCGACCACCGACCGCAAGCGCCTGGAGGCCGTCCTGACGCGCACCGGCGAGGACACGTGGCGGGTCGCGGCGCTGAGCGCGGTGCCCGTGACCGGAGCCGAGGGGGGCGAGGACGAGTGACACGACTGCTGAGCGAGCCGGCCGACGACGTGGACGCCGAAGCCGACGCGGACGGCGAGGAGGGCGTTGCGCCGGTGGGCGGCCTGCGTTCCCCCGCCCGCCGGCGCAAGGCCGTCCTCCCCGCGGCCGTCGCCTTGCTGCTGCTCGCCGGGAGCGCGTTCTTCCACTTCGCCGACCAGCTCAGGTCGACCCCCTCCGCCCGCAACCACGCGCTCACCGACCCCGCGGCCACCACCCGCGTCAGCGGCGACGTCGGCGAGGGCCTCGCCCGGGTCTTCTCGTACGCGCCCGCGGGCGCCGACGCCGCCGAACGCTCCGCCCGCACCGTGCTGGCCGGACGCGCCGCCCGCCAGTACACCGAGCTGTTCGCCCAGGTCCGCGCGAGCCTGGTCGAACAGCGCCTCACCCTCACCACCCAGGCCGTCCGCACCGGAGTGATCGAACTCGACGGGAACAGGGCGCGGCTCCTCGTGTTCCTCGACCAGACCTCGCGACGGGACAAGGCCGCCGCCACGACCGCCGCCGCCCAGCTCACCGTCACCGCGGAGTTCCGCGGAGACCGGTGGCTGATCGTCGACATCAAGGCCCGCTGACGATGAGCGGGAGACGGGAGCACCCCATGACACGCGCGGTCCGCACCCCGGCGGGCAGCAGGCCCGCCCTGGCGGGGGCACTCGTGCTCACCCTCGTCGCCGGGGGCTTCGCGGCCTGGACCGGCCGGGAATGGTACGCCGCGGCGCACGACGACTCCGCCGCGTACGCCGTGCAGCGCGACCGGGCGCTCGCCGCGGGGGAGCAGGCCGTACAGAACCTCAACACGCTCGACCACCGGCGCGTCGAGCAGGGGCTCGACCTCTGGGAGTCCTCCACGACCGGCGACCTGCACAAGCAACTCGTCGACGGCCGCCAGGAGTTCACGGGCCAGGTGAAGACCGCGAAGACGGTGACCACGGCACGGGTGCTGTCCGGCGCCGTCACGGAACTCGACGACCGGGCGGGGCGGGCCCGGGTCCTCGTCGCCCTGCGCATCACCGTCACGACGCCCGACAGCAAGAGCACGGAGAAGGACAGCCGCATGCTGGGCGAACTGACCCGCTCCGACGGCCGGTGGAAGCTCAGCGGTCTCGGCCAGGCCCCCGTGGGCGGCACGGCGGCCGGTTGACCCAGGGCCTGTCGTACGACCGGAGCCGCCGCCCGCACCCGAAAGGACACGCACGATGCCGACGCCCCGCCACCACCTCAACCGCGAGCGCCGCCGCCAGGCCCTCGCCGGTCCGCCGGCCGAGCCCGCCGCCGCACGGTCCCGGCAGCGGCCGGCGGTGATGACGGCCGTACGGGAGACGGCGACGGAGCCGAAGCGGGAGACGGTCGCCGAGGAAGCGGCGGTACGGCCCCGGCGCCGCGTCCCCCCGCTCACCCTCGCGGTCCTGTGCGTCCTGACGCTCCTGCTCGGCGGCTTCGCGGGCTGGGCGCACAGCAGGGCGGGAGAGCTCCGCGCCGACCCCGCGCGCGGCAACACGGCCCTCACCGACCTCGCCCGCACCAGCGAGATCAAGGGACAGACCGCCGCGGCCGTCGCCGCGCTCTTCTCGTACGACCACGCCGACACGGGCCCCTTCGAGCAGGCCGGGAAGACCCTCCTCACCGGCAAGGCCGTCGCACAGCACCGGACGCTGCTCGACGGGGTGCTCGCCCAGGCGGCGCGGCAGAAGACGGTGATCACCACGACGGTCACCGACAGCGCGGTCGAGCGGATCGACGGTGACCGCGCCCGGGTGCTCGTCTACGCCGACCAGAGCAGTGTGAGCACGGCGGGGACCGGTGAGCGGCAGCCGAAGGCCCAGAAGCCGCCGCAGAAGCAGGCGCAGGACCAGGGTGTGTACGCGGGCGCGATGTTCGCCGTGGACGTCGTGCACCGCGACGGGCGCTGGCTCGTCGAGAACATCGACACCTTCGGCCGCTGAGCCGCCGGCCCACCCGGCGGAGGGAGGTCAGTCCCGGTCGACGAGCACCGCGGTTCCCTGGCCGACGCCGACGCACATGGTGGCGAGGCCGTGCCGGTCGCCGGTGCGGTGCATGCGGTGCAGGAGGGTGGTGAGGAGGCGTGCGCCGGAGCCGCCCAGGGGGTGGCCGAGGGCGATGGCGCCGCCCTGCGGGTTGACGCGGTCGGGGTCGATGCCGAGTTCGCGGACGCAGGCGAGGGCCTGGGCGGCGAAGGCCTCGTTGAACTCGGCCGTGTCGATGTCCGCGAGGTCGCGGCCGGTGCGGGCGAGGACGCGCCGTACGGCGGGGACCGGGCCGATGCCCATGACGTCCGGGTGGACGCCGGCGCTGGCGCCGGCCACGTAGCGGCCGAGCGGCTCCAGGCCCAGCTCGTGCAGGACCTCCTCGCCGACGAGCAGCAGGGCGGCGGCTCCGTCGTTCATCGGCGAGGCGTTGCCGGCGGTCACGGTGCCGTCGGGGCGGAAGACCGGCTTGAGGGCGGCCAGTTTCTCGGGTGTGGTGTCGGCCCTGATGGACTCGTCGTGGGCGACGACCGTGCCGTCGGGGAGGGTGACGGGGACGGTCTCGGCGTCGAAGAGGCCGTCCTTGCGGGCCGCGGCGGCGAGCCGGTGGCTGCGCAGGGCGAAGGCGTCCTGATCCGCGCGGCTGACGCCGTACCGGGCGGCGACCTCCTCGGCGGTCTCGCCCATGGAGAGGACGCCGTGCAGCTCCTTCATCCGCGGGTTGGTCAGCCGCCAGCCGAGCTTGGTGTCGGCGATCTCCTGGTGGTGGGGGAGTGCCTGGTCGGCGCGGGGCAGCACGAAGGGGGCGCGGCTCATCGACTCCGAGCCGCCGGCGAGCACGATGTCGGCCTCGCCGGAGGCGATGGCGCGGGCGGCGGTGGTGACCGCCTCCAGGCCCGAGGCGCAGAGCCGGTTGAGGGTGGCGCCGGGGACGGAGTCGGGCAGCCCGGCGAGGAGGACGGCCATCCTGGCCACGTTGCGGTTGTCCTCGCCGGCCTGGTTGGCGGCGCCCCAGTAGACGTCGTCGATCCGGGCCGGGTCGAGGGCCGGCACGGCGTCCAGGACGGCGCGGACGGCGGTGGCGGCGAGGTCGTCGGGCCGGACGCCGGAGAGGGCGCCGCGGAGGCGGCCGATCGGGGTGCGCCGGGCGGCGGCGAAGTACACGGGACGCATGGGGACGGCTCCGGGTGCGGTCGGGGCGGGTTCGGAGAACCTGAGGACGGTTCTCCTGAAACTAGCGGCGCAAGTTTTATCGACTGTAGCCGCTGGGGTCCCTCCCCGGTCAAGACCTCCCGCCCCCGTGGCTCACCCCAGCACCAACAGCACCGCCAGGGCGACGAGGAGGGAGTCGATCCGGTCGAGGAGGCCCCCGGAGCCGGCCAGCCAGTTGCCGGCGTCCTTCGCGCGGGCGCCCCGCTTGACCATCGACTCCAGCAGGTCCCCGAGCGGGCCGCCGACCGCCACGGCCACCGCCGTCTGCCAGGTCAGGGAGGACAGTACGGCCAGCGTGAGGAGGCCGGCGGCGGCCCCGGCCAGCGTGCCGCTCCACCGCTTGGCGGGCGACAGCGGTGAGAGCCGCGGGCCGCCGAGACGGCGGCCCGCCGCGTACGCGACGATGTCGGCGATCGACACGGCCACGAACAGGACGAGGCCGAGGGCGCCCAACGGTACGAGACCGGCCAGGGCGCCCAGCCACACGAGCCCCAGCAGGCCCGCCCCCAGGCGGCGGAGCCCGTGCTCCGCGTCGCCCGAGAGCAGCGGCACCCCGGCGATCACAAGCGCTCCGGCCGCCGCCACCCTGAGCACCTCCCCGGGGGCCAGCCAGGCCGCCAGGACGAGCCCGACGACCGCCGCGCCGAGGACCGCCCGGTCCAGCGGGCCCAGCCGGAGCAGCCCGGCGTACTCCGCCACCGCGATCACTCCGACGAGGGACGCGAGCACCGCGATCCCCGGCGGCCCGAGCCAGAACGCGGCGGTCACCAGGGGCACTCCGAGCGCCCACACGCACCAGCGGACCATCAGCTCACGGCGCCGGGTCGCCGCCACCGCGACGCCCCCGACCGCCAGTGCCCCGCCGAGGTACGGGACGAGACCGGCGACCGTCGTCACCGGGAGGCCCGCCCCGGCGCGCCCGACACCACCGCGGCCGGTGCGCGCAGCACGTCCAGGGCGCTCCGGCACGCAGCCACGATCCGCGCGTTCTCCGCCGTGTCGCGGACGGCGATCCGGACGGTCCGCCCCTCGTACGCCGGGGACATCGGCGACAGGTCACGCAGGAACACGTCGTGCCGCCGGCACTCGCGCACCAGCCGGGCCGCGCTCGGCCCGTCCGGCGGCAGGGTCACCGTGAGGAAGTTCGCCACCCCCTCGTCGACCGAGGAGAACCCGTCCGACTCCGCGAGCCCGGCGGCCAGTTCCCGCCGCAGCACATGGGTGCGGGCCCAGCGTTCCGCGTAGTACGCGGGGTCGCGCAGCGCCGTCACGGCGGCCAGCTGGGCCGGCAGGCTCACGGGCCACGGCGGCGTCCAGCGGCGCAGCTCCCCCGCCGTCCCGGGATCGGCCACCAGGTACGCCGCCCGCATCCCCGACAGCGCGTACATCTTCGACAGCGAGGTGCAGACCACGACCCGGCCGTCGGCCGAGGCGAGCCCGGCGAGCGAGTCCGCCGGATCGACGTAGCCCAGGTACGCCTCGTCGATCCACCACCGGGTCCGCGCGGGCGAGGCCTCGATCACCGCGCGCAGCGCGTCGGCCGGGGCGTGGCGGCCGGTCGGGTTGTTCGGGTTGACGACCACCACGAGGTCGTACCGTCCGTCGCCGGTCGCGGCGGCGAGCCGGGCCGGATCGACCAGCCAGCCGTCCTCCCTGCGCAGTGGGAGCCGGTCGACCCGGCAGCCGATCACCCGCTCGGTGACATGGGCGTACTCCCCGTAGCCCGGATCGAGCAGGAGCACCCGGCTCCCCGGCGTCAGCCACCGGCCGAACGCCCGGAAGATCAGGTCGGACGAGCCCGCCCCGACGACCAGCGACTCCACCGGCAGCCCCCGGGCCCCGGCGATCTCCGCGAGCAGCCCCTCCGCGCCCGTCGGCGGCGACGTGCGGGCCGCCCACCCCGGATCCTCCGACAGGACCGCGCGGACCGCAGGGGACGGCGGGAACCAGGCGTCCAGGACGTCCGCCGCGACCACCTCGTGACGGCGGGTCAGCGTCCGGAAGTCCGTGCCGATCGCCGAGAAGAAGGCGCCGCCGTGCTCACAGCCGTCCGCGCGCGGCGCGAACGGTACGTCGAGCTGCCAGTCGAGGCCCGTCCGCAGCCGCTCCAGGGTCCGGCCGTGGCGCTCCGCGACCGTCCTCGTCAGCTCGGCCACGGAACCGCTGAGGACCTCGAACGAGACGGCGCCCGAGCGGACCGTGCGCCCCACCGGCCGCAGCCCGGCGGCGAGGTACATGTCGAGCAGCTCCGTGCGTCCCATCGCCACCACCCGGCGGCCGCCCCGCGCCGCGACCCAGCGCAGCGCCGCGTACATGAGGAGCGGCGCCGCCGCGGTGGACCGCCAGCGCTCCTCGACGGTCAGCACGCGGATCTCGAACGGCGCGTCCTCGGACAGGACCGGCAGTTCGTCGCGCGTCAGGTACTTGTCGAGGGAGTAGCGGCCGACCCACGGCGGGGTGAGGCTGACGAAGCCGATCCGCGTCTCGCCGCGCGCGGCCACGAGATAGACGTTGTCGCCGTCGAGCCCGTCGCTCAGCCGCCCCGACGGATCCACCGGATGCTGGCCGAGCTCCTCCGCGTACACCCGGTGGCGCAGTTCGTGGATCCAGTCGAGATCCCGGGGCGTGGCAGTGCGCAGCTGTAGGGCGTGGTCCATGCGTGTGTCCCCCTGAGACGGTCCGGCAGTCGCGCCCCAGCATGGATGAGTCAAGCCGACGGCACCTGAGTACGCGTACTCAGCCGATGATCAGGGCAGTTGAGGGCGGGCGGGGCACCGTACCAGCGTCGGCGCCGCCGGATGCGGAGATTCACGTACTCTCCGCTCCCGCACGTGTTCATACGGTAGTCATGGACGCCGGGAGGAACACATTGATCTTCAGCCTGAGCCGCCGCCGGAAGCCCGTCCCCAGCACGGGCGTCTGCCCCTACACGTCCGGGGACCCCGCCCGCATCGCCCCCGACCCCGCGCCCCCGGTCGCGCCGCCGCCCCTCGCCGACCGGCAGCAGGCCGAACGGTTCGTCCGCCAGTTCCACGACGAGCAACCCGGCGCCGGAGACGTGGACATCCGGGTCCGCCAGGTGCTCGCCGAGATCGACAGGACCGGAACCTACGAGCACTCCCCGGCCGAACTCGCCTTCGGCGCCCGCGTCGCCTGGCGCAACGCGGCCCGCTGCATCGGCAGGCTCTACTGGCGCAGCCTCGTCGTGCGCGACCTGCGGCACCTCGCCACCGCCGACGACATCGCCGCCGAGTGCTTCGAGCACCTGCGCCTGGCGGGCAACGGAGGCAGGATCCGCCCGGTGATCTCCGTCTTCGCGCCCGACCGGCCGGGCCGCCCCGCGCCCCGGATCGTCAACGACCAGCTGGTGCGCTACGCCGGACACCGCGGCGACGACGGCGGCCCGTGCGGCGACCCGCGCAGCGCGTCCCTGACCGAGCAGGCCCGCGACCTGGGCTGGAAGCGGGAGGAAGAGCCCTTCCAGGTACTGCCGTTGATGGTGCGGGAGCGCCCCGGCGAGCGGCCCGCGTGGTACGAGCTGCCGGACGGCTCCGTGCACGAGGTGCCGCTCAGCCACCCCGACCACGCGTGGTTCGCGGAGCTCGGCCTGCGGTGGTACGCCGTGCCCGCGATCAGCGACATGACGCTGGAGATCGGCGGCGTGCGGTATCCGGCGGCGCCGTTCAACGGCTGGTACATGGGCACCGAGATAGGCGCCCGCAACCTCGCCGACGCCGACCGGTACGACCTCCTCCCGGTCGTGGCCGACCGGCTCGGACTCGACCGGTCCACCGAGCGGACCCTGTGGCGCGACCGGGCGCTCGTCGAACTCAACCTGGCGGTGCTGCACTCCTTCCAGGAGGCCGGGGTGACGATGGCCGACCACCACACCGAGTCGCAGCGGTTCCTCCGGCACATCGCCCAGGAGAGCCGGCACGGCAGGGCGACGCCCGCCGACTGGAGCTGGATCGTCCCCCCGGTGTCCGGCGCCGCCACCCCGGTCTTCCACCGGTACTACGACCCGGTGGACCCCTCGCTCCGGCCGGCCTTCCTGGCGCGCACCTGAGACCGACCGGCACATGGGGGGCGGCGTCGCGGGGCTGGGCACGCACATCTGCGGCGTTGTCGTCCATCACCATGGCTCCGCCATGCCTCGATCCTCCGCCTTGCGGCTGCACCCACCCGGCGCCGTTCCTTCTTCCACCCCCCCCATGTGCCGGTCGGTCTGAACCGTGCGCCGGATCAGCGGCGTCCGAGGACCTCGGCGATCCGGGTGAAGCCCTCCGCACCGTGGCCCAGGGCCACCGTCCGGCGGGCCAGACCCTCGGCGGCGCGCATCACGCCCGCGTCGATGCCGTGCGCCTCGGACGCGTGCACGATGTGCGCCATCGTCGACACCGCGGAGGTGAGCGGGTTCCCCTCGCCGGAGTACGTGCCGTTCTCCACCTCCTCGGCCAGCTCCTGGAACAGCGGCGGCAGGATCGCGCCGATGCCCTGGGCGAAGGGGGCGAGCTCGGTCGGGGAGATGCCCTCGGCACGCGCCACCGCGAGGGCGTGGACGTATCCCGTCATCGACGTCCAGAAGATGTCGAGCAGCGCGATGTCGTACGCCGCCGCCCGGCTGACCTCCTCCCCGAGGTGGGTGTGGGTGCCGCCCAGGGCGTCGAGTACGGGCCGGTGTTCGCGGTAGAGCGCCTCGGGGCCGCTGTGCAGGAACACCCCCGCCGGCGTCCCGATGGTCGGGGTCGGGGTCATGATGGCGCCGTCGAGATAGCCGATCCCGTGCTCGTCGGCCCAGCGCCCGGTGTCCCTGGCCCGCTCGGGGGCGTCGGCGCTCAGGTTCACGACGCTCCGCCCCTTGAGCGCGTCCGTCACGGCCTCCTGCCGCAGGACGGAGTCGGCGGCGTCGTAGTTGACCAGGCAGACCACGGTCAACGGGCTCGCGGCGACCGCCTCTTCGGGGCTCGCGGCCGAGACGGCACCGGCGGCGATCAGCTCGCCGTCCCGGCCGGGCGTCCGGTTCCACACGGTGGTCCGTACGCCCGCCGCCAGGAAGGCGGAGGTCAAGGCCCGTCCCATCGGCCCGAGTCCGAGAACCGTGACCGCGTGCTGCCCGGCGGAGGGCGTGCCGGAAGAGGGCATGGCGGAAGAAGGCATGGGTGAACTCCCTTGTGACATGGTGAAGGTAAGAAGTGAAGGTAAGAGGTGAAGGCGAGAAGTGCCGGAGGAAGGAGAGGGACGCGGATGAATCGCGCCCGGGTCCAGGACACGAACGTCTGCGGAGTGAACGCCGCGATGGTCGTCATCGAGGGCAAATGGAAGACGGCCCTGCTGTGGCTGCTCGAGACCGGCCCGCACCGTCCCGGCGAGATACGCCGGAAGCTCCCCGACATCAGCGAGCGGGTGCTGACCCAGGCACTGCGCGAGATGGAGGAGGACGGACTCGTGCACCGCGAGGTGTACGACGTCATGCCCCCGAAGACCGTCTACTCGCTGACCGCCTTCGGACAGGAACTCTCCGATGCGCTGGCCCCGTTGTCCGACTGGGGCCACCGTCGCCTGGACCGGCTCACGGCCGTGCCGACCGCTTCCTGAGGCCCGCTCGTCCCCCCCTTCCTCCGGGCCGCTTCCAGCTTCGCCCGGGGCGCGTGCCCCCGACAAGTACCCACAAAAAAGTGGGTATGCGGGGGAGCGTGAAAAGGGGCCTCCCCGCGAAGGGAGGCCCCGGAGGCGCCGTGGAGAGGAAGGTCTCCTGCGCGGGAGTCGTCAGTCGCGACGCTCGCCGAAGGCGGTCAGGATCTGCTCGGCGGCCAGGGTCGCCGTCAGCTCCCCGGCGCGCACCCGCCCCTCCAGGGCGGGCGCGAGGTCCCGGACCGCCGGGTCCGTGTGGAGCCGGCGCAGGAGCTCGTCGCGGACCATGGTCCAGGTCCAGTCGACCTGCTGGTCCTGGCGCTTGGCCGTGAGACGGCCGGTCGAGTCGAGCAGGGTCCGGTGCTGCCGGAGCCGCCCCCACACCTCGTCCAGGCCCGCGGACTCCCGGGCGCTGCAGCTGAGGACCGGCGGCGTCCAGAAGGAGTCGGCGCCGTGCATGAGCCGCAGCGCGCCCGCCAGTTCGCGGGCCGCGGCCTGGGCGTCGCGCTCGTGCGGGCCGTCGGCCTTGTTGACGGCGACGACGTCGGCGAGTTCCAGGACGCCCTTCTTGATGCCCTGGAGCTGGTCCCCGGTACGGGCCAGGGTGAGCAGCAGGAAGGAGTCGACCATGTCGGCGACGGCGGTCTCGGACTGGCCGACACCCACCGTCTCGACGAGCACCACGTCGTAACCGGCGGCCTCCATCACCACGATCGACTCACGGGTCGCCTTCGCGACACCGCCGAGCGTGCCTGCGGTGGGGGAGGGGCGGACGAACGCCGCCGGGTCGACGGCGAGCCGCTCCATCCGGGTCTTGTCGCCCAGGATGGAGCCGCCGGTGCGGTTCGACGACGGGTCCACGGCGAGCACCGCGACCCGGTGGCCGAGCCCGGTGAGCATCGTCCCGAACGCGTCGATGAACGTCGACTTGCCGACACCGGGCACTCCGCTGATCCCGATCCGCACGGCGTTCCCGCTGTGCGGAAGCAGCTCCGTCAGGAGCTCCTGGGCGAGCGCCCGGTGCTGCGGGCGGGTCGACTCGACGAGGGTGATCGCGCGGGCGACCAGCGCCCGCTTCCCCTCCCGCACACCCCGTGCGTACGTGTCGAGATCGATCACCGCTCGTGCCCGAGGTCGGCCGAAAGGCGCGTCACGAGGTCGTGGGCCGCGTCGGGGATCACCGTTCCCGGCGGGAACACGGCCGCCGCGCCCATCTCCAGGAGCGTCGCCACGTCCTGCGGAGGAATCACCCCGCCGACCACGATCATGATGTCCTCGCGGCCCTCCGCGGCCAGTTCCTCCCGGAGCGCCGGTACGAGCGTGAGGTGTCCGGCGGCCAGCGACGAGACCCCGACGATGTGCACGTCCGCCTCGACGGCCTGGCGGGCCACCTCGGCAGGGGTCTGGAACAGCGGGCCGACGTCGACGTCGAAGCCCAGGTCGGCGAAGGCGGTGGCGATGACCTTCTGGCCGCGGTCGTGGCCGTCCTGGCCCATCTTGGCGACCAGGATGCGCGGCCGGCGCCCCTCGGCCTCGCCGAAGGCGTCGACCAGGGCCCGGGTGCGCTCCACGGAGGGGGACTCGCCTGCTTCGGTGCGGTACACACCGGAGATCGTACGGATCTGGCCCGCGTGCCGCCCGTACACCTTCTCCAGGGCGTCGGAGATCTCGCCGACGGTCGCCATCGCGCGGGCCGCGTTCACCGCGAGCTCCAGGAGGTTGCCGTCGCCGCCCGCGGCCCGGGTGAGCGCGGCGAGCGCGTCCTGGCAGGCCCGCTCGTCGCGCTCCTCGCGCAGCCGCTTCAGCTTGGCGATCTGCTGGGACCGTACGGAGGAGTTGTCGACCTTGAGGACGTCGATCTGCTCGTCGGTCGCCACCCGGTACTTGTTGACGCCGATCACCGGCTGCCGGCCGGAGTCGATCCGGGCCTGGGTACGGGCCGCGGCCTCCTCCACGCGCAGCTTGGGGATGCCGGCGTCGATCGCCTTCGCCATGCCGCCGGCCTGCTCGACCTCCTGGATGTGCTTCCAGGCGCGCCGGGCGAGGTCGTGGGTGAGCTTCTCGACGTACGCGCTGCCGCCCCACGGGTCGATGGTCCGGCAGGTGCCCGACTCCTGCTGGAGGAGGAGCTGGGTGTTGCGGGCGATCCGGGCGGAGAAGTCCGTCGGCAGGGCCAGCGCCTCGTCGAGGGCGTTGGTGTGCAGCGACTGGGTGTGGCCCTGGGTGGCCGCCATCGCCTCCACACAGGTCCGGGTGACGTTGTTGAACACGTCCTGCGCGGTGAGCGACCAGCCGGAGGTCTGCGAATGGGTCCGCAGCGAGAGCGACTTGGGGTTCTGCGGGTCGAACTGCTTGACCAGCTTGGCCCAGAGGAGACGGGCCGCGCGCAGCTTGGCGATCTCCATGAAGAAGTTCATGCCGATCGCCCAGAAGAACGACAGGCGCGGCGCGAACGCGTCGACGTCGAGCCCGGCCTCCCGGCCCGCGCGGATGTACTCCACGCCGTCGGCGAGGGTGTACGCCAGCTCCAGGTCGGCCGTGGCTCCGGCCTCCTGGATGTGGTAGCCGGAGATGGAGATGGAGTTGTAGCGCGGCATCCGCTGGGAGGTGTACGCGAAGATGTCGGAGATGATCCGCATCGAGGGACCCGGCGGATAGATGTACGTGTTGCGGACCATGAACTCCTTGAGGATGTCGTTCTGGATGGTCCCGGCCAGCTTCTCGGGCGGAACGCCCTGCTCCTCGGCCGCCACGATGTACAGCGCGAGGACCGGCAGCACGGCGCCGTTCATCGTCATCGACACCGTCATCCGGTCCAGCGGGATGCCGTCGAACAGCTGCCGCATGTCGTAGATCGAGTCGATGGCCACACCGGCCATGCCGACGTCACCGGTGACGCGCGGGTGGTCGCTGTCGTAGCCGCGGTGGGTCGGCAGGTCGAAGGCGACCGACAGGCCCTTCTGGCCGGCCGCGAGGTTGCGCCGGTAGAAGGCGTTCGACTCCTCGGCCGTGGAGAAGCCCGCGTACTGCCGGATCGTCCAGGGCTGGTTGACGTACATCGTCGGGTACGGGCCGCGCAGGTACGGGGCGATGCCGGGGAACGTGCCCAGGAAGTCCAGGCCCTCCAGGTCCTCACCGGTGTAGAGCGGCTTGACGCCGATGCCCTCCGGGGTCTCCCAGAGCAGGTCGTCACCGCCCGCCGCCTTCTCGACGGCCGCACGCCACGCGTCGGCGCCGCCGTCGGCGGCCGGCGCCCCGAGCTCGATCCCGGAGAAGTCGGGGATGGACATCAGGACACTCCCATGCGGTCGAGGGCGGTGGAGAGCAGGGCGACGGCGTCACAGCCCGCGAAGAGGTAGGTGTCGACACCGGGGTACGCCCCCGGACGGCCGGCGAGGAGGACGTGCTCGGCGCCTGCCGCGCGCAGCTCCGCCGCCACGGTCCCGGCCCGCTCCTCGTACAGCGCGTCGCTGGAGCAGAGGCAGACCTCGCGGGCACCGCTCTCCTCGAACGTGCCCTCGGTGACGGTCTCGACGCCGCCCGCCTGGAAGAGGTTCGTGGCGAACGCGACCCGGGCCGAGTACGCGGCGGCCGGGCCGAGTGCGGCCAGGTAGACCCGGGGCCGGGCCCCGGTCGCGGCGAGATGCGCGTCGGAGCGGGCGCGGAGCGCCTCGAAGGCCTCGTCGCGCCGGACCCGGGGGAGGCCGCCGGCCGGCGGCCGGGGCGCGGGCTCGCGGTCGACGGGCTTCTCCGTCAGGTTCGGGAACTCGCTGACGCCGGTGATCGGTTCGCGGCGGGTGGCGAGCTTCGCGCTGCGCGCGGCCCAGGTCCCGGCGAGGCGTTCGCCGATCGTCCCGGACCGCAGCGCGGCCTGCTGGCCGCCCGCCCGCTCGATGTCCTGGAAGAACTCCCAGGCCGCGTGCGCGAGCTCGTCGGTCAGCCGCTCCACGTACCAGGAACCGCCCGCCGGGTCGATCACCCGGGAGAGGTGCGACTCCTCGATGAGGACGGTGGAGGTGTTACGGGCGATCCGGCGCGCGAACGCGTCCGGCAGGCCGAGCGCCTCGTCGAAGGGGAGCACGGTCACGCTGTCGGCGCCGCCGACCCCGGCGGCGAGCGTCGCCACCGTGGTCCGCAGCATGTTCACCCACGGGTCGCGGCGGGTCATCATCACCGTCGAGGTCACCGCGTGCTGGCGCTGGGCGCCCGCGTCCCGGGCGCCGCAGACCTCGGCCACCCGGGCCCACAGCCGGCGCGCCGCGCGGAGCTTGGCGATCGTCAGGAACTGGTCGGCGGTCGCCGCGTAGCGGAACTCCAGCTGTCCGCAGGCCTCGGCGACGCCCAGTCCCGCGTCGGTCAGACCGCGCAGATAGGCCACGCCGGTCGCGAGCGAGCAGCCCAGCTCCTGCGCGGCCGAGCCGCCGGCCTCGTGGTACGGCAGCGCGTCCACGGTCAGGGCCCGCAGGCCCGGGTAGGTGGCGGCGCAGCGGCGCGCGAGACCGGCGACGGACGCCAGGTCGTACGAAGGCCGTCCGGTGCGGGCCTCGTGGCCGAGGGGGTCCGCGCCCAGGTTGCCCCGGGCCGCGTCCGCGGCGACGCCCCGCTCCTCGTACAGCCCGAGGAGCCGCTCGGCCGCCGTGGCCGTCTCGTCGCCCGCGTCGAGGGCGACGGGCGCGAGGTCGAGGTAGACGCCGTCGAGGACCTTGTCCAGGGAGGCGACCGGGATGCCGGTGCCGCCGACGCCCAGCCAGAGGGAGGTGACGCCGTTCTCCAGGTCGGAGAGGACGGCGTCGTTGTCGGGTGCGAGGTGGCGCTGGCGCACGTCCCAGCCGCCGAGGGCGGTGCCCTCGGCGCGGCCGCCGCGTACGAAGGGCGCGAAGCCGGGCAGGCCGGTGTCGGGCGCGGCCTCGCGCGCCGTGTACAGCGGACGGATGTCGAGGCCGTCCTCCAGAAGTGTGGACAGGGCGTCCTCGGCTGCGTCGCCGGAGACCTCCTTGCCCGACTTGCGCAGGACACCCGCCACGAGGTGTTGCCACTGTTCGTGTGGCGCGTCGGGGAATTCGGACGCCAGGGAGAGCCCGTCGTCAGGCAGGACCGTCATGCTCGGATGCTAGGGGAGATCGCGGAGTGACCAGGAGTGCGTACGACTGTGACCTTCTTCTCGTCGACCTGCGGCGATCTGTGTGGTGGGCGGTTCGAGGCGTTGTCAGAGGCGGCTGGGACGCTGGTCCGTATGGACAGGGACAGGGGCATGGACGGGGGCGTGGGCAGGGGCATGGGTGAGGACGCGGACGAAGAGCTGTTGAGAGGCCGGGTCTACGGCCAGGACCACGACGACCCGCGTCCGGGACCGAGGCCCGGCCGGGTCTACGCCGAGCTGGTCGGCGGACCGCTCGACGGCCTGCTCCTCGACGTCACCGACTGGACGGAGCGGGAGAGGGCCGCCGGAGCGGTCCTGGAGACGGAGCTCGGGCGTTTCGGCGCCGAGGGGCGCTCCCTGTACGACCCCCGGCCCGGGGACGCGCGCCGCTTCGACTGGTCCGGGGACGCGCCCTGACCCGGTGTGAGCGGACCGGCGCCCCGGCCTTCCGTGACTCCCGACGATAAGTTAGCTTAGGCTTACCTAAGTAATAGTGTCTCCGTCACCTGTCCCGGGAGAACTCGGATGCGTCCCTTCAGCCCCCGCGTCACACGGCCCGCCCCCGCCGAACGCGTGCGATCGATCCTGGCCGCCGCCCACTCGATGACCGTCGTGTCCGACGGACACCACCAGGAGGTGCACCTCCTCGACGGAACCGGCCCGATGGGACACATCCACCTGCACGACCCCTCGGAGGAGAGCCACGACGGGCAGACCGCGCGGATCCCCGTACGCCTGGAGTTCACCGACATCGCCCCCGTCCCGGTACGCGAACGCCTCCGGGCCCGCGTCACCCTGACCGGACTCCTCGCCGCCCCCTACGAACCGGAGACGAGCGGCAGCATCTGCATGGAGTTCGGCCAGGCCCTCCTGGAGGACGCCGACGGCCGCACGTACATCACCCTCGAAGAGCTCCACGCGACCGACGTCGACCCGATGGCCTCCTGCGAGGCGTCCATGCTCACCCACCTCGTCGACAGCCACGGCGAACTCGTGTCCCTGCTCCTCAGGCTCGTCAGGCCGCGCCCCGAACGGGACATGGTCCGCGCCCTCCCCGTCGCCCTCGACCGGTACGGCATCACCCTGCGGCTCGAACACCCCGCGGGCCACCAGGACGTCCGGCTGCCCTTCCCCACCCCCGTCACCGACATCGACCAGGCCGGACCCAGGATCCACGCCCTCCTCTCCGCGGCCCGCCGCTCCTCCCACCCCAACCGCCTGCTGACCTGAGCTCCTGTCTCCAGGGATCAGCCACGCGACAGTTCGCCGAGCAGCTTCCAGGTGCGGCGGCGGTCGTCCTCGCCGTTCAGTTCCGTCATCGTGAACACCACCTCCGTCGCCCCCGCCTCGCGGTAACGCCGTACCTCCGCGGCGACGGTCTCCTCGTCGCCCCCCGCGCGAGCAGCACCGTGTCGTCGATCGTGCGCTGGACGGCGGTCGAGCTGAGCGTCACGCCGATGGTTCCGGAAGTGCCGGGGGTTCCGAGAGTCGTGAACGTGGCAACCGGCGCCGTCACGGACGCCATTCCCGCCCGTGTGTGAAGAGCGTGTTGCAGCCCCGCCATCATGGACCGATGAAGACTCTCGCCGAGGTGGACGCGCTCGCCGCACGCGCGCACGCCGGACAGACCGACAAGATCGGTGTCCCCTACGTCGAGCACGTCCGCGCGGTCGCCGCCGGCCTGGCACCGCTCGGCCCGCACCTGGCCATGGCCGGACTGCTCCACGACGTCATCGAGGACACCGACTGGACGGCGGAGCGGCTGCGCGCCGCCGGAATCCCCGACCGGGTCGTCGAGATCGTCGAAGCCGTCACCAACCGGCCCGGCACGACGTACGAGGAGAAGATCAGCCAGATCACCCGGGACCGCGACGCCACCCTCGTGAAGATCGCCGACAACGCCCACAACAGCCGCGCGGACCGGGCCGCCGCACTGCCGCCCGACCGGCGGGAACGGCTCGCCGCCAAGTACCGGGCGGCCAGGGAGCTGTTGTGGGCGGCGGCCGACCCCGAGGACGTCACGACGATCCTGCGGGTGGTCAACCCCGGGCTCCTGGAGGAGCGGACCCCCTGATGTGACCAGGGTCACGGGAACCCGTCCCGCGCCCCGGACAGACGAAAGACGTGAACATCGACCTGCGCGCACGCATCCGGGACGGAGACCCCTCGGCCTTCGCCGGGCTCTACGACTCCTACGCCCGGAGCGTCTACAACCACGCCTTCCGGCTGACCGGCGACTGGTCCGTCGCCGAGGACGTCATGGCGGCCACCTTCCTGGAGGTCTGGCGGCTGCGCCGGAAGGTGGACCCCGAAGGGGGTTCGCTCCGGCCCTGGCTGCTCGGCGTCGCCACCAACGTCGCCCGCAACCACTGCCGCGGCAACCGCAGGTACCGGGCCGCCGTCGCCGCGTACGCCGCGGCAGGCCCGACCGCGGCCGCGGTACCCGACCACGCCCCCGAGGTAGCCGGCCGGATCGACGACCGGCGCCGCATCGCCGCCACCCTCAGGGCGCTCGGCGGGCTCCGCCGCACCGAACGCGAGGTCCTCGTCCTCTGCCTCTGGGAGGGCCTCGCCTACACCGAGGTCGCCCGGGCCCTCCGCGTCCCCGTCGGCACCGTCCGCTCCCGGCTCTCCCGCGCCCGCGCGAAGCTCCGCACCAAGGCGGAGGAAGAACTCGCCCGGGAAAAACGGGAACCCGGCTCCCGCGCCCGACAGACAACAGGTGATCGCGTGAACGCGGTCCGGCCCGCACAGGAGGGAATCCGATGAACCCCGACCCGAACCAGCCCCGTACGGCGAACCGGCACGAGACCGGAGACCTCCCCGCCATCGAGGAGTACGACCTTCCTCAGGGCCGCCACCAGTTCCACAAGGAGCGCCTGATGAGCCAGATCCACGACGACCGCCGCGCCACCGCCCGCCGCAACCCCTTCCTCCGGAAGGCGATCCTCCTGCCGGCCGCCGCCGCACTCGCCGGCGCGCTCGCCGTCGGCGTCCTCGTCCTCACCCCGGGCGGGACCCAGGGCCCCGACGACCGCGCCACGGGACCCGCCCTCACCACCCGCATCGGCACCGTCGACGCCCACGGCGCGCCCCGGCTCCTCGACCGGATCTCGCTCGCCGCGGCGGAGGCGGACGCCCCGCAGGGCCGCGCCGGACAGTACGTCTACATCGAGACGCGGTCCGCGGGCACGCACATCAGGACCGACGCGAACGTCAGCAGCCTCGTCACCGTCCCCCTGCACACCCGCCAGTACTGGAAGTCCCCCGACGGCCTCAAGGGCTGGCTGATCGAACCCGGCACCACCGGCCCCGAGGGCATGACCCTGGGAGGCCTCGACGAGCTCGGCAACGTGCCGAAGCCGCACCTCGGCGCGCCCTCGCACGACTACCTCGCCACCCTCCCCACCGACCCCGACGCGCTGCTGCGCAAGATCTACGAGGAGACCGAGGGCCAGGGCAGCGGCAAGGACCAGCAGGCCTTCACCACCATCGGCGACCTGCTCGGCGAGAGCTGGCCGTCGCCCCGACTGACGGCGGCGCTCTACCGGGCCGCCGCGAAGATCCCCGGCGTCGTCCTGGTGGACAGCGCCACCGACGCGGTCGGCCGCAAGGGCGTCGCGGTCGCGCGGCTCGACGAGTTCGGCGGCCAGCGCACCGAGTGGATCTTCGACAGCAAGACGCTGACCCTGCTCGGGTCGCGCACGGTCCAGGTGAAGGGCAACGGCGACGAGGACGGACTGATCAAGCCCGGAACCGTCATCAGCACCAGCGCGATCATGGTCCGGGCCTTCGTCGACGACATCAAGGTCAAGCCGTAGGGACAGGAGTCCGGGGGGACCGCACGCCCTACCGCGTACGGTCCGCCGACCAGCCGCCCAGTTCCGTGGGGCGGTTGGTGATGATCCCGTCCACGCCGAGCGCGTCCAGCGCCTTCCAGCGGGCCGGGCTGTCCACCGTCCACACGTTCACGGCCACGCCCGCCGCGTGCAGGTCGCGCACGACGCGCGGCCGGGTGGACAGGGCGGCGTCCGAGACGTTGTACGCGTCGAGGTCCAGCTCCTCGGCCAGGGCGACCGGATCGGCGTCGAGGGTGCTCCGCAGCAGGCCGATCGGCAGCTCGGGCGCCAGCTCGTGGGCGTACCGCAGCGACGGGATGTCGAAGCTCTGGACGAAGACCCGTCCGGTCATGCCCTGGTCCCGGATGTCCTGGACGATCCGGGCCACCTCGGCGTGGGTGTGGCGCCCCTTGATCTCCAGGAGGAGCTTCCCGCCGCGCTCCCGGAGGTCCGCCAGCTGGGCGGTCAGGGTCGGGACCCGGGCGCCCGCGTAGGCCGGGGCGAACCAGGAACCGGCGTCCAGGGCGTCCAACTGGGCCGAGGTCAGGGCGCGGACCCGGCCCGTGCCGTCGGTGGTCCGGTCGACGGTCGTGTCGTGCAGGATGTACGGCACGCCGTCCTTGCTGGGCTGGACGTCGTTCTCGATCCAGACGGCCCCGCCCCGCCGGGCCACCTCGTCGGAGACCAGGGTGTTCTCGGGGGCGGCCGACGAGGCGCCCCGGTGGGCGATCACGGTCGGCGGCGCCCCGGCCTTGCGCATCCAGGGGCTGGAACTTGTCTTCTGGCTCAGGCCGGCCGCCGCGGCGGCCTCAGGGGCCGGGCGCGGCGCGGACGGTGAGTCGGGGGCGGCGGCGAACGCGGTCGCGAGCCCCGCGACGGCGGTGGCCAGGGCGGCGGAGGCCAGGCCGACGGTCCTGCGTCGACGGGACCGGGGAACCGGCGGTGGGACGTCTCTCATGTCCGGACACCCTAGAGGCCCCTAGCCACGGCAGGGTGAACGACGTCGCCACCCTGACCGGAAAGGGCCGTACCGGATCCCCGGTACGGCCCTCTCCTTCCGACGGGATCAGGCGCCGTCGGGCGCCTGCAGCTCGCCCGAGCGGGCCACCTTCGCGTACCAGCGGGCGCTGGCCTTCGGGGTCCGCTCCAGGGTGTCGTAGTCGACGTGGACGGCGCCGAACCGCTTCGCGTAGCCGTACGCCCACTCGAAGTTGTCGAGCAGCGACCAGAGGAAGTAGCCGCGTACGTCCACCCCGTCGCCGATCGCCCGGTGCACGGCCTCCAGGTGCGCGTGCACGTACGCCGCGCGCTCCGGATCGTTCACCGAGCCGTCCGGGGAGACCACGTCGTCGTACGCGGCCCCGTTCTCGCTGATGACCAGCGGAAGCTGCGGATAGGCGTCGGACACCCGCGTCAGCAGGTCGTACAGGGCGGTCGCGTCGACCGGCCAGCCCATCGCCGTCCGCTCGCCCGGCGCCCGGTGGAAGGCGACCGAGTCCGCGCCCGGCCACGGCGAGTGCTCGCTGTTGCCGTGCCCGTCGTCCTGCGGCTTCTCCGTCCCCTCCGGGACGTGCGAGACGAGCGTCGGCGTGTAGTAGTTGATCGCCAGCAGGTCCAGCGGCTGGTGCGCGGTCGCGGCGTCGCCGTCCTTGACGAAGGACCAGTCGGTCAGCCGCGCCGTGTCGCGGAACAGGTCCTCCGGGTAGGCGCCCTCCAGCATCGGACCCAGCCAGATCCGGTTGCCGACTGCGTCGATCCGGCGGACCGCGTCCAGGTCCTCGGCCGAGGGGGTCAGCGGCCGCAGCTCGTGCAGATTGAGCGACACCGAGAGCTGCCGGTCCGCCGGCAGCGCGGCCCGCAGGGCCTGGACCGCGAGGCCGTGGCCCAGGTTCAGGTGGTGGGCGGCGCGCAGCGAGGCCACCGGGTCGGTACGGCCCGGGGCGTGCACCCCGGAGCCGTAGCCCAGGAAGGCGCTGCACCACGGCTCGTTGAGGGTGGTCCAGCGGGTCACCCGGTCGCCGAGGGCGTCGGCGACGATCCCCGCGTACTCGGCGAACCGCTCGGCGGTCGCCCGCTCGGGCCAGCCGCCCGCGTCCTCCAGCTCCTGCGGCAGGTCCCAGTGGTAGAGGGTGAGGGCGGGCTCGATCCCGGCGGCGAGCAGCTCGTCGACGAGCGAACGGTAGAAGTCCAGGCCCTTCTGCACGGCGGGACCGCGCCCGGTGGGCTGCACCCGGGACCAGGAGACGGAGAACCGGTAGGCGTTCAGGCCCAGTTCGGACATGATCCCGACGTCTTCGCGGAACCGGTGGTAGTGGTCCACGGCCACGTCACCGGTGTGGCCCTCGAAGACCTTGCCGGGGGTGTGCGAGAAGGTGTCCCAGATGGACGGGGTACGGCCGTCCTCGGCCGCCGCTCCCTCGATCTGGTACGCGGCGGTGGCCGCGCCCCAGAGGAAGTCGGACGGGAACGAGCGGGTGGCGGTGAGCGGCCGGGTCTCGGACGCGGTCATAGAAGAGCGCTCCCAACGCGGGTACGGGGCAGGTACGTGCGGTACGTGCGGTACGAAAGGGGGACGGTGCGGGGCGGCGGCCGGTCAGCTCTTGACGGCGCCCGCCGTGATGCCGCCCACGATGTGCTTGCCGAGGAAGGCGAAGACGAGCAGCAGCGGCACGGTCGATATGAGCGCGCCGGTCAGCACGACCGCGTGGTCCACGGTGTGGTTTCCCGCGCCCAGGCCGGCGAGCGCCACCTGAAGGGTGGGGTTGCCGTCCGGGGTGAGGGCGATGAACGGCCAGAAGAAGTCGTTCCAGGCCTGCACGAAGACCAGCATGCCGAGCACGGCCATGGCCGGCCGGGCGATCGGGAACACCACGTGCCAGATGATCCGCAGGCTGTGCGCCCCGTCCATCCGGGCCGCCTCGACCAGCTCCATCGGCAGCGCCTCCACCAGGAACTGGCGCATGAAGAACACGCCGAAGGCGGCGACGAGCGAGGGCAGGACGACCGACTGGAGCTGGTCGAACCAGCCGAGGTCGGTGATGATCTGGTACAGCGGGATGACGCTGAGCTGCGGCGGGATCGTCATGGTGGCGACCACCAGGGAGAGCAGCATGCCGCGCCCCTTGAAGGGCAGCTTGGCGAAGGCGAAGCCGGCGAGCGTGGAGAACAGCACGGTGGACAGGGCCACCAGGCTCGCCACGACCGTGGTGTTGATCAGCGCCTCGCCCATGTCGACCTGGTTCCAGGCGAAGCTGAGGTTGTCCAGGAGACGGTTGCCCGGCAGCAGCGGCGCCGGGGCCTCCACGACCCGCTCGCCGGTGTGCGAGGCGGCGACCACGTTCCAGTACAGCGGGAAGAGCGAGACGAACGCGGCCACGACCAGCAGGACGTAGGTGAGCGGGCCGGCGTGGTGCTGCCTGCCGGCCGACTGGCGGAACCTGCGCCCCGGCCGGGCCGTCGCCGGCGCGTCGGCCTCGGACGCGGTCTCGTTGGGGATCGTGTCGAGTGTGCGGGCCATGAGGTCAGCCCCCCAGCTTCTTGCGGTTGTGGCGGGAGACGAGTGCCTGGACGCCGCCGATCAGGAGCAGGAGCAGCAGCATGACCCAGGCGATGGCCGAAGCCTGGCCCAGCGCGCCGGTCACCCAGCCCTTCTCGTACATCAGCAGGCTCAGCGTCTGGAACTGGTTGCCGCTGCCGCCGCTGATGCCGACGCTGCCGCCGAAGAGCATCGGCTCACCGAAGAGCTGGGTGGCGCCGATGGTGGAGACGATGATCGTGAAGAAGATCGTCGGCTTGATCGAGGGGATCGTGACGCTGATGAACTGGCGCCAGCGCGAGGCCCCGTCGAGCGAGGCCGCCTCGTAGAGGTCCTGCGGCACGGCCTGCATGGCGGCCAGGTAGATCAGCGCGTTGTAGCCGGTCCAGCGCCAGGTGACGATCACCGAGATGGCGATCTGCGCCGGCCACTTGGACGACTCCCAGTTCACCGGATCGAACCCGAACCAGCCCAGGACGCCGTTGATCATCCCGTAGTCGGTGTTGAACAGCTGGGCGAAGACCAGGGTCGCCGCCGCGATCGAGGTGGCGTACGGGGCGAGGATCGCGACCCGGAAGAAACCCCGGCCGCGGAGCTTGTAGTTGAGCAGGTGCGCCAGGCCCAGCGCCATGAGCAGCTGGGGAACGGTCGCGATGACGCCGATGGTGAAGGTGTTGAAGAGCGCGTTCCAGAAGAACTCGCTGGTCGCGAGGTCGGTGTAGTTCTCCAGACCCTTCCAGGTCGGGTCACCGCCGAGTTCGACCCGGTTGAGCGAAAGCCAGCCGGTGTAGATCAGCGGGAAGAGGCCGAAGGCGGCGAAGGTGAGGAAGAAGGGGGCGATGAAGACGTACGGGATCGCCTTGAGGTCCCAGCGGTAGAGCGTGCTGCGCCAGCCGCCCGAGGAGGAGCGGTGCCTCCGGGAGCGGGGGGAGGAGGGCGGTGCGGCGGGCGGCGGGGAGCCGTCCGGCTTCGCCCGAACGGAGGTGGCCACGAGGGGCGTCCTTCCAGGTCGATGCGTGCGGTGGTGCGGACGGTGCCGGTCCGCCGCCCGCGGGCGGCGGCGGACCGGCAGACGTCCCCGCTACTGGTCGATCTTGTCGTCGACCAGCTTCTTGACGTTGTCCCAGGCCTCGGCCGGGTCGGTGCCGCGCTGCTCGATGTCGAGGATGCCGTTGTCGGTGAGGAAGGTCTTCACCTGGCCGTCGTAACGGCTGATGACGGCGGGGGTGATGCCGGCCGCGGCGCTGGAGAAGATCTTGCCGACCGGGGTGTCACCGAAGTACGGCAGCTTCGCCTCCTGGACGGCCGTGGAGGCCAGCGTGTCCTTGGACGAGGGGATGTTGCCGTTGACCGCGAAAACCTTGGCGTGCTGCTCGGGGGCGGTCAGCCAGGCGGCGAGCTCGGCGGCCTCCTTGGTGTGCTTGCCCGCCTTGGGCACGGCGAGGAAGGAGCCGCCCCAGTTGCCGGCGACCGGCGGGGAGGCGATGTCCCACTTGCCCTGGTTGCCGGGGCCCGCCTGGTCCTTGATGATGCCGGTCATCCAGCTGGGGCAGGCGACGGTGGCGAACTTCGAGTTCTTGAAGGCCGCGTTCCAGGTGCCCTTCTCGTCGAACTGGCGGAGCTTGGCGGTCAGGCCGCCCTCGGCCGCCTTGACGGCGGTCTCCCAGGCCTTCTTGACGCCGGGGCTGTTCTCCCAGTCGAGTTCGCCGCTCGTGTTGGCGTACTGCACCGGGTCGCTGGAGACGACGGCGTTGAAGAGGCCGCTCGCCGAGTCGTGGAAGGCGGTGCCGGCGGGCGCGGCCGCCTTGTACTTCTCGCCGGTCGCGAGGAACTTGGCCCAGTCGCCGGACCACAGCTTGGAGACGGCCTCGCGTTCGGTGGGCAGCTTGGCCTTGGCGAAGAGGTCCTTGTTGTAGCAGATGGCCATGGGGCCGATGTCAGTGCCGAGGGCGATGAGCTTGCCGTCGGAGGTCGTCGCCTGCTTGACCTTCCACTCGAGGAAGTCGTCGGTCTTGGCGCCGCCCTCCTTGCCCAGGTCGACCCACTTGCCGGCCATGGTCGGGCCGGTCGCCTCGGCGATGTAGCCGACCTCGACGGCCTGGATGTCGGCGACGCCGCTGTTCTGGGCGAGGCGGAGCTTCAGGGTGTCCCAGTACTTCTGACCGTCGGAGACGTTCGACTCTTCGATCTTGATGTTCGGGTGGAGCCGCTCGTACTCGGCGTAGAGCTTGGCGCCGGTCTTGTTGTCGTAGCCGAAGGAACCGAAGGTCCCGATCCGCAGCGTGATCTTCTCGCCGGCCTTGGTGTTGCCGTCCTTGCCGGTGTCCTCGTCGCTGCCGCAACCGGTGAGCAGGATCGTGCCGGTCACGACGGTGGCGACCGCCGCGATCGCCGCCCGGCGTCCGCGTCTGCTGCTGGAAGTGCGCATTCCACTCTCCTCGTCCAAGGTGGTGCTCGTTGTGCGCCAAGAGGCCCGGCCGGCTGTTCGCGGCTCGGCGGCGCCTGCCAGACCCGATGCAAGGCTGTGCGCGCCCCGGATGGGAGCGCTCCCACGTCGTTGCCGGAAGGTTGCTGCCTAGCGGGTACGGGTGTCAAGACATGAACGCGCATTCGTTACCGGAAGGTTTTCCGGGGGTTTCGCGACGTCCTGGCCGCCACGGTCGCGTCATCTCCTGAACGCGCCCTCGTGGCGCGCGGGTGTGGGGGTGGACTACGGTGGGAGCGCTCCCACCTCTGTTTCGGTTCCCGCGACGGGCTGAGGAGCGGCGCGTTGTCCTACGAGGGGAGTTCGGAGTTGTGAGCGGACGGCAGAGCGGCAGACCGACCCTGGAGCAGGTGGCCGCCAGGGCCGGGGTCGGACGGGGCACGGTCTCCCGGGTGATCAACGGCTCCCCCCGGGTGAGCGAGCAGACCAGAACGGCCGTCGCCAGAGCCGTCGCCGAACTCGGCTACGTACCCAACCAGGCCGCCCGCGCCCTGGCCGGCAGCCGCACCGACGCCATCGCGCTCGTCATCCCCGAGGTCGAGGCCCGCCTCTTCGCCGAGCCCTACTTCCTCGACCTCATCCGCGGTGTCAGCGCCGAACTCGCCGAAGCCGACAAGCAGTTGCTGCTCACGCTCGTCCGCAGCGAACAGGAGCGGCAGCGCTTCGAGCAGTACCTCGCCGCCCAGCGCGTCGACGGCGTGCTGCTCGCCTCCGTCCACGGCGACGACCCGCTCCCCGACCGGATCAGGGAACTCGGCCTCCCGGTCGTCATGAACGGGCGCCGCTCGGAGGCCGAACCCGTGCCGTACGTCGACTCCGACAACATCGGGGCCGGCCGGGCCGCCGTCGCGCACCTCGTGGGACGCGGGCGCGGCAGGATCGCGACCGTCACGGGGCCGCTCGACATGTACGTGGCCCGCGCACGCCTCGGCGGCTACCGGGCGGGCCTCGCGGAGGCCGGACTCGCGCCCGACGAGGCCCTGGTCTCGACGGGCGACTTCACCGAGGAGGGCGGCCGGCGGGCCATGCGACTGCTGCTCGACCGCCGCCCGGACCTGGACGCCGTCTTCGCCGCGTCCGACGTGATGGCGGCCGGCGCGCGGAGCGTGCTGCGCGAGGCGGGCCGCCGGGTCCCGGAGGACGTGGCTTTGGTCGGCGTCGACGACTCCCCGGTGGCGCGCCTCATGGACCCGCCGCTCACCAGCGTGCGCCAGCCCATCGAGGAGATGGGCCGCACCATGGCCCGGATGCTGATCCAGGAGATCCATGAGATCATTGCGGGACCGGACGAGCCCCGTCGGCACGTGCTGCCGACGGAGCTCGTGGTGCGCCGGTCCTGCTGAGCGCGAGCCCGGCCGCGTGCCCGGCGGGGCGGGTCAGATGCCGCAGCTGGAGGCGGACCAGTAGCGACTGGCCCGGTGGTCGACGTGGGCGTGGTCGCCGTGGCCCGGGTAGCCCGGGCCGAGGATCCCGTTGAAGCCGTGGTTCCTGGCCTGCTGGGCGAGCCGGCACAGCGAGTGCGGGCCGGAGCCCAGGTCGGCGGCGTCGCCGTACAGATGGCGGCTCGACGTCGCGCCACCGACCGCGTTGTTGCAGGCGTGGCTGCGGAAGCCGCTGGTGACCCGGATGGGCTCGTCGCCGAGGGCGTGGCGCATCGCCTCCAGCTTCCACATGGTGCGCAGCGCGTTCGACCGGGCGGTGGCCGCGCTCACCGCGCCGCCCTCCCAGGTGCTGTTGCAGTTGTTCAGTTCGGCGTACGTGAAGTGGACCGGGGTGCAGTCGTCGTCCTGGAGCTCGTAGATCTTCCCGAAGGTGGCGGGTCCCGCGACGCCGTCGGCACCGAGGCCGTACGCGCTCTGGAAGCGCTTCACGGCGGCGACGGTGGCGGGCCCGTACGACCCGTCGATCGCGAGCACGCCGCCGTAGCCGGGGTAGCCGGCCACGCGGATCTGGAGTTGGGTCACATCGGCGCCGGACGCTCCCTGGGAGAGGGTGCGTGACCAGGTGTAGCAGCCGTCCGCCCGGGCGGTCCCGGCGGTGGCGACGACGCCCGCCAGACCGGTGACCAGCAAGGCGAAGGCGAGCAGGAACCGCGGTAGGAGTGAACTGAGAGCGCGTCCGTGCATCGTGCGGGCCTCCATCTGGGATTGATGTGCACCTGCCATCCGCAGAGTGGCCGCTCGGGTCGACGCGCGTCAACCGCGCAGGGGCACCGCCATTCGTCCGACCAATGACGGTGCCGCCGCCGGCCAGTGTCCGGACACGGCCGGGCGCGCGAAGGTGCCGCACCCGTCCCGCCGGACGGATGCGGCACCGAGGGCCTCTCGTTTGGATCATGCCGGGCTCGCGGGGTCCGGCACCGCGCCTCGCCGCGTCGTCGTCGGTCGCCATGGCTCCGCCGTGGCGCCCTCCTCCGCCTCGCGAGGCGTCCCCCAGGCCCTGCGGGCCTGGGGAGACCCCACGCACCGGACCCCGCTCCCTGATCCGGCCTGAGCCAAACGAAAGATCCTAGGGCTGATGAGGCCCGTGTTCCCTTACAGCGCCGGGTGGGCGTTCTTCATGAGCTCCTGGAACTGAGCCGAGAACCAGGCGCCCGCGAGCGGGGAGTCCGGCAGCGCGCCCGACATGCTGTTCCCGTTACGGGCGTTGCCCGTGTACGTCGGGTCGCACATCCGGTCGAAGCCCTTGCCCTCGGTGTTCGGGATCTCCTTGGAGGCGCCGTCGGACTCGCCCGGGGGCTTCATCCAGACGTACGCGTCGATGCCCGCGGCGGGTGCCGCCTGGGGCCGCTCGCCGAGACCGGCACCGGACTGGTTGCACCAGTTGCCGAGGTGGATGCGGCGGTCGTACTTGCCTCCGTCGACGTACGTGTCGACGCTGGTCAGCGCGCCCGGACCGGTGGGCCGCTGGGTGCCGCCCCAGCCGTTGCGGGAGGTGTCGACCAGCATGCCGAGGTTGCTGTTGAAGCCGATCGAGACCAGCTTGTCGCGCATCGCCTGGGCGTACGACAGCTCGTCGGTGTACTGGTTCCAGTCGATCCACTTCGACGTGCGCACCGAGGTGCCGTTGACGGAGTCCCCGATCTTGAAGTGGTCCTCCTTCAGGGCGCTGTAGTTGGCGGTGTTGACGATGAAGCCGTGCACCTTGTCGACCGTGGAGCCCTCGGCCGTGGCGGCCGTCTTGAACAGCTCGGCGGACGGGCCGAAGTTGCTGTCCCAGCCCAGCCAGCCGTGGTGACCGGCGTCGACGTAGTTGTAGACGTTGCCGATCGACCCCAGCTTGTTGAGGGCGTAGCCGACACCGGTGATGTAGTTGCCGTTGGCCTTCATGACGTCGCAGTTGGCGGTGGCCGTCGGACGGCCGGAGACGTTGGTGACCAGGTTCGGCAGCGAGTCGATCTCGACCGCGTTGACGATCCGCAGGCCCGCGTACTTGGGGTCGGCGAGGATCGCGGCGATCGGGTCGATGTACTCGGTCTTGTAGCGGCCGATCTCCGTGGCGCCGAGCTCGCCGTTGGAGGCGAGCGCCGCGCAGTCGCGGCCCGGCAGGTTGTAGATGACCAGCTGGACGACGAGCTCTCCGGAGCCCTTCTGCCTCAGGGCCTCGTCGAGGTGGGCGCGCAGGCCCCTGGCGCCGGGGGTGCCGTTGATGGCGGCGATCCGGTCCATCCATACGCCGGTGGGCTGGTTGGCGATCCTGCTGCCGCCGGGCTCCGCGGCCGCCTTCGCGCTCCAGTCGGGGTTCACGTACACCTTGGCGCCGGCGTACGGGTTGTCGACCTTGCTGCCGGCCGGCGGCGGGGTGGTCGGGGGAGTGGTGGGCGGGGTGGTCGGGGGCTCGGTCGGCTCGGTGGCCCCGTTGCAGGTGACGCCGTTCAGCTTGAAGGTGGCGGGCACGGCGTTGGTGCCGCTGTACGTGCCGTTGAAGCCGAAGGAGGTGGAACCACCGGTGGCCAGGGCGCCGTTGTAGGAGGCGTTCTTGGCGGTGACGGCGGCGCCGGCCTGGGTGATGGTGGCGTTCCAGCCCTGGGTGACCTGCTGGTTGCCGCCGTAGGACCACTCCAGGGTCCAGGCGGAGACCGGGTCACCGGTGTTGGTGACGGTCACGTTGGCGCCGAAGCCGGTGCTCCACTGGTTGGTGACCTGGTAGTCGACCTTGCAGCCGGGGGTGGCGGCGCCGGCGGTGGCGGTGCCGAAGACGGTGGCTGTGGCGCCGGTGGCCGTGATGAGGCCGAGCGCCGCCAGAAGGGCGGTGCGACTGGTGCGACTGGTGCGGCTCATGCGGGTGGGGATCCTTTCAGGGGGTGAGGTTGCGCAGGTGGTCGCGCAGCCCGATGCCGAATGCGGTGGGTGTGCCGTCGTACGAACTGATCAGCGCGGGCCCGGAGTTGCAGTTCCAGGTGTTCCAGGTCCAGCCGAGGTACGAGAGGCCGCGGTCGTCGAACCACTTCATGACGCGGTCGATGAACGCGTGTCCGCAGGTGTTCTCACCGATCTCGCCCGCCAGCAGAGGTACCTGTGCGGCTACCGGGGCGAGGGTTTCGTTCCAGCACGTCTCGTTCGAGCAGGTGTTGAAGTTGTAGACGTGCCAGGCGGCGGCCAGATTCGCCGCCGAATCCGTGGGGCGGTACGTGAGCCACTGGCTCAGGTCGTTGGAGTACGCGATGCCGGGGACGAGGACGAGGTTCTTCGCCCCCGTGGCACGGACGGTTTCCAACAGGTCCTGCATGCCGGCGACTTCGTAACCGATGCCGGGGCAGGTGCCGCCGTCGCGCCAGCAGGACCAGGCCTGTGCCGCGGTGGAGGTCGCCCGGTCCGGGTAGGGCTCGTTGAACAGGTCGAAGACGACCCGCTCGTCATTCTTGAACGTGTTCGCCACCGAGGTCCAGAACGCCGGGGTGTACTGCGCGTTCGGCATCGGCTTCTGACAGGAGGCGTGCACGTCGGAGCAGCCCGAGGAGTTGCCGGTGTACTGGCCGTACGTCCAGTGCAGCTCCACGACCGGGGTCATGCCGTGCGCGAGGACCTTGGTCACCAGGTCCTTCACGGCGTTCACGTAGTTCGTGCCCCGGTATTCGGGCTTGATGTTGTCCAGGCCGAGCCAGCACTCCTCGTTGAGGGGAATGCGGACCGTGTTGGCCTTCCAGTCGGCGATCGCCTTGACCGAGGCGTCGTCGACGGGACCGTCCCAGATGCCGTGGCCCTGGACGCACATGAACTCGCCGCCGGAGCGGTTGACGCCGAGCAGGCGGCGGACCGCGCCGTTCTGGTCGGCGAACTTGTTGCCGGCGACGCCGAGTTCGGGCGCGCCGGTGACCGGAGTCGGCGGCGGCAGGGTCGGCGGGGTGGTCGGGGGAGTGGTGGGCGGAGTCGTCGGGGTGGTCGGGCTCGGCGTCGGGGTGGCTCCGCCGGTGGTGCACGGAGCGCCGTCGAGCGTGAACGCGGTGGGGGCCGTGTTGGTCCCCGTCCACGAGGCGATGAAGCCGGCCGTCGCCTTCGCGCCCGTGCCGAGCGAGCCGTTCCAGCTCTCGTTCGTGACGGTCACGGTGGCGGCGGACTGGGACCACTTGCCGCCCCAGCCCTGGCTGACCACCTGGCCGGCCGGGAAGTCGAAGCCGAGGCGCCAACCGCTCAGCGCGGCACTGTTGTTGGTGACGGTGACGGCACCCTGGTAGCCGCCGGCCCATTGGCCGGAGACCGAGTACTCCACCGTGCATGCGGGTTCGGCCGCGGCTCCTGCGGCCGTTCCCATGAGGGCGAACGCGGTGCTCGCCATCGTGAGCGCCACTCCGGAGAGCAGCGCGGACAGACGTGGGGGATGTCGCATCGAAGCGAGTCCTCGCAGCGAGGGCACACCGATGACGGTGCGCCGACTGGATGGAATCGCTCCCACTGGGGTCGGGGCAGACCGTAGCGGCAACTGACGCCAAGCAAAAGAGGCGTTGGGTAAATTCCCTGCGTTTTGACTTCGACTTCTCACACACCTTGACGGGGTAGCGACCCAACTGCACAGTGGGAGCGCTCCCACTGGTTCAAAGCTTGACTGTCGAACGATTCAGCTCTTCGCATCCCCGACCTCCCGAGCCGCGAGGAGAACCACCCGCATGCCACGTCTTCGCCCCAGAACGAGCCTGAGAACGCGTCCACGCCTGCAGCTGACCGCGCTGGCCGCCGCGCTCTCCCTCCCCCTCGGCCTCACGGCCTTCGGCGCCACCACGGCCCAGGCCGCCGCCGTCCAGTGCAGCGTCGACTACAAGACCAACGACTGGGGTTCGGGCTTCACCGCCGAACTCACGCTCACCAACCGGTCCACCGAGCCCCTGAACGGCTGGACGCTGACCTACTCCTACGCCGGTGACCAGAAGCTCACCAGCGGCTGGAGCGGCGTCTGGTCCCAGTCGGGCAAGAACGTCACCGTGACCAACGCGGCCTGGAACGGCACGCTCGCCGCGGGCGCCGCCACCTCCACCGGCGCCCAGTTCACCTACAGCGGGGCCAACACCGCGCCGACCGGCTTCGCCGTCAACGGCACCACCTGCGCCGGCGCGCACCAGCCCCCCGTCGCCGTCCTCACCAGCCCCGCGCCCGGGGCCGTCTACACCGTGGGCGACGCGGTGCCGCTCGCAGCGACCGCCGCCGCGGCCGACAGCGCCACCGTGAACAAAGTGGAGTTCTACAGCGACACCACGCTCCTGGGCACGGACACCACCGCGCCCTTCACCCACAGCGCCACCGGACTCGCGGCCGGCGCCCACTCCCTCTACGCCAAGGCCTACGACACCCTCGGCGCCTCGGCGGAGTCGGCCCCCGTCGGCATCACCGTCGCCGCCGGAGCCGCGCTCGTCGCCTCCCCGAGCCAGCTCGGCGTGCGCCAGGGCGCCACCGGCACCTTCGACCTGAAGCTGTCCACGGCCCCCACCGCGAACGTCACGGTGAGCGTCGCCCGTACCTCGGGCAACACCAACCTCACCGCGACCCCGGCCTCGCTCACCTTCACCCCGGCGAACTGGAACACCGCCCAGAAGGTGACCGTCGCCGCCGCGGCCACCGGCACCGGCTCCGCCGTCTTCACCGCGACCGCCCCCGGCCACGCCAAGGCCGAGGTCACCGTCGCCCAGCTGGCGGCGAACTCCACGTACGACGCCCGCTTCCTCGACCTCCACGGGAAGATCACCAACCCGGCCAACGGCTACTTCTCGCCCGAGGGCATCCCGTACCACTCCGTCGAGACGCTGATCGTCGAGGCCCCCGACCACGGGCACGAGACGACCTCGGAGGCGTACAGCTACCTCATCTGGCTCCAGGCCATGTACGGCAAGATCACCGGCGACTGGACCAAGTTCAACGGCGCCTGGGACACCATGGAGAAATTCATGATCCCGACCCACGCCGACACGCCCACCACCGGCTCCTACAACGCCTCGAAGCCGGCGACGTACGCCCCCGAGTGGGACCTGCCCTCGCAGTACCCCGCCCGGCTCGACTCCGGTGTGACCTCGGGCTCCGACCCGATCGCCGCCGAGCTCAAGAGCGCCTACGGCACCGACGACATCTACGGCATGCACTGGATCCAGGACGTCGACAACGTCTACGGCTTCGGCAACGAGCCCGGCAAGTGCTCCGCGGGCCCGACGGCGTCCGGCCCCTCGTACATCAACACCTTCCAGCGCGGCCCGCAGGAGTCCGTCTGGGAGACCGTCACCCACCCCACCTGCGACAACTTCACCTACGGCGGCAAGAACGGCTACCTCGACCTGTTCACGGGGGACGCCTCCTACGCCAAGCAGTGGAAGTTCACCAACGCCCCCGACGCCGACGCCCGCGCCGTCCAGGCCGCCTACTGGGCCGACCTCTGGGCCAAGGAGCAGGGCAAGGGCACCCAGGTCTCCGCGACCGTCGGCAAGGCCGCCAAGATGGGTGACTACCTGCGGTACTCGATGTTCGACAAGTACTTCAAGAAGTCCGGGAACTGCGTCGGCCCGACCACCTGCCCGGCCGGCACCGGCAAGGACAGCGCGCACTACCTGATGTCCTGGTACTACGCCTGGGGCGGCGCCACCGACACCTCGGCCGGCTGGTCCTGGCGCATCGGTTCCAGCCACGCCCACGGCGGCTACCAGAACCCGCTGGCCGCCTACGCGCTCAGCTCCTACGCCCCGCTCAAGCCCAAGTCGGCGACCGGCGCGGCGGACTGGGCGACCAGCCTCGACCGGCAGCTGGAGTTCTACCGCTGGCTGCAGTCCGCCGAGGGCGGCATCGCGGGCGGCGCCACCAACAGCTGGCAGGGACGTTACGCCACCCCGCCGGCCGGCACCCCCACCTTCCACGGCCTGTTCTACGACGAGAAGCCCGTCTACCACGACCCGGCGTCGAACCAGTGGTTCGGCTTCCAGGCCTGGTCGATGGAGCGGGTCGCCGAGTACTACCAGCAGACCGGTGACGCCGAGGCGAAGACCGTCCTCGACAAGTGGGTCTCCTGGGCGCTGTCCGAGACCACGATCAACCCGGACGGCACCTACCGCGTCCCCTCCACCCTCAAGTGGTCCGGCGCGCCCGACACCTGGAACGCGGCGAACCCCGGCGCCAACGCCGGCCTGCACGTCACCGTCGCCGACTACACGAACGACGTCGGTGTGGCCGCCGCCTACGCCAAGACCCTGACCTACTACGCGGCCAAGTCCGGCCACGCCGAGGCCAAGCGGGTCGCCAAGGCCCTGCTCGACGGCATGTGGGACCACCACCAGGACCCGCTGGGCATCGCCGTCGAGGAGACCCGCGCCGACTACAACCGCTTCGACGACCCGGTCTCCGTGCCGAGCGCCTGGACCGGCACCATGCCGAACGGCGACACGGTGAACAGCTCCTCCACCTTCGCCTCGATCCGCAGCTTCTATCAGGACGACCCGGCCTGGCCGAAGGTCGAGGCCTATCTGGCGGGCGGCGCGGCCCCCGTCTTCACGTACCACCGGTTCTGGGCCCAGGCGGACATCGCCCTGGCCATGGGCTCGTACGCGGAGCTGCTCGAATAGCAGCCGCCCCGCACAGAGAGGCTCCGCGTACGACGAGACCGGGCGGACCCCGCGAGGGGGCCGCCCGGTCTTCGGCCGTCTCCCCGGTACCGCCGACGTGCCCCGCCTGATCCGAACGACGGGCCCTACGCGTCCGCGCGGAGCGCCACCTCGTCGACCACGTCGGCGAGCGAGCCCCGCCGCGCGAACACCGCACGCTGCCGGGCGGCGCCGCACCCCGCGGCCTGTTGACTGGTCCACAACCCCCGCACCAGGTCGAGCTCGCCGGCCGCCGCGAGGGCCGGGGCGGCCTTCGCGAGGAGGTCCTCGATCAGCTCCACCGCCGGGCGCGGCGCCCCGCTCGCCGGGTCCAGACCGTGCCCCGCCAGCCCGTCGCGCGCCGACCGCCAGTGGGCGGCGCGCAGCAACGCGTCGCTGATCTCCGGCGCCGGGACCCCCTGGCGGACGTCGGTCAGCAGCGCGGCCGCGAGCCCCCGCAGCAACCCGGCCAGGAGCAGGACGGTGTCGAGGTCCGTGCACACGTCGGCGACCCGGACCTCCAGGGTCGGCCAGTGCTCGTTGGGCCGGCAGTGCCAGTAGACCGTCCGGCGGTCGACCAGCATGCCGGAACCGACCAGCCGGTCCACCAGCAGGTCGTACGCGGCGGCGTCGGCGAGGAACGGGGCCGGTCCCGCGCCCGGCAGCTGGGCCCAGCGCATGAACCGCCAGCTCGCATAGCCGCTGTCCCGGCCGCAGTGGAACGGGGAGTTGGCGGCCAGCGACTGCAGCGTGGGCAGCCAGGGGCGCAGCCGGTTGCCGAGCCGCACCGCCTCCTCGCGGTCCGCCACCTCCAGGTGCACATGGCAGCCGCACACCCCGATCCCGCTCTCGGCGGTCACCAGGGGGCCGTAGCGGTCGGCGATCCTCCGGTACCGCGCCTCGTCGGTGAGCTCCTGGCCGCCGCGCGAGGCCAGCGGGGCGGTGCCGGACGCCAGCGCCAGGCAGCCCGCCTCCTCGGCGGCCCCGGCCACGCCCGCGCGCAGCTCGGTCAGCTCCGCGCGCAGGCCGAGCAGATCGGCGACCGGTCGGGTGCGGGTCTCCACCATGTCGGTGAGGATCTCGGGCCCGACCCGGCCGGCCAGCCGGTCACGGGCGCGCTTGACCACCGAGGCCGCGGATCCGACCGGGGTCCGGCTGGTCCGGTCGACGAGGAGGAACTCCTCCTCCACCCCGATCCTGGGCAGGGCGGCGGCCTGGGCCGCAGGGTTGGTCACGGGCCGAGCATAACGAGTGACGGTTCGTCAGCTCCGTTGCCCCGGTGTCTTCCGCGCGCCACGACCGGCCTGGTCGCGCCGCGTCACCCGCGCCGCCGCGCCCCCGCGACCTGCGGTGTTCACGAGGAAAGGGTCCATTGACGCGCGCGAGCCACGCTCCTACGTTCTCGTTCGGAAATACGGCCGTTGGTCGAAATTTCGAACGCTTCGCACGAGAGGACATCGCGTGTCCCACGCCGATCGAACCACCCGCGCCGCCCGCTTCACCCTCGACCCCGACTTCACCGTCGGCCCCGTGGACCCCCGGCTCTTCGGCTCCTTCGTCGAGCACCTCGGACGCTGCGTCTACACCGGCATCCACGAGCCCGGCCACCCCGCCGCCGACGAGGACGGGCTGCGCACCGACGTCCTGGAACTCGTCCGCGAGCTGGGCGTCACCGCGATCCGCTACCCCGGCGGCAACTTCGTCTCCGGATACCGCTGGGAGGACGGCGTCGGCCCGGTCGACCAGCGCCCGCGCCGCCTCGACGTGGCCTGGCGGTCCACCGAGACCAACCGCTTCGGCCTGAGCGAGTTCATCTCCTTCCTGCGGAAGGTCGGCCCGCAGGCCGAGCCCATGATGGCGCTCAACCTCGGCACCCGTGGCATCACCGAGGCGATGGACCTCGTCGAGTACGCCAACCACCCCGGCGGCACCGAACTCTCCGAGCGGCGCGTCGCCCACGGCGACAAGGACCCCTTCGGCATCCGCCTGTGGTGCCTGGGCAACGAGATGGACGGCACCTGGCAGACCGGACAGAAGACCGCCGAGGAGTACGGCCGGCTCGCCGCGCAGACCGCGCGCGCCCTGCGCCAGATCGACCCCGACCTCGAACTCGTCGCGTGCGGCAGCTCGGCGCGCGGCCTGCCGACCTTCGCCGCCTGGGAGGCGACCGTCCTCGCGGAGACGTACGAGGTCGTGGACCACGTCTCGCTGCACGCCTACTACGAGGAGGTCGACGGCGACCGCGACTCCTTCCTCGCCTCCGCCGTCGAGATGGAGGCCTTCATCGAGGAGGTCGTCGCCACCTGCGACCACGTGGGCGCCCGGCTGAAGTCGGCGAAGCGCCTCACCCTGTCCTTCGACGAGTGGAACGTCTGGTACCAGCGCCGCCCCAACCCGCATCCGGTGGAGGACTGGCAGGAGGCCCCGCGACTCCTGGAGGACGTCTACACCGTCACCGACGCCATCGTGTTCGGCACGCTCCTGATCGCCCTGCTGCGGCACGCCGACCGGATCGCGGTGGCCTGTCTCGCCCAGCTCGTCAACGTGATCGCGCCGATCATGACCGAGCCCGGCGGCCCCGCCTGGCGCCAGACGACCTTCTTCCCCTTCGCGCAGGCCTCCCGGTACGGCCGGGGGACCGTCCTCGACGTGCGCGTGGACGCGCCGACGTACGCCACGGACAGGTACGGGGACGTCCCGCTGCTGCACGCCACGGCCGTACGCGGGGAGGGCGGCGCCGTGACCGTCTTCGCGGTGAACCGTGGCCGGAACGCGTCCCTGCCGATCGAGGTGGCGCTGCGCGGACTCGATCTCACCCGGGTCGTCGAGCACAGCGTGCTCGCCGACGCGGACCCGGAGGCGCGGAACACCCTCGACGCGCCGGACCGGGTCGTGCCGCACACGGTGGAGGACACGACGCTGGTGGACGGCACCCTGAGGGCCGTCCTGGAGCCGATGTCGTGGAACGTCATCAGGCTGCTCTGACCGGCCCTCTGTTGAATCCTTTCACAAGAACCGCCGCAGCTCCTCGTGCGAAGCGCTTCGAAAGATCCGGTCGGAAGCGTTGACGTGGCTGGCCGCCGACCCTACTTTGTCCCAGCAAGCGCTTTCCTGAAACGTTCCATTAACGCGCGGAGGACGAACTGTGCGTACGCAAGGCACTGTTGACCGTCGGAGCATGCTGAAGGTCGCCGGCGGCTCGTTGGCGGCTCTCGGCCTGACCGCGGCGGGCTGCGGCACCGGCTCGGGCTCCGGAGACGGCACCGTCACGATTCGGTACAGCTGGTGGGGCTCGGAGGACCGGGCCAAGCGGATCAACCAGTCGATCGCGCTCTTCGAGGAGAAGTTTCCGAAGATCAAGATCAAGACCGACTTCCAGCCCTACGCCGACTTCTGGAAGAAGTTCAACACCCAGGCGTCCGGCGGCAACACGCCGGACGTCTTCCAGAACGCCATCGGCTTCCTGCGCAAGTACGACGCGAAGAACGTCCTCCTCGACCTGCGCGAGCAGGCCGCGGCGGGGAACCTCCGCCTCGACGGCTTCCGGGCCGGCCTGGAGAAGTTCGGCGAGGTCGACGGCAAGCTGCTCGGCGTCCCCGTCGGCAGCAACTCGATGGCCCTCGTCGTCGACCAGGCCGTCTTCACCAAGGCCGGGGTCACCCCGAAGCCCGGCTGGACCTGGGACGAGTACCACGCGGCCCTCGCCAAGATCCAGGAGACGCAGGGCCGGGCGGGCGACGCCGGTCCGTACGGGATCATGTACCTGTACGACCTCTACCTGCGCCAGCAGGGCAAGGCCTTCTTCACCACCTCCGGCCTCGGCTTCACCGAGGAGGACCTGACGGACTGGTGGAGCAAGGCCGTCACCCGGGTGAAGTCCGGCGTCTACGCCGACCCGAAGAGGACCATCCCGATCAAGCCCAAGTCGGCGGTGACCGCCGAGCTCGCGGGCTGCGAGTTCACCTGGGACAACTTCGCCGTCCGCTACACCTCCGAGGGCAAGAGCCAGTACGGCCTCGCCCCCATCCCCACCACGGACGGCCGCAAGACCGGCCAGTACCTCGGCTCCCTCATGCTCAGCGCCTCCAAGCGCACCAAGCACCCCAAGGAGGCCGCCCAGTTCATCGACTTCATGGTCCACGACCCCGAGGTCGGGAAGATCATGGGCTACGACCGGGGCGTCCCGGCCACCACCGCCCAGAACGACGCGTACGTGCCCTCGGACGAGGTCGGCAAGCAGATCGCCGCGTACGAGAAGCAGCTCGTCGAGTCCCGCGTCCTGGAGCCGATCACCCCGCACCCGGCAGGCGCCGACGTGTGCGAGGCGGCGTTCATGCGGCTCGCCGAGGAGATGTCACTGGGGGAGCGGCCGGTGGCGGACGCGGTGAAGCAGTACTTCACCGAGGCGAAGACGGCGCTCTCCTCCTGATGGGCGCCGCCGTGACCTCCGCACCGAACCCCGCACCGCGGCCCGAGCGGGCGACCCGCCAGGACGAGGGGACCGCGCCCGCGGGCTCCCCGTCCGGCGGGCGCCCGCCCGGGGCGCCGGGCCGCACCGTCCGCCCCCACCGGGCCCGCCGCGAGAACCTCGCCGGCTACCTCTTCATGTCCCCCTGGATAGCGGGCTTCCTCCTGCTCACCGCGGGGCCCATGGTGGCCTCCCTGTACTTCGCCTTCACCGACTACAACCTGTTCGACGCCCCGAAGTGGATCGGCCTCGACAACTTCACCGAGATGTTCGGCGACGCCCGCTGGCGCACCTCGGTCGAGATCACCGGCTGGTACGTGGTGATCGGCACCCCGCTGAAACTGGCCGCCGCGCTCGGCGTCGCCCTGCTGCTCAACCAGAGCCGGCGGGGGCAGGGCTTCTACCGGGCCGCGTTCTACGCGCCCTCGCTCATCGGGGCAAGCGTCTCCATCGCCATCGTCTGGCGCGCCATCTTCTCCGACGGCGCGGCCGTCGACCGCGCGCAGCAGGCCTTCGGCCTGGAGGCCGGAGGCTGGATCGGCGACCCCGACCGCATCATCTACGCCCTGGTCGCGCTCACCGTCTGGCAGTTCGGCGCCCCGATGGTCATCTTCCTGGCCGGGCTCAAGCAGGTGCCGCGCGAGCTGTACGAGGCGGCGCAGGTCGACGGGGCGAGCCCCTGGCGTAGGTTCTGGCACATCACCCTGCCGATGATCTCCCCGGTGCTCTTCTTCAACGTGCTCCTGGAGACCATCCACTCCTTCCAGATCTTCGGCTCCGCCTACATCATCGGCAGCCAGGGCAACGCCTGCGGGCCGGCCGACGGCACGCTCGTCTACACCTGCTACCTGTACATCCAGGGCTTCGAGAACAGCCGGATGGGTCTCGCCTCGGCGATGGCCTGGATGCTGCTGCTCGCCGTCGGCCTGGTCACGGCGGTGCTGTTCTGGTCCCAGCGGCGCTGGGTGCACTACGAGGAGGGGGCCCGATGAGCCTCGCACGCACCGGCGCACGGACGACCGGACCGCGGTCGACCGGACCCGAGACGACCGGACGGGAGACGACCGGCACACGGAACGGGAAGAAGCGCACGGCGGGTTCGATCGTCTGGCACCTCGGGTCCCTGGCCGCCCTCGCCGTCATCCTCTATCCCGTGGTGTGGGTGATCGGCGGTTCCTTCAAGCCGAACGACGAGATCGTCGGCAGCCTGACGCTGTTCCCCACCGACCCCATCACCGACAACTACCGGCGGCTCGCCGACGGCATCGCCGACATCCCCATCGCCACCTTCTTCGGCAACTCCCTCTTCCTGGCCGTCGGTTCGGTGGTGGGCGTGCTGATCTCCAGCTCGCTCTCCGCGTACGCCTTCGCCAAGATCGGTTTCGCCGGACGCGGAGTGCTCTTCACTCTGATGATCGGCACCCTGCTGCTGCCGTACCACGTGCTGCTCATCCCGCAGTACGTGCTGTTCCAGAAGCTCGAACTGATCAACACCTACACGCCGTTGCTGCTCGGCAAGTACCTGGCGACGGACGCCTTCTTCGTCTTCCTGATGCTCCAGTTCATGCGCGGACTGCCGAAGGAACTCGACGAGGCCGCGCGCCTCGACGGCTGCGGGCACCTGCGGACGTACTGGTCGATCGTCCTTCCGCTGTGCCGGCCGGCGCTCATCACCAGCGCGATCTTCACGTTCATCAACGCGTGGAACGACTTCATGGGCCCGCTGATCTACCTCAACGAACCCGAGAAGTACACGGTCTCGCTCGGCCTGAAGATGTTCGTCGACCAGGACGGCGTCGCCAACTACGGCGGCATGGTCGCGATGTCGCTCGTGGCACTCCTCCCGGTGGTGGCCTTCTTCCTCGCCTTCCAGCGGTACCTCATCGACGGCATGGCCACCTCGGGCCTCAAGGGCTGAGGGGGTGGCCGGCGCGATGAGGGAACGGTTCCTGGCCCGGTTCGGGGTCTTCGCCGAATGCCTCCTGGTGGGGGTGTGGATCGCCGTCGCCGCGCTCCCGCTGGTGACGCTCCCGGCGGCGCTCGCCGCCGGGGCGGCGCATCTGCGGCGCTGGACGGGCGACGAGCAGGCCGGCCTGCGGTACTTCGCCGCCGATCTGCGCGCGGCCCTGCGGGGCGGTGGCTGGTCGGCGGGGCTCGGCTACGGTGCCGCGCTCGCCCTGGTGGGCGCCGACCTCGCGTTCGTACGGGCGCTGCCCGTGCCCGGCGGGCGGGCGGCGGGGACCCTCGCGATCCTCGCGGCGCTCTGGCTGACGGTCACCCTCCTGCGGGCGGCCACGGCCTGGCACCCCGGCCTGCGCTGGCGTGCCCTCCTTGGCCCCGCCGCCCGCCGCACGCTGCGCGACCCGGCCGGTTCCCTGCTCGTCGTCTGCGGTCTTGCGGTGATCGCCGCGTCGGCCTGGTTCTCCGCACCACTGGCCCTGCCGGCCCTCGGCATCCTCGTCGCCTCGGCCCTGGCGGCCGAGCAGCGCCGGGCGGCCCCGGCAGCCGTCTGATCCACCCGCCCGCGGGGGCCGGGCCCCCTGCCCGGCCCTCGGCCGTGACGGGGCTCCCGACCCGAAGGCCCCGGCGCCGCTTCAGGGCGCCCCCGCAACCTCCCGATTCCTCGGGCATGCCGTCGGCCTGCCCATGAAAGGAGTTTCCGTGTCCTCGATACCTCGCCGCTCCCTCCTCAAGGCCGCCGCCGTGGCCGGAGCCGCCGCGCAGTTCAGCTGGGTCCTCGGGCGCGAGCAGGCGCAGGCCGCCCCGGCCGCCGAGGCGGCCGGGGAAGGGCGGCCCGCGACCGTCACCTGGCTGGAGCCCGGCGGGCTCGGGGCCGCCGCCGGCTCCACCTTCGGCGCCGCCTGGCCCAAGGGCGTCCACCCCGGCGACCAGGCCTTCGCGCTCACCACCGCCGACGGCGAGAACGTCCCCGTACAGACCTGGACCACCGCCCGCTGGCCCGACGGCTCCCTCAAGTGGACCGCGCACGCCGTCGGACCCGAGGCCGCCGGCGCAGACCGCTTCACCCTCGCCCCCGGGACCCCGGCTACCGCCGCGAAGACCGTGACCGTCACCCAGACCGACCGCCGGATCACCATCGACACCGGCACCGTCCGGGCCGTCGTCTCCAAGGACGGCGGGAAGCTCGTCGAGTCCGTCACCCGCGACGGCGTCAAGATCGCCACCGACGGCAGGCTCGTCCTGCTCCGGCAGAGCGACCTCGACGACGGCGACCAGGGCAACGCCAAGTGGGAGCGGTTCGACGGCGAGATCTCCGGCGCCGTCGTCGAACAGACCGGCCCCGTCCGGGCCGTGGTCCGCGTCGACGGCAAGCACCGCAAGGGCAGCCGCAGCTGGCTGCCGTTCTCGGTCCGCCTCTACTTCTACGCGGGCTCCGAGTCCTTCCGCATGGTCCACACCATCACCTACGACGGCGACCAGGCTGCCGGTCAGAGTCGGGGGGACTTCATCCGCGGCCTCGGCGTCCGCTTCACCGTCCCGATGCGCGACGCCGCCTACGACCGGCACGTCCGGATCGCCGGCGAGGGCGCCGGATTCCTCACCGAGGCCGTCCAGGGCATCACGGGACTGCGCCGCGACCCCGGCGCCGCCGTCCGCACCGCCCAGGTCAAGGGCGAGAAGCTGCCCGACCCCGCCACCTGGGACCAGCGCGTCACCACCCGCATGCAGTACGTCCCCACCTGGGGCGACTACACCCTCTCCCAGCTCTCCGCCGACGGCTTCGCCCTGCGCAAGCGCACCAAGGCGGGCCACGGCTGGATCCCCGCGGGCGGCGGCCGCCGCGCGAGCGGCTTCGGCTACGTCGGCGGCGTCACCGGCGGACTCTCCTTCGGACTGCGGGACTTCTGGCAGAAGCACCCCGCCCAGCTCGACATCAGGAACGCGGCCGGCGACGAGGCCGAGGTCACCCTCTGGCTCTGGTCGCCCGAGGCCCAGCCCATGGACCTGCGCTTCTACCACGACGGCATGGGCCAGGACGCCTTCCCCGAGCAGCTCGAAGGCCTCAACATCACCTACGAGGACTACGAACCCGGCTTCGGCACCCCCTACGGCATCGCCCGCACCAGCGAGCTGATGTTCTGGGCCAACGCCGCCACCCCCACCGCGGCCGCCCTCGTCGAGCAGTCCGCCGCCGTCCGCACCCCGCCCCAGCTCGCCGTCAGCCCCGAGGACCTCGTCCGCGCCCGCGTGTTCGGCGGACTCTTCTCGCCCGTCGACCGCTCGACCCCCGCCAAGGCGAAGATCGAGGACCACCTCGACTACCTCTTCACCTACTACAAGGACCAGGCGGAGCAGCGCCGTTGGTACGGCTTCTGGGACTACGGCGACATCATGCACACCTACGACGAGGACCGGCACCAGTGGCGGTACGACGTCGGCGGCTACGCCTGGGACAACTCCGAACTCTCGCCCGACCTGTGGCTCTGGTACGCCTACCTGCGCTCCGGCCGCGCCGACGTCTTCCGCTTCGCCGAGGCCATGACCCGCCACACCGGCGAGGTCGACGTCTACCACCTCGGCCAGTGGGCCGGCCTCGGCACCCGCCACGGCGTCCAGCACTTCGCCTGCAGCGCCAAGCAGCAGCGCATCTCCACCGCCGTCTACCGCAGGCCCTACTACTTCCTCACCGCCGACGAACGCGTCGGCGACCTCATGCACGACCTCGTCGACTCCGACGAGACCTTCCTCGTCCTCGACCCCATCCGCAAGATCCGCACCGAGCCCTACACGCCCGACCGCCACGCCCTCTCCATCGGCTTCGGGACCGACTGGAGCGGCCTCGCCGCCGCCTGGCTCACCGAGTGGGAACGCGGCGGCCCCAAGGCCGCCAAGGCCGAGGCCCGGCTGCGCTCCACCATGGAGACCATCGCCGCCCAGCCCAACGGCTTCGTCCAGGGCACCGGCCTCTACGACCTCGACACCGGCCGCTTCGCCGTCGCCACCGAACCCGTCGTCGGCGTCTCCCACCTCTCCGCCATGTTCGGCCTCGTCGAGATGTGCGCCGAGCTCATCGACCTCGTCGACCTGCCGCAGTTCAAGGCGGCCTGGCTCGACTACTGCCGCTACTTCAACGCCTCCAAGACCGAACAGGCCGCCCGCTACGGCAAGAACTTCGGCACCCTCCTGCTCTTCCAGGGCCACTCGCGCCAGGACGCCTACGCCGCCGCCCAGCTGAACGACGCCAAGCTCGCCCAGCGCGCCTGGGCCAAGTTCGACAAGAGCGACGGCTACACGGCGGCCATGGTCTGGGACAAGACCCCCGTCCAGGGCTCCGCCGCCCTCGAACCGGGCTACGAGCACCTGTGGATCAGCACCAACACCACGGCCCTGTACGGCCTGGCCGCCATCCAGAACCTCGCCCTCGTCGGCGACCACCTGCCCGCGTGAGAACCGAGAGGAACAGGACCATGCGAAGGACCGCACTCCTCGCCGCCGCCGCGACCCTCCTCGGATCGCTGGCCGCCGCTCCCGCCGCCCACGCCGAAGGTCCCTACGGCCAGGGGCTCGACCACTGCGCCCCCGCCGCCGACGGGACCCTCGCCTGCCACTTCGACGTCGCGCCCGGGACGTACGACGTGTCCGTGGTCCTCGGCGGTGAGGAGGGCGGGTCCACCGCCGTCACCGGCGAGACCCGGCGCGCCCTGCTCGCCGAGACCGCGACCGGGGCCGGGCAGCACGTCCGGCGCTCGTTCACCGTGGACGTCCGCGACCCGGAGGGCGAGCCCACCGGGGCCGCCGGCAGCCCCGGCCTCGACCTGGTCCTCGGGGGCTCCGCCCCGCGCGTGACCTCGCTCAGGGTCACCCCCGCCGCCGGGGCCCACCGGCTCTTCCTCGTCGGCGACTCCACCGTCTGCGACCAGCCGGGCGACCCCTACACCGGCTGGGGCCAGATGCTTCCGGCCCATCTGAAGCGGGGGATCGCGGTCGCCAACCACGCCGACTCCGGCGAGAGTACCGTCACCTTCCTGGCGAACCCGGCACTCTTCGACCGGGTCGAGGCCGCGATCCGGCCCGGCGACCCCGTACTCGTCCAGCTCGCCCACAACGACAAGCAGACGGACGCGGCCACCTACCGCGCCAACCTGACCAGCCTGGTCGAGCGGGTACGGGCCAAGGGCGGCGAACCCGTCCTCGTCACCCCGATCGTCCGCCGCTGGTTCAACGCCGACGGCACCCTGGACAACGGCACCGCCCTGCTCGTCAACGGCCTCGGCGTGGACCACCCCGCCGAGATCCGCGCCCTCGCGGGGTCCCTCGGCACCCCGCTGATCGACCTCACCGCCCTCACGAAGGCGCGGGTCGAGGAGCTGGGTCCCGAGGCGTCCAAGGCGCTCTACCTGACGACGGAGAAGCGGGACAACACCCACACCTCCGTGCGCGGCGCCACGGAGTACGCGGCCCTCGTCGCGACCGAGCTGCGGGCCCGTGGCATCGTCCAGGACCCTCTCCTGCGCTAGCCGGTGTCGATCCGGGCCCCGTACCCGTGCGGTCGCGGGTACGGGGCCCGGCGTCCGTCATCAGGGGCGGCGAAAGCGCTTGCCGACCGACGTCCGTCACCTCGGGCGGGGGTCCCCGTACAACCCCGCCCGACCACCGGACCCTTGGAGTCTTCGTGGCCCGCCTGGACAGCTCACCGAGCGGCCGCCTACTGTCGGGGTCCGAATCATCGACGGGCGTCGTACGCCCGGAACACCGGGAACTGCCGAGGAGCGCACACGTGGTCACCCTCGCCGATGTCGCCCGTCACGCCGGGGTGTCGGCCAGCACCGTCAGCTACGTGCTCAGCGGCAAACGCTCCATATCCGCCCCCACCCGCGAGCGGATCCAGCACAGCATCGACGCCCTCGGCTACCGGCCGCACGCCGGCGCCCGCGCGCTCGCCAGCAGCCGCACCGACGTCCTCGCCCTGATGATGCCGCTCCGCACCGGCCTCTACGTGCCGGTCCTCATGGAGATCGCCATGGCCGTCACCACCACGGCCCGCTCCCACGGCTACGACGTCCTCCTGCTCACCGGCGAGGAAGGCCCCGAGGCCGTCCGCCGCGTCGAGGGCAGCTCCATCGCCGACGCCATGATCGTCATGGACGTCGGGCTCGACGACCCGCGGCTCCCGCACCTCCGCGCGGCCGAACGGCCCGCCGTCCTCATCGGACTCCCCACCGAGACCGCCGAAGCCGCCGACACCGAGGGACTCGACTGCGTCGACCTCGACTTCGAGGCCGCCGGAGCCCGCTGCGTCGAACACCTCGCAGGCCTCGGCCACACCGCCATCGCCGTACTCGGCGAACCCCCCGCCGTGTACGAACGGGGTACGGGATTCGCCGCCCGCACCCTCACCGGGTTCCGCGCCGCCGCGAGCAGCCACGGCGTCGGCCTGCTCCACCGGCCCGTCGACGGCACCTACGCGGCCGTCGCCGCCGCCGTCACCCGCGTCTTCGAGGAACGCCCCGGCACCACCGGGATCGTCGTCCAGAACGAAGCCGCCGTCGAACCCCTCCTCGCGCTCCTGCGCCACCAGGGCCGGGCCGTCCCCGAGGACGTCTCCGTCGTCGCCATCTGCCCCGACCAGGTCGCGACGCACGCCTCCGTACCGCTCACCGCCGTCTCCGTACCCGCCCAGGAGATGGGCCGGCTCGCCGTCGAGCGGATCGTCCGACGACTGGAGGGCGAGCGGTCCGGGGGTACGGAGCTGATCGCGCCCCGGCTGACCCCGCGCGCCAGCACCGGCCCCGCCCCCGCGTCCGCCCCCTCGTCGTCTCCCTCCGCAGCCACCGAGGACCGTCGTGGTCACGGCGGACACTGAGGCCGGCGACAGCGCGACGGAGTTCCGGGCCTTCTTCGAGCGCCACTACGCCGAACTCGCCCGTCTCGCCCACCTGCTGACCGGCGAGACCGACGCCGCCGACGACCTCGCCGCCGACGCCATGCTCGCCCTCTGGCACCGCTGGGACCGGGTCCGCGCCGCCGAACACCCCGCCGCCTACGCCCGGGGCGTCGTCGCCAACCTCGTCCGCACCCGGATCCGGGGGACAGTCCGTGAACGGCGCCGCATCGCCGCCTTCTGGGACCGGCGCCCCGACCACACCGAGGACCCGGACGTCCCGGCGGTCGTCGACGTCCGCACGGCCCTGCGCGCCCTGCCCTTCCGCAAGCGCGCCTGGATGAGGGAGCGGGGTCCGGTGCCGTGGAGCGCAAGGCGGAGGAGGGCGCCATGGCGGAGCCATGGCAACCGACGACAACGCGGCGAGGCGCGGTGCCGGACCCCGCGAGCCCGGCATGATCCAACGACAGGCCCCAGGCCCCCACGCCGCCACCGAACTCGCCGGGAGGCGCTGATGGACGAGGCACGGCTCCGCCGCGAGCTGCGGGACGCGGCGCTCGCGCACCGGCCCGACCACGCCCGCATCCTCGCCCGGGTGGAACGCGGCATCGCCGCGCCCGCCCCGGCGGTCCGGCCGGTCCGGCCGCCGAGCCGGTGGGCTGGCCGCCGGGTCGTGATCGTGGCGGTCACCGCGGCCGTCGCCGGGGTGCTCGGCCTCGGCGGTCTCGCGGCGACCACCCTCGCCGACCGGCCCGCCGGGCCCGCGCTGCCCGCCACCACGCTGCCCGCGCCCGGCCCGACGGCACGGGCGACCGGCACGATCGACCCCGGCAGCAACCGCTGGTGGGCGCAGAGCGACCTCGCCCTGACGACGGACACGCCCGTCACGGGCCTCACCGTCGAACTGAGGATCGCCCGCACCCCCGGCGTCGTCAGCACGGGCCACTGGCGCACCCGCCCCGCCGAGGACTTCACCGCGAAGGTGACCGAGGAGGCCGGGGCCCTGGTCTACCGCTGGACCCTGAAGCCCGGCCGCACGGTCCCGCCGGGCCCCCACGTCTTCGCGGGCCAGTACAACCACGCCGAAGGAGTACGGGACGCCTCGGCCGACACGTACACCGTGGTCCTGACGGGCGGCGACGGCGGCCGCACCACCCTGCGGGGCGGCTTCGGGACGCCCGCCGAAAGCTGACGGTCGGGGCACCCGGGCGCCGTGCGGTTCAGCCGACGGCCGGGGTGCCGGTGTCCTCGGGGACGCCGATCTTCTTCTGCGGGCCGGAGAAGCGGCTCACGAGGGCGGGGACCGCGGCGGCCGGGTCGAGCCGGAGTCCGCGCAGGAGAGCCTGCGGCCCTCGTCGTCGGTGTTGGCGTCGATGGTGCCGACGACCTTGATGATCTTCGGGGTGGCGCTGCCCCCGTCGAGGGCGCGGACGAGTTCGGCGCGGCTGCGGACGGTGAGGACATGGGCGGGATCGGCGGTGGCTCCGCCCGTGGTGCCGCCCGCGGCGGCGGCCCAGCCGTCCCCGGCGGCGAGCACCTCACGCCCGAGGTCGCGCCCGAGGTCGCGCCCGAGGGCGTGGCCGGCGGCCCGATCGCCGTCCCGGCCGGCGTCGGGGCGGTCCTCGCGCGGGTGGGCGGAGGCGGGCGCGGCGAGGCAGGTCACCAGGCAGGCGACGGCGGCGAGTTGGGCGACGCGCCGGACCCCGGGCGTGCGGAGGGGGACTCTCATGCTGCTCTCTCCTCTGTGATCCGTCCGGCGGAACAGGGCGGCGAACGCGGGGTGGTAAGCGCCTTCTCCCCGGAACGGGGACGACGCCAGGAGTCGACCGCCCTTTAGTCAACGACGTTCATAAATCCCGGGGCGTCGCGGGTGTGAAACGTTTCGAAACACTCCGGCAACCCTTCTCGCGGCGGCGGCGACCTACGGACAGCCGTACCGCCCACCGAAGGAGCCGCACGCCGATGAGCCCGTACGACACCTCCGCACCGTCCCTCCGCCGCCGTACCCTCCTCGGGGCCGCCGTGGCCGGCACGGCCGTCGCCGCCACCGGGGGACTCGCGCCCGGCACCGCCGCCGCCGCGGGATTCGGCTGGAGCGACGACGGCAGCCAGTACGTCGTCGACACCGGCGCCGGACTGGTCCTCAAGGTCTCCAAGTCGACCGGCGACCTCACCTCCCTCGTCTACAAGGGCAGGGAGTACGAGGGGTACGGCGGCAAGCACTCGCACGTCGAGTCCGGCCTCGGCGCCTCCACCGTCACCCTCGCGCAGACCGGTTCCACCGTCCTCGTCACCGTCGTCCACGGCACGCTCCGCCATTACCTGGCGGCCCGCGCCGGCCTGAACAACGTCTACCTGTGGACCGACAAGGCCGACACGTCCTTCACGGCCACCCGCTTCATCGCCCGCCTCAAGCCCGGCATCTTCCCGAACGAGGGACCCGACTCCTGGGTCGAGGGCGCCGACACGGTCATCGAGGCCGGCGACGTCTGGCAGCGTGCCGACGGGCAGACCCGCTCCAAGCACTACTCCGGCGTCCGCGTCATGGACTACGACCACATCGGGTACACCACCGGCTCGGCCGGTCTCTGGATGGTCCGCTCCAACCACGAGAAGGCCTCGGGCGGCCCCTTCTACCGCTCCCTGCTCCGGCACTCCAACGAACTCGGCGTCGGCCTGTACGAGATCCTCCACTACAACCAGTCGCAGACCGAGCCGATGCGCTTCGGCCTCCAGGGGCCGTACCTGCTCGCCTTCACCGACGGCGGCACCCCCGACCCCGCCCTCTTCGCCGCGAACCACGACACGCGCTGGGTCGACGGCCTCGGCATCCCCGGCTGGGTCGGCGCCGCGGGCCGGGGCCGGGTCGCGGGCGTCGGCCTCCAGGGCATGGCCGCGGGACACGCGTACACCGTCGGCTTCGCCAACGCCGACGCACAGTACTGGACCCGCGCCACCGCGGGCACCGGCGCCTTCTCCTGCCGGGGCATGCTCCCCGGCACGTACACCCTCACCGTGTACAAGGGCGAACTCGCCGTCCACACCGGCACGGTGAGCGTGACGGCCGGGGCCGCGACCGCCCTCCACACGATCACCCTCACCGACGACCCCGGCGCGGCCCCCGCCCTCTGGCGGATCGGCGACTGGAACGGCACCCCGGCCGGGTTCAAGAACGCCGCCCTCATGACGTACGCCCACCCGTCCGACGTCCGCGCCGCGCCCTGGACCGGGAACGTCGTCCTCGACGGCGGCGACGTCGCCGCCTCCTTCCCCTGCTACCTCTGGAAGGGCGTCAACGACGGCATCCTGGTGTACTTCCGGCTCACCGCCGCCCAGGCCGCCGCCGCCCACACCCTGCGGATCGGGGTCACCACCGCCCTCCTCAACGGCCGCCCCCAGGTCACCGTCAACGACTGGGTCTCCGCGATCCCCTCGCCCCCGGCCCAGCCCTCGACCCGCTCCCTCACCACCGGCTCCTACCGGGGCAACAACCACACCTTCACGTACGTCGTCCCGGCGAGCGCCTGGAAGCCGGACCCGAACCAGTACAACGTCCTCAGGCTGAACGTCGCCAGCGGCTCCACCGGCACCGGCTTCCTCAACCCGGGCACGGCGATCGACTGCGTCGACCTGCTGCCCTGACGCCCGTGCCCCGGCATTGACACCGGTCGTGCGTGAATCGTCATGATCTTGGTGTTGGTGCCGGTCAGGGGCGCGGTGGCAGGCTGCACCCATGGACATCTTCAAGACGACGCGCGGTGTTGTACGGGGCTTCCGGCCGGCCGCCGGTGTCGTCGCCGTGCTCGGAGTCCCCTACGCCGCACCGCCGTTCGGCGCCCTCCGGTTCCGGGAGCCCGCCCCGGCGGCCGACTGGGCCGGCGTGCGCGACTGCACGGCCCACGGCCCGATCGCCCCGCAGTCGGCGGAGCTGCCCGGCTCGCCCACGTGGTCCCCCGGTGACGAGGACATCCTCACCGTCAACCTGTGGACCCCGGCCCCTGACGGCGGCGGCCCGCTGCCCGTCCTGGTCTGGCTGCACGGCGGTGCCTACACCTTCGGATCCTCGGCCCAGCCCGACTTCGACGGCGTCGCCCTCGCCCGTGCCGGTCTGGTCGTCGTCACCCTCAACTACCGGCTCGGCTTCGAAGGCTTCGGCCACGTCCCCGCGGCGGAGGGAGACGCCCACCCCGACAACCGCGGCCTTCTCGACCAGGTCGCGGCCCTCCGCTGGGTCCGGGACAACATCGCCGCGTTCGGCGGCGACCCCGGCAACGTCACCCTCGCCGGCCACTCCTCGGGAGCCGCTTCCGTCGCCTGCCTGATGGTGATGGACCGCGCCCGCGGCCTCTTCCACCGCGCCATCGCCCACAGCCCCGCCAGCCCCTGCTACCCGCTCGACGTCGCCGCCGCGACCACCCGCGAGGTCGCCGCCGCGGCGGGCTGCCCCGCCACCCCCGAAGGCCTGGCATCCGCCACCCCGCAGGCCCTGCTCATCGCCTCCGACCGGGTCGTGGACGCCTACCGGCACGACCCCCACTCCGGGTCCCGCCACTACGACCCCTCGCTCTACGCACCCGTCCTCGACGGCGACGTGCTGCCCTTCGACCCCCTCACGGGCATGGCCGCGGGGCTGACCCGGGACGTGGACCTGCTCGTCTGTCACACCACGGAGGAGTACTGGCTGTTCGACGCCGTCGGCAGCTGTGCGAAGGTCACGACCGACGAACGGCTTGACCGCTTCGCCGCGGACTTCGGGCTCCCCGACGGCTTGGTCGCGGGCTATCGCACCGCGATGCCCGCCGCCCCCGTGTCCGACACCTACCTCGCCGCGTTCGGCGACCTCCTCTTCGTGGAGTACGCCCACCGGCTCGTCGAGCAGCACGCCCGCGCCGGCGGCCGGGCGTTCCTGTCACGGTTCGACCGCCGGCGCACCGGACCGCACGGGGACGTGCGGGCCTGGCACTGCGCCGACATCCCCTTCGCCTTCGGCAACGTCGGGAACGAGGCCCTGTCCTTCCTCGTCGGAGGCGCCCCCGGCGCCGCCGACCACGGCCTCTCACGCCGCATGGTGCGCGCGTGGGCCGACTTCGCCGCCACCGGTGACCCGGGCTGGCAGCAGGCCGGCGAATCCGCCGCCCCGGCCCACACCTGGACCGCGGACGGCGATCCCGCCGGCGACCCGGCCCCCGCCGTCCGCGCCCTCTGGGCGGAGGCGGGATTCCCCGTCCTCCGCCCTTGAAAGGGCCTCCGCCCGTGAAAGGCCTCCGTACGTGAGAGGCCTCCGTCCCTGAACGGGCCGCCCCGTCAGACGCGAGGCCGCCGCGGGTCCCAGCCGCCGAGGTACACCGACCGGGTCGCCGACGCGGCCTCGGTCTCCCCGAGCTGAGGACGGTTCTCCGGGACGGTGACCTCCGCGCCCCGGCCGGCGTTGCGGTACTCGGCGAAGCGCTGCGCCTGCCAGGGGTGGGCCTCGCGCATGTTCGCGTACGGGGCGACGGCGTCGACGCCCGCGCCGAGGACGCTGTCCCGCACGACGAGGGACGGCCAGGCGGTGAGGTCGGAACTCGGCACCCACGGCCTGGCCAGCTTGTAGTAACCGTCCGGGGCCTCGCTGGTGACCCGGCAGCGGGAGGCCAGGAAGCCGTACGGGTTGGCGCCCGCCGTCGACGGGGCGAAGACGAAGCCGTACGGTGCGCCCGCCAGGTCCGTGCGCACCAGTGTGCGGAAGTGGCAGTGCTCGAACACCGCGGTCGCCCGGCCGAAGACGAAGTCGACGTCGCCCTCGACGTAGCAGTGCGAGAAGTACTGGCGGGCGAAGGCCGACAGGGACATGGAGTCGGCGTACAGGGTGTCCTGGTGGCCGAGGAAGCGGCAGTGGAAGAACGCCGAACGGTCGCCCTGCACCTTGATCGCCACCGCCTGGGTGCCGGGGTTGCCGGGAAGGTCGGCGCGGAGGAAGTCGTTGGCGAAGGTGACCCCGTGGGCGGTGAAGCCGTCCGCCTGGACGGTGGTGGTCGCCGAACCGGAGGTGCCGTACGTGCCGCCCTCGGGGCGCGGTGTGCCGGCCGCGTTGTCGTACACGACGACGACGTCCTTCGGGTCGCCGGTCGCTCCGATCCACGTCATGCCCGTACGGGCCGCGCTCACCGCGACCGTCTCCCGGTACGTCCCGGCGGCGAGGACCAGGGTCCGGCCGGAACCGTTCGCGGCGGTGACCGCCGCCTGCACGGTGGTGTGGTCGCCGAGGCCGCCGGGGTGCACGTACAGGGTCCGGGCGTTCCGGCGGGCGGCCGGTGAACCGTACCGGCCGAAGGGGGAGTTCAGCGGCGTCGACGCCGACGCGGAGGTCGACGTGGAGGCGGCGGCGGACGCGGCGGGCAGGGCGAGCGCGAGGGCCGCGCCTGCCCCGGCGGTGAGCAGGGCGCGGCGGCCGAGGACGGCCCGGGGGTCGTGCGAGGGCATACGGGTGCTCCTTCGCTGGTGCTGATGCTCGTACTGGTGCTCGTGACGGGGGAAGCGAGGAGGGAGTCCGGGAGTGCCCCGGACTCCCTCCTGGATGCCCGGAGGAACGGTTCAGCGCAGACGGCCGGCGCCCGCGCGGTGGTCGACGATCCCGGGCACGGCCCTCGGGTGGTCGACCCGGGTGCGCAGGACGGGGGCCCAGCCCGCGTCGGCCCGTAGGAGTTCCTCGGGGTACTGCTCGTTGTGGACGGCGAGCAGGTCCACCGGAGCGCCGTTCACGTAGTTGCCCGCGGTGGTGACGGGGGCGTCCTTCCACTTCTTCAGGATCTTCCCGGCCGGGACGCTCGCGGCGAGCGTGAACGCGTTCTTCTCCGCGACCAGCTGGGACTCCTGCCCGATGCCCAGGCTGTACACGTACGGGCCGTCCGGGACCACGAAGTGGTTGTTGTACGCGTCGACCTGACCGAAGCGGACCCGGGGCGCCCGCTCGACCACGTTGTCGAAGAGGTTGTGGTGCAGGGTGACCCGCAGCTTGCCCCGGTCCGTGGCGCCCGCGCTGTCGCTGTTGCCGATCATCAGGGTCTTGTCGTGGTCGGTGAACACGTTCCAGGAGACCGTCACGAGGTCCGCGCCCCGCACGACGTCCAGCTCGCCGTCGTGCTGCTGGTACACCTCCCCGTAGTAGGAGGGCAGCGAACTGTCCGGGGTGGCCCCGTCGGTGAAGGTGTTGTGGTCGATCCACACATGGGTGGAGCCGTACACGACGAGGCTGTCGTACTCCGAGTTCCACGCCCCGGTGGCGCCGTCCGTCGGGTCCCACTGCGGGAAGCAGTCGAGCGGGCTCTCCAGGGTGAGGTTGCGGACCACGACGTTGTCGACGCCCTGCACCTGGAGGCTGCCGCCGGTGATCCCGGCGTTCCTGCCGACCCCGACGATCGTGGTGTTCGCGGGCACCTTGACCTTGATCGCCAGGCCCTGGGCGGTCGCCGACGCCGCCCGCAGCTCCTCCTGGGGGCCGCTGACCTCGTTCTCGTACCCCCAGACGGCCGGGTCGTAGTCGGCGAGGTAGCGGGCGAAGTCGTAGCCCGGGGCCTCGAAGGCGGCGCAGCCGGCGGCGGTGGCATTGAGCGTGCCCACCACCTTGACGATCCGCGGCTCGGTGCCCGGCACGGCGAGCGCGGCCCGGAACTCCTCCCAGGTGGTGACGGTGAAGACCCGGGAGGCGTCGGCGGCGGCCCCGCCGGTCGTGCCGGTCCCGGCGGACGCCCAGCCGTCACCGGCGGGCAGGGTCGCGCGGGCCGGGTCGGCGCCGGGCCGGTGGCCGGCGTGCGCCCCGGCCGTGGGGGCGGTGACGGTCAGGACCAGGGCGGTCGCGGCCACCAGGCCCAGCTGCTTGCTGCGTCTGTTCACGAACGGGTCTCCTCGGGTGCGGGCCAGGTGATCCTGTCGGCGGGGATGTCGTCTTCCACGCGCCGGGTCTCGCGGGGGGTGAGGACGCGGGTGCGGAGCAGTTCCGCGGTGACGAGCCGGGCCACGGCGATCGCGCCCGGCGGGTTGAAGTGCGTGTTGTCCTGCTCGGTCGCGGTCCAGTTGAAGTACGTCTTGGTGGTCTCGGGGCCGAGCCCCTGCCACAGGCCGAGCGACAGCGCCTCGATGTCGAGGAGCGGCACGTCGGAGGCGTGCGCCACCGCGCGCATCGCCGCCGGGTAGGCGCCGTGGGTGCGCAGCGCGGTGCCGTCCGCGGCGAACTTCCGCCGCTCGACGGAGGTGGCGAGCACCGGGAGCGCGCCGCGGGAGCGCGCGCCCTCGACGAAGGCCCGCAGGTTGTCCTGGTAGGTCGACCAGGGCTCGGTGTAGCGGGTGGGGTCGGCGGTCTTCTGGTCGTTGTGGCCGAACTGGACCAGGAGCAGGTCGCCGGGGCGGATCGCCGCCAGGATCACGTCGAGCCGCCCCTCGTCGAGGAAGCTCTTGGTGCTGCGCCCGTTGACGGCGTGGTTGGAGACCCGGACGTCCCGGTGCAGGAAGAACGGGAGGGCCATGCCCCAGCCGGTCTCGGGCGCGGCGTCGGCGTACTTCTGGGCGGCCGTGGAGTCGCCCGCGATGAAGAGGGTGCGCATGGAGGGGTGTCCTTGGGAACGGGCCGGGGATGCCCCGGCCAGGGCGAGCGCGAGGCCCGCCCCGGCCGTGACCACCGCGCGGCGGCCTACGCTCACGGGTTCTGCTGCTTCCACTCGGCCTGCGCCGCGTTCAGCTGCTCGGCCAGGCCGTCGAGGAACTCCTTGGCCGTGGACTTGCCGAGCAGGACCTTCTGGAAGCCGGGCTCGTTGTCGGCCTTGGAGATGGTGTTCCAGTCCGGCAGGTAGTACGGCAGCTCGACGATGGTGGCCTCGCCGCTGAACAGGACGTCGGCGCCCAGCTTCGTCGGCTCCGCCTCCTGGAGCCACGGGTCCTTGGCGGCCTCGGTGTTGGCGGGGATGGCGCCGGCCGACTTGTTCCACTTGGAGTTGGACGCGTGCGAGGCCGCGAACTCGATGAACTTCCAGGCGGCGGCCTTGTTCTTGCTCGTGGAGAACAGGCCGAGACCGTCGACGGGGTTGGAGACCTGCACCCGGGTGCCGTCGTCGAGCGTCGGGTTGGGGATGCCCCGGAACTTGTCCGTGCCGAGGGCCTTCACGTGGTCCTGGTAGGAGCCCAGGTTGTGGTTCAGCATGCCGATCTCGCCGCTGTCCCACTGCGCGACCATCTTGGTGAAGTCGTTGTTGACGTCGGCGGCCGGGGTGGTCTTCTTGTACAGGGCGGCGTACTTCTCCAGGGCCGCCACGTTCTTCGGGTCGTTGACGGTGGTCTTGTCGCCGTCCCAGAAGCTGGTGATGCCGCTCTGGCCGTAGATGGCGTCCAGGGCCTGCGCGATCGAGCCGGCGCCGCCGCGGATCGTGTAGCCGAACTTGTTCTTGTCGACGGCGGTCAGCTTCTCGGCCGCCGCGTAGAACTTCGACCACGTGGTGGGCTCCGGCAGCCCGGCCGCCTTGAACAGGTCGGTGCGGTAGTACAGGACGCCGTTGCTGGCGGAGGTGGGGACGGTGAACAGCTTGTCCTTGCCGCCCGCCGCCGTGACGCTCCTGAGCATGGCGTTGTTCAGCTTGCCCTTGAGCGAGCTGCCCTCGACGCGGGCGTCGAGCGGCTCCAGGGCGTTCTGCGCGGCGATCCCGGCGAGCATCGCCGCGCCGACGCCGCCCACGTCCGGCAGGCCGTCGCCCTGGATCGCGGTGTCGTACTTCGACTGGACCTCCTTGGAGGCGATCCCGACGTACTCGACGTCGATGCCGGGGTTCGCCTTCTCGAAGTCCGCGATGATCTCCTTCCAGATGTCGGTGCGGACACCGCCGTTGTTGTCCCAGAAGGTGATCTTTCCCTTGCCCGACCCTTCGGTGCCCTTCTCGCCGCCCGAGCCGCTGCCGTCGTCACCGCAGGCGGTGGCGGTCAGGGCGAGGACGCCGGACAGGGCGAGGGCGAGGGCGGCTCTGCGCCGTCCGCCGGGGAAGATGGTCATCGTCGGCTCTCTTCTCTCGGAGTGTTGCGGGGGACTTGCGGGGAGGGGGATGTGGGGGAGTTCAGGGGGTGACGCGGAAGGCGGAGAACACGGCCGTCCCGGTGTGTCCCGCGCTCTCCGGCGCGCCGGCGAACAGGCCGAGCAGCGCGCCGACCCAGCGCCAGGGGGCGGCGGCGAACTCCGGCCCGAGACGGACCGGACCCTCGTCACCGCCGTCACCGCCGTCGGTGGAGTCGGTGGAGTCGGTCGAGTACGAGAAGCGGCAGCGCGCGTCCGCCGTGACCTCGATCCGCAGCAGGACCCGGTCGCCGGAGACCGGCCGCGGGTGCGCCGCGTCCCGTTCGACGTCGGCGTTGGCCGGCGCGAAACGGTGCACGAGCCGGGCCGTGCCGTCCGGGGCCCGCTCCAGCCCGATCCAGGCGTACGCGTCGCCGAGGACGACGAGCCCCGCGCGGGACCCGGGCGCCGTGGAGTCGAGCCGCAGTCCGACCTCGACCACGAGCTCCCCGGCGGGCAGCCGCTGGGTGAGGACGTGCGGCACGCTCCGCAGGTCGTCGAGGCGGTCCGTCCGCACACAGCCGAGCCTCAGGCCGTCACCGGTGTGCTGACTGGCCCAGCCCTCGGCCGGGTTGGCGGTCCACTGCCACTGGCGTCCGAACCGCCCGCCGGGGAAGGTGTCGTCCACGGCGGGCCGCGCGCGCGGCTGCTCCGGCAGACCGGGCTTCGGGTGGACGCGGACCGGTGCGCCGTCGTCGCCGAGCACCGGCCAGCCGTCCCCGTCCCAGCGCATCGGCTGGAGATGGACGAGCCGGCCGTGCGCGCCCGACTGCTGGAAGTGCAGGAACCAGTCCTCGCCGTGCTGGGTGCGCACCCAGCCGCCCTGGTGCGGGCCGTTGACGTCGGTGTCGCCCTGCGCCAGGACGATCCGTTCCTCGTACGGGCCGAGGAACGACCGCGACCGGAGCGCGCCCTGCCAGCCGGTGGCCACGCCCCCGGCCGGAGCCAGGATCCAGAACCAGCCGTCGTGCCGGTAGAGCTTGGGGCCTTCCAGGGTGAACCAGCCGGGTATCCGGTCGGCGTCGACGAGGACCCGGCCCTCGTCGAGCACCTTCGACCCGTCCGGGCTCATCCGGTGCCCGATCAGCCGGTTGTTGATCCCCGCGCGGGACTTGGCCAGGGCGTGCGCCAGGTACGCCTCGCCCGACTCCTCGTCCCACAGGGGGCAGGCGTCGATCAGACCGCGGCCCGCCTTCACCAGGTGCGGTGTCGTCCAGGGGCCGCGCACCGAAGCCGCGTTGACCTGGTAGATGCCGTGGTCGGGGTCGCCCCAGAAGATCCAGAACCGTCCGTCGTGGTGCCGGAACGAAGGTGCCCACACGCCCCGGTCGTGTCGGGGCTCCGTGAACGCGGCGGCCGGTTCGAGCCGCTTCAGGGCGTGGCCGACGAGCGTCCAGTTGACCAGGTCCCGGGAGTGCAGCAGCGGAAGGCCGGGGGCGCGGCCGAAGCTGGACGCGGTCAGGTAGTAGTCCTCGCCCACCCGCAGGACGTCAGGGTCGGACCAGTCGGCCGCCAGGACCGGGTTGCGGTACGTACCGTCGCCCAGGTCGCCGGTGACGGTCGCGGTCGCGGGGGTCACGACGCCACCGCCTTGCGGACCAGGGCCGCGGCGCCGTCCCGGTCGAGGCGGCCGTCGGCGACGACGGTCACCACCCGCCGTACGAAAGTCTCCCCGTCCGCCACCGCGAGCCGTTCGCCGTACGCGAGGGAGGAACCGACGCCCGGGTACTCGGCGGCGCGTACGAACCACGGGTCCTCCCGGGTCCGCGCGGTCGCCCCGGCGAAGACCAGAGTCCAGCCCTCGCCCGCGAGCGCCACCCAGTCGGAGCGGACCCCGTGCACCGCCTCCTCGCCGTCGGCGTCCGCCCCGAACACGACGGGCGCCGTGGCCTCCAGCGGCGCGCGCCAGAAGAAGCCGCCGTACGCGGCGCCCGGCCGGCCGTTGGTCGCGGGGCTGCCGATCGACAGGTCCCGGCCCGCCACGTTGGTGAGGGAGAACGTCAGGTCGAGCGCCCAGGCGGAGTCGGTGAGCGCGACGGCCGCCACCGTCCGGTGTTCCCGGAGCAGCCGCTCGCCTTCGGCGGTCCAGGTCAGCTCCTCGACGAAGCCGTCCGGGTCGCAGAGCTTGAACCCGTCGTGCCGCTGCACCCCGTGGTTGGCGAGCTCGACCGAGCCACGGCCGCGCACGAAGGTGCGCCCGCCCCAGAAGTTGCGTCCTTCGACATCGGGCACCGCGACGCCCGCGCCCAGGTGGTGCGGGTGGTCCTCGGGCACCGTCTCGGTCACGGGCCGGCCGCCGAGGGTGGTGACGGGGTGGAGGTACGGCCGGGGCGAGTGGTCGGGGGCGAGGTCGGGCCGGGTGGTGTAGTGGGCGACGGCGCGGCCCGCGCAGCGCAGGACCGTCGGGGTCTCGGGGCTCATCGGACCTCCGCCCGGATCGCCGGCGCCCAGGCGGCGCCGAGTTCGGAGAACAGCCTCAGCCCGTCGGCACTGGCGTCGACCAGGGCGTCGACGCCGTCGACGACCCGGCGCGGCGCGCTCTCGCCGGGCTCGGTGTGCCAGTGCGCGGCGGGGATCTCCAGAGGGTCGGCGGCCGTCCGTACCGCCTCGACGATCCGCATGAACGCGCCGGTCTCCGCAGGCGGCACCCACAGCGGCTCGCCGTCGGTGACATGGGCGACGAGGTTCTCCAGGAGGTCGGTGCGGCCGTACTCGGTCTCCACCGGGCCGTGCCCGGCCCGCTGCACGAGGACCCGGTCCTGCCGGTACCAGAAGGTGATCCGGCCCTGGCTGCCGTGGACGATGACGTACGGCTCCGAGGACGTCTCGGCGCACAGCGTCGCCGCGACGGTGACCTGGGTGCCGGCGGAGGTCACGACCCGTACCGCCGAGGTGTCGTCGGACTCGATGGCGTGGGCGTGCAGCAGCTCGGTCTCGATGTGCTCGACGTCCTCGGCCCGCGTGGAGCCGGACAGCGCGAGCGCCGTGGCGACGGCGTGCGCCAGGGGGTTGGTGAGCGCCCCGTCGACGACGTCGACCCCGCCGAGCCGCCGGTGCCCGGCCCAGGGGGCTCGCCGGAAGTAGGCCTCGTCGCGGACCCAGGCCCCGGCCCCGCCGACGCCGAGGAGTTCGCCGATGGCACCTTCCTCGACCATCCTGCGGATCGCGGGCACCGCGTGCGAGCCGAGTGACTGGAAGCCGATCTGGCAGGCAACCCCGGCGGCCTCGACCCCGTCGGCCATCCGGCGGAACTCCGCCAGCGACGGGGCGGGCGGCTTCTCCAGGAGGATGTGCGCCCCGTGCCGGGCGGCGGCGAGCGTCATGTCGGTGTGGGTCTGGATGGGGGTGCTGAGCACCACGATCCGGGCGCCGGTCGAGGCGAGCAGGGCCTCGAAGTCGGCGGACTGCTCCGGGTCCCCGATGCCGTCGAGTTCGGCCGCGTCGAGCGGGCGCAGCTCGCAGACCCCGGCGAGCCGGACGAGCCCCTGTTCTTCGAGCCGGCGAATGTTGAGGAGGTGGCTGCGGCCGTGGCCGCGGGCGCCCGCGAGGACCACGGGCAGCGGGGTGCGTGCGGTGTTCATGGCTTCCTTGCTCGTACGGTCGTCGCTCATCCCTTCACCGCCCCCGCGCTGAAGCCGGTGACGAGCCACTTCTGGATGAACCCGAAGACGATGACGACGGGGACGGCGGCGATGACGCCGCCCGCGGCGAGCGCTCCGAGGTCGACGCTGTCGGCGCCCATGAGGGTGTTGAGGCCGACCGGGATCGTCTGCTTGTCCTGGCTGCTGAGGAACATCAGGGCGAAGAGGAAGTGGTTCCAGGCGTGGACGAAGGCGAAGGAGCCGACGGCGACCAGACCGGGCCTGAGCAGCGGGAGGACGACGATCCGGAAGGCGCTGAAGCGGTTGCAGCCGTCGACCCAGGCGGCCTCCTCCAGGGAGTACGGCACGTTCCTGATGAAGCCGCTGATGAGGATCATCGACAGCGGGAGCTGGAAGACGGTCTCGGCGATGATGACGCTGCCGAGGGAGTTGATCATCTTCAGTTCGGCGAAGATCTGGAACAGCGGGACGAGGAGCAGGGCGCCGGGGACGAACTGGGAGCAGAGCAGGGCCAGCATGAAGCCCTTCTTGATCCGGAAGTCGAACCGGGCGAGGGCGTATCCGCCGGCGAGGGCGACGACGGTGGTCATCACCAGGACCGCGACGCCGATGAGCAGGCTGTTCTGGAAGAAGACGCCGAAGGAGCGCTCGTTCCACACCTTCTCGAAGTGGGCGGTCGTCATCGGCCAGGGCAGCAGCGAGGTGGAGCCGGCGGGCCGTACGGCGAAGAGGATGATCCAGTAGAAGGGGACCAGGGTGAAGACCAGGTAGATCCCGAGGGGCAGGTAGATCTGCCAGCGGGGCACCTCGTCCCAGGCCCGGCGCTTGGCGCGGGGGACGGTGGGCGGGGTCCGGTCGGGCGGCGGTGCCGCCTGCGTGGCGGCGGCCGGGACCGGGCTGAGGGTGGACTCGGCTGTCACTTGCCGTCGCCTCCGAACTTGCTCAGGCGCAGATAGACCATCGAGCAGAAGAGAAGAATCACGAACGCCACCGTGGTGAGGGCGGAGGCGTACCCGAAGTTGTGGGCGTCGACGCTGGTGTGGGCGATGTACAGCGGCAGCGTGGTGGTCTCGCCCGCGGGTCCGCCGCCGGTCAGCGTGTACAGCAGGTCGACGTTGTTGAACTCCCACACCGCGCGCAGCAGCGTGGAGAGGACGATCGCGTCCCGGATGTGGGGCAGTGTGATGTGGACGAACTGGCGGACCCGGCCCGCCCCGTCGACCTCGGCCGCCTCGTACAGGTCCTTCGGTACGGACTGGAGGTCGGCCAGGATGAGGATGGCGAAGAAGGGTACTCCGCGCCAGAGGTCGGCGATGATCGCCGCGGGGAAGACGGTGGCGGTGTCGGAGAGCCAGGACGTGCCGTACGTGCCCATCCCCATGTCCGCCAGGTACCGGCTGATGCCGGTCTGGGAGTTGTAGAGCAGCACCCAGATCGCGGAGGTCAGCACGCCGGAGACGGCCCAGGGGGAGAAGACCAGGGCGCGGCCCAGGGCGCGGCCGACGAAGGTCTGGTTCACGATGAGGGCGAGCGCGAGACCGAAGAGCAGCTGGAGCGTCACCTCGACGACGACCCACTTGAGGCTGAAGGTCAGCGTCCCCCAGAAGTGCGGGTCGTCCGTGAAGATCCGGGTGAAGTTCTCCATGCCGGCGAAGCCGTTCCGCCAGGGCTTCGTGGGGTTGTAGTGCTGGAGGCTGTAGTAGAAGACGCTGAGCACCGGGTAGGCGATGAAGCCCAGCATCAGCAGTCCGGCGGGGGCGATCAGCAGGTACGGCAGTCGGCGGGGGGTCGCTCCCGTGCGGCGGCGCCCCCGTGCCGTGACGGCTTGGGGCGGTTTGGTCACAGCTGAGGCCATGACGGCGGCTCCGTTCTCGGTGAAGCGCTTCGCGAACGTCGTTCGATATTTCGGACAAGGTGGGGCGGGTGGAGCTGATGGGGCTTGCGGGGCCGGCACGGCCCGGAGTTCGGCGGCGGCGGGGCTCAGCCCGCGTACGGGTCGGGGGTGGCGCCGGGCCGCGCGAGGAACTCGAAGTCGCAGCCGGTGTCGGCCTGGGAGATCTGCTCCATGTAGAGCGCGCCGTAGCCGCGTTCGTACCGGGCCGGCGGCGGTGTCCACGAGGCCCGCCGGCTGTCCAGCTCCTCGTCCGTGACGTGCAGGTGGAGGGAGCGTGCGGCGACGTCGAGGGTGATCGTATCGCCCGTACGGACGAGGGCAAGGGGTCCGCCGACATGGGACTCGGGCGCCACGTGCAGCACGCACGCCCCGTAGCTCGTCCCGCTCATCCGGGCGTCGGAGATCCGCACCATGTCCCGGACGCCCTGTTCGAGCAGGTACCGGGGGATGGGCAGCATCCCGTACTCCGGCATCCCGGGACCGCCCTTGGGGCCCGCACCGCGCAGCACGAGCACGTGCTCGGGCGTGATGCCGAGCGCCGGGTCGTCGATGGTCCGCTGCATCGACCGGTAGTCGTCGAAGACGATCGCGGGACCGGTGTGCTTGAGCAGCCCCGGCTCGGCCGCGATGTGCTTGATGACCGCACCGTCGGGACAGAGGTTGCCGCGCAGCACCGCCACGCCGCCCTCGGCGGCCAGCGGCCGCGACCGCTCCCGGATGACGTCCTCGTCGTGCACGAGCGCGCCGTCGAGCTGTTCCCGCAGCGTGGCGTGCGAGACGGTGGGCCGGTCCAGGTGCAGCACGTCGGTGAGCCGGGACAGGAAGCCCGTCATGCCGCCCGCGAAGTGGAAGTCCTCCATGAGGTACTTGCCGCCCGGCCGCAGGTTCGCGAGGACCGGGACGGTCCGCGCGATCCGGTCGAAGTCGTCGAGCGTCAGCTGCACCCCCGAACGCCCCGCCATGGCGATGAGATGGATGACCGCGTTGGTCGAACCGCCGAGCGCGAGCACCGCGGCGACCGCGTCCTCGTACGCCTCCCGGGTGAGCAACCGCGAGAGCCGCAGGTCCTGCCGTACGAGCTCCACGATCCGCAGCCCCGAGGCGGCGGCCATCCGGTCATGGCCCGAGTCCACCGCCGGCACCGAGGAGGCACCCGGCACGGTCACGCCCAGGGTTTCCGCCGCGGCGGTCAGCGTGGACGCCGTGCCCATCGTCATGCAGTGGCCGGGGGAACGGGCCAGACCGCTCTCAAGCTCCGCCATCTCGCAGTCGCCGATCAGACCGGCCCGCTTCTCGTCCCAGTACTTCCACATGTCCGTACCGGAGCCCAGGGTCTCGCCCCGCCAGTGACCCGGCAGCATCGGACCGGCCGGGACGAAGACGGTCGGCAGGTCGACCGAGGCCGCGCCCATGAGGAGCGCCGGGGTCGTCTTGTCGCAGCCGCCCATGAGGACGGTCCCGTCCACCGGGTACGAGCGCAGCAGCTCCTCCGTCTCCAGGGCGAGGAGGTTGCGGTAGAGCATCGGGGTCGGCTTCTGGAAGGTCTCCGACAGGGTGGAGACCGGGAATTCGAGCGGAAAACCACCGGCCTGCCACACCCCCCGCTTCACGGCCTGCGCGCGGTCGCGCAGATGGACGTGGCAGGGGTTGATGTCGGACCAGGTGTTGAGGATCGCGATGACCGGCTTGCCGAGGTGCTCCTCGGGCAGATAGCCGAGCTGCCGGGTGCGGGCGCGGTGGCTGAACGAACGCAGCCCGTCCGTGCCGTACCACTGGTGGCTGCGGAGCTCCTCGGGCCCGCGCCCGGTGCCGGTGTCGCTCATGCCGGCCAGCCGGCGGCTATCGCGGCGACCTCGGCCCGGTCGCTCTCGGGGAGTTCACGGCTCGGCGGCCGGATGTCACGGCGGCACAGACCGAGCGAGGCGAGGGCCTCCTTGACCACGGTCACGTTGTCGGCGCTCGAGTTGGCCGCCCGCAGCTCCTCGAAGCGGCGGATCCGCTCCCACACCTTCATCGCGGCCCGGTAGTCGCCGGCCCGCAGCGCGCCCAGCATCTCCAGGGAGAGCGCCGGGGAGACGTTGACGAGTCCGGAGGTGAAGCCGGTGGCGCCGCTCGCGAAGTACGAGGGGGCGTACGGCTCGGCCAGGCCCGCCACCCACACGAAGCGGTCGAGGCCCGCGTCCCGGGCGAAGCCGGCGAACCGCGCCGCGTCCGGCACCGCGTACTTCACGCCGATGACGTTGGGGCACCCGTCGGCCAGCTCGGCGAGCCGGGACCCGCTCAGCAGCGGGTTGCGGATGTAGGGGACCACCCCGAGCTCCGGCACGGCCTCGGCGATGGCCCGGTGGTAGGCGACCCAGCCGCTCTCGGAGACGTACGGGTGGACGGGCTGGTGGACCATCAGCATCTGGGCGCCGACGGAACGGGCGTGCCGGGCGGCCTCGACCGCCGTCGGTACGTCGTGGCCGACGCCGACCAGGATCGCGGCGCGGTCGCCGGCCTCCTCGACGGTCACCTCGGTGACGAGGCGGCGCTCCTCGGGGGTGAGGGCGTAGAACTCTCCGGTGTTGCCGTTCGGGGTGAGGGTGCGGACCCCGCCGTCGAGCAGCCGGCGCAGCAGCGCCCGGTGCGTGGCGGTGTCCACGGAGCCGTCCTCGGCGAACGGGGTGACCGGGATGGCCACGACGTCGGCGAGGGCGGCCCTCAGGGTCTCGAATTCCATGCTCACTCGCTGTCCAGGGGGGAGTGGGGGAAGGCGCGCTCGACGAACGAGGCGATGTGGTCGTGCACGGCCCGGCCGGCTCCGTCGACGTCGCGCTCGGCGGCGAGCCGCAGGATCTCCTCGTGCTCCGCGGCCTCGCGTTCCCAGGAGGGAACGGCGGCCCAGGCGACCGTGGAGACCAGTGCGGCCTGGTCGCGGACCTCGTCGAGCATCCGGCCGAGCAGCGGGTTGCCGCAGGGCAGGTAGAGCGCGCGGTGGAAGTCACGGTTGGCCAGGGACCGTTCGGCCGGGTCCTCGGCGCCGGCCGCCCGGCGCAGCGCCTCGTGTGCCGCGTCGAGCGGGGCACCGGAGCCGACGGCGCGGCGCACCGCCTCGGGCTCGAGGAGCAGCCGCACGTCGTAGACGGCGCGGGCCATGTCCGCGTCGACCATCCGGACCGTGACGCCCTTGTACTGGCTCATCACCACGAGCCCGCTGCCCGCGAGGGTCTTGAGCGCCTCCCGGACGGGGGTCTTCGACACCCCGAACCGCGCGGCGAGTTCGGTCTCCACGAGCGCCTGCCCGGGTCTGAGTCCCCCGGTGAGGATGTCGTGCTTGATCGCTTCCAGGACGTACTGGGTCCTGGAGGGGATGGGGCTGGGGGCGAAGGCCATGGCGCACTCTCAGATCTCATGTATCGCGTCTCATATATGACGTACGAAGTGCAACGGGCATGAAGCTATGGGGGCGTTCGTGTTTCGTCAATGCTTCTAGCAAGCGTTTTCTACGGCCTTGGGGGCGGGGTGTGCGGCCGTAGGGTCTGAGCCATGACGCACACTCGAGCGATCCGAAGTCCGGAACAGCGCAAGAAGGACGTTCTCGCACGTCTGGCCGAAGAGGTGGACATCTGGGTGGCCTCCGCGGGCGACGACGGGACGCCGTACCTCGTACCGCTGGCCTTCTCCTGGGACGGCGCGGACATCTGGCTTTGCACCCGGCTGACCAATCCCACCGGACGCAACCTCAGCACCGGAGGACGGGCGCGGCTCGCGTTCGGGCACACCCGGGACGTCGTCCTGATCGACGGCGAGGTGACGACCCTCTCTCACGAGGACGTCCCGGCCCCGGCGATCGAGGAGTTCGCCGCGAAGTCGAAGTGGGACCCCCGGAAGTCGGGCCCCTCGTACGTCTGGTTCCGGGTCCGCCCCACCTCGGTGGAGGCCTGGCACGAGGAGCCCGAACTCGTCGGACGCCGGCTGATGCGGGACGGCGTGTGGGTGGTCTGAGGTCCGGGGCGGCACCCGCCCCGAGGCACGCCGGGAGCCCGGCCCCGAACGTCCGGGGCCGGGCTCCCGGCGCTGTCGCGGCCGGGCCTCAGCCGGTGAAGCCGACGTGCGCGAGGCGCAGGGGGCCGTGCAGGGCGATGCGGAGGTCCACCACGCCATGGAGGAGCAGCGGGATCCCGAGGGTGGTGTAGGCGTACGGTCCGCCCGTCGGCGGGACCTCGACGCGGGCAAGCCGTGTGCCGTCGGCGAGGGACAGTTCCACCGTGCCCTCGCCCGCGACCGTCACCGTCGCCCCGGAGCCGCCGCCGGCGAAGTCGCAGGAACGGTAGACGAGCGTGCCGCCCTCCGCCGGGTCCGCCGGGGTCACCGCGTCGCCCGAGACCTTCGTGCGGTCCACGATCACGGTGCCGGACTGCTCGTCGTAGTCGGCCGCGGAAAGCCCCGCCACGAGGACCGGGCGCGGGCCCGGCGCCACGCCCGCCGTCTCGATGCGGACGGCACGCCGGATGTCCGCGCTGGACGCGCCCGCCTGGAACTCGTACGCGCCCGGCTCCACCGTCCACCGCCCGCGGGCGACGTCCCAGAACCCGAGTGCCGCCACCGGCACCTCGAAGGAGAGCGTGGCCGACGCGCCCGGCGCGAGCCGTACCCGCTCGTGGGCGACCAGTTCGCGGTGCGGGCGCGGCACGGAGGGCGCCACGGCGCGTACGTACACCTGGGCCACCTCGTCCGAGGCGACGGCGCCGGTGTTGGTCACGGTGCAGGAGAGCCGTACGGTCTCCCCGTCGACCGCCGCCGTCAGCTCCTCGTAGTCGAAGGTCGTGTACGACAGTCCGTGGCCGAAGGGGAAGAGCGGCGTCCCGTCGAAGTACAGATAGGTCTGGCGTCCGCCGATCACGTCGTAGTCGAGAAGGTCCGGCAGGTCCGCGTCCGCCGCGTACCAGGTCTGCGGGAGCCGCCCGGCGGGGGAGACGTCACCGGCCAGGACCCGCGCGAGGGCCGTGCCCGCCGCCTGCCCGCCGTGCGCGGTCCACAGCAGGGCGGGGAGTGCGGCGGCGGCCTCCGGGACCGCGTACGGGTAGGACGAGACGAGGACGAGGACGGTACGCGGGTTCGCCGCGTGCGCGGCCCGCCACAGCCGGTCCTGGTGGCCGGGCAGCGCGAGCGTCGTACGGTCCTCGGTCTCGCGTCCGTTGATGTGCGGGTCGTTGCCGGCGACGACCACCACCACGTCCGCCGCCGCGGCGGCCCGGGCGACCGCCTCCTCGCCGCGCTCGACGGTCTCGACCGAGAAGACCTCGGCGGATTCGCGAGCGGCGGCAACCTTCACGCCGTCGGCGGCGACAGAGACGTAGCCACCCGACCCCAGGTGCAGAAGGAGGTGACCGTCACCGTGAGACCCGCGAGACCCCTGAGCCTCTTCAGCCCCGTGGCCGCCGTCGGGCCCGTCGTCCCCCGCGGCTTCGAGCCGGAAGGTCTCCTGGACCACCCAGCCGCCGGGCTCCTCCGCAGAGGCACGGACGAACCCGTCCTCGGCGACCGACAGGTACCGGCCGTCGGGGGCACGCAGGGTCAGCACCCCGTCGCCCCAGTCGACCAGGGCGAGTTCCGAGCCCTCGGCGTCGGGGTAAAGCGGCGGAAGATCGGTGCGGCCCGCGAGCAGCGCCGGGTCGAGCGCGGCCTCGGCCGCCCGCGCCGTGTCCGCGGGCCCGCCGTCCGGCACCCGCAGCAGGTCGCCGGAGGCGGTGCGCAGCCGGATCCGGTCCACCCCCTCGGTGAAGGTCACCCGGTCCGCGCCGAACCGTTCGCGCAGTCCGTCGAGCGGCGAGGACCGGTGCAGCAGCGCTCCGCTGTACCAGTCCAGCTTGCAGGCGTCGCCGAGCAGTCCGACCACGGCGATCCGCTCCGGCCCGCCGAGCGGCAGCAGCGGGCCCTCCCCGTCCAGGGGCTCGTTGGCGAGCAGGACGACCGCCGCCTCCGCCGCCTCGCGGGCCAGCTCCCGGTGCTCGGCGGTGTCGAACCGGGTCTCGTCCGCGTACGGACCGCCCGCCGGGTCGAACTCGCCGAGCAGGCACCGGACGGTCAACTGCCGCCGTGCCGCCCGGTCCACGTCCTCGGGGCCGATCAGGCCGCGACCCAGCGCCCCGCGCAGCCGCCCCAGGATGACCGAGGCGTCCGTGCCGTGGTCGGTGAAGGAGTCGACACCGGCGCGCAGCGCCGCCGCCACGGCCTCCTCGTGCGTGGCGAAGTACCCCTGCGGCTCCACCAGGTTGGACGGCGCGCCCGCGTCCGAGCAGACGAGGAGCTCCTGGTCCGTCCAGGCCCGCAGCGTGTCCTCCAGGTACGGCGAGAGGTGGTTCGGGCGCCCGTTGACCAGGTTGTACGCGGGCATCACCCCGGCCACCGCGCCCGCCTCGACGGGGCCGCGGAAGGCCCGCAGGTCGTACTCGTGCAGCACCCGGGGCCGTACGGACGCCGAGGACGTGTCCCGCGCGGTCTCGTTGTTGTGCGCGAGCCAGTGCTTCAGCACGGGTGCGGTGCGCCAGTACACGGGATGGTCGCCGCGCAGCCCCCGCGTGAACGCGGTGGCGATGGCGGCGGTCAGCGCGGGGTCCTCCGCGTACCCCTCCTCGCCGCGCCCCCACAGCGGGTTGCGCAGCAGGTTCACCGTCGGCGCCCAGACGTTGAGGCCGGCCCGGTCGTCCTTGGCACGCAGGGCCCGGACCTCCCGGGACACCGCCTCGCCCACCCGGCGCACCAGTTCCGGGTGCCAGGTCGCGCCCAGTCCCACGGACTGCGGGAACACGGTCGCGGGACCCATCCAGGCGACGCCGTGCAGGGCCTCCTGGCCGGTGCGGAAGGCGGCGAGCCCGAGGCGGTCGACGGCGGGCGTGAACTGGTGCAGCAGGGCCAGGCGTTCGTCGGCGGTGAGCCGGTCGAGCAGGTCGTCGACGCGCCGGTCGACGGGGAGGGCCGGGTCACGGAAGGGCGGCGGGTGCGGGGTCACGTGCGGGTCCCTTGGCAGTGGGGAACGGAAGTCTTCACGACAAGTGGTTCGAAGCGCTTCGATGCTCGGGTGGTGAGCAGCGGGTGTCAAGGCGTGAGAGGTGGTCATTCCGCTCACCGCTGGGTCTCTGTGGGTCTTTTGAGGGAAGAGGTCTCCGTTGGGTAACCGTCGGATTTCTTGCGAACGACCCTTGCCGCGCCTGTGGCGTTCACTTAACCTCACAGCAATGTCGAAGCGCTTCGACTTTCGTCGACGGCGCCCGGGGCATCGCCCCGCCCGCACCACCTCCACCACCGCAGCCGGCCGGCCGGCCCCACGGTCGCCGTATGTCCTGGCGTGTGCCATGAAGGGTTGACGCAATGACGCCGAACGCCGTCTCCACGGACTCCCGGAGAACCGCCCCGAACAGGAGCGATTCCGCCCCGGGCGGGAGCGACTCCGGGCAGAGCCGCAGGGGCTTCCTCGCCTCCACCACCGCCGTCGCCCTCGCCGTGGCCGGTGGCGCGCCGCTCCTCGCGGCCTGCGGCGGCGGCGCGGACTCCGGGAAGAAGGACGGCACCACCACCGGCAAGGACGCGGCGAAGCTGCTCCCCGCCTTCGTCACGAGCACCGTCGTCGCCCCCGACATCGCGCCGAAGAACGGCTCGGCGGCCGGCTTCACCCGCGCCATCGCGAGCGCCGAACTCAAGGCCTCCGTCGCCGAGAAGCGCGGCAAGGGCGGCGCCCTCACCATCATGGCCCCGTTCTGGGGACCCCCGCCCGCCCCCGACAACCCGTACTACAAGGCCATGAACGAGGCCATCGGCCTCCGCGCCACCTGGCAGAACCAGGACGGCAACGTCTACGACCAGAAGCTCGGCGCCGTCCTCGCCTCCAGCGAGATACCCGACGTGGTGGTCGTCCCCGGCTGGAACCTCGGCGGCAAGATCCCGAGCGCGGTCAACGCCAAGTTCGAGGACCTCGGCCCGTACCTCTCCGGCGACAAGGTCAAGGCCTATCCCAACCTCGCGGCGATCCCCACCGACGCCTGGCAGCGCTCGATATTCGGCGGCAAGCTGCGCGGCCTGCCCATGCCCGCCTCGTACGTCACGAACATCGCACCCTTCTACCGCAAGGACCTCTTCGACGCGAAGGGCTGGCAACTCCCCAAGAGCGCGGACGAGTTCCTCGCCCTCGCGAAGGAGATCACCAGCGCCAGGGCGAAGGTGTGGGCCTGCGGCGACATGACGTGGACCGCCTACAACATGTTCGGCGTGTACCCGGGCAGCGACAAGGCGCTCGGCTGGCACCTGGTCGACGGCAAGCTGGTCAACCGCATCGAGACCCCCGAGTACCTCGAAGCCCTGGAGTGGACCCGCAAGCTCTACGCCGCCGGAGTCGTCCACCCCGACGAGAAGACCCAGAACCAGGGCGACACCAGCCTCCGCTTCACCGCCGGGCAGTGCCTCGTCTACAACAACGACCTCTCCCACTGGTACGCCAAGACGTCCGAACAGGCCGCGCAGAACCCGAAGTTCGCCATGGCCGCGATGGACATCCCCGGCCACGCCGGAGGCGCGCCGAAGCTGTGGGCCACCAACCCGGCGAACATCTGGGCCTTCGTGAAGAAGGGCAGCTCCAAGGCGGTGATCGAGGACGCCCTCGCCGTCGCCGACTTCACCGCCGCCCCCTACGGCACCAAGGAGCGGATGCTCACCGACTACGGCGTCGAAGGCGTCCACCACACGTTCAAGGACGGCCTGCCGGTCAAGACCGACCAGGGCAACCAGGAGGTCAGCAGCTCCTGGCTGTTCGTCGCCAGCCCCGCCCCCTACGTGGCCCACCCCGACACCCCCGAGGTCACCCGGGCCATGGTCGAGTGGCAGCAGCGCATGGGCGCCCTCACCTCCAAGACCTCCTTCTACGGGATGACGATCACCGAGCCCTCCCAGTGGACCGGTCTCATGAACGACTTCGAGCAGCTGGAGAAGGACATCGTCCGCGGCCGCAGGAAGGTCTCCGACATGCAGCAGGCCGTCTCCGAGTGGAAGACCAAGGGCGGGGACCAGCTGCGCGACTGGTACAAGAAGCTCCTCGACACCACCGGCTCCGCGGCGGGCTGACCGTGAGCACGCTCGACACGGAGAAGGCGGACCCGGCCGCGCGGGCCGCCACCGGCCGGCCCCCGCGCGGCGACCGCCGCCGGGACCGGCACCGGAGCCGTACGGACGGGCGCGTCCCGCTCGGCCGGCGGCTCCGGCGCGACCGGATGCTCCTCCTCATGACCGCCCCGGTACTCGCCCTGGTCGTCGTCTTCAACTACGTCCCGATCCTCGGGAACGTGGTCGCCTTCCAGGACTACGACCCGTACGTCTCGACCAACGGCATCACCGCCATCTTCCAGAGCCCCTGGGTCGGACTCGCCCAGTTCGAACGGGTCTTCTCCGACCCGGGGTTCTGGCACGCCGTCGAGAACACCCTCGTCCTCTTCCTCCTCCAGCTCGTCCTCTTCTTCCCGGTGCCCATCGCGCTCGCCCTGCTCGTCAACAGCGTGCTGCGGCCCCGGGTCAGGGCGTTCGTCCAGGCCGTCCTCTACCTGCCGCACTTCTTCTCCTGGGTGCTCGTCATCACGGTCTTCCAGCAGATCCTCGGCGGCGCCGGCATCATCGCGCAGACCCTCCGGCAGCACGGCCACGAGGGCTTCGACCTGATGACCGACCCGGAGATCTTCAAGTTCCTCGTCACCGCCGAGGGCATCTGGAAGGACGCCGGCTGGGGCGTCATCGTCTTCCTCGCCGCGCTCGCCGCCGTCAACCAGGACCTGTACGAGGCCGCCGCCATGGACGGGGCGAACCGGTGGCGCCGCATGTGGCACGTCACCCTGCCCGCGCTGCGGCCCGTCATCGCCCTGCTGCTCGTCCTCCGGGTCGGCGACGCCCTCACCGTCGGCTTCGAACAACTGCTGCTCCAGCGCGACGCCGTCGGACCCGGCGCGGCCGAGGTCCTCGACACCTTCGTCTGGTGGACCGGCCTGCGCAGCCAGGACTTCAGCTACGCGGCCGCCGCCGGACTCGTCAAGGGAGTCGTCGGCCTGGTGCTCGTCCTCTCCGCGAACAAGATCGCCCATCTCATGGGCGAGCAGGGGGTGTACCGGAAGTGACCCGCGCGACGGAAACGACCCCGCGCCCCACCTCGTGGTGGGCGGCGCCCGCCCGGCCCGTGTGGGAGGAACCGCCCGGCAGGACCGGCCTCGCCGCCAAGGGCGCGGTCCTCGTCCTCGCCTGCCTCGCGGTCCTCGTGCCGCTGTGGATCGTGGTGGTCACCAGCCTCTCGTCCAAGAAGACGATCACGGAGACCGGTGGTCTCGTCGTCGTCCCGAGGGACATCACCTTCATCGCCTACCAGGAACTCCTCAGCGGCGGCCAGGTCACCCGCGCGGCCGTCGTCAGCGTCCTCGTCACCGTGACCGGCACGCTCTTCTCCATGGCCGTGTCGATCCTCGGCGCGTACGGTCTCTCCAGGCCCGGCTCGGTCGGCCACCGCTTCATCCTGCTCACCCTGATGGCCACCATGTTCTTCGGCGCCGGCCTGATCCCCACGTACCTCCTGGTGCAGACCCTCGGCCTCACCGACAGCTATCTCGCGCTGATCCTCCCGAGCGCCGTCAGCGTCTTCAACATCCTCGTCCTGCGCGGCTTCTTCATGAACGTCTCGCAGGAACTCGTCGACAGCGCGCGCATCGACGGCGCGGGGGACCTGCGGATCCTCTGGCAGATCGTGATGCCGCTCTCCCGCGCGGTGATCGCCGTCATCACCCTCTTCTACGCGGTCGGCTACTGGAGCGCCTGGTTCAACGCCTCCATCTACCTCAGCGACCAGAACATGATGCCGCTGCAGAACGTCCTCATCCAGCTCGCCCAGAAACAGGAGATCCCCGTCGGCCTCGGCCAGGCCGTCCGGGCGGGGAACCTCTCCGGGCTCGCCGTCCAGATGGCCGTCATGGTCCTCGCCCTGCTGCCCGTCGCCGTCCTCTCGCCCTTCGTCCAGAAGCACTTCAAGAAGGGCATGCTCACCGGCGCCGTCAAGGGCTGACCACCGTTCCACCGAACCCCCTACCGGAGAGTCCGATGCCGAGCCTCGACGACCCGACCCGGCCGACCGGCCGCCCGGCCGACACCACGAACCGTTCACACGGACGCCTCGCCACGACACCGGAGGAGCGCGCGTGATCCACGGCACGTGGGAACCCGCGCCCGCCGCCCGCTGGGAGGACGCCTTCCTCGCGGGGAACGGCCGGCACGGCGCCCTGGTCCCCGGCGACCCCGGGGACGACCGGGTCATCGTCACCCACCACACCCTCGTACGGCCGAACAACCCGCCCGCCGACACCGCCCCGCCCCGGCTCGCCGCCGCGCTCCCCGCCCTCCAGGACGCCCTGCTGGCCGGGGACACGACCGCGGCGGAGCGGTTCACGGACGGCCGGCCGCTGCGCTGGGTCCAGCCCTTCCACCCCGGGTTCGCGACCCGGATCAGGCGCGAGCCCGGCGCCCCGGCCCACCCGGTGCGCCGCTCCGTGGACTTCACCACCGGCGTGGTCACGGGGCAGTCCGGGGAGCGGCGCAGCGAGGTCTTCGTCTCCCGCGCCGACGACGTCGTCGTCCAGTACGTCACCGCCCCGGGACCCGTCGTCGAGATCGACCTCGACCACCGGCTGCCCGGCGTCCCCACCGGACTCGGCGCCGGACACGGTGTCGCCACCGTGCGGCGGGAGACCGTCCTCACCCTGCGGGCCCGCTACCCGGACAGCCCGCTCGGCTACACCGGCCTCACCCTCCTGCTCACCGACGGCGGACACACCACGGTCACCGCCTCCGGCATCCGCGTCGAGGGCGCCGGCCGGCTGCTGCTCCTCACCCGGGTGCGCCGCCACGCGGGAGGCATCGACACGAACCGGGAGACGCGGGCCCTGCGGGCGTTGACCGAAGGCGCGCCCCCCGGGGACCTGGGCGCCCTCCATGGCCGGCTGCTCGCCCGCCACACCGCCCTGCACGGCGCCGCCTACCGGCGCGTCACCCTCGACCTCGGAGCGGACGACGCCGAACGGGCGCTCCCCGGCTCGACGCTCCTGCGCCGGCCCGGAAGCCCCGCGCTCCTGGAACGCCTCTGCGCCGCGGGCCGCTACCACCTGCTCTCCTCCTCCGGCGCCCTGCCGCCCCGGCTCACCGGCCTCTGGACGGGGGACTGGGACACGGCCTGGTCGGGGGCGTTCACCACCAACGCCAACCTCAACCTCCAGACCGCGTCCGCCGTCGCCGCCGACCTGCCCGAGGTGACGCAGGCTCACGCCAACCTGGTTCTCGGCCAGGTGGACGACTGGCGGGACAACGCCCGGGTGATCTTCGGAGCCCGGGGCATCGTCGCCCCCTCCCACACGGACGGCGCCTCGGGGCACACGTACCACTTCAGCCGCGAGTACCCCCTCCACCTGTGGACGGCGGGCGCCGACTGGCTCCTCAAACCGCTCCTCGACGACGAGGAGACGAACGGACGGCGGGACCCGGAGACCACGGCCGCCCTGACCGAACTCGCCCTCTTCTATGAGGACTTCCTCAGCCGCACCGGTCCCGACGGGCGGATCGCCGTCGTCCCCTCCTATTCACCGGAGAACCGGCCGCGCGGCGGGAGCTGGGGCGCGGTGAACGCCACGATGGACATCGCCGCCGCCCGGCACGCCCTGCACGCCGCCGCGGACCGGGCGCCGGCGGAGGACGCCGGCCGGCTGCGGGCGCTCGCCGACCGGCTCCCCGAGTACCGGATCAACGACGAGGGCGCGGTGGCCGAATGGGCCTGGCCCGGCCTCGGCGACCGGTACGACCACCGGCACCTCAGCCACCTCTACGCCGTCTGGCCGCTGGACGAGATCAACCCTTACGACACCCCCGCCCTCGCCGAAGCCGCCCGGCGGGCCCTCGAACTCCGGGGCAGCGAGAACGACTCGGCCCACGGACACCTCCACCACGGGCTGATCGCCGCCCGCCTGCGGGAGGCCGCGCGCACCGAGGAGGCACTCGCCCGCGTCCTCACCGGCGACTACTTCCACGACTCCCTCATGAGCGCGCACTACCCGGGGCGCGACGTCTACAACGCCGACGCCGCCCACGCCCTGCCCGCGCTGCTCATCGAGGCCCTCGTGCAGTCCACGCCCGCACGCCTGGTCCTGCTGCCCGCACGGCCCGCCCGGTGCCCGCGCGGCCGCCTCACGGGCATACGGACCCGGTTCGGCGCCCGGGTGGACCTGACCTGGTCGCCGGGGGAGTACCACGCGGTCCTCCATCCCGAACGGGACGCGGAGATCGACCTCAGGACCCCGGCGGGGGCGGCCCGGCTGGTCCTGCGCGCGGGCGAGGAGCGGACCGTCGGCTCCTGAACCCGTGGGCCGCCGCGCTCCGGGCGGCCTCGGGGCCCGCTCCTGCGGACCAGGCGGACCCGGACCGTCAGTCGCCGGGCCCGCGCCGTGACGGCGGCGGGCCCGAGCTGTCCCGTACGGTCAGCTCCGGGACGAGGAGTTCGACCCCCACGGCGTCCGTCCCGTCCGGCCGGGCCAGGCGTGCGATCAGCCGCTCCACCGCCCTGCGGCCCAGTTCCTGGGCCGGGATCGCCACCGAACTGACCGCCACCGAGGCCTGGGTGGCGATCTGGTCGGGACAGACCGCGATCACCGACACGTCCTCCGGCACGGCCCTGCCGGTGCGCCGCAGCAGCGCGAGCAGCGGCTCGACCGCCGTCTCGTTCTGCACGACGAAGGCGCTCACGTCCGGCCGCTCGTCGAAGATCCGGGCGAGCACCCCCGCCACGGCGTCGTGGCCGCCCTCGCACGGCCGGTGCAGCAGACGGACGCCGAGTTCGGCGGCCCGGTCGCGGAGCCCGCGCAGGGTCCGCTCGGCGAAGCCGGTGTGCCGCGCGTAGACACCGGGGGCCTCGCCGATCACCGCGATCTCCCGGTGCCCGAGGCCCGCCAGGTGCTCCACGCACAGCGCCCCGGCCGCCGCGAAGTCCAGGTCGACGCAGTTCAGCCCCGTGGGATCGGAGGGCGTGCCGACCAGGACGGCGGGCGGCCCCGCCGCGCGCAGCACCGGCAGCCGCTCGTCGTCGAGGTGGATGTCCATCAGGATCACCGCCTCGGCGAGCCCGCTGCCGGTGACCCGGCGCAGCGCCGACGGCCCCTCCTCGCCGGTGAGGAGCAGGACGTCGTAGCCGTGGGCGCGGGCGGTGGTGGCGACGGCGACCGCGATCTCCAGCATCACCGGCACGTACATGTCGGTGCGCAGCGGCACCATGAGCGCGATGATCCGCGAGCGGCTGCTGGCGAGCGCGCGGGCGCCGGCGTGCGGCTGGTAGCCGAGCTGCTCGATGCTGTCCCGCACCCGCTCCCGGGTGGCGTCGGAGATGGGCCGTCTGCCGCTGAGGACGTAGCTCACCGTGCTGGCCGACACTCCGGCGTGCCGGGCGACCTCGGCAAGCGTGACCATCCGCTCTCCCCGCGGCCGTGACTGAGACGAATCGCTTCGCCGACAGCTGTCGAACGCTGTCGAAACCCGTCGAAAACCGTCGCACGATCTCTTCGACGGTTCAGCGAGACCGTAACGCGGCCGTGTGGGCCTGTCCAGGGAGATGGCTCAGGAAGATCGAAGCGCTTCGACGTCGGAGGCGAAACGGTGGAGTTCGCCCGGGTTCCGGGAGCCGATCGGCGACATCCCCCCGTCCGCCCCGTGCCGGGCGAGCAGGTCGAGGACCAGCCGGCCGCGCCGGACCCGCTCCCGGGCGGTGGCGAGCGCGTGCTCCCGCAGATGCGCCCCGTAGGGGTAGATCCCGGCCGAGCGGCTCAGGCCGAACTTGAGGTACAGCGGCGCGCCCCGCCGGATCAACTCGGCCGTCTCGTACATCCGGACGTAGCCGCCGAGGTCGTCGGGGGCCTCGACGTACAGGTCCATCGGGGCCCGGCTGACCCGCCGTATCTCGGTGAGATGGGCGAGGGTCAGGTCGGACGGCACGTTGAGGGAGTCCGCCCCGAGCCGCTCGTGGACGGCGTACGCGGCCGGGTTGACCGGCCCGATCAGGGCGGACACCTTGAACGTCGTGTCGGCGGGCAGGGTCCCGGCCTCGCGCAGCCGGTGCAGGGTCCAGAGCACGCCCTCGTCGGCGACGAGCAGACACCGGACACCGAGGGCGACCGCCCGCAGGGCGTCCTCGACGCAGCCGGCGAGCCCGTCCTGGCCCCGGGCGCGCAGCCCCGCGCCGCCGGAGTCCGTACGGGTCGCGGCCCCGGTGTCCCAGGTGCCGCGCGGACCGGTGAACAGACAGAGTTCCACGGCCCGTTCGGTGCACGCGCCCACCATCTCGGAGATCTCGGCGTCGGTGAGCATCCAGACGCCGCTGCCCTGGCTGACGCGGTGGACGGGGACGCCGAGGCGCTCGCTCTCCGCGAGGACGACGGCGAGCGCCTCGGGGCTCTCGACGGAGGGGACCTCGGTGCGCCACAGCCCCCCGTCGGGGAAGGCGTGCGGCGAGGTGTCGGCGGGGTCGTCCGCCGGGACGGGGTGGCCGATACGGCGGAGCGCGTCGCCGCCGGGACGGCGGGGGGCCGGTCGCGTGGTCATCGGAATCCTCTGGCGTCGGCTGCGGTGAGGGCTCAGCGCTGGAGGCTGAGGGCTCAGGGGCTGGAGGAGAGGACTCAGGGGCGGAGGAGGACCTTGCCGGTGCCCGGGTCGCCGCCTCCCACCAGGGCGAGCGCCTCCCCGAACCGTTCGAGGGGGAACTCGTGGGTGACGAGCGGAGCCGGGTCGAGCAGGCCGAGCGAGAAGGCGCGGACGGCGTCGGCCCAGGCCGCCGAGGAGGCGCCGAAGACGCTGCGGACCTCCAGCTGGCTGAGGGACAGGTGGACGGGGTCGATGCCGGTGGCCCCCGCCGTGAACATGCCGGTGAGGACGACCCGGCCGCCCCGGCGGGCGAGCAGACAGGAGGAGGCGGCCGTGGGGGGCGCCCCCGCGGTCTCCACGACGAGGTCGAAGCGTCCGGCCTCGCCGTCCGCCTCGCGCGGGGTGAGGGTCCGGCTCGCGCCGAAGCCCAGGGCCTTGTCCGCCCGCGGGGCGCGCGGGTCCACGACGGCGAGTTCGCCGGGGGAGGAGGCGGCGAGCCACTGGACGGCGAGCAGGCCGAGCGTCCCGGCGCCGACCACGGCGATCCGCTCTCCGGGGCGCGGCCGCGCGGCCCGTACCGCCGCCGCGACGACCGCGGCCGGTTCGAGCAGGGCCGCGGCCCGGAGGTCGACCCCGTCCGGCAGCGGGTGCAGCAGCCCGGCCGGTACGAGGAGGTGGTCGGCGAACGCGCCCGGCTCGGTGAAGCCGGTCTCGGCGTACCCGGCCGTGCACAGACTGGTCTCGCCGTACCGGCAGCGCTCGCACCGGCCGCAGGACCGGAAGCCCTCGGCGACGCACGGCCGGCCGAGGAGCGCGGGATCGACCCCGGCGCCGACCGCGTCCACGGTGCCGGACCACTCGTGGCCGGGGACCACCGGATAGCGGACGTACTCCGGGGCGCGGTGCCCGTCGTACAGCTCGCGGTCGCTCATGCAGATCCCGGCGGCGGCGACCCGGACCCGGACCTCGCCGGGGCCCGGCTCGGGGACCTCGCGCCCGATCAGCCGGTGAACGCCGGGCCGTTCGACGAGGACGGCGCGGCTCACCGCCGTGGCACCGGCGCTCACTTCGGCTGCCTCTTCTCCCAGCCCTCGGCCCACAGGTCGAACCGGGCCCGCTGCTGGGGGAACTCGGCCGCCGCGTCCACGTCCAGCTCGACGCCGAGGCCGGGGGCGTGGGAGACGGTGAAGCAGCCGGTCTCCGGGTCGACCTCGGGGGCCCCGTGCACGACCTTCTTGATCTCCGCGTCGGCGAAGTCGTTGAAGTGCTCCAGGATCTTGAAGTTGGGGGTGCAGGCCGCCAGTTGGAGCGAGGCGGCGGTCAGCACCGAGCCGCCCACGTTGTGCGGGGCGACGAGGACGTAGTGGGTCTCGGCGGTGGCGGCCAGCTTCCTGGTCTCCAGGATGCCGCCGATGTGCCCGACGTCGGGCTGGATGATGTCGGCCGCCTGCGACTCGAACAGCTCCCGGAACTCGATCCGGTCGTGGATCCGTTCACCGGTCGCGATCGGCATGTCCACCTTGTCGGCGACCTTCTCCAGGGCCTTGAGGTTCTCAGGCGGCACCGGCTCCTCCAGCCAGGCGGGCCGGAACGGGGCCAGTTCACGGGCCAGCCGGACCGCCGTCGAGGGGGAGAAGCGGCCGTGCATCTCCACCATCAGCTCCGTGTCGGGGCCGATCGCGTCCCGTACGGCCTCGATCAGGGAGACCGCGTACCGCGAGCCCTCGGCGTCCAGCTCGAAGTGGCCGGTGCCGAACGGGTCGATCTTCAGCGCCCGGTAGCCGCGTGCCACGACGGCGCGGGCCGCCTCGTGGTACGCCTCTGGGGTGCGTTCGGTGGTGTACCAGCCGTTGGCGTACGCCTTGACCCGGTCGGTGACCTTCCCGCCGAGCAGCTGCCAGACGGGCACGCCGAGCGCCTTGCCCTTGATGTCCCAGCAGGCCATCTCGACGACGGCGATGCCGGACATGACGATCTCGCCGGCCCGCCCGTAGTCGCCGTACTTCATGCGCCGTACGAGGTCCTCGACCGCGAACGGGTCCGAGCCGGCGATGTGGTTGGCCTCCGCCTCGCGGAGATAGCCCACGAGCGCGTCGGTGTGCCCGAGCATCCGGGTCTCGCCGACACCGGTCAGACCCTCGTCGGTGTGGACCAGGACATAGGTGAGGTTGCGCCAGGGCGTGCCGACGACGTGAGTGGTGATTCCCGTGATGCGCACGGTGGTTGCTCCCGGGGACTCGGATGGGGATGTTCGATATTCCGAATGGCGTTCGGTGGATCGGCGAGACCGTAGGCAGCGGTCCACCGGGGTGTCAATGGGGGCGCGTCCGCCCGGCCCGGGGTCCCGGCGCGGCCGTCGCTTCGCTCCTGTCGAAGCCGTTGCCCGCCCCGTGGTGCGCCGCTAGTCTCTGTTCGCGATTTCGATCGCGGTACGGGATTTCGAACACGTGGAAGCGAGGTGGGGACCCATGGGGCGACTCGTCCCGGCGGTGACCAGGGCATTCGACATACTGGAGCTCTTCCTTGAGGGCGACGGGACGCTGTCCTCGCCCGAGATCACCCGCAGGCTCCAGCTGCCCCGCACGACCACGCACGAGCTGGTCAGCACACTGACCGCCCGCAACTACCTGATACCGGTCCGGGACCAGCCGGGCCGCTACCGGCTCGGCGTCCGCGCCTACCAGCTCGGCAGCCGGTACGCCGAGCAGCTCGACCTCGCGGCCGAGGGGCACCAGGTCGCCCGCGAACTGGTCGACACCTGCGGCGAGACGGTCCACGTGGCCGTCCTCGAGGACGCGGACGTCATCTACATCGCCAAGGTCGACTCCACCCACGCCGTACGGATGGTCTCCGCGGCCGGGCGCCGACTGCCCGCCCACTGCACCGCCGTCGGCAAGATGCTGCTCGCCACCCTCCCGGAGCACGAGCTCGACGAACGGCTCGAAGGCCGCGAACTCACCGCCATGACGCCCGCCAGCCTCTCCGACCCGGACGCCCTGCGCGCCGCGCTCACGGAGATCCGGATCCTCGGGGTCGCCGTGGAACAGCAGGAGTCCAACCCCGACGTCAGCTGTGTCGCCGCGCCGGTCCGGGACCGCTCCGGCCGGGTCGTCGCCGCCCTCTCCGTCTCGGTGCCGGCGCACCGCTGGACGGAGGACCGGGAGAACGAACTCACCGCCCTCGCCGTGAAGGGCGCGAACGAGCTGTCGGTACGCCTCGGCCACCGGTTCGCAGGCTGAGCCGGGGCCGCCGGGGTGGGGGCGGGTCGCCAAGGGTCAGGACCCCGCGCCCGCGGACCCGGCCCGTCCACCGTCCCTCCGCTCGCGCGGCCGGCGCATCCGGCTGACCGGGCCGAAGACCTCCCGGTCGTCGAGGAAGCCCTCCAGGGCGAAGGCGGCCGCGCCCCGGGTGACCGCGTTGTGCGGCACCGCGCTGCGCCGCAGGGTCGCGGCCCGGTGCGGCAGCGGCAGCGCGTGCCGGGTGACCGCCTCGTACGTGGCGGTGAGGAGCCGCTCGCCGAGCAGGTCCACGACCTGGTTGCCGAGGACGAGGACCCGGGGGTTGAGCAGATTGACCAGGTTCGCCACCGCCGCGCCCAGATGGCGCCCGGTCCGGTCGATGACCTCGGCGGCCACCGGATCCCCGGCCGCCTCGGCGCGGGCGAGCGCGGCGACCGTGACCGCGTCGTCGGGGTCAGTCGCCCGCTCGTCGCCGGGCGCGAGCTCGCGCCAGGTCCTGGCGATGCCCCGGGTGCTGACGTACGCCTCCACGCAACCCCGGTTGCCGCAGGTGCAGAGCCGGCCGTCGATCGCGAGACAGGTGTGGCCCCATTCGCCCGCGCTGTTGGTGAACCCCCGGTAGAGCTGCCCGTCGATGGCGATCCCGGCGCCGACGCCGGCCCGCAGGGTGAGGACCACCAGGTCGTCCACCTCCCGGCCTGCGCCGAACCACAGCTCGGCGACCGTGCTGGCCCGCAGCGGGTTGTCGAGCCAGAGGGGCAGCCCGAGGCGTTCGGCCAGCAGGGCGCGCAGCGGCACCTCGTGCCAGGACCAGTACGGCGAGAAGGAGGAGACCCCGCCCTCGCGCTCCACCATGCCGGGCACGCTGACGCCCACCCCGAGCACGCGCGCGCGGGGCACGCCGGAGCCGCGCAGCAGTTCCTCGACGCAGCCGACGAGCCGCTCGACCACGTCGGCGGGCCGGACGTCGCCCGGGGGCAGCGGGCGCTCGACGGAGTACCGGACGTCGAGGGCCAGGTCGAAGAGCTCGGCGTGGACCGAGGTCTCGGCGATGTCGACGCCGATCAGCGCGCCGCGGTCGGCGTTGACCGCGAGCCGCGCGCGGGGCCGGCCGCCGCTGGAGTCCTCGTGGCCCGCCTCGACGAGGACGCCCGCCTCCAGCAGCTCCGCGGTCAGGTTGGCGACGGTGGCGAAGGAGAGTCCGGTCGCCGCCGCGAGGTCCTGACGGCTCATGGCGCCCGAACCCGCGTAGAAGCGGCGCAGGATCTCGAAGCGGTTGAGGCGGCGAATGTCCTGCGACGTCCGCTTGGTCATGACTGCTGTCCTCCGCGCTCGTACGGCCCCGTTCGCGGATCTTATTCGAAGGGTTGGAAGAAGCGGGCGTCGGGATATTTACAACCGTTAGACGAACCCGTAGTTTTTCGTCGGCCGCACCCGCCACACCGCCGCACCGCATCCAGGAGGCCAGATGCAGCACCTCAGGGCCGAACCCTGCTCCCCCCTGCCCGGGCGCCTGACGGAAGGACCCGTCTGGGACACCCGGCGCCAGGAACTGCTCTGGGTCGACATCCCCGACGGGCTCGTCCACCGCGCCGCGCTCGCCCACGAGCGGACCCGCCCCGACCTGACGCCCCTCGCCACCCTCCGGTTCGACCGCCCCGTCGGCGCCGTCCTGCCCTGCGCCTCCGGAGCCCTGCTCGCCGCGGCGGGCACCTCCTTCCTCCACCTGGCCGCCGGCCGCCCGGTCACCGAGGCCGTCGAGGTCGCCGCGCCCGCACTCCCCGACGACGGCCTGCCGCGCCGCATGAACGACGCCGCCGTCGACCCCGCGGGCCGGCTGCTCGCCGGGACCATGGCGTACGACGAGAGCCCCGGCGCGGGCGCGCTCTACCGCCTCGACGGCGCGGGCCTCGTCACGCTCCTCGACTCCGTCACCATCTCCAACGGCCTCGGCTGGAGCCCCGACGGCACCCGCCTCTACTACGCCGACAGCCCCACCGGCCGGGTCGACGCCTTCGCCTACGACCCGCTCACGGGCGTCCTGAGCGACCGCCGCCCCTTCGCCGTCCTCGACCGGGGCGTCCCCGACGGCCTCACCGTCGACAGCGAGGGGCGCGTCTGGGTCGCCGTGTGGGGAGGCGGCGAAGTCCTCGCCTTCACCCCCGAAGGCACCGTCCACGCGCGCGTGGAGGTGCCCGCCTCGCACGTGACGAGCTGCGCCTTCGCCGGACCTGACCTCGACGTCCTCGTCATCACCACCGCGACCGAGGGCCTCGACGAGGAGCGCCGCGCGGCCGAGCCCGACGCGGGACGGCTCTTCGTCTGCCGCCCCGGCACCACCGGCCTGCCCCAGCCCCCGTACGCCGACCGCTGAGCCGTGCCCCCCGCGCCCTCCCCGTACCAGGGCCGCACCCTCTCCGTACCAAGGAAGAAGCAGCAACACGCCATGACCACCCCGCCCCCGACAGCCGCCGCGTCCGACGGCCTCCGTGCCGCGCTCGCCGCCGCCCCCGTCATCGCGATCCTCCGCGCCACCTCCGCCGGCCGGCTCGCCGAGGTCACCGACACCCTCCTCGCGTCCGGCGTCCGCGCCGCCGAGTTCACCCTCACCACCCCCGGCGTGCTCGACGCGCTCCGCGAGTACGCCGCCGACGCCCCGCCCGGACTCGCGCTCGGCGCCGGCACCGTCACCACGCCCGCCGAGGCACAGGCGGCCGTCGAGGCGGGCGCCACCTACCTCATCACCCCGACCACCTCCGTCGAGGTCATCACGGAGGCCGTCCGCCTGGGCGTCCCTGTGCTTCCCGGCGCCTACACCCCCACCGAGATCCTCACCGCCTGGCGGGCGGGCGCCACCATGGTGAAACTGTTCCCCGCCGCCACCGGCGGACCGGAGTACCTCCGCGCCGTCCGCGCCCCGCTGCCCGACGTCCCGCTCGTGCCGACCGGCGGCATCGGCGCCGCCGACGCCCCCGCCTACCTCGCCGCCGGAGCCACCGCGCTCGGCATCGGCAGCCCCCTCGTCGGCGACGCCTGCGAGGGCGGCTCCCTCGCGGCCCTCGCCGAACGCGCGGCCGCCTTCCTCGACGGGATACGCCGAGACGGGACAGGCCGATGACGGGGCGGAGTCCGGCCGCCCTCGTCACGCTCGGCGAGGCCATGGCGGTGGCCGCCGCGACCGAACCCGGTCCGCTCGCCACCGGCACCCCCCTCCGCCTCGGCTGGGCCGGCGCAGAGGCGACCGTCGCCATCGGCGTCAGCCGCCTCGGCCACACGGCCGCCTGGACCGGCCGCGTCGGCGACGACGCCGCCGGCGCCATGATCCTCGCGGGGCTCCGCGCCGAAGGCGTCGACGTGTCCGCCGCCCGTACCGACCCGGCCGCGCCCACCGGCCTGATGCTCCGTGAGCGCCGCACCGCCGACCGGCTCCGCGTCAGCTACTACCGCGCCGGACTGGCGGGCTCCCGGCTCGCCCCCGAGGACCTCGACGAGGAGCGGATCACCGGGGCGCGGGTCCTCCATGTCACCGGCATCACCCCGGCGTTGAGCGCCACCGCGCGCGCCGCCGTCGAACACGCCGTCTCGCTCGCCCGCGCCGCCGGGGTCACCGTCTCCTTCGACGTCAACCACCGCGAACGCCTCTGGAGCCGCGCCGAGGCCGCCGAGGTGCTCGCCCGACTCCTCCCGTACGCCGACATCGTCTTCGCGGGACCCGAGGAGGCCGCCCTCTTCGTGCCCGACGTGCCCGAGGACGCACCCGGGCGGATGGCCCGCGCCCTCACCCGGCTCGGCCCGGGACAGGCCGTGCTCAAACTCGGCGCGCGGGGCGCCCTCGTGGCCACCGCCGACGACGCCCTGCACGTCAGGCCCGCCGTCCCCGTCACCGCCGTCGACCCCGTCGGCGCGGGCGACGCCTTCGTCTCCGGCTACCTCGCCGCCCTCCTCGACGGCTCGCCCGTGGAGCAGCGCCTGCGCCTCGCCGCGCTCAGCGGCGCCTTCGCGGTCTCGGTCCCCGGCGACTGGGAAGGCCTCCCGCGCCGCGCCGAACTCGGCCTGCTCGCGGCCCAGGACATCACCCGCTGACCCGCCGCCCCCTCCGCATCCGCACCGCGTCCGCCCCCCGGAAACACCAGGAACCCACACCATGAACCGCTTCTCCGGACAGACCGCCGTCGTCACCGGCGCGGCCTCCGGCATCGGCGCCGCGAGCGCCGCCCGGCTCGCCGCCGAGGGCGCATCGGTCCTCGTCTCCGACATCGCCGACGAGGCGGGCGAGGCCGTCGCCGCCGCGATCCGCGCCGACGGGGGCCGCGCCGCCTACGTACGCTGCGACGTCTCCTCCGAGGAGGACTGGACCGCCCTGCGGACCGAGGCCCACACCCGCTTCGGCCCCGTGAGCATCCTCCACAGCAACGCCTTCACCCACACCGCCGCCGCCGCCCACGAACTCCCCGTCGCCGTCTGGGACCGGGAGATGGCCGTCAACCTGCGGGCCCTCTACCTCGCCACCCGCACCTTCCTCGACGACCTGCGCGCCGAGCGCGGCAGCCTCGTCGCCACCTCCAGCGTGCACGCCGACTTCGGCCTGCCCGGCTACCCCGCCTACGCCGCCGCGAAGGGCGGCATGTGCGCCCTGGTCCGCCAGTTCGCCGTCGAGTACGGGCCCGAGGTGCGCTTCAACTCCGTCCTGCCGGGGCCGATCCTCACCGACGTCTGGAACGACGTCGACGAGGAGGGACGCCGGCTCTCCGCCGACGCCACCGCGCTCGCCCGGCTCGGCCGTCCCGAGGAGGTCGCCTCCGCCGTCGCCTTCCTCGCCTCCGCCGACGCCGCCTACATCACCGGAACCAACCTGGTCGTCGACGGCGGCTGGACCGTGAAGAAGGACTCCAAGTGAAGATCACCTCCCTGCGCACCTACCTCGTCGCCCCGCGCTGGTGCTTCCTGCGCATCGACACCGACGAGGGCGTCACCGGCTGGGGCGAGCCCGTCGTCGAGGGCCGCGCCCACACCGTAGCCGCCGCCGTCGAGGAGCTCTCCGACTACCTGATCGGCCAGGACCCGATGAAGATCGAGGACCACTGGCAGGTCCTCACCAAGGGCGGCTTCTACCGGGGCGGCCCGGTCCTCTCCAGCGCCGTCGCCGGCATCGACCAGGCGCTGTGGGACATCACGGGCAAGGCCCTCGGCGTCCCCGTGTGGCAGCTCCTCGGCGGCAACGTCCGCGACCGCGCCCGCGTCTACAGCTGGATCGGCGGCGACCGCCCCGACGAGGTCGCCTCCGAGGCCCTGGCCCGCAAGAACGAGGGCTTCACCGCGATCAAGATGAACGCCTCGGCACAGCTGCGGCTCATCGACACCCCCGCCGCCACCCAGGCCATCGTGGACCGGGTCGCCTCGATCCGGGAGGCCGTCGGCGACGAGTTCGACATCGCCATCGACTTCCACGGGCGGCTCACCGCCCCGATGGCCCGCCGGGTCCTGCCGCTCCTCGAGCCGTACCTGCCCTTCTTCGTGGAGGAACCGGTCGTCCCGGAGATGAGCGACCACATCGGCGACATCGTCCGCTCCACCTCGATCCCGATCGCGACCGGCGAACGCCTCTACTCCCGCTGGGACTTCAAGACGGTCCTCGCCCAGGGCATCGCCGTCGCCCAGCCGGACCTCTCGCACGCCGGCGGCATCTCGGAGGTGCGCAGGATCGCCGCGATGGCGGAGGCGTACGACGTGTCCCTCGCCCCGCACTGCCCGCTGGGACCGATCGCGCTCGCCTCCTGTCTCCAGGTCGGCTTCGCGGCGCCGAACCTGCTGATCCAGGAGCAGAGCCTCGGCATCCACTACAACACCGGCTCCGACCTGCTCGACTATCTGGTCGACCCCTCGGTCTTCCGGTACGAGGACGGGCACGTGGGCCTGCCGACCGGACCCGGCCTCGGCATCGAGGTCGACGCGAAGGCCGTCGAGCGGGCGGCCGAGGTGGGGCACCGCTGGCGCAACCCGGCCTGGCGGCGGGACGACGGCTCGCTCGCCGAGTGGTAGTCACGGCATGAGGAAGGGGCGGACCCGCGAACGGGCCCGCCCCTTCCTCATGTCCGCGCGTCAGCGGTGGGCGAGCCAGCTCGCCGCCGGGAGCAGCCTGTTGTCGTAGTCGAACAGGGCCTGGTTCTCCCAGGCGTTGCCCGACGAGGGGTCCGTCGGGTCCCAGCCGTTGCCCGCGACGGCGGTCCAGGCCGGCTCCCAGTAGACGACGCCGAGACCTCGGCCGTTCGGCACGGCCTCGACGACGTTCATGATGTCCCGCAGCCACGCCGACTGGCCGGCGCTGCTCGCCGGGTAGCCGGGGATCAGCTCGGACGACAGGTCGATGATGTTCTCGTGCGAGTCCTTGCTGTCGAGCCGGAACGGGTACGCGGTCTCGACGACCATGACCTTCTTGCCGTAACGGGCCGAGATGTCGTCCAGGTTGGTCTGGAGCGCGGACAGCGCGCCGTGCCAGTAACCGTAGAAGGAGAGCGCGATGACGTCGTAACTCACGCCCTGCGCCGTCGCGTTGTCGAACCACGTCCGGTAGAGGGCGTTGTCGCCGCCGTGGGCGAGGTGCAGCGCGATCTGCGTGGTCGACGAGACCGCCTTGGCCGCCGAGATGCCGGACTTCAGCAGCCCGCCGAGCTGGGACCAGTTCGACGTGGAGCCCTCGGGCCACAGCATGCCGGTGTTGATCTCGTTGCCGATCTGCACCATGTCGGCCGTGGTGCCCTGCGCCTTCAGGGCGTTCAGGACGTCGTACGTGTGGTTGTAGACGTCCGTGGTCAGCTGGGAGTACGAGTGCCCCGCCCACGCGGCGGGCTTGCTCTGGGCGCCCGGGTCGGCCCAGACGTCCGAGTAGTGGAAGTCGACGAGCAGCTTCATGCCCTGGGCCTTGATGCGCTGGGCGGTGGCGAGGACGCGCGCCTTGTTGTTGTAGCCGTCGGCCGGGTTCACCCACACCTTGAGGCGGCCGTAGGTGGCGCCCGCGTTCTTCAGGATCGTGACCGGGTCGCCGGTGACGCCCGCGGCGGTGCGGTAGGTGCCGCCGAGGTCCTCGTTCTTCTTGAGGCCCGAGAGGTCGACGCCCTTGACGGCGAGACCGGTCGTGCCGGAGGTGAAGGTGAGGTCGTCGACGTTCAGCCAGTTCCCGGCGTTCGCGTCGGAGTTGATGCTGACGGTGCAGCCGCCGCCGGTCACCCTGACGGAGGTCACGAGCCGTATCCAGGCGCCGTTCGAGGTCACGGGCAGGTCGGTGCGCTGTTCGGCCGAGCCGCAGTTCCGCAGGGCCAGGTAGGCCGCGTTCTGCCCGCCGCCCGAACGGACCCAGGCGCTCAGCGTGTACGTGCCGTCGGTGAGCCCGGAGAGGTACTGGTACGTCTCCACCTTGTACGCGGACGCCGACCAGTGGCTGAGCCGGTAGCTTCCGCCGTGGCCGCCGGCCTCGGTGAACGAGGCGGCGTTCTGTCCCGCCGCGGAGTAGGTGGACCAGCCGGCCGGGGTGGCGGTCCCGGCGGCGCCGCTCTCGAACCCGGCGTTGGTGAGGGTGGCGGCGGCCTCGGCCTGCCGCGCGGCGGGCAGCGGGGCCAGGAGCAGGGCGCCGAGCGCGGCGGCGACGGCTGCGGCGCGCAGCCGTACGCGGCTTCTGCGGGTGGGGTGCGTGGTGGGGGTGCGGGGGTGCATCGTCGAGTCCCTTCGACGGTGGCGGACAGATGAGTGGTGCGTTTCCTTACGGTGGGTGGTACGGCTCACCCGGGGGCGGCGCACAGGATGCGGACCGCCCCCGGGGAGTTCAGGGGGCCCCGGACGGGGGAGTCGGTCAGGGGGTGAGGCGTACGACCCTGACGGTGCCGGCCGGGACGGTGAGCCTGCCGTCGGCGGGAGTGCCGCCGAGCAGCTCGGTGCCGGAGCCGTCGAGCGGCACCTCGGCGTCCTCGGCGGAGTGGTTGAGCGCGAAGAGGTAGTGGCCGTTCTCGCCGGCGCGGCGCACGACCTCCACGTCGTGCGGCAGCGCGGAGCGGGTGGCGACCCCGGCGTCCTCGCAGGCGGCGGCGACGATCGTGTCGAGCGAGGCCGCGTCGAGCCGGGTGGAGACGTACCAGGCGGTGCCCCGGCCGAGCCGGTGCCGGGTGACGGCGGGACCGCCGGCGGCGGGGCCGTCCGCGTACGTCCACACCGTCTCGGCGCCGCGCGGCCGGACGAACTCCGTCCACACGTCACCGGTGAGGGAGGCGCCGCCGGGGCCGGCGATCGTGACGCGCTGGTCGTCCAGGAGCGGCGACCACTCGTCCACGGTGAGGCCGAGGACGTCGCGCAGGGCGCCGGGGTAGGCGCCGGGGTGGACGGCGTCGTGCTGGTCGACGATCCCGGAGAAGTACGAGACGACGAGCGTGCCGCCGTTCTCGACGTACTCGCGCAGGTTCTGCCCGGCGGCCTCGGTCATGAGGTAGAGCGCGGGGACGACGACCAGGGGGTAGGCCGACAGGTCGGACTCGGGGTGGGCGAAGTCGACGGTGAGGTGCCGGTCGTAGAGCGTCTCGTAGAAGCTGTCGGCGCGCTCGCGGGCGTCGTGGGCCTCGTTCGGGCGCCATTCCAGGTTCTGGGCCCACCAGGAGTGCCAGTCCCAGAGCATGGCGACGTCCGGGACGGTCCGGGTGCCGCGGAGTTCGGTCAGGGCCTCCAGGCCGGCGCCGAGCGCGACGACCTCGCGCCAGATCCGGGTGTCGGTGCCGCCGTGCGGGACCATCGCGGAGTGGAACTTCTCGGCGCCGCGCCGGGACTGGCGCCACTGGAAGAACATGGCGCCCTCGGAACCGCGGGCGACGTGGGCGAGGGAGTTGCGGGCCATCTCGCCGGGGCGCTTGGCCGGGTTGCGGGCCTGCCAGTTCACCCCTGACGTGGAGTGCTCCAGGAGCAGCCAGGGGGCGCCGCCGGCGACGGAGCGGGTGAGGTCGGCGGCCATCGCCAGGTTGACGTGGGTGCGGCGGCCGTCGGTGATCAGGTAGTGGTCGTTGGTGACGAGGTCGACCTCGCGGCCCCAGGCCCAGTAGTCGATGGAGTCGCACTGGCTGAGCGCCGTCATGAAGTTGGTGGTGACGGGGATGCCGGGGGCGAGGCCGTGCAGGATGTCCCGTTCCATCCGGAAGTTCTCGAGGATGGTGGCGTCGGCGAAGCGGCGGTAGTCGAGCTGTTGGGCCGGGTTGCCGACGGTCGGGGTGACCCGGGGCGGGGCGATCTCCTCGTACGAGGAGTAGCGCTGCCCCCAGAAGGCGGTGCCCCAGGCCTCGTTCACGGCCTCGACCGAGCCGTACGTCCGGTCCAGCCAGCGGCGGAAGTGGGCGGCGCAGCCGTCGCAGTAGCAGGCGCTGACGGGCACGCCGTACTCGTTGTGGACGTGCCAGAGCGCGAGCGCCGGGTGGGTGCCGTAGCGGCGGGCCAGCTCGGTGGTGATGCCGGCGGCGGCCGCGCGGTAGGCGGAGGAACTGTGACAGATCGCCCCGCGCGATCCATAGGAGTGGCGGACCCCCTCGGCGGTGACGGGCAGTGCCTCCGGGTGGGCGCGGTAGAACCAGGCGGGCGGCGCCACGGTCGGGGTGCCCAGGTCGACGCGGACGCCGTGCTCGTGGAGCAGGTCGAGGAGCCGGTCGAGCCAGCCGAAGTCGTACCGGCCGGGCTCCGGTTCGAGGAGGGCCCAGGAGAAGATCCCGACGCTCACCATGGTGACGCCCGCCTCCTGCATGAGGCGGACGTCCTCCTGCCAGACGCTTTCCGGCCATTGCTCGGGGTTGTAGTCCCCGCCGAACGCGAGCCGGTGCAGGCCCTTGGGAGTGGTCTGCGGCATGAGTGTCTCCTGAAACGTCGGGCGATAAAAGCTTCGTTCGGTTGGGAACGTGCACACACTCGATCTCGATGTGGCAACGCAACATAACCGCACAGGAACAACCATTGACAAGTGTCCGGAACGTTTCTCTACTGTGAACGCTCACAGATGCATGGTCGGCCTCTCCGTCCGAGGGAGAGGCCCCTTTCGGTCAGGGAGAAGTACCCCATGCCCCACATCACGCGCCGCAGCCTCGCCGCCGCCACCGCCGTCCTCCTGGGCGCCACCGCGCTCACCGCCTGTGGCTCCTCCGACTCCGGCGACGAGGCCGGTGCGGCCTCCGGCCCGGTCTCGCTCACCTACTGGGCCTGGGCGCCCGGCATGGACAAGGTCGCGGCCCTCTGGAACGCCGAACACCCCGACATCCAGGTCACGGTGCAGAAGCAGGCCTCCGGAGACGACCTCGTCACCAAGATCATCACCGCCACGAAGGCCCACAAGGGCCCCGACCTGGTGCAGGCCGAGTACCAGGCGCTGCCGACCCTCGTCTCCAACGACGCCCTCGCGGACATCGCCCCCGAGGTCCAGGGCGTCAAGGACAAGTTCGCCCCGGGCATCTGGCAGCAGACCACCTTCGGCGGCGAGGCCGTCTACGCGCTGCCGCAGGACTCCGGCCCGCTGATGTTCTTCTACCGCGAGGACCTCTTCAAGCAGTACGGCCTGACCGTCCCCACCACCTGGGACGAGTTCGCCGAGACCGCCCGCGCCCTCAAGAAGAAGGCGCCGGAGAAGGCCCTGACCACCTTCTCCGCCAACGACGCCGGCCTCTTCGCCGGCCTCTCCCAGCAGGCCGGCGCCAAGTGGTGGACCTTCGAGGGCGACACCTGGAAGGTCGGCATCGAGGACGCCGCCACCAAGAAGGTCACCGACTTCTGGGGCGGCCTGGTCGCCGAGGGCGCCGTCGACAACCAGCCGATGTACACGCCCGCCTGGAACAAGGCCCTCAACACCGGCGAACAGCTCGCCTGGGTCAGCGCCGTGTGGGCCCCCGGCACCCTGACCACCGCCGCCCCCGACACCAAGGGCAAGTGGGCCATGGCCCCGCTCCCGCAGTGGAACAAGGGCGAGACCGCCACCGGCAGCTGGGGCGGCTCCTCCACCGCCGTCACCACCGACTCCAAGCACAAGGCGGCCGCCGCGAAGTTCGCCACCTGGCTGAACACCGACCCCAAGGCCCTGGAGGCCCTGGTGAAGGAGAGCGGCATCTACCCGGCCGCCACCGCCGCCCAGACCAGCGGCGCCCTCGCGCAGGCCCCCGCGTTCTTCCCGAACCAGGCCGACTTCTACACCCGCGCCGCCGAGATAGCGAAGACCACCGCACCGGCCGCCTGGGGCCCCAACGTGAACGTCGCCTACACGTCCTTCAAGGACGAGTTCGGCAAGGCCGCCAAGGCCAAGTCCGGCTTCGACGCCGCCCTCGCCAAGGTCCGGACGGCCACCGTCGCCGACCTGTCGAAGCAGGGCTTCGAGGTCGCCAAGTGACACAGCCCCCCAAGGGCGCACGCAGGTCGTACGGGGTCAAGGCGGCCCCGTACGGCTTCCTCCTCCCCGCCGGCGTCCTCTTCGTCCTCTTCTTCGCCCTGCCCATCGGCTACGCCCTCTGGCTCAGCTTCCACAAGGTCCGGATCAAGGGACTCGGCCTCGGCAAGGGCGCCAAGACCGAGGTGTGGGCCGGCCTGGAGAACTACACCTCCGCCCTCACCGACTCCGAACTCCTCGGCAGCGCGCTGCGCGTCCTCGGCTACGGCGCGATCGTCGTCCCCGTGATGCTCGGCCTCGCCCTGTTCTTCGCGCTCCTGCTCGACTCCGAGCGCGTGAGGGCCCGCTCCTTCGCCCGGCTCGCGATCTTCCTGCCGTACGCCGTACCCGGCGTCATCGCGGCCGTCCTCTGGGGCTTCCTCTACCTCCCGGACGTCAGCCCGTTCCTCTTCCTCCTGGACAAGTTCGGACTGCCGCAGCCCGACCTCATGGACGGCGGACCGCTCTACCTGGCGATGTCGAACATCGCCGTCTGGGGCGGCACCGGCTTCAACATGATCGTCATCTACACCGCGCTGCGCTCCCTGCCCGCCGAGGTGTACGAGGCCGCCAAGCTCGACGGCTGCTCCGAACTCCAGATCGCGCTCCGCATCAAGATCCCGATGGTGGTGCCCTCACTGGTGCTCACCTTCTTCTTCTCGATCATCGCGACCCTCCAGGTCTTCAACGAGCCCATGACGCTCAAGCCGCTCACCAACGGCATCCCGAGCACCTGGAGCCCCCTCATGAAGGTCTACAGCGACGCGTTCACCGGGGGGAACATCTACGCCGCGTCGGCCACCGCCGTCGTGCTCGCCCTCGCCACCTTCGCGCTCTCCTTCGCCCTCCTCAGGATCTCCAACCGCCGCACCACACAAGGAGCAACCCGATGACCGGGCTCGCCTCCCCGGCCGTCCGCAAGCGCGCCCCGGCCGCCGGCACCACCCCCGGCGTCCCGCAGGGCCCTCCCGCCCCGCGCCGCACCGCCCTGCTGCCCACGGCGGCCCTCGTCCTCGGCGCGCTGTACTGCCTGCTGCCGGTCGCCTGGGTCCTGGTCGCCGCCACCAAGCCGGCCTCCGACCTCTTCTCCACCTTCACCTTCCTCCCCGGCAACGGCCTCGGCGACAACGTCTCCGACCTGACCGCCTACCGGGAGGGCATCTACTGGCGCTGGATGGGCAACTCGGTCCTCTACGCGGGACTCGGCGCCGTCCTGTCCACCGTCGTCTCCGCGTTCGCCGGATACGCCCTCGCCGTCTACCGCTTCCGCGGCCGCGAGGCCTTCTTCAACATCATGCTCACCGGCGTCCTCATGCCCCCGGTCATCCTCGCCATCCCGCAGTACCTGCTCATGGCCGAGGCCGACCTGACGGACACGTACGCCTCCGTGCTGCTGCCGCTGGTCCTCTCCCCGTACGGCGTCTACCTCGGCCGCATCTACGCCGAGGCCGCCATCCCGATGGAGCTCGTCGAGGCGGGCCGCGTGGACGGCGCCGGTGAGTGGCGGATCTTCCTGCGCATCGCCGTCCCGATGATGTCCCCCGGCCTGGTGACGATCTTCCTCTTCCAGTTCGTCGCCATCTGGAACAACTTCCTGCTGCCGTTCATCATGCTCGGCGACGACGAGAAGTTCCCCATGACCGTCGGCCTGTTCACCCTCCTCAAGCAGGGCGCGAGCCAGCCCTCCCTCTACAACCTCGTGATCACCGGCGCGCTGCTCGCCATCGTCCCGCTCATCGCCCTGTTCCTCGTCATCCAGCGCTTCTGGAGCCTCGACCTGCTCTCCGGCGCCGTAAAGTCCTGAACACAGGGGATCGAGGGGAATCACACAGCATGAGCACAGCAGCGAGCAGGCGCCGTCCGGCGACCATCCACGACGTGGCCCGCGAGGCCGGCGTCTCGCGCGGCACCGTCTCCCGAGTCCTCAACGGCGGCCACTACGTCAGCCCGACGGCGAAGGCGGCCGTCGACGCCGCGATCCGAAGAACGGGATACGTCGTCAACCGGCACGCCCGCTCGCTGATCACTGGCAAGTCCGACTCGGTCGCCTTCCTCCTGACCGAACCCCAGGAGCGGTTCTTCGAGGACCCCAACTTCAACGTGCTGCTCCGCGCCTGCACCCAGGCGCTCGCGGCCCAGGACATCCCGCTTCTCCTGATGATCGCCGGCACCGAGGACGAACGCCGCCGCAACCTCCGCTACATCGAGGCCGGTCACGTCGACGGCGTCCTCCTCGTCTCCAGCCACTCCGGCGATCCCGTGGTGGCCCGGCTGCACGAGGCGGGCGTCCCCGTCGTCGCCTGCGGCAAGCCGCTCGGCCAGACCGCCAAGATCGGCTACGTCGCCGCCGACGACCGCGACGGCGCCCGCGACATGGTCCGCCATCTGTACGCCTCGGGGCGGCGCCGGATCGCCACCGTCACCGGACCGCCCGATACCCCCGGCGGGGTGGAGCGCCTCGCCGGATACCGCGAGACGCTCGCCGAGTGCGGCCTGCCCGCCGACGAGACCCTGATCGCCCCCGGTGACTACAGCAGGGTCAGCGGCGAGGAGGCGGCCCGCGTCCTCCTGGAACGCGCCCCCGACATCGACGCCGTGTTCGTCGCCTCCGACCTGATGGCGCAGGGCGTCCTCGACGCGTTCGCCCGCGCGGGCCGCAGGGTCCCGGAGGACATCGCCGTCGGCGGTTTCGACGACTCCCCGGCGGCCCTGTCCACCCGTCCCTCGCTGACCACCATCCGCCAGCCCTGGGACCGGATCAGCACCGAGATGGTGCGGACGCTGCTCGCCCGGATCGCGGGCGAGGAACCGGCGGCGGTCATCCTGCCGACGGAGCTGGTACGCCGCGAATCGGCGTGACCGCGAGGAACCGGAGCGGCCTGACCCCCAAGGGTCCGGCCGCTCCTTCGTCGTTTCGGGAGGGCGTTTTCGGATGCCATCGTGAATCGATTCATTGCATGGCTGAAGCCCGCAGTCCTCCGAGGTGTTGTCAAGAGCCTTGACCGCAGCCCCACTCCCGTCCTAGCGTCCTGCCCCGAGGAAATGAAACATTTCACTGAAGAGGCGCCATGGCGAACATGCAGCGAGTCTGTTTCCTGCTGAAGGTCCGGGCCGGGCGCGTGGACGAGTACCGCGCGCGTCACGAGCACGTCTGGGCCGACATGCTCGCGGCGCTCTCCGCCGCCGGCTGGCACAACTACTCCCTGTTCCTCCGCGAGGACGGGCTCCTCGTCGGCTATCTGGAGACGCCGGACTTCGACCGGGCGCGCGCCGCGATGGAGGCCGCAGAGGTCAACGTCCGCTGGCAGGCCGAGATGGCGGAGTTCTTCGAGGAGCTCGACGGGCAGGCGCCCGACGCGGCCATGCACCCGCTGACCGAGGTCTTCCACCTCGCGTGAGGTGAGCCGGGCGGACGCGTGGGGCCGCTTAGGATGAAACGAGGGGCGGGACCACACCCGGACAGGGTGGTGGCAGGGGCAGGACGGACCAGGTGGGACGGATGACGGACACCGCGCGGACGGTCGGGAACGGCGGGAGCGGCGGTAGCGGCGGGCCCGTCGGGAACGTCGGCATCAAGGACGTGGCACGCGAGGCGGGAGTCTCCGTCGGCACCGTCTCCAACGTGATCAACCAGCCCGACCGGGTCTCGCCCGCGACGCTCCAGCACGTACGGGGGGTCATTTCCCGCCTCGGCTACGTGCGCAGCGAATCCGCCCGCCAGCTGCGGGCGGGCCGCAGCCGGATCATGGCGCTGCTCGTCCTCGACATGGGCAACCCGTTCTTCGTCGACATCGCCCGGGGCGCCGAGCGCACCGCCAAGGCGGCCGGCCTGGGCGTCATGGTCTGCAACAGCGACCAGAACGCCCGGGACGAGGCCGACTACCTCGGTCTCTTCGCCGAGCAGCGCGTCCGGGGCGTCCTGCTCACCCCCGCCGACCCCAGCGGCGCCAACCTGCGGGAGTTCCGCCGGCACGGCATCCCCTCGGTGCTCGTCGACCGGGTGGCGGGCGATGACGCCGGCTGCTCGGTCTCGGTGGACGACGTGGTCGGCGGAGCCCTGGCGATCCGGCACCTCACCGCGACGGGGCACCGGTCCTTCGCGTACGTCAGCGGACCCTCGCACCTCCAGCAGGTCCGCGACCGGCGCGAGGGCGCCCTGCTCGCGCTCGCCGAGGCCGGGCTGCCCGCGTCGGCGCTGCGCGAACTCCCGGCGGACCGCCTCGACGTGGCCTCCGGGCGTGACGCCGGGTCCCGGCTGCTCGGTCTCCCCGACCGCCCGACCGCCGTCTTCTGCGCGAACGACCTGCTGGCCCTCGGCGTGCTCCAGGCGCTCTACGCGGCAGGGGTGCGGGTCCCGGAGGACATGGCCATCGTCGGCTACGACGACATCGAGTTCGCGGCGGCGGCGACCGTACCCCTGACCTCCGTACGGCAGCCGGCGCTGACGCTCGGGGCGAAGGCCGCCGAACTGCTCCTGGAGGAGACCGGCGAGCAGGCGGCCGACCACCGGCACGAGCACGTCGTGCTCCAGCCGGAACTGGTCGTCCGCCGTTCGACGCTCGCCGGGCACTGACCTCCGTACGAGGGGCCTGCCCACGCGGGGACGTGCACGGGGCCTTCGTGCGCAGGGTCAGCGCACGCCGAGCAGGTGCTCGAGGGCCAGCTGGTCCAGGTGCTCGAAGGCCATCGAGCGCGCGGCCGCCGCGTCCGGGTCGAAGGTCTCGTACGCCGTCGGGTCGGCGAGCAGACCCGCGAGGCCGTCCGCGGCCGTGGGGACGGCGAGCTCGGGCAGCCGGGAGGCGGCGAGGGCCGCGACGACGTCCGGATCGGCGCGGAAGGCGGCGGCGCGCTCCTTGAGGATCAGGTAGTTGCGCATGCAGTTCTTCGCGGACTCCCACACCCCGTCGAAGCCGTCCGTACGCACCGGCTTGAAGTCGAAGTGGCGCGGCCCCGCGTATCCGGCCGTCTCGAGCAGGTCCACCAGCCAGAACGCCTGACGCAGATCGCCGGCCCCGAAGCGGAAGTCCTGGTCGTACTTGATGCCGGACTGGCCGTTCAGGTCGATGTGGAAGAGCTTGCCCGCCCACAGGGCCTGCGCGATGCCGTGCGGGAAGTTGAGGCCCGCCATCTGCTCGTGGCCGGTCTCCGGGTTCACGCCGACGAGCTCGGGGCGCTCCAGGCGCTCGATGAACGCCAGGGCGTGGCCGATGGTGGGCAGCAGGATGTCGCCGCGCGGCTCGTTCGGCTTGGGCTCGATCGCGAAGCGCAGGTCGTAGCCCTGCTCGGTGACGTACTGGCCGAGCAGGTCGAACGCCTCCTTCATCCGGTCGAGCGCCACCTGCACGTCCTTGGCGGCCCCGGACTCGGCGCCCTCGCGGCCGCCCCAGGCCACGTACACCGTGGCGCCGAGTTCGACGGCCAGGTCGATGTTGCGGAGCGTCTTGCGCAGGGCGAAGCGGCGGACGTCCCGGTCGTTGGCGGTGAAGGCGCCGTCCTTGAAGACGGGGTGGCCGAAGAGGTTCGTGGTGGCCATCGGCACCGCGAGACCGGTGCGGTCGAGGGCCGCGCGGAAGCGCTTGACGATCGCGTCGCGCTCGGACTCCGGGGCGCCGAAGGGGATGAGGTCGTCGTCGTGGAACGTGACGCCGTACGCGCCGAGCCCGGCGAGGCGCTCGACCGACTCGACGGGGTCGAGGGCGGGGCGGGTGGCCTCGCCGAAGGGGTCGCGGCCCTGCCACCCGACGGTCCACAGGCCGAAGGTGAAGCGGTCCTCGGGGGTAGGCGACAAGCGGTCCGTCATGGTGTCTCCCTGGTACGGGCAGCGGTACTGGCAGCCGGATTTGTTTTCTGAGATAACTAATACGGGACGGACGCCCCCGGGCGCCAGTCCCGGTCGCGCATCGACCCCATGTGAACCAGCCGACGACCCCGCACAGGAATGAGGTGAGGGCGTGCCCACCAGCCGCTCGATCGTGATCGGCGTGGACAGCTCCACGCAGTCCACCAAGGCCGCCGCCGTCGACGCGGACACCGGCGAACTCCTCGGCATCGGCCGCGCCCCGCACACCGTCACCGGGGCCGGCGGCGCCCGTGAGTCCGACCCCGAGGAGTGGTGGACCGCCCTCGTCACGGCGGTCCGCGCCGCCGTACGGGACGCCGGCGTCCCGGCCGCCTCCGTCACCGGCATCGCGGTCGCCGGACAGCAGCACGGCCTCGTCACCCTCGGCGCCGACGGCCGCCCCCTGCGCCCCGCGCTGCTCTGGAACGACACCCGCTCCGCACCCCAGGCGGCCGCCCTCGCCGCCCGCCTCGGCGGCCCCGCCTCCTGGACGGCCCGCACCGGATCCGTCCCCGTCGCCTCCATGACCGCCGCCAAATGGCAGTGGCTGCGGGAGAACGAACCGGAGCGGGCCGCGGCCGCCACGGGGGTCCGCCTCCCGCACGACTTCCTCACCGAGCGCCTCACCGGGCAGGCCGTGACCGACCCCGGCGACGCCTCGGGAACCTGCTGGTACGGCACCGCCACCGGCACCTACGACCCCGACGTCCTGGACCTCATCGGCCTGGACAAGGCCCTCCTGCCCACGGTCGCCCCGAGCGGCGCCACCCGCGTCGGCACCCTCACGGAGGCCGCCGCCGAGGCCCTCGGGCTGCCCCGTACCGTCGCCGTCGCCGCCGGAACCGGCGACAACATGGCCGCCGCCGTCGGCCTCGGCCTCGGCGGCGCGGGACTCCTCGACCACCCGGTCGTCAGCCTCGGCACCTCCGGCACCGTCTTCGCCGCGACGCTCGCCCGCCCCGCCGACCCGGGACTCGCCGGCTTCGCCGCGACCGACGGCACCCACCTCCCGCTCGGCTGCACCCTCAACTGCACCCTCGCCGTCGACCGGTTCGCCACCCTCCTCGGCCTCGACCGGGAGGACGTCACACCGGGAGGCGAGGTGGTCGTCCTGCCGTACCTCGACGGCGAACGCACCCCCGACCTCCCGCACGCCGCAGGACTCGTCACCGGCCTCCGGCACGGCACCGACCCCCGGGCGGTCCTCGGCGCCGCCTACGAGGGCGCGGCCTTCACCGTGCTGCACGCCCTCGACCGGTTGCTCGCCGCCTGCGGCCTCGACCCGGCCGATCCCGCCGTACGGGACCGGCCGCTGCGGCTCATCGGGGGCGGCGCGCAGGGCCGGGCCTGGACCGAGACCGTCCGCAGGCTCTCCGGCAGGCCGCTTGTCGTCCCCGCCGCCACCGAACTCGTCGCGCTCGGCGCGGCGGCCCTCGCGGGCGGTGCGGTGACGGGGGCCGACCCCGTGGCCCTGGCCACCGCCTGGGGCGCGGGGAAGGGCGACGTCCTGCCTCCGGTCACCCGCGACGAGGCGGCCTGGGACCGGATCGCCGGAGTTCTCTCGGCCGCCACGCCGACCCTGCTGGGCGGTCCGGAACCGTCGTAAGGGGGCTCAGCCGCCGCCGAAGAGGTCGGCCAGCCGGGTGGGCGCCAGGTGGAGGGTGTCGAAGTCGACCCGGCACCCCTCGCCGACGGGCGACTGCACCTCGATGCCGACTTGTGGGGCATCGACGGAGTCCAGGGCGAACTGCCGCACGAGCCGCCAGGACGCGCCGTCCTCCGACACGTGGAAGGCGAACGCCCCCTCGATCCGGCTGATGCGCAGCCACAGCGCGTCCGCCGCGACCGGGCCGGCGAGCGCGTCGTCGGACCGTCCGCGGGTCACGACCGAGTAGACGCTCGGGGCCCCGTCGGGCGCCTGCTCGAAGTTGAGCTTGGCCCAGTGGCCGTCGTCGGCCCAGACGATGAGGGCGCCCGCGTCCCAGGCGGACCGGAAGCCGACGCGGAGCCGGGCCGAGAACTGCCAGTCGCCGTCCGGCGGAGTGGTCAGCGCCACGGCGGCGTCGCGTCGCACGGCCCCGCCGACGGGGGCCGTGAAGATGTCCGTGCACGGGGCGGCGGTGACGGTCAGGACGCCGTCGGCGAGGGACCACTCCGCCGGGGCGGTCACCCAGCGCAGCGCGAGAGGAAGCGAGATGTCGATGTTCACACCCGTCATGATCGCGAGCCGGCCGGGGGCCCGCCACGGGATCGCACAAGGATCCACGGACCGGGACGAAAGTCCAAGCCGACCGCGACCGGCCGCCGGCACGGGCCGTTGCTTCGACCGCGTCGGCGGCCTGACCGTGTCGGCGACCCGGCCTGCGACGGCGACCCGGCCGCGTCGGCGACCCGGCCGTGTCGGACGAGGACGGCCCCGGGCCACGCGCACGTCGACCGCTCGACCGTTTTTTCGGATGAGCGAAAGGGACGACTAGGCTCTGGCCCACCATGAACCAGCCCACGGAACCCAAGGCCGACAAGTCGGGCGTGCGCCGGCACAACCTGAGCCTCGTCCTGCGGACCGTCCACGACGCGGGGGAGACCACACGGGCCGCCGTCGCCGCCCGCGTCGGTCTCACCCGGCCCGCCGTCTCCTCCCTCGTCGAGCAGCTCCTCGACCTCGGTTTCCTCGTCGAGTCGGGCAAGACGTTCAGCGGGCAGGCGGGACGGCCGGGCACCGTCCTCAAGCCCGCCGACACCGGACCGGCCGGGATCGGCGTCGAGATCAACGTCGACTACGTGACGGTCTGCGTCGTCGACCTGACCGGCACCGACCGCGTCCGCCGCACCGAACGCCTCGACAACCGCGCGGCCGGCGCCCCCGAGGTCCTGGCCAGGGCCGCCCGTATCACCGCCGAAGCCCTGGAGGAGGCCGCCGCGCACCGGCTCGCCCCGGCCGCCGCCGGGCTCGCCCTGCCGGGCCTGGTCTCCGGCGGAACCGTCCGGCAGGCCCCCAACCTCGGCTGGCACGAGGCCGACGCGGAGCGCCTCTTCGGCGAGGCCCTCACGGCGCTGCGGCCCGGCACCGCGGGCCTCGCCCTGACCTCCGACAACGAGGCCAACATGGCTGCCCTCGCCGAGCTGTGGTTCGGCACCCACGGCGACCTCCGCACGTTTCTGCACCTGACGGGGGAGATCGGCGTCGGCGGCGCGATCGTCGTCCACGGCGAACTCCTGCGCGGCGCCCACGGATTCGCCGGTGAGATCGGCCACCTCGTCGTCGACGCGGAGGGCCGCCGCTGCCGCTGCGGCTCCCGGGGCTGTCTCGAGCAGTACGCCGGGCAGGCCGCCCTCCTGCGGTCGGCGGAGGCGAGCGGCGTTCCGGACCTGGCGCACCGCGCCGGGACGGGGGACCCGCTCGCCCTCGCCGCGCTCGCGGAGGCGGGCCGGATGCTCGGGCGCGCCCTGTCGGGAGCCGTGAACCTGCTCGACCCCGAGGCGGTCGTCCTCGGCGGCATCTACCCGCAGTTGATGCCGTGGCTGGCACCCGCCCTCGCGGAGGAGCTGTCCGCCCGCGTGGTCTCCGGTCTCTGGACCCCGGACGCGGGCCGCCTGCGGGCCGCGTCCGCCGCTACCGACGCCTCCCGGGGTGCGGCGGCGCTCGTCCTCCACGACGTCCTGGCCGACCCGCTGGCGTACGCCACGTCAGGGAGCTGACGGACGTTCAGTGGTGTCGCTCCGCCGTGAGGAAGCCGGCGGCGGTTCGACGAACGGCCGGGTGAGGTGCGCCGTCGCGAGCAGCGCCCCGCTGTCGACGGCCCGCGAGAGCAGCTCCTCACGGGAGGTGCGGGCCGCGTCCTGGTCGCGTTCGTGGGAGTAGGCCACGCCCGGAGCGGCGAGCTGGACGGCGTGCACGAGGAGGTCGCCGGTGACGAGGACGTCCCGCCCGTCCGGCCGTTCGACCAGGGCCGACTGATGGCCGGGGGTGTGCCCGGGGGTCGGAAGGAGCGTGAGGCCGGGGCACAGCCGGTGCCGGCCGTCGACCTCGTGCAGCTGTCCCGCGGTACGGAGCGGCTCCACCACCCAGTCCCACACGGGGTCCCGCCGGTCGAGGGCGGCGGTCTCCGCGCGCTGGACGACGTACCGGGCATCGGGGAAGAAGGGCCGCCCGGCGGCGTCGGCGGCCCAGCCGGTGTGGTCCTCGTGCAGATGCGTCAGGACCACGGTGTGGACGTCGGACCGGTCGATCCCGGCCGCCGAGAGCAGCCCGGGCAGCCGGCCGGGCACGGGACACCAGGGCGCCCCGGGCCCCTCGGCGGGTCCGACGCCCGCGTCGATCAGGGTCCAGCCGCCCGTACCGCCCGGGTCGGCGACGGCGAAGCAGCGGAAGTCCAGCCGCCAGGCGTCGCCGGGGCCGAACGCGTCGGGGTCGAGTGCGGCGGCCGCCGCCCAGTCCGCCGCGCCCGCTCCGGGGAAGGCGTCGCGCGCCGACTTGAAGAACACCCCGGTGGCGTCGAGCAGTGCCGTCACCGGGCCCATCCGCGAGATCCCGCCGTCGTTGTCGGACATGACGCCGACTCTGCCATCTGGGGGCTCCCCGGGGCCAGGCCGACGACCGCTCCGGCGGCCGGCGCGGCAGCCTCTCCCGCGGCCGGTGCGCCGGCCTCTCCCGCGGCCGGTGCGGCCGCCGCTCTCATCCCGCTCTGCCGACGGCGTCGGCCAGGAGTCCCGCCGCTCTCATCCCGCTCTCACGTGGGCCTTATCCCGTCATCACGCACGGCCCCTAGCTTCACGCCCATGTTCTTCACCTACCTCCGGCGCGAACTGCGCCGCCGCAGAAGGGCGGCGCTCGTCGTCGCCTCCGGGCTCGCGCTCGGGATCGCGCTGGTCATCGTCGTCAACTCCGTCTCCTCCGGCATGAACCAGGCCCAGGGCAAGGTCCTCGAGTCCCTCTACGGGCTCGGCACGGACCTGACGGTGACCAAGGCCCAGGAGCGGCCCGAGGACGGCGCGGCGCCGCAGCGGCCCCGGTTCGAGTTCAAGGGCAAGGAGGAGGGCGAGGAGCAGAGCAGCGACCGGCTGATGGTCCAGGGCTTCCAGACCCTCGCCGACTCCACCGTCGCCACGGTCGGCCGACAGCCCGGCGTCGAGCGGGCGGTGGGCGGCCTCAGCCTCGTCAACCTGAAGATCAACGGTGAGTTCGCGCGGGGCAAGATTCAGCGCGGCCAGCCCCAGCCGGCCCAGCCGGGCACCGGGAACGGCGGCACCGGAGGCGGCTCAGGCCCCGGCGACACCGTCACCGGCGGCGGCGCGGCCTTCGACGTCGACTCCTTCACGCTCTACGGCACCGACGTCACCGCGCCCGACCTCGGCCCCCTCACCACCTCCACGGTCTCCCAGGGCCGTACGTTCAAGACGACCGAGACCGACGCGAAGGTCGCCGTCGTCGACAGCGCCTACGCCCAGAAGCAGGGACTGGCACTCGGCGACGAACTGACCGTCAAGGGCGTGAAGTTCGAGGTCATCGGCATCGCGACCGCCGACCGCGGACAGGCCGCCGCCCAGGTGTACCTGCCGCTGAAGCAGGCGCAGACGCTCTCCGCCTCCGCGGCCGAGATCACCACGATCTACGTGAAGGCGACCGACTCGACGCGCATCGACGCGGTCAAGACCGCCATTCAGAAGAACGTCACCGGCACCACCGTCACCACGTCCGCCGACCTCGCCCAGACGGTCTCCGGCTCCCTCGACACCGCGTCCGACCTCGCCTCGAACGTCGGCAAGTGGCTCTCGTACGCCGTGCTGCTCGCCGCCGTCCTCGTCGCCGGACTCCTCACCTCCTCCGCCGTCACCCGCCGGGTCCGAGAGTTCGGCACGCTCAAGGCGCTCGGCTGGACGAGCGGCCGGGTCACCCGCCAGGTGGTCGGCGAGGCCCTCGTCAACGGCGTCATCGGCGGCGCCCTCGGCATCGCGGTCGGCCTGGCCGGAGCGTACGCGGTGACCGCCGTCAGCCCGACCCTCACGGCCGAACTCGGTGCGACCGGCGGGGCGTTCGGCGGGGCGTTCGGCGGCGGCGGACGTGGCGGCATGATCTTCGGCGGAGGCCCCGCGGGCACGGCCGCCGGGAAGACCGTCGACATCGCCCTCTCCGCCCCGGTCAGCGTCACCACCGTGGGTCTCGCCGTCCTCCTCGCCCTCGGCGGCGGCCTCGTCGCCGGCGCCTTCGGCGCGTGGCGCGCCTCGCGTCTGCGTCCCGCCGACGCCCTGCGCCGCGTCGAGTAGCCGCCCGAACCCACCCACGTTCCACAGGAGTCGCAGCATGTACGAACTCATCGGCGTCACCAAGCAGTACCGGCGGGGGCAGCAGCGGGTCGACGCGCTCGCCGGGGTCGACCTCACCCTCGAGCAGGGGGACCGGCTGGTCATCCAGGGCCCCACGGGCGGCGGCAAGTCGACCCTCCTCCAGATGCTCGGCGGCCTCGACCGCCCCACGTCCGGGCAGGTCCTGCTCGACGGCATCGACCTGGCCGCGCTCTCCGAGCGCAGACTGACCGCCGTGCGCGGCCAGAACATCGGCTTCGTCTTCCAGAGCTTCAACCTCATCCCCACGCTCACCGCGCAGGAGAACGTGGAGACCGCGCTCGTGCCGCTCGGCGGCCGGCCCGCCGAGCGCCGCAGCAGGGCCGCGGAGGCGCTCGAATCGGTCGGGCTCGGCGAACGCCTCGGCCATCTGCCGTCCGAACTCTCCGGAGGCCAGCAGCAGCGGGTCGCCATCGCCCGCGCGCTGGTGAAGCGCCCGAAGGTGCTCCTCGCCGACGAACCCACCGGAAACCTCGACGAGTCGATGCGCGACGAGATCGTCGAGCTGCTCGAAGGGCTCTGGAAGGAGCACGGGCTGACCTTCGTCATGGTCACCCACGACAGTGCGATCGCCCGCCGGGCGCCCCGCCTCGCCACGATCCGCAAGGGCCGGATCACGATCAAGGAGAACCGTGCGGCGGCGGGGGAGAACCGTTCGGCGACACCGGACCCGGTCGACGCCTGACAGGCGGTCGGTTCGCCGCGCGGCCGACGTGAGTCCCGGCTGTCCGGGACTCAGTCCCTTGGCCAGGACTTCGCGGAAGGCCGTTGTCAGTGGGTGCCCCTAACGTCTTCCCCATGACGACGACCTATCTGGAGCTGTCGCAGGACGGCGGCGGTGCCCACAAGTTCTACGAAGTGACCGTGGAGGAACTCGCGGTGTCGGTCCGTTACGGCCGGATCGGCACGGCGGGCCAGACGCAGCGCTCCACGTTCCCGACGCAGGCGAAGGCGCAGGCCGCCGCGGCGAAGAAGCTGGGCGAGAAGGTCCGCAAGGGATACGCGCCGGCCGTGCGCGGCCAGCGGGCGGCCAGGTCCGTGACGCGCCGTGAGGTCACCTCCGCGCCGTCCACCGCGCGCGCCGTCGCCCCCGTGCTCTGGCGCTTCAGGACCGGCTCCGCCGCCTTCGGCGTCCACGTCGACGAGGAGCGCTGCTGGGTCGGGAACCAGGCGGGGGACGTGTTCACTCTCGACCGCTCCGGCGAGGTGCAGGCCCGGTTCAGCCTGCCGGACGGCGTCAAGTGCCTGGTCGCCGACGACTTCTGGATCTACGCGGGCTGTGACGACGGCAAGGTGTACGACCTGTCGTCCAAGCTGCCCTTCGCCGCGTACGACATCGCCACCGACGTCGACATCTTCTGGCTCGACATCCACGAGGGCGTCCTGCACGTCGCCGACCGTTCGGGCCGGCTCACCGTCATCGACCACGAGGACGAGCACCAGTGGGCGCGCGGCGGCCAGGGCGAGCACGCCTGGATGGTCCGCGCCGACGGCGACGCCGTCTACTACGGGGACACGTCGGGCGTCGCGGCCCACGCGCCGGACGGCGGCGGCGAGCTGTGGCACACGGCCACCGAGGGCGGGGTCCTCTTCGGCTGGCAGGAGGACACCGCGGTCTACGCGGGCACGGCACGGAAGAAGGTCCAGCGGCTGGCGAAGAAGGACGGACGCGTCGAGGCGGTGTACGCCTGCGACAGCCCGGTGTACTCCTGTGCCACCTCGCCCGGCGGCCGGTTCGTCTTCGCCGCCGACTCGTCCTCCTCCGTCTACTGCTTCGCGGAGGACGGCACCCGGCTGTGGAAGCTCGGCACGGGCGGGGGCTCGGCGCTCTCCATGCAGTACCGCGACGAGCGCCTCTACCTGGTGACCACGGACGGTTCCCTGGTGTGCGTGGACGCGAGCGAGGCGGCGATCCAGGCGGCACAGGGGGGCACCGTGCCGGTCGCCCGGGACATCAAGCTCGCCGCGGCCCTGCCGGTCTACGAGCCGGCGACGACCGTGACCGCCGTGACCACGGTCGACGCCGCTCCGGCCGGTTCGATCGTCGTGGAGTGTGTGAACGAGTCGGGCAGGACCCGGGTGCGAGTCGTCTCCCAGGGCTACGACTCCGCGTGGAACGTGCAGTTCCCGCGGGCGATCCGAGAGCCCGGCGCGCGGTACGTGGTCGATGCCCTGCACGCCGCGGCGGGCGGCTTCTACCGGGTCCGCGGCGACATCCGGCGCCTGCTGTGAGCGGCGCCCCGGCGGGTGGCTTCGAGGCGGCGACCGGCGACGGCCCGCCGGTGCCGCCCGCCGAGGCCGAGCAGCGGTCCCGGGAGATCAGGGCCGCCCTCGACGGGCTGCTCCAGATCAGGCGGCTGACACGGGGCCAGGGCGGCGACCCGAGAGCCGCGCCCGCCGACTGGGAGCGGCGGCAGCCGGTCCGTGCGGTGGCCCTCGCCCTGGAGGCCGGTGGGTTCACGCCCTCGTCCGTGGACGGGTCGGGGGCGCGGACCGGCACCGGGTACCGGGTCAGAGCGGGGGACCGGCCGGGAGCCGCCGTGGTCGAGTGGCTGGGCCCGCCCGGCTCGGGCGCCGCCCAGGAGGAGGCGGCGGTCCTCGGCGCGTGCGTACCGGCCCTGGCGCGCCTCGGCTGGGAGGCGCTGCTCTACCGGGGACCGCGGGGGCGCCGCTTCCTCGAAGTGGAACCCGTGGGGGACTGACCCCCGGAGCTTCCGGCCGTCAGGCGGAGCCCGTACGCGGGCCGGTCGCGGTCAGGCGATCGAGGCGGAGACGATCGCCGAGACCGCCAGGTTGCAGGAGGCGGTCACCCAGACCGCCGGGTGCGGCTCGGGGTCGACCAGGGTGGCGCCCAGCTTCCCCGGCGTGACCAGGTCCACGACCAGGAACGCCACGGCCATCATCACCAGGCCGAGGAGCCCGAAGGCGGCCGTGGACACGAGGCCCTTGCCGAAGTTGTCGTACGTCGTCCAGATCGAGGTGAAGACGATGCCGCCGATGCCGAGGAGGGCCGAGCTCAGCAGGGTCGCGGCGTTGCGGTTGCGGTCCTCCCAGATCTGGCGCCCGAGCTTCCCGGGGGTCAGCAGGTCCACGAGCACGATGCCGAGGATCAGCAGGACCACGCCCAGGGCCCCGTAGGCGCCGGCCCGGCCGAGGCCGTTGACGATGTCGCTCATGGTGTGCGGGCTCCGCAAAGGTCACGATCACGGGGGATCGGTGGTCAAGGACCGGCAAAATGTAGCGCACGCGTCAACAGCGCCCGCCGCCCGCCCGGGAATCGGGCGGGCGGCGGGCGCGCGGAGCGGCTCCGTCAGGCCCCTGGTGGCAGGTCCTTCGCGCGCGAACGCACCTGGAAGGCCGTGACGATCTCGACCGCGCCGACGGCCACGAGCCAGATCCCGCCGAGGAGGGCGAGGACCGCGGCGGATTCCAGCGGGGACACGATGAGCACCACGCCGGCGAGGGCGTTGACGATGCCGAGGAAGACCTGCCAGCCGCGCGCCGGCATCGCGGGGTCGGAGGCCGCCGCGACGGTCTGGGTGATGCCGCGGAAGAGCCAGCCGAACCCGATCCAGAGGGCCAGCAGCAGGACCGACTGCATCGCGCCCCGGAAGCAGAGCAGACCGAGCAGGATCGAGAAGGCACCGCTGATGAAGGCCATCACCCGCAGCGCGGAGCTCGCGTGCGTACCGAAGGCGGCGATCAGCTGCATCACACCGCTGAACAGCAGGTAGAGGCCGAAGAGCACACCGGCCACGACCAGCGAGGCGCCCGGCCAGACGAGGACGAGCACACCGAGCACCAGCGACGCGAATCCTGCGACGAGCAGCGCCTGCCAGGCGGCGCCCGCGAGCCCGCCCAGCGGGCCGGGCGGTATGTCCTGCTGGCGCGGGCGGTCATGAGTCTGAGCCATGGACGGTCGATGTCCTTTCGTTCCGGGAGAGAGGGGAGGGGGAGGGGACTGAGAGGTCAGCTCGGGTTCGCGAAGCGGCTGAGGAAGAGCGCCTCGGCGAGCGCCATGCGCTCGATCTCGGAGGGGTCGACGCTCTCGTTGGGCGCGTGGATGAGACAGCCGGGCTCCTCGACACCGATCAGGGCGATCTCCGCGTCCGGGAACCGCTCGGCGAGCACGTTGCACAGCGGGATCGAACCGCCCTGCCCCGACCGGACCATGTCCTTCCCGTACGCCTCGCGGAGCGCCGCCGCGATCCTTCGCCCGGGGCATCAGCGCCCGGACCTTCTCCCGCAGTGCTGCGGTCGCGGCGGACTCGGCAGCGGTCATGCGTACCCACTTCCCTCGGGCCGCTCGGGGGCGCGGCTCGTGCAGCCCTCGGCGGCGACGGCCCTCCCACTAAAGCAACGGTGGACAAACACCGCAAAAGGTGACTCGGACGGCGCATCCGCCGGGTGGTCCGAGGGGCGCGTCCGGGGCAGGGCGACGACAGTGGACGGCGTACGTGTCCACCCGTCCGTCCCGCTCGTCCACCCTCTGCACTGGAGAAACACATGGGTCACCTCAACCGACGCGATCTCGGGCTCCTCGTGCTGCGGGTCGGCACCGGCGCCGTGCTCGCCGCCCACGGCACCCAGAAGCTCTTCGGCTGGTTCGGCGGCGGTGGCATCGAGGGCACCACCAAGGCCATGGAGGCCATGGGCTTCCGGCCCGGCCGGGAGAGCGCCGTCGCGGCCGGTCTCGGCGAGGCGGGCGGCGGAGTCCTGCTGGCCCTCGGCCTCGCCACCCCCGCCGCCGGCGCCGCGGCCGCGGGGGCCATGGCGGGCGCCGTCGCCGTCCACGCGCCGGCCGGCTTCTTCGCCCAGGGCGGCGGCTACGAGTACCCGGCGTTCCTCGGCTTCGTCGCCGCCGCGATCGGTGTCGCGGGCGCCGGACGCTACTCCCTCGACCACGCCACCGGACATGTCGTCGACCGCCCCTGGGTGGTGGCGACCGCGTTCGTCGGCACCGCGCTCGCCGCGGCGGCCGTGGTCGGCCGCCGCGCGGAGGAGCAGGCCGCCGCCGCGGACGCGGCGCCGGAGCCGGAGCCCGCGTAACGCGTCGACCACCGGGGAGGGTTAGGCTCGCCGCAGAGGAAGGGACGGCCGCCGCGCATGAAGATCGATCTGACGGACACCGACTCCAGCAAGATCAACAAAGCGATCCTGAAGGGCCGCAGGGCCGTCGGCACACCCGCCGTCGGCGCCGTTCTCACTCTCGTCGTCGTCACGGACGAGGAGAACGCCTACGACTCGGTGAGGGCTGCCAACGACGCCTCGCGGGAACACCCCTCCCGCACCCTCGTGGTCATCAAGCGCCACGCCCGCTCACCCCGCGAGCGCCACGAGACCCGGCTCGACGCCGAGGTCAGGCTCGGCACCGACGCGGGCTCGGGCGAGACGGTCCTGCTCCGGCTCCACGGCGAACTCGGCGCCCGCGCCGACTCCGTGGTCCTGCCGCTGCTGCTGCCCGACGCCCCCGTCGTCGTCTGGTGGCCCGTGGACGCCCCTGAGGTGCCCTCCAAGGACCCGCTGGGCTCGCTGGCGCAGCGCCGCATCACCGACATGTACGCGGTCGAGGACCCCCTCGCGGCCCTGGAGACCCGGGCCGCCTCCTACGCCCCTGGTGACACGGACCTCGCCTGGACCAGGCTCACCCCCTGGCGCTCGATGCTGGCCGCCGCGCTCGACCAGGCCCCGCTGGCCGTGACCTCGGCCGCCGTCGAGAGCGAGGCGGAGAACCCCAGCGCCGAACTCCTCGCCCGATGGATCGAGGTCCGGCTCGGTGTCCCCGTCGACCGGATCGTCACCGACGGCCCCGTCGTCACGGCCGTCCGCATGGGCACGGCGGACGGCGAGATCCGCATCGACCGGCCCGAGGGACCGGTCGCCAGGCTGGAGATCCCCGGCCAGCCCGGCCGGGTCCTCGCCCTCAAGGTGCGCAGCACCGCCGAGCTGATCGCGGAGGAACTGCGCCGCCTCGACCCCGACGACGCCTACGCGGCCGCCCTGCGCGGCCGCGCCTGACCTCCGCGACCGGTCCGGGGCCCCGTCGTGCGGATCAGGCCCCGGGGCCCGTCGAGCGGCAGGCCCCGGAGGCCGGATCAGCCGCGCAGCCTCCCCGGCAGCCAGCGGAGCTGGGCCGCCTGCTGGAAGGCGCCGCCCCCCTCGTGGTCGTTGAAGTCGTAGACCTCGATGGCCTTGTCGTCCTCGGCGTACGCGTTGAAGGCCGCGAACACCGTCGACGGCGGACACGTCTGGTCCTCGAGGGCCGTCGAGAACAGGGCCGGGGCCGTGGCGCGGGCCGCGAAGTGGACCCCGTCGAAGTAGGCCAGCGTCTCCTGGACCTGCCGCACCCGGCCGCGGTGCGTCTTCAGGTAGTTGCCGATCTCGCGGTACGGGGTGCGGTCCGTGACCGTCGTCGCCCGCGGGAAGTCGCACAGGAACGGCACGTCCGGCACCACCGCCACCAGGTTCCGTACCAGCCCCGCCACGGCCAGCGTGATCCCGCCGCCCTGGCTGACCCCGGCCACCGCGGTGCGGCTCGCGTCCACCAGCGGGTGCGAGCGGGCGGCCTCCACGGCACGCACCGCGTCGGTGAAGAGCCGCCGGTAGTAGTAGGTGTACGGATCCTCCACGCCGCGCGTCATGAAGCCGGGGAACGACGGCGCGCTGCCCACGGGATCCGGCGTGTCACCGGTTGCCCAGCCGCTGCCCTGCCCACGCGTGTCCATCACGAAGTGGGCGAAGCCGGCCGAGGCCCAGAGCAGGTGGGTGTGCGGAAGCCCGCGCCCGCCGCCGTACCCGAGGAACTCCACCACCACGGGCAGCGGCTCGGACGTACCGGCGGGCAGCAGGAACCAGCCCTTCACGGGCTGTCCGTCGAAGCCGGCGAAGGTCACGTCGAACGCGTCGACCGTCGAGAGCCCCGTCGGGACGGACTCGAAGCGGGCGTCCAACTCGTGCGTCCGCGCCTCGCCGAGGGTCTTCGCCCAGAAGGCGTCGAAGTCCTCCGGCTCCACGGACGCGCTGCGATACGTGCGGAGTTGGTCGAGGGGCATGTCGAACTGGGTCATGAACACCGCCTGGGAAGTCGCCTGGTGAGAGAGGTCACGTTCGAAATCTCGACCGGTCGTACCCGGCCCTCCCCACCCTACGTGGAGCCGCTCCGAGCCCGTCGGTCACGTCGGGCACCTCGTCAGGGACCCCTCTCCGCCGCGTTGTCGCCGGTCGGAGCGGTCTCCGTGGCATCCTCGGACGAACCGCCCACAGCGCGAACGGCTGTGGCGCCTCGTCCTGCGCGGAGGGACACCTTGCTCATCAGCCACGCCGTACGTCACCACGTCCTTCGGGTGACGCTCCACCGCGACCTGGACGTCACCAACCGGGCCGCCGGCGCCCTCCAGATCCAGGCGCTGGTCCAGGCGCACCGCCCCGTCCGCGTGGTCATCACCGTCCCGACCGCCGACCCCACCCCCGCCACCCTCAGCACCCTCGCCCGCGCCCACCGCATGTGCGCGAGCCTGGGCATCCCCCTCGCGCTCAGCGGCGCGAGCGCCCGCACCCGGCGCCTCCTGGACGTGACCGCCGAGTGACCGGGGCCGCTGACCCCGGGAGGGCGTGAGGGTGACGCGTCGCAGCGGACATCCCCTGGAAGGGCGGCGCCCGTGAAGCATCTCCCTCCCGGTCGGGACGTGCACCGGCGGCTGGACCTCCGGGCCGTGGGCGAGCTGCCGCCCTCCCAGAGGGAGCGGATCGCCGCCTACGCCGACGTCCACCGGCCGCCGCCCCGTGAAGCCGCACGCCCGGCCGGCGAGCCCCCGGAGCCGGTCCCGGACTCCGTGAGCGACCTCCTGGACGCCATGCCGATGGCGGCGATCCTGGTCAGGCCCGTACTCGCCGACGACGGCCGGATCGAGGACTTCCTGTACGTGGCGCGGAACGCGTGCGCCCGAGCCTAAGCCGCCAGGCACATCCCGCCCGGATCCGTACCGCCCTGGACCGGGCCGGCCGCGCTGTTCGAGCGCTTTCCCGTCATGGAGCGCACCGGACTTCCCCGCATGTTCGCCGACGCCCACCACGAGCGGGCCCCAGGGACCCGAGGCGGTGGAGTGGTTCGTCCCCCGCCCGGACGGTCCTCCCGCCCGGCTGAGCAACGAGGTCCACGTCGCCCCCTTCGGTCATGACCTCCTCGTCACCTGGGAACCGGGGCACCGCGTCCGTATGGCGAAAGCCGCCCAGAAACCGGGCAGGACCTGCTGGGCGGAGTGGAACCTCGCCGACGGCACCGTCGAGCCGTCCCTCGGCCTCGACTACCTCCTCGGCCTGGGCCGGACGGACCCCGTCCCCGACCTGCGAGGTCTCGCCTCCCTGGTCGCCGCCGACAGCCTGCCCGAGTTCTGCGGCCTGCTCTACGACGTACTGCTGCGCAAACGAAGCTCCTCGCGCGAGCTGCGCATGCGCGGTCCCGTCCAGCGGTTCATCCGCATGGTCGCCGAGCCGGTACGCCCCAAGGCGGGACCCGTATGGGCGCTGCGGGCCGTCCTCATCGACGTCAGCGACGATCACCGGCGCCGCGCCCTGGCCCGGGCCGCCGACGAGGAGGCCCGCCGCCAGCGTTCACGCGCCGCGGCGCTGACCGAGGTCGCCGACGTGCTCCGCGACGCCGTCCTGCCCCGCTTCCAGGACGCGCTGGCCCCCGCCTCCTCGACCTGCTCTACGGCCCCCATCGCACCGACGACGCCACTCTTCTCGCCCTGCGCCGCGTCCCTCCGACACGGTGCCCCGCGGGCCCGCGCCGTCCGCACCCCACCACCCCGTACCCCGTACCCGAAAGGGTTCATGGGGATTTCATCGGGCTTGCAGTGGCTCGGGGGAGAGTCGGCGGCGTAGGACCGGGCCCGTGCCGCAAGGCTTCGCCGGGACCCGGCGCACGCGACGTGCGGCCCTGAGGTCGACTCCGGCCGGGGGCCGGACCACACCTGACCCACGGGGAACACCTTGAAGATCCGGCCGAAGCACACCGCCCTGATCGCCCTGGCCGCTGTCGTCCTCACCGCCTGCTCCTCCGAACAGGAGCTCTCGTACGGCGGAAAGGCCACCGGCGACGACCTCGAAGTGACCGTCCTGAGGGTGGAACAGGGCAGTGCCGGCGACCTGTCGGTACTACAGAACCCCGATCGGTATGCCGGCCGGACGCCCTACTACGTCCACTACCGCGTCACCAAGACCGCGGACGGCGCGGCCAAGTGGCCCGACCTCGACGTCGTGGGCGATGACGGGCGACTCACGTATCTGAGCATCGGGCCCGGTTTCCCCACCCCGACCGTCGACGCGGACGGCGACGTCACGATGGAGACGGCACCGGAGTTCACGGCGTGCACCGCCGATGACACGGACCAGAAGGTCTTCGACAGCGCCCCGAAGGGCCAGAGTTACACATCGTGCGGCGTCTACCTCACCGATGAGGGCGAGAAGGGACCGACCCAGGTCGAGTGGCTGCCCGAATCCCGTAAGGGGCACCCGATCGCCGTCTGGAAGTAACGCCGTAGACCCGTTCCACGGGGAGGCCGCTCGCATCGTCGTAGGGGGAACCGCATGTCGCAGTCGCACGAGCCCTGGTACAGGCACCGCCCGCCGCCCTGGCCCGCGCCCGACAATCCGTACGCCCCCGAGGGCTACGGCCCGCCACCGCCCCGCCCGCGCCGCCGACGGTGGCCGGTGGCCGCCGCGGCCCTCGCCCTCCTGCTGCTCGCCGGCGTCGGCGTGTACGCCCTGAGCGAGCGCACGGGACCGGACCACGCGGGATCGGACAGCGCCGGATCGAAGATCCCCGCCCCGCCGGCCGCGGCGCCGCCGACGGCGAGCGCCCGTCCCAACCCGACGCCCTCCCGCATCCCCACCACCGCGGAGATCGCGCAGCGGCGCGAGCCCGGTGAGGCGAGCGCCTGGATCGTCGACGACCGCACCGACCTGCCCCGCCGGAACATCCCGACCGAAGACCTCTGGATCGTCGGCGACACCGTCGTCCAGGCCATCTACAAGAGGGTCGTCGCCCACCGGCTCAGCGACGGTGCCCAGTTGTGGAGCGTCACCCTCCCGACGCCTGTCTGTGAGACCCCGGTCAACGCGACCCCCGACGGCAAGGTCGTCATCGTCCTGCAGAACGTCGAGGCCTGGACCGGCGCCCGGTGCAACCAGCTCCGGATGATCGACCTGCGCACCGGGAAGGCCGGCTGGCACAAGCGGCTGACCGAGACCGGCGCGGGGGACGACACGATCATCGTGGACAGCGCGATCAGCGGCGGCACCGTCGCGATCGTCCAGAGCATGAAGGCCGCCGCGTACAAGGTCGCCGACGGAAAGAAGCTGTACGACATCCCCATGGAGAACCCCGGCAAGTGCTACCCCGGCAGGGTCGCGGGCGGCAGCCGGCTCCTGGTGCTCGCCGACTGCGCGATCACCGCACTGGAGAAGGCCTACGACCAGGTCCGGGAGATCGACCCGGCGACGGGCAAGGTCCGGTGGCGCTACCGAACCGAGCCTGGCCGCAGAATCGGCCAGGTGCTCTCCGTCGCCCCGGCCGTGATCACCACCGTGCACCGGGAGACCCACGCCGACGACTGGCGGGTCGTCGCCCTCGGACCCGACGGCCGGGCACGCAGGACCATCGACCCCCGGGGGAAGGGCTTCAAGCACTGCGGTGACTCGGTGGACACCTCGGCCGACGCCCAGGACTGCCGGGAGGCCGTCGTCGGCGGGGGACTCGTCCTCCTGGGCGGCGACGACCGCGTCGGCGCCTACGACCTCACCACCGGGAAACTGGTCTGGGGCGTGAAGTCGGAGGAGACCTCGTACGGCTACTTCCCCCTCCGCGCCGGAACGGGGAAGACCGGGTTCGTCTATCAGGTGGGCACGCTCAGCAGTCCCGGGCGGGTCTTCCGGGTCGGTCCGGGCAGCGCCGACTCGATCAAGGACGTCCTGAAGCTGCCCGCGTCCACCGCGAGGGTCGAGTTCGGGATGGGAGCCGTCGGGAAGAACGCCTACGCGGGCGACCGACTCGTCCTCGCACCTGCGGGCCTGAGCGGCGACGACGCTCAGCACAAGCCGCGCATGCTCTCCTTCGCTCCGTGACCCGCCGCTTCCGCACCTAGTCGTGGGGCTGTCCACCGGTCAGCCGTTAGCGGCACGTTATCGAGACGACAGCAGGGTGCGGGATGCTCGCGAAAGGCCTGTCGCCCTGCGGGGGAAACAGAGGTATGCGTGCGGCTTCCGAGGCGAACTCACCACACCCTTCTCGAAGATTAGCAAACCCGCGCGAGGCATCGAGGGCAGATATGTGTGAACGCTTTTTGGAGACCTTGCGTGAGACATTGCATTGCGAAGAGAGCCGGGTGGCACAGAGTTGTCGCCCTGCTCACCGCCTTCATGGCCATGACCGGAATACTCGCCGTCCTGGCCCCTGGAACGGCATGGGCGCTGGATGACGACACGGACAACCCGGCCTACCGGTCACTGGGGAAGGCGAACAATCCCGACTGGATGAAGGGAATCGACGGCGAGACGCCGCTCGGCTGGCTCTCCGTGCCCGGCACCCACGACACGCTGTCGATCCGCGGCGGCGACAGCACGTACACGCAGCAGAACGGCGGCCCCAGCGCCCAGACGCTCGCCGCTCAGCTCCAGGCGGGCATCAGGTCCATCGACATCCGCGTGCGGGCCATCGGCGGAAGTTTCACGATCCACCACGGCGCGGTGTACCAGGACGCGAACTTCGGCGACGTCCTCAGGGTGTTGAACGACTTCCTGGCGGCGCATCCCAGCGAAACCGTCATGATGCACATGCGGGCCGAGTGCGACAACAACAGCGAAGCCATCGAAGTCTGCAATGACGAACCACAAAGTACGACCGACGCGCAACGCGCCGCAATTTTCCGCACGTACATCGACGGAGACCCGAACGCCAAGAGGTTCTGGGGGCCGTCGGTCAGCGGTGCGGGTCAGGCAGCCGTTCCGAAGTTGAGTGAAGTCCGCGGAAAGATCGTCCTGGAGCGCTTCCGCAATATCGGTGAGGACAGCGGCAGGTACGGCATCAACGGCGACAGCCTCTCCATCCAGGACGCGTGGAACGTACCGACCATTCTCCCCGGCGACATCGACGAGAAGGTCCGTAAGGTCACCGACCATCTCACCGCGACCGACAACGACAACGACGCCCACCGCATCTACGTGAACCACACGAGCGGCTCCAGCGCCTTCGCGTATCCCAAGGCCGTCGCGGACCGGGTGAACGAAAAGGTCCTCGGCCCGCTGGGGGAGGTGAGGAACCGCACCGGCGAAATCATGATGGACTACCCCGGCTACGCCATGATCAATACGATCATCGCCGCGAACCGGCCGTGGGACGGCCTCACATGGCAGACGCCGCGGCTGACGGTCATGCCCCTGGGCGATTCGATCACCCTGGGCGTGGGCAGCACCACCCGGACCGGCTACCGGCCCGCCCTGGCGGCGAGACTCGTCCAGCGTTCGGGCGGCGTGGTGGAGTTCGTGGGTTCCCTGGTCGACGCCGACGGCGTGACACGTCACGAGGGGCACTCGGGCTGGCGCATCGACGAGTTGCAGGCGAGCATCGAGACCTGGCTGGCGGCGGCGAAACCCAATCTGATCACGCTGCACATCGGCACCAACGACATGAACCGCAACTACCAGGTGGCGACCGCGCCCCAGCGGCTGGCTACGCTCATCGACCAGATCCACACGGCCTCGCCCGACACGGTGGTCGTGGTCGCCACCCTGGTGCCGGCCACCGACCCCGCGGTCCAGGCCCGGATCGACACCTACAACCAGGCGATCCCTGGGATCGTCCTGGACCGCTTCCAGCGGGGCTACAAGATCCAGCAGGTCGGCATGGGCTCACTGACCACTGACGACCTCAACGACAACCTGCATCCCAACAACAGCGGCTACTCCAAGATGACGAACGCGTTCATGCGCGGCATCGGGGAAGCCGTCACCAAGGGCTGGATCAAGGAGACCGTCGAGGTCAAGCCCGCGCCGCCCCGCCAGGGAGTCAACTCCGGCGACTACGACGTGGACATCAACGGCGACGGCCGGGCCGACTATCTGGTGGTGGACGACAACGGGGCCGTCCGCGCCTGGCTCAACACGGCCCATCCCACCACCGGCGCCGTCGAGTGGACCGACCAGGGCGTCATCGCCTCCGGCTCCGGCGACTGGACGGCCAACCAGGTCCGCTTCGCCGACGTCGGCGGCGACGCCCGCGTCGACTACCTGGTCGTGGACCCCGCCAACGGAGCCGTCCGCGCCTTCGTCAACAACGGCGGCGACGGCCGCGGCGGCTGGCAGGACAGGGGCGTCATCGCCACCGGCTCCAGCGGGTGGACCGGCGACCAGGTCCGCTTCGCCGACGTCGGCGGCGACGCCCGGGCCGACTACCTCGTCGTCGGCGACCAGGGCGCCACCCGCGCGTACGTCAACACCGGTGGAAACGGCCGCGGTGGCTGGTCGGACCAGGGCGTCATCGCCACCGGCTCCTCCACCTGGCTCGCCGGCCAGATCCGTTTCGCCGACATCAACGCCGACGGCCGCGCCGACTATCTCGTCCTGGACGACAACGGCGCCATCCACGCCTACCTCCACACCACCGGCACGACCGGAACCGTCAAGTGGTCCGACCAGGGAGTGATCGCCACCGGCACCGGAGCCCCCGGCTACCGCGTCCGCATCTAGAACCCCCACTCAGCCCACTCAGCCCACTCCGCCCCGCCGGCTCCCCGGCGGGGCGGAGTGCTGTCAGGCGCAGGGCCCGATCGCGGTGAACCGGGACCGGCGTGCGCGGTCAGCCGGCGGCGGCCGGGACGATGGTGACCTTGACGTGCTTCATGATGGGCTGGTCGCTCTGGGTGCTGTAGTCGACGAGCGCGCACAGCACGTTCATCTCGGGCATGTATCCGGCCGCGCAGCCACGGGTGATGTCGTACGGGACGGCGAGGTAGCCGTTGAGGTGCCGGTGGCTGCCGTCCTTCGCGGTGCTGGTGATGTCGACCGGGCTCATGTCGGCGATGCCGCGTTCGCGCATGTCGGACCGGTTCATGAAGACGAGCGTGCGCAGGTTCTTGATGCCGCGATACCGGTCGTTGTCGGAGTAGATGGTCGTGTTCCACTGGTCGTGCGAGCGCATGGTGCCGAGCGCCAGGGTGCCGGGCTCGGGGACGACGTCCGGCAGCGGAGCGTCGGAGAACTCGGCGCGTCCGGACGGGGTGAGGAAGACCAGTTCGCGCGCGGGCTGCTTGATACGGAAGCCGAGCGGCAGGCGCACCCGCCGGTTGAAGTCCTCGAAGCCGTCCAGGGCCTTGGCCATGGTGTCGCGGATGCGGTCGTAGTCCTCGACGTACCACTCCCAGGGCGTGGCGCTGTCCGGCAGCGCGGCGCGCGCCATGCCGGCGATGATCGCCGGTTCCGACAGCAGGTGGGACGAGGCCGGGCGCTTCATGCCGACGGAGAGATGCACCATGCTCATCGAGTCCTCGACGGACGTGCTCTGGACGCCCTTGCGCTGGTGGTCCTTTTCCGTGCGTCCCAGGCACGGCAGGATCAGGGCCCGCCGGCCGTGCACGATGTGGCTGCGGTTCAGTTTGGTGCTCACCTGGACGGTGAGTTCGCACTTCTCCAGGGCCGCGAAGGTGTACGGGGTGTCGGGTGCCGCCAGGGCGAAGTTGCCGCCCATGCCGACGAACACCGTCACGTCGCCGTCGTTCATCGCCTTGATGGCGCCGACCGTGTCCAGGCCGTGTGCGCGGGGCGGATCGATCGCGCAGACCTCGGCGAGCCGGTCGAGGAACGCCTCGGTGGGGCGGTGGTCGATGCCGCAGGTGCGGTTGCCCTGGACGTTGCTGTGCCCGCGTACCGGGGAAGGCCCCGCCCCCTCGCGGCCCAGGTTGCCGCGGAGCAGCAGCAGGTTGACGATCTCCCGGACGGTGTCGACGCCGTGCTCGTGCTGGGTGAGGCCCAGGCACCAGCTGATGATGGAGCGGTCGGCGTCGCCGTACACCCGCGCCGCCTTCAGGACGTCGTCGCGGCTCAGGCCGGACTGGGTCTCGATCTCCTCCCACGTCGTGGCCTCGCACACCGCGCGGTAGGCATCGAAGCCGGCGGTGTGGCGCTCGATGAACTCCTGGTCCAGGGCCTTGGGGTCGGTCGCCGACTGTTCGAGGATCGCCTTGGCCATGCCGCGGATCAGGGCCATGTCGCCGCCGATGCGGGGCTGCAGGTTCAGCGTGCTGGTCCGGGTCGAGTGGAAGGTGGCCATGTCCTTGAAGTCGTGCGGGATGATCGTTCGGGTGGCCGCGGCCTCGACGAGCGGGTTGACGTGCACGATCCGGGCACCGCGGTGGTACGCCTCGGCGAGGGCGGTCAGCATCCGGGGCGCGTTGGACGCGGCGTTCACCCCGAAGATGAACAGTGCGTCGGCGGACTCCCAGTCCTTGAGGTCCACGGTCCCCTTGCCGGTGCCGAGCGACGCCTGCATGGCCCGGCCGCTGGCCTCGTGGCACATGTTGGAACAGTCGGGCAGGTTGTTCGTGCCCAGCTCGCGGGCCATCAGCTGGTAGAGGAAGGTCGCCTCGTTGCCGAGCCGGCCGGAGGTGTAGAACGCGGCCCGGTCCGGGTCGTCCAGCTCGCGCAGGGTACGGCCGACGAGCTCGAAGGCGTCCTTCCAGGTGATCGGGACGTAGTGGTCCGATGCGGGGTCGTAGACCATCGGCTCGGTGAGCCGGCCCTCGTTCTCGAGGTCGTAGTCGGTCCACCCGGCCAGCTCCGTGACCGAGTGGGCGGCGAAGAACTCGCGCCCGACCCGCTTACGGGTCATCTCCCAGGTGACGTGCTTGATGCCGTTCTCGCAGATGTCCAGGTGCAGGCCCTTGGTGTCGTCGGGCCAGGCGCACCCGGGGCAGTCGAACCCGGTGTTCTCATGGTTCATCTTCATGATCGCCCGGGGCCCGTCCACCGGCAGGGCGCCCTCGCGCGCCATGAACCGGGTCACGCTCTTCGCCGCGCCCCAGCCCGCCGCCGGGTGGTGATAGGGGCGGAACTCGGGCTCCCCCTGGGGGACAGGACCCACCCGGGACCCGCGGGATTCCTGCTCGTCCTCGTCGACGCTCATGACTCTCACCCTTGTCGGGGGGCCGGGGGGCCGGGG
>JOBE01000021.1 GCA_000717735.1 Streptomyces griseoluteus | reverse complement strand
CCTCCGCCTCGCGAGGCGTCCCCCAGGCCCTGCGGGCCTGGGGAGACCCCATGCACCGGACCCCGCTCCCTGATCCGGCCTGATCCAAACGAAAGACCCTAGCCGACGAACCCCGGCCCGCTCCGTTCGATGATCGCCGCCGTGTCCACTCCGGCCGGCAGCGTGCCGAAGGCGAGGCCCCGGTCGCCGTCGAGACGCGAGGCGCAGAACGCGTCCGCGACGGCGGGGTGTCCGTGCCGTACGAGCAGCGAACCCTGGAGCACGAGGGCGAGCCGCTCGACGAGCCGCCGCGCCCCGTACGCCACCGCGTCCGGGTCCCCGAGCCCGGAGAGGTCCTTGCGGAGGTCCGCGACCGCCGCGTCCAGGCGCCGGTCGGCGCCCGCGCCCCGGTCGACCTCCGCGAAGTACGCCTCCACCGCCTGCGGCTGACGTGCCATCGCGCGCAGCACGTCCAGGGCGGCGACGTTCCCCGAGCCCTCCCAGATGGACGGCAGCGGGGACTCCCGGTAGAGCCTCGGCATGCCCGAGTCCTCGACGTACCCGTTGCCTCCAAGGCACTCCAGGGCCTCGGCCGCGTGCGCGGGCGCCCGCTTGCACACCCAGTACTTGGTGACCGCGAGACCGAGCCGCCGCAGCTGCTCCTCCTCCGCGTCCCCGCGCGTCGCGCGGTCCACCGCACCGGCGAGCCGCAGCGCCGCGACGGTGGCGGCCTCCGCCTCCACGGCCAGGTCGGCGAGCACGTTCCGCATCAGCGGCTGGTCGACGAGCCGCGCCCCGAACGCCTCGCGGTGGGTGGCGTGGTGCACCGCCTGGACGAGCCCGAGCCGCATGCCGGACGCCGAACTGATGGCGCAGTCGAGCCGCGTCATGTTGACCATCCGGATGATGGTGGCGACCCCGCGCCCCTCCTCGCCGACCAGTCGGCCGAGGGCGCCCTCGTACTCGATCTCGGAGGAGGCGTTGGACCGGTTGCCCAGCTTGTCCTTGAGCCGCTGGAGGCGGATCGCGTTGCGGCTGCCGTCCGGGAGCACCCGGGGCACCAGGAAGCAGGACAGGCCGCCCGGCGCCTGGGCGAGGGTGAGGAACACGTCCGACATCGGCGCCGAGGTGAACCACTTGTGGCCGGTCAGCTCGTACAGACCGGGCTCGCCCGCCGGGACCGCCCTCGTGGTGTTCGCCCGGACGTCGGAACCGCCCTGCTTCTCGGTCATCGACATCCCGGCGATGATCCCGCGCTTCTCCGTCGGCACCCGCAGGCCGAAGTCGTACGAGGAGGAGGCCAGCAGCGGCTCGTACACCTCGGCCAGCTCCGGCTGGGCGCGCAGCGCCGGAACCGCCGCGTACGTCATGGAGACCGGGCACAGGTGCCCCGTGTCGGCCTGTCCCCAGACGAACACCTTCGCCGCGCGGGCCACGTGCGCGCCGGGCCGCTCGTCGCGCCAGGGCGCGCCGTGCAGCCCGTGGCGGACGGCCACGTCCATCAGCGCGTGCCAGTGGGGGTGGAACTCGACCTCGTCGATCCGGTGCCCGTACCGGTCGTGGGTGTGCAGGACGGGGGAGTGGCGCTCGGCGAGCCGCCCCCACTCCTGGGCCTCCGCGCCGCCGGCCCGTACTCCCAGCGCGCGGACCTCGTTCTCGGCCCAGCCGGCGCCCTCGCGGCGCAGCGACTCCAGGAGGGCGGGGTCGGCGGAGACGTCGTAACCGGTCAGGGGCGGTACCTGGTTGGTGACCTCATGCGTGGTCGGCATCGGGGACTCCCAGTGCTCGCAGGGTGAAGGTGACGAGTGCGGGTACGGTGCCGGGCCCGACGGACCCCTCGGCCAGCGGGCCGACGAGCGCCTCGGCGCCCGCGCCGACGAGCGCCGAGGCGGTCAGGACAGGGTCCTGGGGCGGTAGTTCGCCGGAGCGCACGCCCTCCTCGACACGGGTGGCGAACACGTCCCGGAACGCGCGCCGGAAGACGAGCCTTTCGGCGTCCACGGCCGGGTCGACCGGTTCCGCGAGCAGTGCGTAGGCGAGGCGCGGCGACTTCAGGGCCCGCAGGGCGAAGGTCTCGATGACGGCGACCACCCGCTCGGCTGCCGAACGGTGCCCGGGGTGCCCGGCAGCCTCGGAGACGGCCGCGACCTCCCGGCCCACCACGGTCCTGAAGAGCTCCACGGAGAGCTCGGCCTTGCTGGGGAAGTGGCGGTACACGCTGCCGGTGGCGATGCCGGCGCGGGCGGCGACGGCCGCGACGGTGCATCCCGCGTAGCCCTGTTCGGCGAGGAGTTCGCGTGCCGCGTCGACGACGGAGGCACGCTGGGCGTCGAGCCGGGCCTGGACGGCAGGGGTGCGTCGGTAGGGCATGGAAGGAGTGAAGCAGTGATTCACTCCTTCATCAAGAGGGGTGACGGAGCCCGAACGGCGGACGCCCCCACCCGAGAGGTGGGGGCGTCCGCCGTTCGGGACGAGCGACCGGTGTCAGCCGGTGAAGACCTCGGTCAGTGACCAGACGGCGAGGGCCGCCATGCAGACACCGCCGATGCGCTGCACGGTCTTGAGCGGCACGCGCTTGGCGATGAAGCGGCCCGCGACCAGGGCGAGCGCGGAGACGCTCATCAGGGCGGCGAGGGAGCCGATCGCCGTCGACCAGGTGCCGTTCGTGGCGGCCAGGTTGGCGGTGGTGATCTGGGTGAGGTCACCCCACTCGCTGATGAAGACGGCCATGAAGGCGGTCGAGAAGACGGGCCAGAAGCCGGTGACCGTCCGGCCGCCCGCGTCGGCCTCGTCGTCGTCGCCCCCGCCGCGCAGCAGCATGAAGGCGCCGAAGCCGAACAGGAGGGCCGAGACCAGCTTCACGGACCAGCCGGGGAGCAGCCCGAGCAGGCTGCCGGCTCCCACGGCGATGGCGACATGGGCGAGGAAGGCGGTCGAGGTGCCGATCCAGACGTAGAGAGGACGCATGCGCGTGCCCATGGCGAGGGACGCGAACATCGTCTTGTCGGGAAGCTCGGCGAGGAAGATCAGCCCGAAGGCGGTGAGGATCGCCAAGGGGTCGAGGTGCATACCGGGGCTCTCTGCTCGGTCCGGGCCCGTGGACTCGGCACGGCGCCTCGGTGGGCGACGGGAGGACCACTCGGCCCGGCATGACGGACCACGCCCACGGAGGCGTGGACGCGGTTGATGCCTGGCCGAAGGTCTCGCCCGTCCGCGTCGCACGCGGACCCGGTCACCGGGAGCCCGGGGGCTCCAGTGTGTCGACGACCGGTTTGCGGGGCTACTCCCCTTCGCTGCCCCTCAGTGTACCTGACCAGGGCGGGAGGGGACGTAGACACTGTCTACTGGTTCTTGGTAGACAGTGTCTATGCGTGAGGAAACGGAAGAACCCCGAGCAGGACACAGCGACCCCGACGGCGACGGCGACGACGAAGGCCACGACGGCGGCGACGGCGGACTTCGCGGTCGCCTCGTCCGGGCCGGCGTCGACCTCGTGGACGCCGAAGGGGCCCAGGCGCTCTCCCTGCGCGAGATCGCCCGCCGCGCCGGTGTCTCCCACGGAGCGCCCCGCCGCCACTTCCCGACCCATCTCGATCTCCTGTCGGCCATCGCCGGCCAGGGCTTCACCGAACTGGCCGCCCGCGTCGCCGCCGAGGACCCGGAGACCGCCGCGCCGCGCGAACGGATCGCGCTCCTCGCCCGCGTCTACCTCGACTACGCAGGGTCCCGGCGCGGCATGTACGAGCTGATGTTCCGCCACGACCTGCTGGAGAGCGGCCGCCTGGGACTGCGCGAGACGAGCCTGCCCCTCTTCGCCCGCCTCACCGGTCTCGTCGCCCTCGTCCGCCCGGACGCTGACCCCGTCCTCGTCGCGGGCGCGCTCTGGGCCAACCTCCACGGCATCGCCCAGCTGTGGCACTGGGGCAGCCTCCGGCTCGCCACCGGCGGCGACGATCCCGCCCCGCTGCTCGCCGCCGCCCTCGACGCCCACCTCGGCCCCGCGGAACCGGCCCCGTGACCCCGCGCCGCGCTCCCGTCCTCGCGTGCAGCGTCGTCGGCGCCGTCGTCGTCGCCCTGGACGGCACCGTCCTCACCGTCGCCCAGCCCGCCCTCCAGCGCGATCTGCACGCCGGCATCGACCAGGTCCAGTGGACCAGCACCGGCTATCTCGTGGCCGTCGCGAGCCTCCTGGTCTTCGCCGGCCGGCTCGGCGACCGCTACGGCCACCGCCGGGTCTTCGCGATCGGCGCCCTCGGCTTCGCCGCCGCCTCCACCGGCATCGCCCTGGCCCCCGGCATCGGCGCGGTGATCGCGCTCCGCGTGCTCCAGGGGGTGTGCGGCGCGCTCCTCCAGCCCGCCACCCTCGGCATGCTCCGTACGGCCTTCCCACCGGACCGGCTCGGGACCCCGATCGCCGTGCGCACCGCCGCCATCGGCCTCGCCGCCGCAGCAGGACCGCTCGTCGGCGGCGCGCTGGTCTCCGCGTACGGCTGGCGCGCGGTCTTCCTCCTGGGCGTACCCCCGACCCTCGCGATCGGCATCCTGGCCCTCGTCACGGCGGAACGAACCGAGGAACGAACCGCGCGACCGACCGCGCGACCGACCGCGCGACCGACCGCGGAACCGACCGCGCAACGAGCCGCGCACTCTCCGCTCCCTCCCCTGCCCTCCCGCTCCGGCCTCGCCGCCCTCGACCCCGTCGGCGCCCTGCTCCTCGCCGTCGCGCTCGGCCTGCTCGTCCACGGACTCGTCGGAGCGGCCCGGCCAGGAGGCGCGACGGCCGGCGTGCTCGCCTGCGCCGGGGCCGCCGTCGCCGGGGCGGCCCTCGCCCGGCACGAGCGCCGGGCCGCGCGCCCGCTGCTCCCGCCGGAGCTGCTCCGGAGCGTGCCCGTCATCGCGGGCCTCGGCGTCCTCCTGGCCGCCTCGGCGGCGCTCTTCGGCACGCTCTTCGTGGCGACGTACTTCCTCCAGGACGTCCAAGGGCTCGACCCGCTGGACTGCGCGCTGCGCGTTCTGCCGCTCGCCGTCCTGATGGTGCTCGGCGCGCCCCTCTGCCCGCCGCTCCAGCGGCGGTTCGGCCCCCGGCGTACGGCGACCGCGGGCGCCGCCCTGCTCACCCTGGGGATGCTGCTGCTCGCCCGCCTCGACGCGACGGCCGGCGCGGTCCCCGTCGGAGCCGCGGCCGCGCTTCTCGGCGCCGGGTTCGTCGTCCTGATGGTCACGGCGACCTCGGTCGTCGTGCACCGCGCCCCCGAGGCCCACGCCGGAGTCGCCGGGGGCCTCCAGCAGACCGCGATGAACATCGGGCCCGCGCTCGGCGTCGCCGTCGCGACCCTCCTGCTCGCGCTCGTCCCGCGCGGCGGATTCGTCCCGGCCGAGGGCGCAGCCCTCCCGGTGCTCGCCGTGATCGCGGCCCTCGCCCTCCCGGCCGCGCTCGCCCTGCCGGGCGGCGACACGGACCGAAGGAGGACACGCCGGGGGCCGACGTCGCCACCGAACGGACGCGGGGTCTGCGTACGATCATGAGATGCCCGACGGTCACCGGGGCCGTCCCGGCACAGCGACACGCACGCAGTTCAACATCGGTCGCGCGCTGCCCTTCCTGGTCCTGGCCCTGACGCTCCTCGCCGATGTGTTCACCCCCGACCGGGAGCGCTTCGACCGGCTCCTCGTCGCCGTACCCGCGCTCGCCGCCGTCACCTGGAGCGTGCGCGGGACGATCGGCATCGGGCTGCTCGCCATGGCCGCCCGCCTGCTCCTCGGCTTCACCCGCGGCGAGTCCGTGGCACCCGAACTCGTCGCGAGCGAGACCGTGATCGCGGGCGTCACCGCCGCCGCGGCCTGGGTCAGCCAGGTCCGCACCCGGTACGAGAGGGACCTGCGGGAACTCACCGCCGTCGCCGAGGTCGTGCAGCGCGTCGTGCTGCGCCCGCTCCCCGCCCGGCTCGGCCGCTTCGACCTGCACCTGCTGTACGTGGCGGCGGCCGCCAAGGCCAGGATCGGCGGCGACTTCTACGAGGCGGTCAGGGTCCCCGGCGCGGTGCGGATCATGCTCGGCGACGTGCAGGGCAAGGGACTCGGGGCCGTCGAGACGGCCTCCGTCCTGCTCGGCTCCTTCCGCGCCGCCGTCAACGACGCCCCCGGGCTGGCCGCCCTCGCCGACCGGCTCGAAGAGGGGCTCGCCCGCTACGGTGCCTGGGACCCCGACTCCGACGCCGCCGAGCGCTTCGCCACCGTCGTCCTCGTGGAGCTCCCCGACGGCGAGAACGTCGCACGGTTCCTCAGCTGCGGCCATCCCGCCCCGCTGCTCCAGCACGGCGCCGAGGTCGCCCCCGTCCACTTCGCCGACCCCTCGCTTCCCGTCAACCTCGCCGGCCTCGCCGACTCACGGCACCACATCGAGCAGGTCCCCTTCGCCCCGGGGGACCGGCTGCTCCTCTACACCGACGGCGTCAGCGAGACGCGCGACAGGACCGGCACCTTCTACCCGCTCGAACCGCGCCTGCGCGAATGGGCGGCGCAACCGGCCGAGGAAGTGCCGGCGCTCCTGCACGAGGACCTCGCCGACTACGGAGCCGACGGTCTCGACGACGACGTCGCCGCCCTGCTCGTGGTCTTTCCACCCGAGCCCCACTGACCCGTCCCGGTCGTCCCCAAACATCGACTTCAGGGCGGCTTGTGTCGTTCCCGACCGGTTGAGCGACACGTGCGCCGTTCGTGCGCTCTGTTCGCTCAACCTCGCATACGTGAGGCTTGCGACCGTCCGCAACGCGGACAGCCACCAGTCCAGTCGAGAGGAACGGGTGCACGTGCCCCAGGAGAACCCCTTCACCACCGGCTCGTCGGAACACTTCCCCGGTTTCCAGGACGTCACGGCGGGCCTGACCGCCGCCGAGACCTCCAGGATCACCGGACGCGGCCTCTGGGCCGCCGACGGAACGGTGGACCCCGGCGCCGTCAGGCTCGGCCAGACGCTCGCCAACGCGCTCCTCGGTGCCACCGCGGACGGAGCGGACGGCGCCGACGGCGCCGATTCCCTGCTCCCCGCCGAACTCGCCGCGTTCGTCCAGGAGGTACGAGGCCTGGCCTTGCCCGCGTACCACCGCATCGAAGGGGCCGCGCCGGACGTCCGGCTCTCCGCCTTCAGCCTCCGGCAGCTCGCCCCGGGCCCGCACCCGCTCGTCGTCGTCCCGGCCGGCTGGACGCCCTTCGGCTGGCCGCTGTTCCTCTGGTCCTACCTCGTCCTCGCCCACAAGGGCTACCACGTCCTCGCCTACACCCCCCGAGGCCTCGGCATCCCCGGCCTGCCGTCCACCTCCAGTGGCTTCGTCGACGTCGCCGGGCCCCACGACTGGGCCGACGGCTCCGCCGTCATCGACTTCGCCGAGGACCACTTCGACACGAGCGCCATCGGCTTCATGGGAGAGTCCTACGGCTCCGGCATCAGCCAGCTCGTCGCCGCCCACGACGAACGGGTCGCCGCCGTCGTCGCCCTCAGCACCTGGGGCAACCTCGCGACCAGCCTCTACGACAACCACACCCGCCACCTCGCGGCCGTGAAGGCACTCCTCGCCCTCACCGGCGGGACGGTCGAGACCAAGTTCGACGAGGACAACCAGCGGATCCTCGCCGACTTCCAGGCCGACCGGAACCTCGACGGCGTCGTCGCCTGGGGCCGGCTGCGCGCCCCCGAGGCCTACCTCGACCTGACCAACGACAAGGGCACGCCCACCTTCTTCTCCAACACCTGGCACGAGAGCCTCTTCGCGGTCAACCAGACCCTGGAGACGTTCAACGGGCTGGACGTGCCCAAGCGGCTCAACCTCTGGATCGGCGACCACGCCGCGCCCGAGGGCCCCGCGCTCATCGGCCCGCCCGCCACGCCCGGCGAGGTCAACCTCCCCATGGCGGAGGCGTACGCCTGGCTCGACCACCACCTCAAGGGCGAGCGCAACGGGGTGGAGGACTGGCCGCAGGTCTGCAACCAGGTGATGTTCACCTACGTGACGGAACCGGTCCTGGACCCCGTGACCGGCGAGCCGACGGGCGAGAACCGGATCGTCACGCCCGCCCTCCGGGAGACAAGCCCCGGCTGGAGCGAGGTCACCCGCGGCATCGAGGTGCTCGGCCTCACCGGCGACGGCGCGGGCGGCGCCGACGGCCGTCTCCTCCCGGCGGTCGGTGGAGCGCCGGGGGCGGAGGAGACCGGCTGGCGGCGCGCGTTCCTCGCGGGCGTCGACACCGAGGCCACCGCCATGGACGCGATCATGAAGACCGGTCAGGCGGAGTGGGCGGGCAACCCCAAGATCTACGACACCCGCAAGATCGACCGCCGGCACGCGGTCGCGTGGACGACCGAACCGCTGGTCTCGCCCGAGGGAGAGGAGGCCGCGGGCCGCCGGGTCCGCGGCATCCCCCGGTTGCGCCTCACGGTCCGCTCCACCGCCACCTCCGCGAGCCTGTACGCCCATCTCCTGGACGTCGCCGAGGACGACACGGCCAGGATCATCAGCCACGAGCCGCTCAACGTGTACGGCCTGATCCCCGACCAGGACACCACCGTCACCTGGAGGCTCCAGGCGGCGGCGTACGACATCGCCTCCGGCCACCGGCTGATGCTCGTCGTCGACAGCAAGGACCCGCTGTACGGAGACGCCTCGGTCACCTGGACGCAGACCGGCATCGGCTCCCCGGAGGGCGACCCCTCCTTCCTGGAACTGCCGCTCGGCTGACCGGCGGAAGCGGTACGGCGGGCGGGTGCGCGGTTCGTTCGGGCGCGCACCCGCCCGCCGCAGGCCCTCGCGTGCGGGCGCGCCGCGCCGCATCCGCCGCTGGTCTGACGCGACATGAGCGCCCAGCAGGACGCGCTCCCCCTGCCGCGCTGCCCAGGGTCTTTCGTTTGGATCATGCCGGGCTCGCGGGCCCTGGCACCACGCCTCGCCGCGTTGTCGTCGGTTGCCATGGCTCCGCCATGGCGCCTTGCGAGGCACGGCACCAGACCCCGCTCCCTGATCCGGCCTGATCCAAACGAAAGACCCTAGCGTGCCCCCATGAACCGACTCAGCAGGGCGGCAGCGGCCGCCCTCCTCGCCTGCTCCCTCGCGTTACCCGCCACCCTCGCCACGGCGGGCCCCGCCGCCGCGGACCCGGCCCGGCCGTCACGCCGGCCGTGCTGCCCGCGCCCACCGGTCCTCACGCCCTCGGCCGGACCGTCCTGCCGCTCGTCGACCGCTCCCGCACCGACCCCCGGGTCCCGGGTGCGGACGGCCGCGAACCGATGGTCACCCTCCACTACCCGGCCGCGCGCCCCGGAGGCGGACGCCCCGCCCCGTACGCCACGGCCGAGGAGGCGCGGCTGCTCGCCGAACAGCTCGGGCCCGGCGTCACCGGTGACGTGCTCGCCCGGACGCGCACCCACAGCAGGACCGACGCCCGGCCGGCGCCGGGCCGTCACCCCCTGGTGCTGCTCTCGCCGGGCTTCGGCGTCTCCGCTGGACGCTCACCCACCTCGCCGAGGACCTCGCCTCCGGCGGCTACGTCGTCGCCTCCGTCGACCACGCCTACGAGTCGTACGGCATCAGTGTTCCCGGCGGCCGCACCCTCAGGTGTGTCGCCTGCACCGCCCTCGACGAGGGCGGTGTGAACCCCGGCGTGGTCACGACGACCCGCGCCGCCGACGTCCGCCACGTCCTGGACCGGCTCACAGGACCCCGTCCCGCCTGGTGGTACGCCGACATCATCGACAAGGGCCGGATCGGCATGGCGGGCCACTCCATCGGCGGGGCGAGCGCGGCCACCGCGATGGCGGCCGATCCGCGCGTCGACGCCGGGGGCAACATGGACGGGGCCTTCTGGGAGGACCTTCCGGCGGATGGCCTGCGGGGACGCCCGTTCATGATGCTCGGGACGCACGACGCCATGCACCTGCCCGGTGGGACCGACACCACCTGGGACCGCACGTGGGCCGCCCTCGACGGGTGGAAGCGCTGGATCACGGTGGCCGGATCCGAGCACTTCACCTTCTCCGACGCGCCCGTGATCACACGTCACTTCGGCCTGCCGCAGCCCGAGCTGCCCACCGACAGGGCCGTCGCCGTCACCCGGACGTACGTCGCCACCTTCTTCGACCGGCACCTACGAGGACTCCCGCGTCCCCTGCTCGACGGCCCCTCACCGGCGAACCCCGAGGTCCACTTCCAGCACCCCCGACCGACCGGGGTCGAAGCCCCTCAGGAGCGGTACGGGGTGTTCGCCTCGGCCCAGTCGGCAAGCGCCCGCGCGCACTCGGCGACCGATTCGCGCCAGGTGCGCGCGGCACCGTCACCGGCCTCGTCGCTGACGTGCTTCACGATGCGCAGCGGCACCCCGGCGAGTTCCGCGGCCGCCGCGAGCGCGTACCCCTCCATGTCGACGAGCGGCGCCCGCTCCGCGAGCCGGGCACGGGCGGCCTCGTCCGAGATGAACGCGTCCCCCGTGGCCAGGACCACCTCGCCGCCGTCCGGCAGCGCAAGCGGCGCCCCGTACGTCTCGCCGGTCAGCGTCGCGAGCAGCTCGCCGTCGAGGTCGTGCTGCACCACGGTCCCGACCACATGCGTCCCGGTCCAGCCGGGCCGCAGCGCCCCGGCCGTCCCCAGGTTCACGATCCCGGCCGGCCGAGGGCCCCGTCCGAGGACGGTCGCGAGCGCGGTCGCCGCGTTCACCTTGCCCATGCCGGTCAGCAGCACCGGAAGGTCCGTGTCCAGGAACTGGGCCTCCTCCTTGACGGCGAGGACGAGCAGCGGACGGTCGGCCGAGATGTCTCCCAAGAGTTCCATGGGGGCCACGCTAGTTCGAGCGCCCGCCCGCCGTACAACCGAGACGGGGGGAGGCGGGCCCGAGCCCGGCGGCGGCGGACCTCACCGCAGCGACAGGCCGCGCTCCGCGAGCGCCTCGCCGAGCACCCGCAGCGCCTTCGGCCCCACACCGTGCAGCGCGGCCAGCTCCGCGGCAGGCACCCCCGCGAGCTGGTCGAGCCGGGTGAACCCGGCCGCGGCCAGGGCGCGCGTCGCGGGCGCGCCGACCGCGCGGGGGAGGTCGGTCTCTGGACGATCGGATCCGGTGGCCATGGAGCGATCGTGCCACGGTGGCGTACGGGCCCGCCCGCCGTCAGACCGGCAGCAGACGGCCGACCAGCGCCCCCAGCTGGCGGGCGTTCCGGCAGGGGCGCATGTCGACGAGACCGGCGTACGCCGGGGCCACCGAGTCGCCCGTGCCCCACAGCGAGGGCTGTTCGGGGTTGAGCCAGTGGACCCGCCGCGCCCGGCCCGCGATCCGCCCAAGGGCCGCGAGGTTCGGGTCCGAGCCGTTGGTGCGGGCGTCCCCGAGGACGAAGACCACCGTGCGCGGGCCGACGGCCTCCGCGTACCGCTCGGCGAACTCGCCGAGCGCCGTCCCGTAGTCGCTCTGCCCGTGCCACCCGGTCAGCTCCGCCTCCGCGAGGATGCGGTCGCCGAGACCCGCCGGGTCCGCGGAGCCCCGGGCGATCAGCCCCGTCACCTCGTCCACCCGGTTGACGAAGGCGAACACCTGCACCCGGCTGAACTGGTCGTGCAAGGCCTGCACCAGCAGCATCGTGAACTGCGCGAAACCGGCCACCGACCCGGACACGTCGCACAGCAGGACCAGCTCGGGCCGCCGTGGAGGACGCCGCCGAAGGACCGGACGCACCGGCACGCCCCCGGTCGACAGCGAGCGCCTCAGCGTCCGCCGCAGGTCGATGTCCCCGCGTGCCGCGCGGCGCCGCCGGGCCGCGAGCCGGGTGGCCAGCTTCCGCGCCAGCGGCCGTACCGTACGCCGCAGCTCGTCCAGCTGCGCCCGCCCCGCGAGGAGGAAGTCCACGGTGTCCGCCGTCCCCGCGACCGCACGGCGTGCGACCCGGTCCCGGCCCTGCCGCTCCGCGACGCGCCGCCGGGCCTCGGTCCGCACCCGCTCGCGGAAGGCCTCGATCCGCCGCCGGATCTCGTCGTCGAGGAGCCGGTCGGTGAACTCGGCGTCCTCCGGCGCGGACGCCGCCCGGTGGCGCTCGCGCACCCGGGCGAGCAGCGTCTCGGGGCGCAGCCGGGAGAGCGTCCGGTACGAGGACCAGCCGTCCGTCCCGGGGCCGGAGCCGTAGCCGCCGAAGCCGCCCACCGCCTCGGCGGCCAGCAGGTCGAGGGCGGCTTCGTCACCGGCGGTCAGGGCCCGGGTGAGCCGCTCGCGCAGCGCGGCGAGGTCCGCCGGGCTGTCCCCGTACGTCTCCGCAGGTCCGGAGTGCCCGAGCGGGAAGTACAGGTCGAAGACCCGGTCGAAGACCGGCCGCTGTGCCTCCCCGTGCAGCAGGGTCGCCGCCAGCGCCTCCCGTACCCGCGCGCGGTCCGTGAAGCCGACCGCTTCGAGCGCGTGCCCCGCGTCGACGCTCTCGCCCGTCCCGATCCCGAACCCGTGGTCGCGCAGCGCTCCCACCAGACCGGTGAGCCGTGCGACCGCCCCCGCCCCGGCCGGCTGCGCCTGGCTCACACCGCGTCCAGGTCGAGCTTGGCGGCCGCCTTCACGATGTCCTCCTGATGCTTCAGGAGGACGCCCAGGGTCTCCCGTACGACGCGCTCGTCCAGCCGGTCCGCGCCGAGCGCGAGCAGGGTCCTGGCCCAGTCGATCGTCTCCGAGACGGACGGCACCTTCCGCAGGTCCATCGCCCGCAGCGCGCCCACGACCCGCACCACGGACGCGGCCAGCGCGGCGTCGAGCCCGGGGACCTTCAGGGTGACGATCCGGCGCTCCAGCTCCTCCTCGGGGAAGCCGATGTGCAGGAAGAGGCAGCGGCGGCGCAGCGCTTCGGAGAGCTCACGGCTCGCGTTCGAGGTGAGGACGGTGAACGGGCGCCGCGTCGCCGTGATCGTTCCGAGTTCGGGCACCGTGATCTGGAAGTCGCCGAGGACCTCCAGGAGCAGGCCCTCCACCTCGACGTCGGCCTTGTCGGTCTCGTCGATCAGGAGCACCGTCGGCTGCTCGGACCGGATCGCGGTGAGCAGCGGCCGGGGGAGCAGGAACTCCTCGCCGAAGATGTCCGTCCGCGTCTCGTCCCAGGACTCGCCCCGCCCGGCCGTGATCCGCAGCAGTTGCTTGGCGTGGTTCCACTCGTACAGCGCGCGGGACTCGTCGACGCCCTCGTAGCACTGCAGCCGCACCAGGCTCGCGCCCGTCACCTCGGTCACGGCCTTGGCGAGCTCCGTCTTGCCGACGCCGGCCGGGCCCTCCACGAGCAGCGGCTTGCCGAGGCGGTCGGCGAGGAAGACGGTGGTGGCGACGGCGGGCGACGCCAGATAGCCGGTCGCGGCGAGCCGTTCGGCGACGTCGTCGACGGAGCTGAAGAATCCGGTCGTCATGGCGGTCCCCCCGGGGAGCGAGATCTCGTACTGGCCAGTAGCCTCTGCTGTACTTGATCAGATCGGGCACCGCCGCACAACCGCCCGCGCGAGGTCCGTACCGCGCGCGGGTCGCCACCCGCTGGTGCAATGGGGGAACCGGGTACGCCACCCGGGGACCGCGCGGCGGTGGAGGTGTCGTGGCGGAACGGGGCGCGGAACGGGCCGAGACCCTCCTGACCAGGGTGCGGGCCCTGGAACAGGCGATCGGCGAGACAGGCACCACGCTCGACGAGACGAACACCTGCCGCGAACTCGCGGCCTTCGCCGCCCGCCACCTGGGTGCCGCCACGGCCGTCGACCTGGCGGCCGAGCCCGGCGCCCCGCTCCGCCGTGCCGCACACGCGGAACCGACGACGTCCGATCCCGAGCCCGTCGATCCGTCGGGCGGAACACCCGCCGCTCACACTCGCCCCCTCGCCCCTCCCGCCGCCCACCAGCTCTCCGTCCCTCTCGCCGTCCACGACGAGACGCCCCTCGGGGCGGTCACCCTCAGCCGCACCGGCGGCGGGCCCTTCTCCGGCGACGAGGCGGCCCTCCTCCGTCCCGCCGCGCGGCTCGCCGCCCGGCTCCCCGCGGACTCCGGTCCCGGCCAGGTCGTCGACGAGGTCCTCCGACGCCTCGGCGCGCACGGGGCCGAGGACGACGTGGCCGTCCTCGCGGCCCGCATCCGCGCCCGCGCACCGCGGTGACACCGAGTCACGTCCGCCCCACGGACCGCCGTGACGCGCGGTCACATCACCCCTGGCAGGGGCGGGTTTCATGCCTGAGCGGGATTCTTCCCGCAGGACGCTTGTGCGCGGCCCCGGGGCCCGGCACGCTCCTCGTATGAACACGGCCAGGCATGCCAGTGAACGTCTGATGAGCTGGCCCTCGCTGACCCCCGGCCGCGCCCATTGCGGCGCCGAGCTCGGACTGGGCACCGCGACGCAGGAGATCGTCCACTTCCACGGCGAGCACGAGGCCGACGTCCACCTCACCCGCGCCATGATCGCGAAACTGCGCCCGGCCCTCCTCGGGTCGACCGCGGTCCGGCTCCGGGCCGGTTCGGGCTGGGTGACGGTCCGGCTCGACATCGGGTCGGACATCGACCTGCTCGCCACCCTGGTGAGCGCCGCCCTCCAGGCCAACGGGGTGCCCGACGTGGCCCCCGACGGCTGCACCCGCACGCGCCCGGTCTCCGGGATCCGCTGAGCCGGGCGCCGGACACACGCCCGGGCGCGGAACCCGCACCGGCCTCCGCGCGCATGTTCCGAGTCCACGCGCGCGTACTCCCCATTCCCCGTTCCTACGCGCGCGTGCCCCCGGAACCCTCCGCCGGGACGGGGAACAGCATGCAGGTGCTGGTCGCGTGGGCGAGCAGCCGGTCCTCGGCGTCGTACAGACCCGCCTCCGCGAGCGCGGTCCTACGCCCCCGTGACAGCACCGTGCCGATCGCCCGCACCTTGCCCGTGCCGGCCGTGAGCGGCCGGAGGAAGCGGGTCGACAGGTCGAGCGAGGTGTACGCCGTGCCCAGCGGGAGCGTGGTGTGGACCGCGCAGCCGGCCGCCGAGTCGAGCAGGGTCGCGAACACCCCGCCGTGCACGCTGCCGATCGGGTTGTAGTGCTCCTCGCCCGGTTCGAAGACGAACACCGCCCGCCCGTCCTCGACCTCCTCCAGGCCGAAGCCGAGGAGCGCGGCGATCGGCGGACCGGGCAGACGTCCGGCCACCATCTCCCGCAGGAAGTCGAGACCCGCCATCGTCGCGGCGGCGCGCGCGGTGGCCCCGGCGTCCTCCCACTCGACCGTGCGTGACCGCCCCATGACCACTCTCCGCCCGCTGTGGCCGGCTGACTCCCAGCTGGCTCTGTGTGGTGAAGCTAGCTTCCGCGTCAGCTGACTGTCAACGACACAGTCAGGTGGCTAGAGTGTGACGATGAAGTGGCTGGAGACGGACACGGAGAACTGCTCGGTCCGCCGCACCCTCGACCTCGTGGGTGAGAAGTGGACCCTGCTGATCCTGCGGGACGCCTTCAACGGCGTCCGCCGCTACGACGAGTTCCGCAGGCACCTCGGACTCTCCGAGGCGGTGCTCGCCGACCGCCTCCGCAAACTGGTCGCGGCCGAGGTCCTGCGCGCCGAGCCGTACCGCGAACCCGGTGCCAGGACCCGGTTCGAGTACCGGCTCACCCCCAAGGGCGTCGACCTGTGGCCCGTGCTCCTCGCCCTCAAGCAGTGGGGCGACACCCACGCCGGCGTCCCCGAGGGCCCGGTCCTCGACGTCCGGCACACCGACTGCGGAGCCCCCGTCCGGGTCGTCGTCCAGTGCGAGGGCGACGAACGGGCCACCCTCGCGGCCCGTGACGTCACCGCCCGCCCAGGCCCGGGGGCCCGCCCGCTCTGACCGTCTGTCCAGGCCCGGGGGCCCGCCCGCTCTGACCGCCCGCTCTGACCGTCCGGCACCCGTTCGGCCGTACCCCTGAGGTGTCCCGCCGTCCGGCCGGGTACGTCACGAGACATGCCCTCCACACCCGGTCCGCCGCACGACGGTGCCCCGACCGAACACGGACACTGGATCCAGCGCCTCCACGCCCGCGCCGTCGCCTCGCCCCTCGGGCTCGCCTGGAACCGTGGCCGTGCCATGGAACTGATGCACCGCGCCATGGGCTTCGCTGCGCTCAGCCTGCTCACCCTCGTCCCGCTCCTCATCGTCGTCGCCGCGGCCGACCTCGCGAGCGGCCAGGGCTTCGCGCGCTGGCTCGTCCAGGGCCTCGGCGTCTCCGAGGTCTCGCAGGAGGAGGTCGAGCGGCTCTTCGGCCAGCCGGGACAGGCGCTGCAACGCACCACCGCCTTCGGCCTCGCCGCCCTCGCCGCGTTCGGCGTCACCTTCGGATCCGCCGTACAGACCGGGTACGAGCGGGCCTGGGACCTCCCCACCGCCCGCTGGCACACCATGTGGCGGCACGTCGTCTGGCTCGCGGTCCTCGTCACCGCCCTCCTCCTCTTCGTCGCCAACCCCGCACCCACCGATTCCCCGGCCCTGATCACCGCCCTCGTCGCCCTCGTCGACCTCCTCGGCACCTTCGTCTTCTTCTGGTGGTCCCAGCGCTTCCTGCTCTGCGGCCGCATCCGCTGGCGCGCCCTCGCACCCGGGGCCGCCCTCACCGCGCTCGGCCTGCTGGGGCTGCGGATCTTCTCCCAGCTCGTGTTCTCCCCGCTCATCGCCTCGAACGCGGTGACGTACGGCCAGTTCGGCACCGTCCTCGTCCTGCAGTCCTGGCTCGTCGGCGTCGGCTTCGTCGTGTACGGAGGCGCCCTCGTCGGGCGCCTCGTCCACGAGCACCTCCTTGTTCGCCGCCTCGCCCGAAGAGGAGACGTCGGCGCCTCCTGAGATCACTGGTCGCGGCGCCGTACCGCGAGCACCGTCACGGCCGCCGCGCCCAGCGCCCACAGCGCGTACACCAGCCAGGCGCCGCCCGCCGTCCACGGGTACGGCCCTTCGACGTGTCCCACGGCCACCAGGCGCTGCCACGCGTGCAGCGGCGTCGCGTGGGCGAGGACCGCGGTGAGGTGACGCCGGTCGCCGAGGACCGACGGCAGCAGCAGGAGCAGCACCACCGAACCGACGACCGAGACCGCGCTGTGCCGCAGCAGCGCGCCGAGCGCCGCTCCGGTCAGCGCGCAGACCGGAGCGAGCAGCGCGGAAGCCACGACGACCCGCAGCGCCCCGGGGTGCGTGAGCGGCAGCCCCGCGCCCCGCTCGGCGAGGACCGCCTGCGTCGACCAGAAGGACAGTCCCGCGACGACCGCCCCGAACCCGCTCTGCACGCCCGCCAGGACCAGCAGCTTCGCCGCCATCAGCGAGCCCCGCGCCGGCACCGCCGCGAACGTCGTGCGGACGAGACCGCTGCCGTACTCGCCGACCACCGCCACCGCCCCCATCGCGGCGGCGCAGAGGATCAGCACCATCGACGCGTTCCCCGTGAACGCGTCCCACAGAGCCATCCCGTTCCGCACGAACTCCGCCCGGCCCTCCGCGTCGTACTGGAACCAGTAGCGGTAGTGGTCCCAGGCCGTGCCGAGGTTGAAGGCGACCACGGCCAGGGTGCCGAGGAGCAGCGACCAGCCCGTCGAACGCAGCGACCACAGCTTCAGCCACTCCGACGCGATCAGGTCCAGGAAGCGGGCGCGGGGCTCCCGCACGGTGAGGGCGGTCATCGGGCGTCTCCTGCCGGGTATTCGACACTGTCGGCGGTCAGTTCCATGAACGCCTCCTCCAACGAGGCGGTACGCGTGGTCAGCTGGTCGAGCGGCAGCCCGTGCTCCAGGGCGAGTGCACCGATCCGGGCGGCCGGCAGGCCCGTCACCGTCAGCAGACCGGACTCCTCCCGGACCTCCGCACCCTCCGAGAGCAGCAGCGCCGTGAGGAGCGCCCGGTCGGGCGTGCCGACGGTCACGCTCAGCCGGGCCCCGCGCGCCGCGAAGTCCGTGAGGCTCTCCGCCGCGATCAGCGCGCCGCGGCCGATGACGACGAGTTCGTCGGCGGTGTGCTCCATCTCGCTCATGAGATGACTGGAGACGAACACCGTGCGGCCCTCGGCCGCGAGGCGCCGGAACAGCCCCCGCACCCACTTCACCCCCTCCGGATCGAGACCGTTGAGGGGCTCGTCGAACAGGAGTACGGGCGGGTCGCCGAGCAGCGCGCCCGCGATCCCGAGCCGCTGCCGCATCCCCAGCGAGAACCCGCCGATCCGCCGTCCGGCCGCCGCCGCGAGACCGACCTCCGACAGGACCTCGTCGACCCGGGGGAGGGGGATCCGGTTGCCGCGGGCCAGGACGGCGAGATGCGCCCGGGCGGTCCGACCGCCCTGTACGTCGCCCGCGTCGAGCAGCGCCCCGACGTGCCGCAGGCCGCGCGGCCGGTCCCGGAACCGCCGGCCGTCGACCGTGACGGAGCCGCTCGTCGGCGTGTGCAACCCGAGGATCATCCGCAACGTCGTGCTCTTGCCCGCCCCGTTCGGCCCCAGGAAGCCGGTCACGACGCCCGGCCGGACCGTGAAGCTGAGCGAGTCGACGGCGGTCTTGGAGCCGTATCGCCTGGTGAGTTCCCTTGCTTCGATCATGTGCACCACCGTGCCGCCCCGACCGGGCGGCGGGCATCGGACCAGGACGGACAATCGGCGCCGGGCGCTGTCACCCCGGGTCGTACAACCCTGGTCCGATGACCCGCACCGGGGCCGCGCCTTACGATCACCGCATGTCCGCCACCCCGTCAGCGCCGTTCCCCAAGAAGGTCACTCCGGGCGGGTGGGCCGCGCTCGCCTGGATCGCGGGCCTGCTCTTCACGGCGCTCCTGCGCGTCCGCCTGCCCGGCCAGGAAGAGGCGGACGTCATGGCCGGCGTCGTCTTCCTCCGCTGGGACGGCCTCACCATGCTGGCCGTCGCCACCGCCCTCGCCCTGCGCGGCTGCCTGCTCCTGACCCGCCGTCCGACCGCCGCCCTGTGGTTCCTCCTCTCCGCCGCGGTCGTCGCCTCCACTCCGCTCGGCGTCACCGCCATCCCCTTCGCCCAGTACCTCGCCGTCGACGTCGCCCTCTACGTCATCGCCGCGGCCCGGCCGCCCCGCGAAGCCGGCCGGGCACTGCTCGCCGCCCTCGGGGTCCTGATCGGCCACCTGGTGATACGCCTGCTCGCGGGGTGGAGCGTGGGCACCACCGGCGCGCTCGCGGTGGGCCTCACCGCCGCCGTCGTCTGGCTCCTCGGCCGGTCGGAGCACCAGAGCCGGACGTACGCCGAGCGGAGCCGCGCCCAGGTCGCCGAGCAGGCGGTCACCGCCGAACGGCTCCGCATCGCCCGGGAGATGCACGACACCGTCGCCCACACCATCGGCATCGTCGCCCTCCAGGCCGGCGCCGCCCGTCGCGTCATGGAGACCCAGCCGGAGCAGGTCCGGCAGGCCCTCACCGAGATCGAGACGGCGAGCCGCGAGACCCTGGCGGGGTTGCGCCGGATGCTCGGCGCGCTGCGCACCGAAGAGCCGGGCGACCCCGGACCGCGTGCCGCCGACGAGGCCGGTCTCCCCGAACTGCCGGGCCTCGCCGTGCTCGACCGGCTCGCGGAGGTCACCGCGTCCGCCGGAGTCCGCGTCGCCGTCCACCGGGTGGGGGCGCCCCGCCCCCTGCCGCCGGACATCGACCTCTCAGCCTTCCGTGTCGTCCAGGAGTCCGTCACCAACGTCGTACGGCACTCGGGCGCCGACTGCTGCACGGTCACCGTCGACCAGCGGGCCCCCGAGGCGCTCGTCGTCACCGTCGAGGACCGGGGCGCCGCCCCGGGCCGCGAAGGCGACCGCGCCGCGGGCGGATCGGGCCACGGCCTCGCCGGGATGCGCGAGCGCGTCACCCTGTTGCACGGCGACTTCGCCGCCGGACCCCGCCCGGGCGGCGGCTTCCGCGTCACCGCCCGCCTTCCCCTCCCCACAGGAGTCACCACCCGATGAGCGAGACCACCACCGAGCACCCCGTCCGGGTCGTCCTCGCCGACGACCAGCCCCTGGTGCGCACCGCGCTCCGGATGGTCATGGCCGACACTCCCGACCTCGTCGTCGCGGGCGAGGCGGCGAACGGCGCCGAGGCCGTCCGCCTCGTCGGGGAGACCGGCGCCGACGTCGTCGTCATGGATCTGCGCATGCCCGGTACGGACGGCATCGAGGCGACGCGTCTCATCACCGAGGGACCCAGCGGCGCCCGGGTGGTCGTCCTCACCACCTTCGACGACGACGACCACGTGTACGGGGCGCTGCACGCCGGCGCGTCCGGGTTCCTGGTGAAGGACATGGCCCTGGACGACATCCTGGCCGCCGTCCGCGTCGTGGCCTCCGGCGACGCCCTCATCGCCCCCAGCGTCACCAGGCGCCTCATCAAGGAGTTCACCGACCGCCCGAGGACCGCGTCCACCACGGCACCCCGGCGCCGGGCCGAGGGCATCACCGACCGCGAGCGCGAGGTGCTCACCCTCGTCGGACGGGGCCTCTCCAACACGGAGGTCGCCGCCGAACTCCACATCAGCGTCGCCACGGCCAAGACCTATGTGACCCGGCTCCTCGCCAAGCTGGACGCCCGCGACCGGGTGCAGCTGGTGATCATCGCGTACGAGGCGGGCCTGGTCTCCGCGGCCTGACCGGGACCCGCACACTCACACGATCCGGTGATCGACTCCCGAGCGGCCGGGCGCCGGCGCCCGGACCGCTTGGATGAAGGCGACCCATCGGTCCGTCGAGAGAGAACCGCCCATGGCGAACATCTGGCTGCCGCCCGTCGAGTACGTCGCGACCCTGCCGAGAGCGACGGCGTACGCCTGCCTCTACTTCACCGACACCGCTGGCCGCCCCTTCCAGCTGCGTGCCACCTACCGCACCGAGCTGTGGCAGTGGCCCGGCGGCAACATGGACCCCGGGGAGACGCCCTGGGAGACGGCGGTACGCGAGTGCCGCGAGGAGACCGGCCTGACCTTCGCCGGCGAACCGCGCCTCCTCGGCACGCACTTCGTCACCGACCGGGGCGAGGAGTGGCCCGCCAACCACATCGGCTTCGTCTTCGACGGTGGCGAGCTCACGGACGAGCAGATCGCCGCCGTCGTCCTCGACCCCGAGGAGCACAGCGAGTACAGCGTGCGCACCCTGGAGGAGTGGGAGCGGGAGATGGACCCGGCGGAGTTCAGCCGCCTCGCGGGCGTCGACCGGGCCCGCAGGACCGGCGTCCCGGTGTACCTGGAGACCGGCGCGTGACGGACTGACCCGGGGCACGAGGGGGCGGGGCCGGGTGCGGACGACCCCGCCCCCCGCCCGGGCCGTCAGGCCCGGCAGCCCACCGGGTGGGCGATGTCGACCACGAAGCGCTCCGGGGAGTGCAGTCGGAAGGTCTTGTAGGCGGGCTTGGTGTCGAAGGCGGCTCCGATGGTGACCACACCCTCGAAGTCGCCGGTCAGCGCGACCCCCTTGAGTGCGGGCAGGTGGATCCTCAGCAGCCGGGGTCCCTGATAGACGGACTTTCCGGCGTCGTCGTGGGCGGCCGCGGGGGAGAGCCGGATCTCCAGGAAGTACTTCCCCGCCAGCGGGACCTTCTGTCCCGAGCCGTCGTGGTGCAGCGCGCCGACCTGGTGCACGGTGACCGGGGGCATGGCGCCCCGTACGTCGATGACCAGCCGGTCGAAGGTCGCGTGGCCGCCCCAGCGGGCGTTGACGACCAGGGCCGTGGCCTGGGCCGACGAGGTCCGGGACGGCGCGTCCGTGGCGCCGGCCGGGATCGTGGCGCCGATCCCGGCGGTCAGGAGGATTCCCGCGGCGAAGGCCGCGAGGGTGTGACGGTGATGCATGACGTCCCCCATTTCTCCTGCTTCGGGGACAGTGGTGTCATTGGCAGAGACATCCACCACAACCATATGGTTGCACCTGATATGAGGTAAAAGGCTGTTATGTGCTGGAGTGCGACGGCCGACCTCTGGGCGGGCCTCGGGATCACCGCCGTCGGCGTGGCCGCCCTCGCCTCCGTACGCCGCCCGGGGGACGCCCCGCTCGCCGCCCTGCCTCTGCTCCTCGGCGCCCACCAGATCGTCGAAGCCGCCGTCTGGCGCGCCGACGGCGGGACCGGATCAGCCACTCTTGCCTGGGCCGTGATCGCCCTGCCCCTGCTGCCGCTCTGGGTGCCGGCCGGCGTCCTCACCGCCGCCCGCCCCGCCGACCGGCCGCGCCTGCTCGCCCCGCTCACCGCCGGAATCGCGACCGCCGGCTTCCTCGCGTACCACCTCGCCGTCCGCCCCGTCACGGCCGAGGTCCGCGGGCGCACCCTCGGCTACGCCGTCGACCTGCCGTACGCGCCGCTCCTCCTCGCCCTGTACCTCCTCGCCACGGTCGGCGCGCTGCTCCTCGCCCGTGACCGGCTCCTCCGGCTCCTGGGTCTCCTCACCGGGGCCGGAGCAGCCGTCTGCGCGCTCCTGTGGCGCACCGAGTTCCTCTCCACCTGGTGCGCCCTCGCCGCCGTCGCCTCCCTGACCCTCCTCGTCTGGATCCGGCGCCGGCCGGCCGTAACCCCCGGGCCGCTCAGCAGTTGACCAGGGCATGAAGAAGCGCAGCATGCTCGCCATCGCCTCCCTCGCCGCAGGCGTCGTCACCGCCCTCATCACCCCGCCGCCGCAGGCGAACGCCGCCGAGAACCCGCTGGGCGGCGCCACCGGCCTCCTCCAGGAGGACCAGGGCGTCGGGGCCGTCCTCCAGGACACCGTCCAGGGCGCCGAAGGCACCCTCCCCGCGGCCCCCGCGGCCGGCGGACTGCTCTGACCCACCGTTCCGACCCGCCACGACCAGTGCCCCGCGCCCCCTGACGGGCGGCGGGGCACCGGCATGCCGTGACACGGGAGGAGGCAGCCCGTGCGCGCACCGTGCGCGACTAATGAAAGGATGTCCCCATGAGCGACAACGTTTACTTCGACATCACCATCAACGACAAGCCCGCCGGGCGGATCACGTTCAAGCTGTTCGACGACGTCGTCCCGAAGACGGCGCAGAACTTCCGTGAGCTCTGCACCGGCGAGCACGGCTTCGGCTACGCCGGCTCCCCGTTCCACCGCGTCATCCCGCAGTTCATGCTGCAGGGTGGCGACTTCACCCGCGGCAACGGCACCGGCGGCAAGAGCATCTACGGCGAGAAGTTCGCCGACGAGAACTTCAAGCTGAAGCACGACCGTCCGTTCCTGCTCTCGATGGCCAACGCCGGCCCGAACAGCAACGGCTCGCAGTTCTTCATCACCACGATCGTCACCGACTGGCTCGACGGCAAGCACGTCGTCTTCGGCGAGGTCGTCGAGGGCCAGGACCTGGTCAAGCAGATCGAGGGCCTCGGCTCCCGCTCCGGCGCCACCAGCGCCACCATCAAGGTCGCCGAGTCCGGCGTCGTGAAGGCCTGATCGCCTTCCCGAGCTGAGCGGAGGGCGCCCCGCGCCCTCGCTCGACCACCCCGGCCGGGGCGGGGAACGCCGTCCACGTGACGTGCGACCCGCCCCGTCGGCGGTTCCCGGGCGCGCCTTCCTCACCCGAAGGTGACCGTCTCTCAGACGAAGGCGGGCGCGTTGCGCTCCGCCCACGCGGAGAACGGGCGCGGCGCCCGGCCGAGAACGCGCTCCACGTCCGGGCTCACCCGCTGCTCCTCGGCACGCGGCGCGCCCATCACGGACAGCATCCCGTCGACGGCGTCGGCCGGCAGGAACCGCACCAGCTGCGACCGGGCCTCTTCCGCGCTCTGCGCCGCAAAGCCGACAGCGTCGCCCACCGCCCCGGCGAGTGCCGCCACCTGCTCACGCGGCGACACCGCCACCGGCCCGGTCAGTACATACGTCCGCCCGGTGTGCGCCGGGTCGCGCAGCGCCTGCGCCGCCACCTCCGCGATGTCCGACGGGTCCACGACCGGCAGCGCCACATCGGCGAACGGCGCCGCCACCGTACGGGCGGAACGCACCTGTTCGGCCCAGAGGAAGGTGTTCGAGGCGAAACCGCCGGGTCGCAGGACCGTCCAGTCGAGCCCCGACTCCCGAACCGCCGTCTCGAACCGGCGCAGGATCTCGTGCGACACGGAATCGGTCCGCGTCCCCACCAGCTGCGAGGACTGGAACACGATCCGCCGCACGCCGGCCGCCACCGCCGCCGCCACGATCTCGTCCGGGCTCAGCTCGTCGCCCAGGCCCGCGACGAGCAGATACACCGCCTCCGCGCCCTCGAAGAGCCCCTTGAGGCCCGCCACATCGGCCAGATCACCCTGCCGGTGCGTCACCCCGGCGGGCAGCCCCGCGGCCGGGCGGCGGCTCACCGCCGTCACGGTCTCACCGGCCGAGGCCAGCAGCTCCACCAGCGGTCGTCCGACGTTTCCGGTCGCTCCGGTCACCACGATCACAGCAGTTCCCCTCCAGGGAGTCCTCGGCGGAGCGCCGCGTGCGCTCCGCCGTCTTCGTGACCTCATCCTGGAAGGTGAACTGGCCATCTTCTGGCCAGTTTCACCGGCGACCTTCTGCGAGCTACCGGACCCGGACGTTCAGCCGGTCTCGCCGAAACGCCGCTCGAACTTGGCGATCCGCCCCTCGGTGTCCACCGTCCGGGCCTTGCCCGTGTAGAACGGGTGGCTCTCCGAGGAGATCTCGACGTCGATCACGGGGTACGTCTCGCCGTCGTCCCACTCGATGGTCCGGTCGCTGGTCGCGGTGGACCGGGTCAGAAAGGCGTACCCGGCCGTGCGGTCGCGGAAGACCACCGGGCCGTACTCGGGCTGCTTGTCCTGCTGCACGTGTCCTCCTCGGGCTACCGCCCTGACATGGTCCGGCCTGATCGGCACGGCACCCCCAGCCTCCCCGCGGGTACGGCGGCCGACCAGCGCCACGGGACCGACCGGGTGATGCTCAGGGCCTGTCCGGCGGATCAGGGTCGGACAGGCCCTAGCCGTGCTCCGGCACGCGCGACGCGAGGAGGAGCGCGATGTCGTCCGGGCGGGCCGTGGCCTGCCGCGCCTCCCGGATCAGCCGGTCGGCGGCCTCCGTGAGCGACAGCGAACCGGTCGCGGCGAGAGCCCGGCGCAGCCGCTCGATCCCCTCGTCGATGTCCCGGCCGGGCCGCTCCACCAGACCGTCCGTGAAGAGGGCGAGCACCGCACCCGGAGCGAGCCGCAGCCGTGTCACGGGATACGAGGCCCGGTCGTCGACCCCGAGCACCACCCCGCCCGCCAGTTCCAGCAACTCCGTCGACCCGTCCGGCATCCGCAGCAGCGGCTGGGGATGCCCGGCCCGTACCGCCCGCATCTCACCCGTGTCCGGGTCGAGGAGTACGTAGCAGCAGCTCGCGAACTGCCCCGGATCCAGGTCGATGAGGAGTCGGTTGGTCCCGCGCATGACGTCCTGCGGCCGGTGACCGCCCAGCGCGAACGCCCGTACCGCGCTGCGCAGCTGCCCCATCGTGGCCGCGGCGGCCACCCCGTGCCCCTGTACGTCGCCGATCACGAGCGCGAGGCGCCCCTGCCCGGCCTCGATGACGTCATACCAGTCGCCGCCGACGTCCATGCCCTCCGTACCCGGCAGATAGCGGGCCACCGTGTCCACCCCGTCCCGCACCGGCAGCCGGTGCGGCAGCAGAGCGTCCTGGAGCCCCCGGGCGACCGCCGACTCCGAGTCGTACCGCCGCGCCCGTTCCAGGGCCTGCGCGATGAGACCCGCGAGCGCCGTGAGCACGGTCCGCTCCTCCGCGCTGAACCCGCGTGGCCGGTCGAAGCCCAGGATGCAGGTGCCCACCGGCCGGCCCGAGGCGATCAGCGGCAGGAACGCCCGCGCCCCCGAGTACGCGTCCAGTGGAAGGCCCGGATAGGCCAGGCCCAGCTGCTGCATCGACTCGAAGAACAGCGGCCTGCCCGTCGTCAGCGTCTCCACCCCCGGCACCCGGGCCTCCAGACCCACACCGTCGAAGGTTTCGAGGAAGCCCGGCGGGAAACCCGTCTCCCAGGCCAGGTACAGGCGTCGGTCGCTCAGCAGATAGATGGCCAACTGGCGCCCGCCGAACGCCGGAAGCAGTTCCTCCGTCACCACCGCCGACACCTGGCGCGCCGTCACCGCCTCGGAGAGCGCGATGGCCAGGGCGACCGGCCGGTACGGGGACGGCATCCGGTCGCCGTGCAGGGAGAGCGTGTCCTCCCGGCCCTCCTCGCCGTCCGTGCCCGATTCGGCGGTGGCTCCTGGAGCGGGCTCCGGCGGGTCGTCCTCGGGGACCAGGACCATCGTCACCCCGTCCCGCCCCGGATGCAGCGAGACGGACAGCCACCGGCCGGGCTCCGGCCGGGCCACGAAGCGGACCGGCTGACCGGAGACGAGGGCGGCACGCAGCTGCTCCTCGTGGTACGGGAGGCCGAACCAGGGGAGCGCCTCCCACAACGGCCGCCCCGCCAGGGCCCCGCGGGGCCTGCCGAGGAGCCGTTCGGTGCGCTCGTTGACATAGGTGACGCGTCCCAGGCGGTCGATGGCCAGGATGGCCCGTGGCAGCCGGTCCGTGGCGTCGGAGCCGATCAGTCCCGTGCCGAGATCGACGAGGGTGCACAGGAGCCGCATGCCGCCCGCGCCGCTGCCACCCCCTTCGGACGCGACGGGACCCGGCGCCGCGCCGGTCCCGCCGTCCGGGCCCGGCGCACGTGCACGCGCGCGCGTGGAGGCCTCCAGGAGGTGCAGTCCGCCGTCCGGCCCCTTCAACCGGAACCTCCGCACCTCCGGCCGCCCGTCCGCGCCCGCCGCCTGACGGGCCGCCGCCCACAGCGCGTACCCGTCCTCGGGTTCCAGGAGGGACGTCAGCACCTCGATCGAGCACGGCGAGGTCACCTCCGCACCGAGGATCTCCAGGAGCCCGTCGTCCATCGTCACCATGCCGGTGTCCAGGTCCCAGTCGAGGGAGCCGAACCGGACCGGCGGCGCGCCCGCCGTGGACAACTGCACGCACACCGGATCACCGGGCCACTCGACCACCGTGCCCCGCCGGGACAGGTCGGCCAGGGACTCGCCGAGGCGCAGCGCCTCCCGTGTCATCCGGCGCCGGTCAGGACCGCTCACCGGCACCCCGGGCGTCGGCGCCCGCAGCACCACGAGCACCCCGAAGCGCTCACGACCCGCGACGACCGGCGCGTACAGGGAACCGAAGGGGAACGGCAGGCTCGCCACCAGCTGGGGGAACTGCCGCATCGCGTCCTCGACGTCGGCGAGATGCACGGCCTGGCCCGAGCGATGCACCTCCGACACCGGGAAGGGTCTGTTCTCGTGCATGCGCCACCACGGGCGGAACAAGGGGCCCGGCAGCCCCACCAGAACCGCGAGCCGAAGCAGGCCCGTCGTGCCGGAACGCAGGTACACCCCGCCCGCGCACCCGCCGACCCCCTCGACCGTGCGGAGCGCCGCCTCCGCGAGCGCCCAGGTCAGCGCGTTGGACACAGACCCGTCGGCGGCTCCGTTCCCGGACGGACGCCCGGTGCCGCCGACCGGGCCGGGTCCGGACGTGCCGTGCGGGGTCACACAGCAAGGATGCGCCCCGGACGAAGGGCACCGCATCCCCGGACACGAGAGTGCGCTCTCCCCGGCCCGTCGGTGTTGACCGGGCGCGCCCGCGCCGTCACACTCGGTCGTCGACCGGCGCCGCTGCCGCGGCGCCGCCACCACCTCGCGCTCAGGGGGCACGATGACGGACCGCGTTCTTCCGTACGACGTACAGGGCGGCGGCCCCCGACGGGCCCTCGTGCTGCACAACTGGTTCGGTGACCGCACCAGCTTCGCCCCGCTGCGCGCCCATCTGAACGACACCGACGGCTCCTACGCCTTCGTCGACTGCCGCGGCTACGGCGAGGCGCTCGACCGTACGGGTGCCTACACGATGGAGGAGGTCGCGGCCGACGCCCTCGCGGTCGCCGACGACCTCGGCTGGGACTCCTTCTCCGTCATCGGCCACTCGATGGGCGGCAAGGCGGCCCAGCTGATGCTCCTCGACGCCCCCGACCGGGTCCGCTCGATCATCGGCATCTCGCCCGTCTCCGCGGCGGGCTTCCCCCTCGACGGGGAGACGTGGGAACTCTTCGCCGGAGCCGCCGAGGAACCGGCGAACCGGCGCGCGATCATCGACAACACCACCGGCGGCCGGTACGACGACGCCTGGCTCGGCGCCCTCGTCGAGCGCTCGGTCGGACGCTCCTCCGCCACGGCCTTCCGTGCCTACCTGGACTCCTGGTCCCGCACCGACTTCCACGAGCGCGTCCGCGACAACCCCACCCCCGTCCTGCTGGTCGTCGGCGCCCACGACCCGGCGCTCGGCGCGGACGCGATGGAAGCCACCTGGCTGCGCTGGTACCCCAACGCGCGCCTGGAAGTCCTCAAGGACGCCGGCCACTACGCGCCCGAGGAGACCCCGCAGGCCCTCGCCGAGGCCATCGAGGCCTTTCTCGCCGCCTGACGGGACCACCTCTCGTCCGCATGTGCCTACCCTGGAGGTACGGGCAAGGGGACGGCACACACCGTCGCGCCCCGCACCCGGAGCCGCGCAGGCGGAAGGGCGGCGGGTCATGTACTTCAGCGATCGCACCGACGCGGGCCGGCAGCTCGCCGCCCGCCTCGGCCATCTCGAGGACCAGGACGTCGTGGTCCTCGGCCTCCCGCGCGGCGGCGTGCCGGTGGCGGCGGAGGTCGCCGACGCCCTCGGCGCCCCCCTCGACATCTGTCTCGTACGGAAGCTGGGGACCCCGGGGCAGCCGGAACTCGCCATGGGCGCGCTCGGCGAGGGCGGGGTACGGGTGCTCAACGAGCGGGTGCTGCGCCGGACCGGGGCGGACGAGCGGGACATCGCCGCCGCCGAGGAGCGGGAGCACGCCGAGCTCGACCAGCGGGCCGGGCGCTACCGGGGCAGCAGACAGTCCATCCCGCTCGAAGGCCGGACGGTTCTCGTCGTCGACGACGGCCTCGCCACCGGCGCCACCGCCCTGGCGGCCTGCCGGGTGGTACGGGCCAAGGGCGCCGCCCGGATCGTCCTGGCGGTACCCGTCGCACCGCGGGGCTGGACCGACCGGCTCGGCGGCGAGGCCGACGAGACCGTGAGCGTCCACACTCCGGAGCTGTTCTACGCGATCGGGCAGTTCTACCGGGACTTCACCCAGACCCCCGACGCCGAGGTGGTCGCCTGCCTGGACCGCAACCGCGCCGCCCACGGCCCGGTCGTCCACGAGACGGACGTACGGATCCCCGCCACCGGGGCCCTCCTGGCCGGGCGGCTCGCGGTGCCCGAGGGGGCTGTCGGCATCGTCCTGTTCGCCCACGGCAGCGGCAGCAGCCGGCACAGCCCCCGCAACCGGGCGGTCGCGGCGGAGCTCAACCGGGCGGGCCTCGGGACCCTGCTCTTCGACCTGCTCACCGAGACCGAGGCGGCCGACCGGGCGCACGTCTTCGACACCCCGCTGCTCGCGGGGCGGCTCGCCGCAGCCACGGACTGGCTCGCCGGGCGGCCCGAGAGCGACGGCCTCCCGCTCGGCTACTTCGGCGCGAGCACGGGGGCGGCCGCCGCGTTGTGGGCGGCGGGCGACCCCGGGTCGCCCGTGGCCGCCGTCGTCTCACGCGGCGGCCGGCCGGACCTCGCGGGCGACCGGCTCGCCGGGGTGCGGGCGCCCACGCTCCTGGTGGTGGGAGGCAGGGACGCCCTGGTCCTGGACCTCAACCGGCGAGCCGGCTCCCTGCTGCGCTGCGAGAACCGGCTGGCCGTCGTGGAGGGTGCCACCCACCTCTTCGAGGAACCGGGTGCCCTCGAGGAGGTGGCGGAGCTCGCCACCTCCTGGTTCACCGGGCACTTCCGGGATCAGTAGGCGCCGTTGACGTTGTCGATGGAGCCGTAGCGGTCGGCCGCGTAGTTGCAGGCGGCGGTGATGTTGGCGACCGGGTCGTACAGGTCCGTGGACGTGCCAGGGACGTGGTAGGCGTCGAAGGTCGGCTGGATCACCTGGAGCAGGCCCTTCGAGGGGGTGCCCTTGGCCGCGTTGGAGTCCCAGTTGTTGATGGCCTGCGGGTTGCCGGACGACTCGCGCATGATGTTGCGGAGGATGCCGTCGTAGGAACCGGGGATGCCGTGCCGGGCCATGATGTCCAGCGATTCCCGGATCCAGCCGTCGAGGTTGTTCGCGTACTGGGTGGCGGCGGCCGGGGCGGCCTGGACGGGAGCGGCGGAGGGAGCGGCCGCGGCGGCCGGGGCGGCAGCCCTGCGCTCGGAGCGGCTCGCCCGTTCGGCCGTACCGGCCTTCTTCGTCTTGGCGGGAGCGGCCTTCACCTTGGCGGGAGCGGCCTTCGTCTTGGCGGGGGCGGCCTTCGCGGAATCCCGACCCAGTGTCAGTTCAAGACCCGGGTGGATAAGTGACGGGTTGTCACCCACCGTGCTCCTGTTGGCCCGGTAAAGGCCCTTCCAGCCGCCCTGAATTCCCTTCTTCTGGGCGATCAGAGAAAGCGAGTCACCGCTGACGACGGTGTAGGTGCGCGAGGCGGCGGGCGCCTTGGGCGCGGCTGCCGGGGCGAGAGCGGCGGCGGGAGCGACGGCGGGCCGGCTGACTTCCGGGGTTCCGGAAACGGGCGCGGCACCGGCCGCGGCGGGGGCGATCAGCGGGAGGGCGAGAGCGGCCCCACCCGTTCCGACCAGGGCGATTCCACGGGAGACGGGGTGGCGTCGGGGGCGGCGGTGCTTACCGTGTGCGGGCATGACGGGTTTCCTCTCCGGCGCCTGCGGGGTGAGCTGTCGGGTTCGGACTGGAGGTGTCCGGCCGCGCGCACGCGGCTTCACCCCGAGCCGCTCCGGAGGTCCGGACCGGCGTATTCGTGGGTCCCCCGCTCCTGCCGTCGGGTGAAAAGGGAGGTATGACGAGCGGTGGCAGGATTCGGCGATCCGCTCGAATGGAGGTGACCGTAGGCCAGTAATGCGACGGAGGACAAGGGGAGTGGAAGTCGGAACCCGATAAATGGATCACGGAATTCACGGAATTCAAGATCGGACCCATGTTCTGCCGGTCGAACTTCCTTGTCCGGTACGGCCTGCGGGGCTCTGCGCCGCCGCTGCCTTTCCGGGAAAGTGAGTCGCATCACCAGGTGTTCAATGTCCGAATATGCACTGTAATTCTGTTTATGGGGAAATCGGCGATAAGGGTGCTGTCGCCCGAGCGGGCACTCAAGGGCAAAAGTCGCAAAGCCGACATTCCTTGTGAAGGATGGAGAAACCCGACCAAGGAGCCCCGCATGCCGCCTGCCGTCTCCCTGCCCGACCCCGACACCCTCGACCGCGAGGCCGCCGCCCTTTACGAGAGCGCGACCTGGCAGCGGATCGTCACGGACTGGACCACCCGGGAACCGCTCGCGGCGCCCCCCGACGAACCCACGACGGGAACGGAGAGCTGGCGCGACCTGCTCACCGTTCCGGTGGACCGGCTCGTCGCCGACGCGCTCCACGCGCTGTCGCCGCCCCCTCCCGCCGAACGCCGCCTTCCGGGCCGACTCGGAGCCGTACTGCCCGACCGGCTGCACGCCTGGAGGAGGATCGGCCGGCCCGAACTGCGCCCCTCGGTCCACCTCGGCTACGCGCGCCTCGTCCTGACGGAGTGGGGCTGGCAGAACGCCCCGTACAAGCTGCGCGACGTCCGCGGGGCCCGGTGCGTCTGCGGCGCGCTCCTCGCCGCTCACCGTCTCGGCCACGGCAGCGCGACGACGATGAACGAGTCGGCCGCCTGGATCATGGCCGAACTCCGGTCGCGGGGCTGGCAGGACCTGATCGGGCCCTGGAACCGGGCCCCCGGCCGCACGGCCGCCGACGCGGTGGCGCTCCTCGACGCCACGATCCACCGCGCGGCCCGCGCCGGCCGCTGACCGCACCGCGTACGGGCCGGGCGCCGGCCGGAACCCCGCCGCCCGGCACCCGGCCGTCGGGTCAGCCGGTGATGCTCGCGCTCCCCGTCTCGATGTGGCCCGTGTACCGGCGCGACCAGGTCCCGTCGATGTCCGCGACGATCGTGAAGTCGTACCAGCCGTGCTGGTAGGCCACCGCGTTGAAGAAGTCCTCGCGCGTGGAGTTCGCCGGCACCGTGTACGTCCACGGGCCGTCCGCGCGGTAGGCGTTCGAGCGGATCGTGAAGGTCACGGGACCGGCCGAGGCGTTGCTCAACCGGAACCACAGGGCCGTCCGGCCGGTCCCCGCCTCGGGCGCGAACCGGGCCGCGACCTCCACGGCCTTGCCCGCCTTGGAGGCGTCACCGGTGAAGCGACGCAGGAAGCGGTTGGGGCCCATCATCGAGATGTCGTACTTCCCCGATCCCGACCCGAGCCCGATGTTGAAGTAGTCGGACGCCGTGCCGCCCGCGTCGACGGTGTACTGCCAGGCCGCCGTGTCGCGGTGCTGGTGCGGGTGGATCGTGAAGTGCGCCGCCCGCTCGGCCTCCGCCCCCTGGTTCGTCATCGAGAACCAGGCCAGGATCTTGCCCGCTGCCCCGAACTCGAACCGGTCGAGGTTGCCGTTCACCTGGTACGGCAGGGCGCGCGCCGGCCGGGTGCCGGGCTCCTGCGCGGGCAGGGCGTTGTTCTGCGGAGCGGGGTTCGGCAGCGGGGCGCAGGTGGACTGACCGATCACCTTCGCCGTCGAGGGAAGGCCGGCCGGGACTCCGTACACCGGGTGGGCGAAGTCGAAGACCCCGGTCAGATCACCCGTCACCTTCCGCCGCCAGGCGCTGATGTTCGGGCACGTGGCCGGTGTGCCGAGGGCCGTCGTCCAGCTCTCCATGAAGCGCAGCACGGAGGTGTGGTCGAAGACCTCGGAGCTCACCCAGCCGCCACGGGTCCACGGGGACATGACGACCATGGGGACGCGGAAGCCCAGGCCGATCGGTACGCCGTCGAGGTACTCGCCCGGGGTTCCCGGAGGAGCGACGGGCGGCGGGACGTGGTCGAAGAAGCCGTCGTTCTCGTCGTAGTTGAGGAACAGCACGGTCGAGTCGAAGACCTCGGCGTCGGCGGCCAGTGCGCGGTAGACGAGGTCGACGAAGTGCGCGCCGTCCCCGGGCGGCGCGTACGGGTGCTCGGAGAACGCCTCGCTCGCCACCACCCACGACACCTGCGGCAGCGTGCCCGCCACGACGTCGGCGCGGATCGCCGCGGCGATGTCGTCGGGCGTCGAGCCGGTCAGCTTGGGGACCGAGCCCATGCCCCGGTCGTACAGCGGGTCGCCGGGACGCGCGTCGGTGAACCTCTTGAAGTACGCGAGGCCGTTGTCGCCGTAGTTGTCCTGGGCGTTCTGGTAGACCTTCCAGCTCACCCCCGCGCGCTGGAGCGCCTCCGCGTACGTCTCCCAGGTCAGCCCCGATTCGTCGCCGCCGTCCTTGCTGGAGCCGTCGATCTTTCCGCTCCACAGGAACGTCCGGTTCGGGCCGGTGGCACTGAGCGCCGAGCAGAAGTACGCGTCGCAGACCGTGTAGTGGTCGGCGAGCGCGTGGTGGAAGGGGATGTCCTCGCGGTCGAGGTGGCCGAGCGTCCGGGTGTTGCCCACGCCCGTGACCCAGTTGTCCATCCGGCCCTTGTTCCAGGCGGCGTGCTGCGACGTCCAGCTGTGCGGCAGGTCGCCGGTGCACTGGGCGAGGGTGTCGCCGTCCACGCCGCCGGCGGGCGGGGTGTCGCTGAGCTTCCAGGGGTACTGACGGCCGCCCCAGTTCGGCTGGTTGAACATGCCCCAGCCGCCGGGCAGGTTCCCCGCGGCTCGGTCGCCGAAGCCCCGGACACCGCGCAGGGTGCCGAAGTAGTGGTCGAAACTGCGGTTCTCCTGCATGAGGATCACCACGTGCCGGACGTCGGTGAGGGTGCCGGTGGCCGCTCTCGCGGCGGCGGACGCATGGGCGGTCGGCAGCGCAGCGCCGGCCACGAGCCCCGCGCCGATGCCGACGAATCCTCTGCGGCTGATGGGAATCATGCTCCGCCTCTCCTGTCGCGGTGTGCCCGGGCGGCACATCGGAGACATGATGAGGGAGGCGACCTTAAAGGTATACAGCCGTGCGGTAATTACTGGATTAACACCCAAGGGCCACGAGACCCAGGGAAGAAAATTGGTCTGATCGGAGACCAATGACGCAGAGGTCCGCCCTTCGCTGTCGCTCCTACGCTTCCTGGAGCGCCGTCAGGAGACCGCGCACGGCCGGCAGTGCCGGCGAGGACTCCCGCACCGCCGCATGGATCGAACGCACCGGCTCCGGACCGCGGACCTTACGGACGACCACGTTCGGGTGCCGGCTGCCCAGGCCCGTCAGCGGGATGGGACTGACGCCGAGACCGGCCGCGACGAAGCCCTGCGCGGTGGCGTACTCCTCGCACTCCACCGCGATGTCCGGGGTGAACCCCGCGGCCGCGCAGGCATCCGTCACCCTCGCGTACGGGGCGGGACAGCGGGGTGGCGGGCGTACTCAACGCCACCACCCCGCTCTGGTCCCTCCTCATCGACCGGGCCCTGGGCTCGGAACGCCCCCTGCGCGTCACCCGGTCGACAGGCCTCGCGCTCGGCTTCGCCGGAGTCCTGCTGATCTTCGCGCCCTGGAGCCACGGCTCAGGACTGATGACCTGGGGCGCCCTCGCGCTCCTCGGCGCCTCGGCGAGCTACGCCCTGGCCTTCGCGTACATGGCCCGCCGGCTCACCGGCCGGGGCACCGCGCCGCCGGCGCTCTCCGCCGCGCAACTCCTGACGGCGACCGGCCTGAGCACACCCGCCCTGGCTGCCGGCGGACCCGCGGCGGTGACCTGGGCGGGCGTGGTCGCGGTCGTCGTCCTCGGCATCTTCGCCACCGGGCTCACCTTCCACCTGAACTACCGGATGATCGCGGACGAGGGCCCGACCGCGGCCGCCACCGTCGGCTACCTGCTGCCGGTGGTGTCCGTGACCCTGGGCGCCGTCGCCCTCCACGAGCCGCTGACCCTGCGGGTCGTGGCGGGCATGGCGGTGGTCCTGGTGGGAGTGGGCCTGACGCGGGCGGGGTGCGTACGGACCGGACCCCTGCTCCCGGCGGACCGGCTCAGCCGATCCGCTCGGCGACGAAGACGGGGATGTCCCGGTCGGTCCTGCGCTGGTAGTCGGCGTAGTCGGGGAAGGCCTCGACCGCCCGCTCCCACCAGAGCCGCCGCTCCTCACCGGTGACCAGCCGGGACTTCATGTCCCACACGTGCGTGCCGTCGCGCAGTTCCACCAGCGGCGAGGCGACGAGATTGTGGTACCAGACGGGGTGCTCCACCGCCCCGCCGTTCGACGCGACGAGTGCGTACGCGCCCTCGTGCTCGACCCGCATGAGCGGGGTCTTGCGGAGCTTGCCGCTCTTCACGCCGACATTGGTGACCAGGACGACGGGCAGGCCGCGCAGGGTCGTGCCCTTCGTCCCGCCGGACGACTCGTACAGCTCGACCTGCTTGCGCACCCACGCCGTCGGGCTGGGCTCGTACTCGCCTTCGAGGGGCATGAGGGTCCTTTCCGGGGTGTGGCGGCGCCGTCCGGCCGCCTCCCGCAGACGCTAGTCGACGTCCCGCCCGTCAGCAGGCTGTCCCGCATGTTGTCAGTGGCGACTCGTAAGGTGGCGCCCGAACGGTACGACGGTGACGACACAGGGGAGAGCGGGCGGCATGCGGGAGTTGTTCCTCACGGACCATCAGGCGTACATCCGATGGATCGACCTGCCGGGGGACGGGCCCGTCCGGGTGTTCGTCCACGGCCTCGGATGCACCGCGGCCTCGGACTTCGCCCACATCGCGAGCCATCCCGCCCTCACCGGCGGCCGGGCGCTGCTCGTGGACCTGCTCGGCTACGGGCTGAGCGACCGGCCGCCGGGCTTCGACTACCGCATGGAGTCCCAGGCGGCGGTGGTGGCCGCCCTCCTGGACCACCTCGGTCTCGCGGGCGTCGACCTCGTCGGGCACTCGATGGGAGGCGCCGTGACGATCCGGCTGGCGGCGGACCGACCGGACCTGGTGGCGAGACTCGTGGTGGCGGAGCCCAACCTGTACGGGGGCGGAGGGGCGTTCAGCTTCCCGGTGGCCGCCCAGGACGAGGCGGGCTTCGTGGCGGAGGGGTACGCCCGGATGCTGGCCACCGTGGACCGCGCCGACTACGCGGCCCGCCTGCGGCTCGCCGACCCGCTGGCCGTGCACCGGAGCGCGGTCGCCCTCGTCGAGGGGAGCGTCCCCGCGCCCGGCGACCTCCTCGCAGCACTCACGATGCCCCGGACCTTCCTGGTGGGGGAGTGGAGCCTGCCGGACCCCGACGCGGAGAAGGTGGCCGCCTTCGGTGTCCCCGTGGTCGAGATCCCCCGCGCGGGACACAACCTGATGCTGGACAACGCGGACGGGTTCGCCTCGGCGCTCGCCCACGCCCTCGCGGACGCCCCGCTTCCCGGCCCCGCGAGGGGCTGACCGGCCACGTCACCCGTCCCCCGCACCCTCGGGGCCGGTGGCACGGGTGGCTCGTTCCGTGCGTCAGGATGGGGGCATGACCGAAATTCGCACCCCCCGTCTCATCCTCCGCCGCTGGAGCGACGACGACCTCGTCCCGCTGGCGGAGATCAACGCCGACCCCGAGGTCATGCGCTGGATCGGGGACGGCTCCGTCCGGGACCTGGAGCAGACCGCCGAGGACATCGAGCGGTACGAGGAGGAGTGGGACGAGGAGGGCTTCGGGCTCTTCGCCGTCGAGCTCATCGCCTCGGGCGAGCTGATCGGCTTCGCCGGCCTGTCCGTGCCGGAGTTCCTGCCCGAGGTCATGCCCGACGTGGAGATCGGCTGGCGCCTCGGCAGGCCCTTCTGGGGCCAGGGGTACGCCTCCGAGGCCGCCCACGCGGTCCTGGAGTTCGCCCTCCAGGACCGCGGGCTCGACCGGGTCGTCGCCATCACCCACATCAGCAACCAGGCGTCCGAGAACGTGATCGGCAAGCTGGGCATGACCGCGGAGCGCGAGACGAACCACCCGGAGTTCGACGTGCCCCTGCGCGTCTACGCCATCGACCTCACCGAGTACGAGGCCTGAGCCTCAGGGGCTCTCCCGTCAGGAGTGTGCTCAGTGCCGCTCGGGCAGGTCCCGCTCCGCCGGCAGCGACGTGAGGTCGCGGGCCGTGGACGGGGCCGCGGCCCGCGCGGACGCCGAGGCGGCGGGCTTCTTCCCGCAGAACGCCGCCTCGAGGGTCCCGCCGAGCGCCGTGTTGGCCGCGCCGTGGTTCGAGGTGTTCGCCACGGCGGAGAGGCTGCGCCGGCCGTCCCGGGTCGAGAAGGCGTACGTGTAGAAGCCCTGCACGGTGCCGGTGTGCCCGTACACCCGCGTCCCGCACGACAGGTCGTAGCGGCGCAGGCCGAGTCCGTAGAAACGGGTGTTGGTGGCGTCGGTCGGCGTGACCGTCGTCATGGCCTCCATCGTCGCCGGGGACAGCAGCCGGCCGCGCATCAGGGCGCTGGTGAAGGTGTTGAGGTCGGCGGGGCTGGAGATCACGGCACCGGCGGACTGCGCCCAGGACGCGGTCTGCTCCGTGGAGTCCACGAGTGCGCCGCCGGCCTCGTCGGGGTGCAGGTAGCCGCGCACGTGCGTGCCCTTGATGCGGGTGTCGGGGTGCACGTACGAGGTCTTGCGCAGCTTCAGCGGCTTGAAGATGCGGCTCTGGTACGCCTCGGACACGGGCCGGCCCGTGGCCTTCTCGATGAGCATGCCGACCACCACGAAGTTGGCGTTCGAGTACTTGTAGGACACGCCCGGCTCGGTGGTGCGCGGCTCGCTCAGGGAGAGGTCGACGAGCTCCTGGTAGCTGAACACCCGGTTCCGTACGGCTTCGAAGCCCGGCACGGTGTGCTCGAACATCGCGTTGGTGTAGTCGGCCAGACCGCTGCGGTGCGTCAGCAGATGACGGACCGTGATGCGGTCGTCGGGGAGCAGGCCGGGCAGGTAGGTGTTCACCGGGGTGTCCAGCTCCAGCTCGCCCTCCTCCACGAGCTGCAGGAGCACGACCGTGGAGAACGTCTTGCTGACGCTCCCGATGCGGAAGCGCGACTGGATGTCCATGGGCTTCCCCGCGACACGGTCCTGGACGCCGACGGTCCGGCTCCGGACCCCGTCGGGACCGGTGAACCGGGCCATCGCGCCCGGTGCCCCGTTGGCCATGGCCGAGTTCAGCGCCGCGACCACACCGTCCATGTCGGGCGCGGGAACGGCGGGCGCCGGGGCGGCGGGGGTGGAGACGGGCGCGCCGGGGGCGGCGAAGGCGCTGGTGGCGGGCACGACGCCCGCGGCGAGCGCGGCGATCAGGGTGGCGCTCACGGCCAGGCGTCGGTGGGACGGCAGGGTCACGGTGGTTCCTCGGCTTCTTCCGGATCGTTCGGCACGGCGCACGGCAGAGGTGCGCCGCGGGGCGGGGGAACACCGCACCGTGAGGTCCGGGCCCCCGCGCCCATGGATCATGAGTGCCAACGTCCGGGATCGGTTCCTGACACGGGACACGGGTTATGGAGCGGACAATTCCGACCCGGGCCCCGGATCTCCGCAGCCGCACATGAGCCGGGCCCGGCCGACGTGACGTCGGCCGGGCCCGGAACACAAGGGATCAGACGGGGGATCAGACGGTGTCGAACCGGTCCAGGTCCATGACCCGGGCCCACGCGGAGACGAAGTCCTTCACGAACTTCTCCTTCGCGTCGTCGCTCGCGTAGACCTCGGCCACCGCGCGCAGCTCGGAGTTCGATCCGAAGACCAGGTCGGCGCGCGTGCCCGTCCACCGGACCTCGCCCGTGGCGGCGTCGCGGCCCTCGAAGAGGGTCGCGTCCCCGGAGGTCGCCTTCCAGACCGTGCCCATGTCGAGCAGGTTGACGAAGAAGTCGTTCGTCAGGGCGCCCGGGGTCGTGGTGAGGACGCCGTGCGAGGACTGCTGGTGGTTCGCGCCCAGGACGCGCAGACCGCCGACGAGGACCGTCAGCTCGGGCGCGCTCAGGGTCAGCAGGTTCGCGCGGTCGACGAGGAGGTACTCGGCCGGAAGCCGGTTGCCCTTGCCGAGGTAGTTGCGGAAGCCGTCCGCCTGCGGTTCGAGGGCGGCGAAGGACTCGACGTCCGTCTGCTCCTGCGAGGCGTCCACCCGGCCCGGCGTGAACGGCACCTCGACGTCGAAGCCGGCGTCCTTGGCAGCCTTCTCGACGGCCGCGGAACCCGCGAGCACGACCAGGTCGGCGATCGAGACCTTCTTGGCGCCCGCGGAGTCGAAGGACGCCTTGACGCCCTCCAGGACGCGCAGCACCTGCGCCAGCTCGTCCGGGTTGTTGACCTCCCAGTTGCGCTGCGGCTCCAGGCGGATGCGGCCGCCGTTGGCGCCGCCGCGCTTGTCGCTGCCGCGGAAGGAGGAGGCCGCGGCCCAGGCCGCGGAGACCAGCTGCGAGACCGTCAGGTCGGAAGCGAGGATCCGCTCCTTGAGGGAGGCGACGTCCGCGGCGTCGATCAGCTCGCCCTCGCGCGCCGGCAGCGGGTCCTGCCACAGCAGGACCTCGGAGGGGACCTCCGGGCCGAGGTAGCGGACGACCGGACCGAGGTCACGGTGGGTCAGCTTGTACCAGGCGCGGGCGAAGGCGTCCGCGAACTCCTCCGGGTGCTCGTAGAAGCGCCGCGAGATCTGCTCGTACGCCGGGTCGAAGCGCAGCGACAGGTCGGTGGTGAGCATCGTCGGGAGGTGCTTCTTCGACGGGTCGTGGGCGTCGGGGATGATCGCCTCGGCGTTCTTCGCCACCCACTGGTGAGCCCCGGCCGGGCTCTTGCTCAGCTCGTACTCGTACTCGAAGAGGTGCTTGAAGAAGTCGTGGCCCCACTGCGCGGGCGTGGTGGTCCAGGTGACCTCGAGGCCACTGGTGATCGCGTCGGCGCCCTTGCCGGTGCCGTACGTGTTCGCCCAGCCGAAGCCCTGCGCCTCGAGCGGCGCGGCCTCGGGGTCGGCCCCGACGTTCTCCGCGGGGCCGGCGCCGTGGGCCTTGCCGAAGGTGTGGCCACCGGCGATGAGGGCGACGGTCTCCTCGTCGTTCATCGCCATGCGGCGGAACGTCTCGCGGATGTCACGGGCCGCGGCTACCGGGTCCGGGTTGCCGTTGGGGCCCTCGGGGTTGACGTAGATGAGGCCCATCTGCACCGCGCCGAGCGGGCTCTCCAGCTCACGGTCACCGGTGTAGCGCTCGTCGCCGAGCCAGGTGGTCTCGGGGCCCCAGTAGACGTCCTCGTCGGGCTCCCACACGTCGGCGCGGCCGCCGGCGAAGCCGAAGGTCTCGAAGCCCATCGTCTCCAGGGCCACGTTGCCGGTGAGGATCATGAGGTCGGCCCAGGAGATGTTCTGGCCGTACTTCTTCTTCACCGGCCACAGCAGCCGGCGGGCCTTGTCCAGGTTGCCGTTGTCCGGCCAGCTGTTGAGCGGCGCGAAGCGCTGCTGGCCGGCGCCGGCGCCGCCGCGGCCGTCGCTGATGCGGTAGGTGCCGGCGCTGTGCCAGGCCATCCGGATCATGAGCGGGCCGTAGTGGCCGAAGTCCGCGGGCCACCAGTCCTGCGAGGTGGTGAGCACCTCGGCGATGTCCTGCTTCACGGCCGCGAGGTCGAGGGCGGCGAAGGCCTCGGCGTAGTCGAAGTCCTCACCGAGGGGGTTCGCCACCGCCGGGTTCTTGGCGAGGATCTTCAGGTTGAGCCGCTCCGGCCACCACTGGCGGTTGCCACCGCCCTGGGTGGGGTGCGCGGCACGGCCGTGCGCGACCGGGCAGCCGCCCGCCTCCTCCGGTACGGGGTCGGTGACGATGGCGTCGTGGTTCTCGGACATGCAAATCCTTCCGGACGGGGCGGATCACGGTGCTCGGCCTGGGCGGGCACCGACCGGGTGTCGCGCCCGACCGGAGCCTCGGTGCTCCCTTGGCTATTGCCGGAAGTGATCCTACAATGGACCTAGTCCAAGTCAAGAACGCCGCCAATCATCCGGAGGGTGAGCCCGAATGAGTGACCTGCTGGAGCGACTGCGTGCGCGCGGTTGGCGGATGACGTCCCAGCGGCGTGTCGTCGCGGAGGTCCTCGCCGGCGACCACGTCCACCTCACGGCGGACGAGGTGCACGCGCGCGCCGTGGCGCACCTGCCGGAGATCGCGCGGGCGACGGTCTACAACACCCTGGGTGAACTGGTCGCCCTGGGAGAGGTGGTGGAGCTCTCCACGGACGGCCGCGCGAAGCGCTACGACCCGAACGCGCACCACCCCCATCAGCATTTGGTCTGCTCGAACTGTGGCATCATCCGCGACGTCCATCCGACGGGTGACCCGCTGGGCGCCCTGCCGCCCGCGGAGCGGTTCGGCTTCACCGTGGCCACGGCGGACGTGACGTATCGCGGGCTCTGCCCTTCCTGCGCCTGACCTCCGGGTGGCGCGGGTACGCGAAGGGCCCCTCCACCGTGACGGTGGAGGGGCCCTTCGCGCGGGACGGATCCCGGGGGCCGCTTCAAGGCGGCCTCAAGCCGGCTTCAAGCCGACCTCGAGGCGGACGCCTCGGGGCCGGCTTCTCGGGGCCGACTACCTCAGGGCGGCGAGCGCCTCGTCGTAGCTGGGCTCCTCGGCGATCTCGCCCACGAGCTGCGCGTGCAGGACCGTGTCGTTCTCGTCGAGGACGACGACGGCGCGGGCGGTCAGACCGGCCAGCGGGCCGTCGGCGATCTCCACGCCGTAGTTGGTGTGGAACTCCCGGCCGCGGAGCGTCGAGAGGCTCTTGACGTTCTCCAGGCCCTCGGCGCCGCAGAAGCGCGCCTGGGCGAAGGGCAGGTCGGCGGAGATGCAGAGCACCACCGTGTTCTCCAGCTCGCCGACCTTCTTGTTGAAGGCGCGCACGGAGGACGCGCACGTCGGGGTGTCGACGCTCGGGAAGATGTTGAGGACCTTGCGCTGACCGGCGAAGTCCTTCAGCGTCTTGTCGGCGAGACCCTCGGCGACGAGCGTGAAGTCAGGAGCCTGGCTCCCCGGGGTCGGCAGGCTGCCGTTGACCTGTACCGGGCTGCCCTTCAGCGTGACCTGGGCCATGGGGAATCTCCTTCGGGCGATGTAGGTGACAACGGGGGAATCGTACGGCGTGCCGACCCGCGCGCCCGACACCGCCTCCGGCCGCCCGCGGCGGGACCGGCCGGAAAACGTTCATGGCCCGCACGCCCCTGAGCACCTCTCGGACCGGCCGGACCGACGGACCGCCACCGGCACGGACCGGCCCCGCCACGCCGGGACGAGCGAGGCCGCGACCGCCTCGGCCGGGACCACCGACGTCGGGATCGCCACGGCCGGGACCCGGACCGCCGTGGCCGGAGCCCGCGCCCCGGCCCGCCGCGTACGCTCGACCCCGTGCCGCCCACCCTCCGCCTCCACCGCGTCGCCGTCCTCGTACTCGAAGGGGCGAAGCCGCTCGACGTCGGCATCCCCGCGCAGGTCTTCACGACCCGCGCGAGCATGCCGTACGAGGTACGGGTCTGCGGCGCGGAACCCGGTCCCGTCACCGGCGGCGACGGTCTCTCGTACGTCGTCGCCCACGGCCTCGACGCCCTGGCATGGGCCGACATCGTCTTCGTCCCCGGCTACCGCTTCCCCGACCGGGAGGACCCGCCCCGCCCCGTCCTGGAGGCGCTGATCGCGGCCCACGACCGGGGCGCGCGCCTCGCCGCCATCTCGACGGGCGCCTTCGCGCTCGCCGCGACGGGCCTGCTCGACGGCAGGCGCGCCACCACCCACTGGCACTACGCCCAGGCGCTCGCCGCGAAGCGTCCCCTCGTCCAGGTCGACGAGAACGTCCTCTTCGTCGACGAGGGCAGCGTGCTCACCTCGGCAGGCGCCGCCTCCGGCATCGACCTGTGTCTGCACATCCTGCGCGGCGACCTCGGGGTCGCCGCCGCCAACCACGCGGCCCGCCGCCTGGTCGCCGCCCCCTACCGCAGCGGCGGCCAGGCCCAGTACGTACCGCGCAGCCTGCCCGAGCCGCTCGGCGAACGGTTCGCCGCCACCCGCGAGTGGGCACTGCACCGGCTCGACGAACCGCTCACCCTCGACGCACTGGCCCAGCACGCGGCCGTCTCGCCCCGCACGTTCTCGCGGCGCTTCGTCGAGGACACCGGCTACACCCCCATGCAGTGGGTGATGCGCGCCCGCCTCGACCTCGCCCGGGAACTCCTCGAGCGCTCGGAGCGGAGCGTCGAGCAGATCGCCGCGGACGTCGGGCTCGGCACCGGCGCCAACCTGAGGCTCCACTTCCAGCGCATCCTCGGCACCACGCCCAGCGAGTACCGGCGCACCTTCGCCAAGGGCGAGTAGCCGAGGGGGCGAGGGATCCGATCCGCCGTTGGCGCAATCCTTGCGGACCGTGGCGATCCCGCCTCTGTCACGGCCGGTCCCCGCGAGCGAACCTGGTGGCGACGCAGAAGGGACACACTTCATGACTCGCATCGCCATCAATGGTTTCGGCCGCATCGGACGCAACGTGCTGCGCGCACTTCTGGAGCGCGACACCGACCTGGAGGTCGTGGCCGTCAACGACCTGACGGAGCCGAAGGCACTCGCACGGCTCCTCGCCTTCGACTCGACCTCGGGCCGCCTCGGCCGTCCGGTGACCGTCGACGGGGACACCCTCGTCGTCGACGGCCGCCGCATCAAGGTGCTCGCCGAGCGCGAGCCGGCGCAGCTGCCGTGGGCCGAGCTCGGTGTCGAGATCGTCCTTGAGGCGACCGGCCGCTTCACGTCCGCGAAGGCCGCCCGCGGCCACATCGACGCCGGCGCCAAGCGCGTCCTCGTCAGCGCGCCCGCCGACGGTGCCGACGTCACCCTCGCCTACGGCGTCAACACCGACGCGTACGACGCGGACCTGCACACGATCGTCTCGAACGCGTCGTGCACGACCAACGCGCTCGCGCCCCTCGCCAAGGTCCTCGACGACCTGGCCGGCATCGAGCACGGCTTCATGACGACGGTCCACGCCTACACGCAGGAGCAGAACCTGCAGGACGGCCCGCACCGCGACCCGCGCCGCGCCCGCGCCGCCGGCGTCAACATCGTGCCGACCTCGACGGGCGCCGCCAAGGCGATCGGCCACGTGCTGCCGAACCTCGACGGCAAGTTGTCGGGCGACTCGATCCGCGTGCCGGTCCCGGTCGGCTCGATCGTCGAGCTCAACACCACCGTCGCCCGCGACGTAACCCGCGAGGACGTCCTCGCGGCGTACCGCACCGCGGCGGAGGGCCCGCTCGCCGGTGTCCTGGAGTACTCGGAGGACGCCCTCGTCTCCTCCGACATCACGGGCAACCCGGCCTCGTCGATCTTCGACTCGGAGCTCACCCGCGTCGAGGGCCGCCACATCAAGGTCGTCGCCTGGTACGACAACGAGTGGGGCTTCTCGAACCGCGTGATCGACACGCTCCAGCTGCTGGCCCGCTGACCCGGACGCCACCACCCGCCGGCCGTCCGCCGACCCGGACGCCGTCACCGCGCGCCGCCCCCACCGAACCACGGATTCGGCGGGGGCGGCGGCGTGCTGTGGGCAGTTGCCCAAGCCGGCCCCCTCAGATCTGGGCCCCTGCCGACAGACAGCCGCCCCGGCACCGCTCGATCATGGCCCTGGCCACGCTTGCGAGGACGCGCAACGTGCCGGATCCGTAGAGGAGTTCGTATGCCAGGGAGAACGGGCCGCGTCTTCAGCGGCCTTCTGCTCGCCGCCCTGACGGCGGTGTGCACCACGCCGGGCACCGCCGGCGCCGCCGCCGACGGGACCACCGCAGGAGGTGTTCCGTCCGTCGGCACCGCCTGGGGGCAGCCGGGACCGTACGAGGTGGACGTCGACATCGAGGCGGTGCACACCTTCTACTACCCGCGGGACATGGGGCGGTCGGGCGAGCGGCACCCGGTCGTCATCTGGGGCAACGGCACGGGGGCCGTGCCCGGCTTCTACAGTTCGCTGCTGCGGCACTGGGCGAGCCACGGCCTCATCATCGTCGCCGCCAACACCCCCGCGTCGAACTTCGCGCTCAGCATGCGCGCGGGGATCGACGTCCTGGAACACCGCGACGCGGACCGCGCGAGCCGGTTCCACGGCAAGGTGGACCTGGACCACATCGCCTCCGCCGGTCATTCCCAGGGCGGCGCGGCCGCCGTCAACGCCGCCGTCGACCCCCGGGTGGACGCCGCTCTGCCCATCCAGCCGGGGCCGCTGACCGACCCGGACCTGATGGACGAACCCGTCTTCTACCTGGCGGGCCAGCGCGACCTGACCGTGTGGCCGGCCCTGGTGAAGGCCCTGTACCGGGACTCGGACCACGTGCCCGCCGTCTACGGCGAGGTCAGGGGCGCCGGGCACCTGGACTCCATCGGCGACGGCGGGGACTTCCGCGCCCCGACCACCGCCTGGCTGCGCTTCTGGCTGCTCGGCGACGAGAACGCTCGCGGGATGTTCTTCGGGCCCGGGTGCGGCTACTGCGTCGACGGCGATCTGTGGTCGGGCTGGGAGCGCAACTCCCGGGCTCTCCAGATCCCCGTCCCCACCGCCTGACGGCACGCGCGACCGGCTCCGGGACGTCCTCCCTCCCTGGGGGGACGTCCCGGAGCCGTATCGACCCGGGCTCAGCGGCGCACGGCGCGCAGCAGGACGGTGGCGCCGACCGCCGGGACACCCAGGGAGAACGCGAGCAGCAGCAGGAGTTCGATCGGGCCGATCCGGGACCCGGCCCCGAGCAGGGCGCCCACGAACACCAGGACCGGGACGGCCACGGCGGTCGCGGTGCCGATCACCTTGTGCCGCGTCTCCCACTGGGGCGCGCCCCACAGCAGGGCCAGGCCGGCGATCAGGGCGATCGTTCCCACGACGGAGCTGGCCAGGAGCAGGGGGCCCGAGAAGCCGAGCAGGATCGCGGTCAGCCTCGCGCGGCCGGGGGTGACCGGAGCCGGGTGGGGCAGGCCGGAGGGCGTCTCCTCGGAGAGGGCGGACGCGGCGACCGTACGGGGCTCCCCGAGCCCGGCCAGGACCTCGCGGACCTGGTCGTCGTCCCGCGCGCCACTGGCCTCGACGTGTTCGCGGAGATCCGCGAGGAGCTCGGCCCTGCGTTCGGCGGGCAGCTCGGCCGTCGCGCGCGCGACGGCTTCGAGGTAGCCGGTGACGAGCGGGTGGTCGATGGCGTTCATGCGGGGCCCCCCTGTGGGTCGGTGAGGAAGTGGTCGACGGCGTCCCGGAACAGCGGCCACGCGCGGGCGAACTCGGTGAGCGAGGCGAGCCCGACGGCCGTGAGCGTGTAGTAGCGGCGCGGCGGCCCGCTGGGGGAGTCGCGCAGCTCGGTGTCGACGAGTCCTTCGCGGCGCAGCCTCGACAACAGGGGGTAGATCGTGCCCTGACTGGTGGTCATGACGCTCACCGCGGAGAGCTCGGCGACGAGTTCGACGCCGTACTTGGGCTCGTCCCTGAGCAGCGCGAGGACGCAGTACTCCAGCAGCCCCTTGCGGAGCTGGCTGGGGACCCGGCCTCCCGCCTCGTTCATTGCGTTACCAGGAACCATGTAATGCAAGATAGCTGCGGCGGGCGCTCGGGACAAGCGGGATCCCCGGGGCGAGCCTCTCGCCCCGGGGATCGAACCGTCAGCTCACGGCCCGGTACGCCTCCGCCCGCGGATCCCTACGCCTCCGTCAGCCCGCCGCCCGGTACGCCTCCGTCAGTTTGCCGATCGCACCCGCCGGATCGCCCATGAGGAGCAGGTGGTCCGCCTCGGCGAACGGCTTGGCCACGGCCTCCGTGATGTCCTGGCCGATCTTGTCCTGCACGATCAGCCGCGCCGTCTCGACGAGCCCGCGGCCCTCGGCGGAGCGGCCGCGACCGGCCGTCCGGAGCACCTCGGCCGCGACACGCACCTCCCGCAGCGCGCGCTCCCCTCCGGACGGGGCCGGGGTGAGGGTGGTCAGCCCCCAGCCGTACGGGAACTGCGGGTCGTAGCTGCTGTCGCCCACGTTGACGGGCAGCTGCGCCTCCGACCTCGGCCACGTCACCGGCAGTCGACCGGTGAACGGTCGCGTGCCGTAGAGGACGTCGGCGACACCATCGCCCTCCGTGCCGGGCAGCCAGGAGGCGACGAGCGCGTCGACGGCCGGCAGCCGGTCGGCGATCAGCTGAGGCCGCCCGGACACCACCAGGACCGCGCAGGGCATCGCCGCGCAGACCTTGTCGACCGCCGCCTTGTCGGCGGGGCTCAGTTCGAGGTCGTGGCCGTTGCCGACATCGCCGAACCCCTCCGCGTACGGGGTCTCGCCGACCACCACCACGCCGACCTCGTAGCCGTCGGTCGGCGCCGAGGCGTCCTTCGACCAGGCGATGTCCGCACCCGGAGCGGCCTTGCGCATCCCTTCGAGGATCGTCGTGCCGGTCGTCGTCCGTCCGGACGCGCCCTGCCAGCTGATGGTCCAGCCACCGGCCTGGTTGCCCAGGTCGTCGGCGTTCGACCCGGCCACGTACACCTTCTGCGTGGGCTTCAGCGGCAGCACCGCGCCCTCGTTCTTCAGGAGCACCTGGGACTTCGCCACGGCCTCGCGTGCCACCGCGCGGTGCCCGGGCGATCCGATCGACGGCAGGTGCGTGGTGTCCGCGTACGGCTTCTCGAACAGGCCGAGGCGGAACTTCTGCGTCAGGACGCGGGCCACGGCGTCGTCGATCCGCGCGGTGGAGATCCGGCCCGCCTCCACCTCGGCGGTGAGGGTCCGGGTGAACTCCTGGTAGTTCGTCGGCACCATGATCATGTCGAGCCCGGCGTTGACCGAGGTCCGCACGTCGCCGGGATAGTCGCCGGGGATCTGGTCGATGGCCTGCCAGTCGCTGATGACGAAGCCCTCGAAACCCATCCGGTCCTTGAGGACCCCGTTGATCATCTCGGCGTTCGCGTGCATCTTCACGGGCCCCCGGTCGTCGCCGAGGACGTCGAGGGAGGAGTACGAGGGCATGACCGTGCCGGTGCCCCGCTTCACCGCCTCGGCGAACGGGGCGAGGTGCACCGCTTCGAGCTCCGCACGGCTGACCCGGGTGACGCCCTGGTCGGTCGTGTACGAGCCGGTGGTCGAGGAGCCGAAGGCGGTGCCGCCGTCGCCGACGAAGTGCTTCGCGCTGGTGAGCACCTTGTCGTTGCGGTCGAGGTCCTTGCCGTCGCGCGCGCCCTGCATGCCGTTGATGACGGTCTCCATTGCGGTGACCAGCGCCGGGTCCTCCCCGAAGGCCTCGTACGAGCGGCCCCAGCGTTCGTCGCGGGTCACGCACACGCAGGGCGCGAAGTCCCAGGGGACGCCGGTGGCCCGTACCTCCTTCGCGGTCACGGCCCCGGTCCTCGCGGCCAGTTCCGGATCGCGGCCCGCGCCGATGCCGATGTTGTGCGGCATGATCGTCGCCCCGATGACGTTGTTGTGCCCGTGCACCGCGTCCACGCCGTAGATCAGCGGGATCTGGAAGCGGGTCGCCCGGGTGCGCAGCTGGTACGCGTCGACCATCGCGGCCCAGGCCTCGGGCGTGTTGGGGGTCGGGACCGAACCGCCGCCGGAGAGCAGGGACCCGAGGCCGTACCCGGCGACGTCACCCGGCGCCTTCAGCGCGTTGCGCTCGGCCTGCGTCATCTGCCCGGCCTTCTCCGCAAGGGACATCCGGGAGACCAGGTCGGCCACCCGCCTGCGCACCGGCAGCCGCGTGTCGAGGTACGGCAGACCGTGCGCGTTCACCACGACCAGCGGGTCCTCCGCGGGAGCCTTCGCGCCGTCGACCGTCAGCCGGAGCGGAACGGTCTCCGCGGACTCGGCCGCACCGTCCTTCATCGTCGGCACGGTGATCGAACGGGTCGTACCGGACGGCGTCCCGGCGGGGAACACGACGCTTCCCGTGACGGGCCGGTAGTCCTTCCCCGGCTCGGCGCTGCCGCCGTCCCCCGTCCCGTACGTGACGGTGACGGGCTCACCGGTCGGCCCGGAGCCCGTGGTGGCCACCGAGACGTCCACCCGGGCGCTGCCGCCCTCCTCGACCGGGTGCACCACGGACTTCGTGACCACCTTCGTGGTGAGGGCGGGTTCCGCCGTGCCGTACAGCTCCACGCCGTCCAGGGCGAACGCTCCGGGCCCGCCGGTGGGAAGCGTGACGGCGTACCCCCACATCCGGTCGAGCCCGAGGACCTGGTCGATGCCCCCGACGGGCTGGTAGTCGGTCCGGTAGACGAACGCGGAGAACGGGATCTCGACGAGGTGCCAGCCCTCCCAGTCGTCCGTGAAGGACGTCGTCCACAGCTCGGACGCCTCCCCGTTCGCGCCGCCGTCCTTGATCTCCAGCGCGATCCGCCGGCCCGAGCCGGGCGGCAGCGGCGCGGTGTTCTGGCCGTACCACCACAGCCGGATGCCCTTGTACGCGGTCCAGTCGTGGGCCGGCCGGTCGAAGGCGAAGTCGTGGGTGAAGCCTCCCCAGCCGCCGATGTCGTAGCGGCCTTCGAGGACCTTCCCGCCCTCGGGGGCGTCGGCGCGCTCCCTCAGTTCGAGCCGGGGGTGCGACCCCGCGGCGTCGCCCCAGGTGAACAGTCCCTCCGCAGGCGGCCCCGCGAACGGGACCTCACCCTCGAACCGGTCGACGGCTCGGGGAGCGGGTTCCTGGGCGGCGGCACTCGGCGGACCGCCGGTGAACAGACCGGTGAGCACGGCGGTCGCGGCGACCACCGCGCTCACCGTCCTCCAGGGACGTACGGGTGGCATGCGGGCTCCTTCGAACAGGCGCGCGGCCTGCGGGGTGGAGGACGGAGAAGGGCTATGAGGGCCGTGGATCAGGCCGGGTTGTGGGTCCACTTCTGGTTGGCCCCGCCGGTGCACGTCCAGATCTGCGCCCGGGTCCCGTCGGCCGAGGAGTTGCCCGTCACGTCCAGACACTTGTTCGCGCCCGTGTTCACCACGTCGTGCGTGGCGGCGTCGTAGGTCCAGCGCTGCGCGGTGGTGCCGTTGCAGTTGTACAACTGGACCCGCGCGCCGTCGGCCGTCGAACCGCCGGTGACATCGAGACACTTGCCGAGCGCCCGCACGCTGCCGTCGGCGGCGAGCGTCCAGCGATGCGCCGCGGTGCCGTTGCAGCCGTACAGCTGGACGGGCGTGCCGTCGGCGGTGGCGCCGCCGGCCACGTCCAGGCACTTCCCGGCCAGACCGGTCAGCGGGCCGGCTCCGCCTCCGCCGCCGGGCGTCCCCGCCCAGGTGAAGGTCGCGGTGGTACGGGCGGGCAGCGTGTACGTGAAGGACTGGCCGCCCCAGTCGACCCGGACGGACTGGGCGGAGCCACCGCCGTTGTGGGCGATCAGCGCCTTGGAGCCGTCGGAGTTGCGCCAGGCCACGTTCTTCACCGTGCTGTTGGCGGTGGAGGCGATCCGGTACGCCCCGGGCCTGACGAACTTCGTCAGGTGACCCGTCGTGTAGTACTCGATCGTGTAGTCGACCTGCCCGGCGCGGGCGCCGCCCTCCTGCACGGTGATGAGACCGGTGCAGGTGCCGCAGCCGCCGTTGTGCGGGCCCATGTTCTGGTTGAGGGCGAGGCTCCACTTGACCAGGCTGCCGCTCCAGTTGCGGGCGTAGTCGACGATGTCCCTGAGGTCCTCGTCGTGCTGGTCGGTGATCCAGGTGCCGCCGGAGTGCTCGGTGCTGAACTGCTTGACCGTCGGGTACTGCTGGTGCACCTGCGTGCCCACGGCCGGGTCGCCGAAGTAGCCGTGCCAGGCGATGCCCCCGAACAGCGGATCGTCGCGCACGTCCGCGTCGCCGAGGATCCCGGCACCGAAGCCGGCGTAGTCGCCGTAGTTCCAGTCGTGGACGAGGACCTTTGGCCAACCTCTCCCCGGCCCCGGCCGCCCTCCCGCCGTACGAGCGGCTGCTCCTGTCGAGCGGCCCGCTGGACCCCGACGGCGGGCTCCCCACCGACACGGCGGCGTGGCCGCGCACCTGACCGGCGGAGCGTCAGGAGACGGAACGGCCGAAGAACTCCAGCTCCGCGACGGCCACCTGCCGGCGGGAGTCGGCCCGCCAGGCCGTCCGCAGCACCAGCTGCACCGACAGCGCGTCGCGGACCCGGACGTCGACGCGCTGGGTGCCACCGTCGTTGATGCGGTGGTGCGAGACGTGTGTCTCGCCCGAGGAGTCCCTGACCACGAGGTCGAAGGTGCGCGGGGTCGCCTGACCGTCGGCCTGGGTGGTGTTCTTCGCGCTGCCCGGGGTGATCAGGACGCTCAGCAGATCGGTCGGCTCGGCGAAGCGGGCCTCCAGGTACTGGCCGGCCGAGTCACCCGCGTATCCCGTGCCCCACCAGGTGTTCGAGTACCCGTCGCCCGCCAGCTTCGCGTCCTGCTTCGGCGCGGAGTGCGAGGCCGCCCACGCCACCGGGTGCACCGGGACACGGGTGGCGAAGTGGTCCTGGACCGCGCGCGCGGCGGGCGGGCCGCCGACTGCACCACCGACCACCACCGCCACGACCGCCGTGGCGATCAGGGCACGCACGATCCAACGGCTCCGGTCGCGGTTGAGCCCGGGGCGACGGCCCGCGTACGGGCCCTCGGCCGTCGAGAGCCGCTCGGGGGCCATGGGCGTGGCGCAGAAGCGGCAGAAGTGACGGCCCGGGGTGTTGGCGAGCGAACAGGCAGGGCACGGGGTGCCGCCCTGGACGGGCGCGGGCGCCTCGGCCGCCCGGGCCGCCGGACGCGCCGCCTCCGGACGCGCGGGAAGCACCGGCGCGGCCACGGCCGCCTCCCGGGGCCGGTCCCCGGGGACGGGGACGAGGAGGGAGCGTACGAGTGTGTCCGAGGGCCCGTCGGACACGGTCCTCGGCTCCTCCGGTACGGGGGTGGGCGCGGGAGCCGGGGAGGCCCGGTCCACGGCGGGCAGCGGGGCGGTCACTTCCTCGGGCCCTCCCGGCACCGATGCCGACTCCGCCGCGGCGGCGGACTCCGGCCGGGCCGCCGGGACCGACGGCACATCGCCGCTCGCCGCCTCGCCGGCCGGCTCCTCCCGGACCGTCGCGTCGGCACCGGGCGGAGTCCCCCCGGCCGCAGCGGCGTCCGCCGGAGTGTCCCAGCGCAGGAAGGCTCCGCAGCTGTCGCAGAACGACTGGTCCGACGTCCGCACCGGGCTCGCGCAGTCCGGGCACGGACGGGTCTGGGGCGCGTCACTCATCAGGGTCAAGCTCCTTCGGATGTACGGGAAGAGGTCGCCGGGGACGGACCGGACGCGGTCACCGCCACCGTGAACGGCAGGTGCGCGGGACGGGCCGCGGCCACCACCGCGCGCAGCCGGTGCGGATCCACGGCAGCCGGGTCGGCGACCCGGAGAACCACGTGCAGCCCGGACACGGGCGTGCCGGGAAACGGCCCGAGCGGCGCGGCGGACCAGCTCGCACCCCCGCTCTCGGTGATCTCCGGGGGAACCCCGAAGGCCAGCCGGACCGCCGCCGCGAGCCCCTGACGGGTGCCGCGGACCCGGTGCAGCGCCACGGCGGAAGCGACCGCGTGCCGGCGCAGCGCGATCGGCTCCCCGCCGTCCAGCTCCGCGCCGACCCAGGTCGCGAGGTAGTCCACGAAGTCGGCAGGGGCCAGCGCGGGCGAGAAGTACGCCTCGAGCGAGTCCAGGACGTTGAAGAGAGGAGCGAGGACGACGTCGAGACCGGCCACGAACCGCTGCCCGAAGTCGTCCTCCGCGTAGACCGCGGGCAGCGCCGCCCCCAGCGGGTACGGCGTCGCCAGACCCGGGACCGTCCCCCGCGCGGACCCGCTCACCGCGCCTCGATCACACGGACGCGATGGTCGAACGGGAAGAGCAGCGCGGACGGCGCCAGCTCGATCCGGTCCGTCGTCTCACCCCTGCGACCGGTCAGCGGATCCGCCGGGTGCAGCAGGACCTCGTCCACCAGCTCCACGCCCGGCACCCGCTGGAGCGCCGCGAAGACCTCCCCGGCCCGCAGCGGGCGCCCGAACGGCCACCCCTCGCCGTGCGCCCCGCCCGTCAGCGGGTCCAGGTACGCGTACAGCGCGTCCAGCGCCTCGGCGCGCACCCGCTCCGCCTCGGCGGCCCGGAAGGAGTGCAGCGTCGCCACCACCGTCACGCCCTGGTAGAACGGCGGCCCGACGGCGAGACGGGTCCCCAGCGGACGCCGCTCGTCCAGGAAACCCGTCACCCGGGACAGGAGTTCCTCGCCCGGCACGAGCTGCTCGAACCGCAGCCGGCCGCCCCGGTCCGGCACCGCCTGCGGCACCACCAGGACCCGCACCGCGTTCTCGCCGGCCTCGGACGCGTCCGCCGCCAGACAGGAGATCCGCGCGGCCTCGGGCGCCGCCCGGCGCGCCAGCTCCTCGTAGTCCCGGGCGGTGACCGCCCGTTCCTGCGCCCGCAGCGTGACGGGCGCACGGGACTTGGCCTCCTCGACCGTCTCCCCGTCCACCCCGCCGCGTGCCGCCTCACGGTTCTCCACCCGCGCGATGTACGGGATGGAACTGCGCAGGACGGTGATCGTGGACCGGGCCACGTTGCCCGCCCGGCCGCCCCCGGTGCCGTACCGCACGGCGCGGATCGCCGCGCCCTTCGGCGGCACGGCCCCGAACTGCCGCAGGGTGCCGTCCGGCTGGCGCACGCACGGCCCGAAGGCGATCTCGCCGGTGGTCGCGTCCAGCGTGAAGTGGCGGTCACCGGAGCGCGAGGAGGCGAAGTCGCGGACCACGGTCCACTCCTGCCAGCCGGCCTCGGGATCCTCCTCGTCCCCACCGCCGTCCGCCCGCCCGGCGACCTGGAGCAGCAGCGGCGGACGGTCCACCACCGGCGCGTGCGCGAGCCGGACCCGCTGCCCCGCGACACCCTCGGACTCGCCAAGGGGCTCGTCCCGCACCGTCTCGGCGTGCGCCGCGCGCACCGTCCCGCCGATGGTGAACGCCCCCGCCGCCCGCACGGTCGGAGACTCGCTGTACGAGGGCAGCCCCTCCACGGCCTCCACGACCCGGCAGCGCACCCAGCCCGCCTCGTGCCCGGCGAGCCGCGACACCACGTGCCCGGACGGCATGTGCAGCAGCACCTCGCCCGGCCGGTTCAGGCCGCCCGTGGTGTCCTCGTCCACCTCGCAGACCACCCAGCCCTCGGCCGCCGTCCACGCCTCCCACACCAGGGGCGGCCTGCGCGGGTCCACACCGACACCGTCCACCCGGCTGTCCAGGTCGAGGACGAGCAGACAGTCCGGCACGGCCGCCGAGAGACCGAGCAGCAGCAGGTCGCCGATCCGGGGCGCCGGCGAGAACGCGGGCACGTCCTCGCCGCCGAGCAGGTCCTGGGAACGGTCCTCGGGCGTGCCACCCGCCTCCTGGCGTACGAGGTGGGTCAACGCGCAGGGCACGACGGTCAGATCGGCGCTGGTCGCGAAGACCACCGCCTCCTCCGTCTCCGTACGCCCCGTCGACACCTCCGTGCCGGTGGGCAGCACCACCGGCTCCGGCTGCGGCGCGGAGAGCCGGAACGTGATGTCGGCACGGGCGGCGGCGGGCGGGAACAGCGTCACCCCGAGCAGGTCGAGGAAGGCCAGATGGTTCTTCTCCGGGACCCGGTTGAGACGGTAGACGAGCTGGTCCGCCATGTGCGCGACGGCCTCGACCAGGGTGACCCCCGGGTCCGAGACGTTGTGGTCGGTCCACTCGGGGCACGCCTGCTGGATGTAGCGCTTGGCGTCGTCGACGAACTGCTGGAAGCGCCGGTCGTCGAGATGGGGTGCGGGCAGGGCCATGGCGGCTCTTTCAGTCCTCGGAGGGGATGACGTAGAAGGGGAAGACGAGATTGCGCGGGTTGTTGGCCCCGCGTACCCGGTAGCGGACGTCGATGTACAGCGTGGTCGGCTCGTCGGGCGCGGGAGCGACCGTGACGTCCTCCACGTCGATGCGCGGCTCCCAGCGGTCGAGCGAGGACATCACCTCGTACCGGACCCGCCCCATCGTCGCGTCGTTGACCGGGGCGAACACCAACTCGTGCACCGCACAGCCGAATTCGGGACGCATCGGCCGCTCGCCCGGAGCCGTCGCGAGGACGAGCCGCATCGACTCCTCGATCTCGCGGTCGCGCCGGACGAGCGCGATGGAACCGCTGGGGCCGGTCCGCAGGGGAAAGGCCCAGCCGGCGCCGACGAAGTGCTCACTCAAGGGAAGGTCCTCCTCCGGACTCGGACAGGGCGTCGGCCATCAGAACGGCAGGTTCGCCACGACGGGGTTGGGCATCGGAACGGTCGACGTCACGAAGGTCGGCGCGTTGACGACGGCCTGCGTCAGCGCGGAGACCTTGAACTTCATGCCGGCCTTGATGTCCACGCCGAGCCCCGCGTCGAGCTTGATCCGCCCCTTGGCCGACAGCGTCAGATCGGTCCCGGACTCCACCGTGACCCCCCGCGCCCCGGTGATGGTGACCGTGCCGTCGCTGTCGATGGTCAGCGTGGTGCGGGCCTCGTTCAGTTCGACGCTCAGTCCCCCCTTCGACGTGCGCATCCGGATGCCGTGCGAGGCACGCGTCCGGCCGCCCTCCTCCCGCAGCTCCACGGTGTGACCGGTACGGGAGGTCAGCGCGCGCCACTGGACCCGCCCGCTCGTCGGATCGACGGGCGGCACCCGGTCGGTGGCCGGGGTGTGCTTGTCGACCCCGTTGTAGAGGCCCGCCAGCACGTACGGATGCTCCAGGGACCCGCGGTCGAAGGCGCACAGCACCTCGTCGTCCACCTCGGGGAGCATCAGACCGCCACCACCCCGCCCGCCGAGCTGGGCCACCCGGCACCAGCCGCTCTCGTACGTCGCCGACAGCCACGGGAAACGCAGCCTGACCCGGCCGAGCGAGAGCGGATCCTTCGTGTTGGTGACGAGCGCGACCGCCACGCCCGGCATCGGCGGCGCGGGCTCCCCACCGCCCGAAGCCGTCCCGTACAGCGAACGGAACTGCCGTCCCGACACCGTCAGCCACGTCGCGAACTGCAGTCCCGACGCGAAGACATGACGCACACCGGTGGCGGTGTACCGCCCCTCGAAGGGGAAGCCCGCCCCCTTCACGGCCACCGGCTGCCCCGGCTTCAGGGCCGGATTGCCGGTGACCGCCACCTCGAGCTCCGCGAACGACCCCGTGACGTCGTCGGCGAGCGCCGCGGCCGCCTGCGTCACCTCCGACTGCGTGGTGAACGGCTCGCTGGTGAAGGCCAGTTCGGCCGGACCGAAGGGCGCGGAGAGCTGCGCGGGAGTGATGTCGGAGACGATCTCCTTGCTCGCGACGGCGGGAGTCGGCGAGGACAACGCCTGCTTGGTACGGGGATCCCACCCGCGCACGTCGACCTTCCCGACCTGCCCGGCGGCGGTGACGGACACCCGGCTGTGCAGCGTGTTGCTCCCGAAGTCCAGGACGTACGGGCTGACCGCCGCCGGAGTGGTGTCGGCGGGCGCGGAGGAGGCCGGGGGCAGCGCGGCGAAGACGAGCCGGCCCGCCGTGTCGAGGGACAGCCGCACGTCGTTCTCCCGCGCCAGCCGCGAAAGGAAGTCCCAGTCGGTGATGTTGGGCTGGGTGGCCAGCTCGTACACGGTCGGCGTCGCGTCGACCCGGCCGAGCGGGACCCGGTTGAGCGCGGCGAGCTTCCGGACGATGTCCGAGGCCGTCATGTTCGGATAGCCCTCGACGCGCCGGCTCCGCAGCAGCCGGTGCCCCGGGTCGTATCCGCGCACTATCAGATACCGACCGTGGCCGGGCGACGAATCCACCTCGACGGCGGTGACCTCGCCGGTCAGCATGGGCTCCCCGAGCTTCCCGTCGGTGAACGGGGACAGCACCGCCATGGCCCCGACCTTGAGGAACGGGAACTTCCCGGTGAGGGTTCCGTCCTTGTCGGCGAAGGTCAGCTGGAAGGCGGACGGGACGTTGACACTGGCGTCCACCCAGCCTTCGGTGAGGCGGACCGCGAGCGGGTCCGGCAGCGGCGTGCCGTCGAGCTGCACGTGGAGGACGGTGGTGAAGGTCTTCTCGCTCATGAGGCGCCCTGGGTCTCCGGCGTTTCGGTGGTGGACGGGAGCAGCAGTTCGGTACCGGGCCGCAGTCGCATCGGGTCGTCGATGCGGTTCGCCTCGGCGATGACACGCCAGCGGGTCGCGTCGCCGTACTCCCGCCAGGCGAGGGACGCCAGCGAGTCACCGGCGACCGTACGGTGCACCCGGCGGGCCGACAGGGCGCCGGACGTCGGGTTCTGCTTCTTCGTCGCGCTGGAGATCTCGGTCAGCGACAGCGAGCAGGTGGCCCGGATCGGCATGCCACTGGGGCTGAACAGGGTGTACGTCGCCGAGACGGACGTGACGTACGCGACGAACTGCACCGTCGAGAACGAGCCCCAGGAGAACTGCACCCACGGCGGCGAAGGCGCCTTCGCGGCGATGCTCTGCTGGGTCACCTCGCAGCACGACAGCAGCAGTTCCACCTGCTGCTTCACGTCGTTGGACGACGGGTCGCCGGAGCGGTCGAGGAAGACCTCCAGCTGCAGCTCGGCGGGCCGGCTGCCGGTGAACTTCGGCGGCGCGCCCCGGTCGTACGCGACGGCCTGCTCCGTGAACCAGCCGGCGGACCTGCTGAGTTGGAGCTGATTGGGGTTGAACTCGAACTTCACCTCGCCGAGCTTGCCGCCGTAGCTGCTCGACAGATCGGTCGGCGGCTGGTGGATGGCGAGCGAGGCGCGCGACAGTCCGCTGGCCGCCAGGCCCCCGAAGGACGGGGCCATCTCAGGCTCCTCCCGCGTCGGTGAAGCCGTGGTGCGCGATCTCCAGGGTCTCGGTCGCGACGGCCGGGCTCGCCGGGTCGAGGGTCGGCCCCGTCCAGCGGACCGGCAGTACCTCGACCAGGCCCCACTGGGCGACGACCGACCCGTCGGCGCGGAGCGCCGCGATCTGCGCCGTGGGGCGGGTGATGCCGGTGGCGAGCGACGAGATCCAGGCGGCGACCTTGGCCGTGTCCGGGGTGAGGGGACGGGTGAGGCGGATGGTGGAGAACGTGACGCGGGTCGGGAGCTGCCAGACGAAGCCGTTGTTTCCGCCCTCCTGACGCTGCTCCACCTCCACCTCGGAGGAGAGACCGTCACAGCCGTTGAACAGGCCGAGGTCCTGGCCGTCGATGGCGAGCTTGAAGAAGACGGTGGATGCGGGGTCCTGCTGCTGGGGCATGATGCGGATCTCTCGGATAGGCGGTGGTGGGAAGGTCGGTCAGCGGCCGTGATCGCGGAGGCGGCCCACCCGTTCCCGGTCGGCACGGAGCTCGGCGCGCAGGAGCCGCGAGAGCGGGGTGACGAGACGCCGGGCCAACTCGTCGAGATGGCTCGGCGATTCGGCATCGTCGGCGGCCTGCCCGGTGGAGGCCGGATTGGCGGTGCGCTGTACGGACGCCGGGGCGGGAGCGGTCCGGGTGACCGCGGTGGCGCGCGGGGCGGGCGCTGTGGACGCGGTGGCTCGCTGGAGTGGGGCGGGAGTGACGACCGGGGTCACGGGGGCAGTCGGGATCGGGACTGCTTCGGGGGCGCTCTGGTGCTTGACCGCCACCGGGCGGGTGACCGGCCGCGCGGCGGAGGGCGGTGCGAGGGGGACGACGGGGCGCGGGGACCCGGGGGGAGCCGCGGTGCCGCCGGCGGCCGGCCCGGCGGAGGAGCGCTGGACGGCGGGCGCGGGCGAGGGGGCGGGCGTGAAGAGGGGAGCGGCGCTGCGTGCGGTGGAGGTACGGGCCGGGGCGGACGTGTTGTCGGCTCCCGGCTGACTCGGGGCGAGCGACCGGGTGGAGGCGAGCGGAAGAACGGCCCGCCGCTGCACCGGGGGCGTGGTGGCGCGAGGCAGGTCGGGCAGGGCGACCACGGGTACGGGTGAAGGGGCGGGAGCGGGTACGCCGACGGGCGGCGGAGTGGGGGAGAGGCCGGCGCTCCGGGGCCGGGGTGCGGCCGGGGTGCGCTGGAGGTCGGGAAGCGGCGGCGCGGAGGGGGCGAGCGGCACCGGGGCAGAGGTGGTGCGGCTGGGGGCGGCCAGGCGCGGCGACGCAGGGCCGGGCGTGGTCTTGGTGGGTGGGGCGGGCGGCGCCACCGGCGCCACTGGAGTGACCGGAGCGGCGGGAACGTGCGCCGCGGGCCCTCCTGGCGTTCCCGGAACCTTGGAGGTGGACGCGGATGTGGGCGCGGTCGAGGTCGCCCGCTGGATCGGCGTCGCCGATCCGGTGGTGCTCGGGGCCGGCGCGGCCGCCCGAGGGGCGGGCGAGCCGATGGAGCCAGGGGCGGGCGACGCCGCGGCAGGGGCAGCCGTTTCGCGGCTGGCGGCGGCACGCGGGATGGGCGCCCCGATCGGGGAGCGTCGCGGAGCGCGGCTCGGTTGCGGAGCGGGCGCGTCGGCGGCGGAGCGCCGCACGGGGGCGCCGAGCCCCGGCTGCGCCGGGGGAACGGCGGCGGAGGGACGCGGCTGAACGGCCGGGGACGCAGGGGAGGCGGGGCGGGTGGCCGGGGTCGCGGGGGACGCGGGCCCTGCCGGACGCGGGGGAGTCACCGGGGACGCGGGAGATGCGGGGCGGGTGGCCGGGGTCGCGGGGGACGCGGGCCCTGCCGGACGCGCGGGAGCCGCCGGGGGCACGGGAGATGAGGAGCGAGTGGCCGGGGTCGCGGGCCCTGCCGGACGCGCGGGAGTCACCGGGGCCGCCGGGGGCGCGGGTGTGGTGGCCGGAGCGCGCGCGATCAGGGGGGTCGGGGATCCGGTGGACGCGGCCGCATGCGGGGTGGCCGGGGAGACGGCCACGGTTTTGGCAGCCGGTGACGCCGGGGACCCCGGCGCGGCCGGTGCCGTGATGCCTGCGGGGGCGGGCGGGCCGGACCGAGGCGCCGGAGCCGCCGGTCGCGGGGAAGCGGTGACCGGGGCGGCACTCGCGGGGCGGGTCGGACTCGTGGGCCGAGCCGGACCGGCCGGGCTCGCCGGACCGGCCGGCCCCGCCGAACTCGTCGGAGCTACCTGAGGTGCCGGAACCGCCGGAGCCACCGGCCCGACGGGCGCCGCCGGGGCCACCGGCGGCGTGGAGGTCGTCGAGTTCGTGCTCCAGTCGGCGCCCGCCGCGCGCCGTGAGCGGCGTACGGCAGGCCGGCGCTGCACCGGAGCGCCGGGCGTTCCGGAGGGAGTCCCGGGCCCCTCGGGGGAAGGGGGGCCCGGGACGTTCTGGGGCCGCCCGGCAGCCGTCGGCTCCGGTACGGCGCTGCCGGGCGCGGTCGTACGGTCCGGGGCCGCCGCCCTCTGTACGGGGGGCGGCCCGGACACGTCCGTGCGTCCGGCCGGTGACGCGGCTCCGGCCGGAGCCAGTCGACGCGGCGGCTGGACGGGCCGGGCGGAGACCAGCGGCGAACGGCCGGCGGGTACGGGCCGAACGGGCCCACGGGGCGCGCCGCCGGTGGAGGGCGTCGCCCTGAGCGGCGCCCCGATCCTGCCACCGGCCTCGGACGCGAGGGCAGAGGTGGAGGCGGACGCGGAGGCGCGAGCGCTCAGGTCCGGACCACCGGCGGCCGCGGCAGCACGCTGGACCGCCCCACCGGCGGACGGGGCAGACAGGGCAGACCGATCCGCGCCCGACGCCTTCGCGCGCGGCGCGGTGTCCCTCCGTACCGAAGCAGCGGAAGCCGTACCGCGTGCGGGTGCCGCCCCCTCGCCCCGTACCGGAGGAACCGTCCTCGCGCTCCCTCCGTCCGGCATCGGCGCGGCCCGGCGCCGAACGGCCGACGGCACGACGCCACCGCCCCCGCCACCGGTCTCCGAGGCCACCGACCCGGCGGCGCCGCCGCCCGCCGAAGCCGCCCCGGCCACCGGCAGCCGCAGCCCCGGCAGTTCGTGGGGCTCCGCCTGCGCGGGGCCGCCCGCCGCGCGCTGCACGGGCCGCATCGCGTCGAGCAGGACACCACCGGGCGCGTCCGGCACCGCCCCATGGCCGAGGTCGCTCTGGAAGGAGGGGTTCCAGTGGGTTGCGAGGGACGCGGCGAAACCGTGCGACGCGATGGTGCGCGGAGCGCCGACCATCCGCTGGACGGGCGGCAGTGCCCGCCACGCGTCGCCGGGAGGCGCCGCGGGACGCGCGACCGTTGCCGCGCTCTCCGCCGAGGCTCCGGCCCGCGCACCACCGCGCGCCGACCGCGCCGTCCGCCATCTCTCGAACATCCCCACCGTCTCCTCCGACCTCCCTTCCCTGCCATGCCGTTACGCCTGCGACCGCTCCACCAGCGAGGCCACCTGGCCCACGTACCTCCGTCGGTCCGCGTGCTCCAGATCGAGGATGTCGTCCATGCCCCAGTGGAAGTGGAAGGCGAGGTACGCGGTCTCCTCCTCGATCCGGTCGGCCGCGTACGTCACGATTCCCCCAGGCGGCTCCCGGCCAGCTCGACCTCGAAGGACTCCTCGCAATGCGGGCACGCGACGGCGGCCCTGGTGTGGCCCTCCGCGTTGATCTGCCGGTAGAAGTCCTGGAGGAACGCCAGATCGGAGGCGAACATGTTCTCCACCGTCCCGTCGTGGACCGACGGGAGCGTGCCCAGCCGGGTGATCACCCGGCCGAGCAGCACCACGGACAGGTACGCCGGGTTCTCACGGACCCGGATGTCCCGCAGCGGGAGCAGCTCGTCCCTGGCCGTGGCGAGCCGCATCGCCCCGTGGCGGTGCACGGTGCCCGCCTCGTCGACGAACCCGCGCGGCAGCTCGAACTCGAACTCCGTGCGCAGCGGCTCCTGTTGGCGTCCCCGCTGGGCTTCCGCCGCTCCTCCTTCGCGTCGCATCAGCCGAGCGTCAGCTCTTCGAAGGTGATGGTGACCTGCTCGGTGAGGGCGGCGGCGTCGCCGGCCTTGGTCGCGCTGAGCTCCACCTTGGTGCACCAGGCGTTGCGCAGGTTGTACCGCTTCACCTCGGTGAGCTGGTAGTCCAGGAAGATGATGGACGCGTCCTTGCGGGCGGAGCCCATGTCGCCGGCGATGGAGGAGGCGATCCACTCGGTGAAGGCGGCGGACTGGGTGGCGCCACGGGTCACCGTGCACTCTCCGGCCTTCTTCACACCGGGAAGCTTCTTGATGATCGGCTTGCCGTCAGCCGAGACCTGCTGGAACTCGATGACGTCCTGCTCCATGGAGAGGCCGCTGATCTCCTGCAGTGTCTCGACCATGACGCCGTCGATCTGCAGGCCGAAATTGTGGGTAGTGAGGGCGTCACCGGTGTCGAGGGACATGCGGGTCACTCCTGTTCATGTAAGGGGTCCGGCTGGGCGGAGGGGGAGGGGGGCAGCTGGGAAAGGGACGGGGAAAGAGGAGGGCTACTCCTCCAGCTCGCCCCCGCCGCCCTGGAACTGCGCGAGGCGGAAGACCACGAACTCGGCGGGCTTCACGGGGGCGATGCCGATCTCGCAGACCACGCGCCCGAGGTCGACGGACTCCGGCGGGTTCGTCTCGGCGTCGCACTTCACGTAGAACGCGTCCTCGGCCCGCTGGCCGAAGAGGGCGCCCTGCCGCCACTCGTTGACGAGGAAGGCCGAGACGTTGCGACGGATCCGGGCCCACAGCGACTGGTCGTTCGGCTCGAAGACGACCCACTGGGTGCCGACGAGGATCGACTCCTCCAGGTAGTTGAAGTAGCGGCGGACGTTCAGGTAGCGCCACGCCGGGTCGGAGGCCAGCGTCCGCGCGCCCCACACCCGGATGCCGCGGCCCGGGAAGGCGCGGATGCAGTTCACGCCGATCGGGTTGAGCAGGTCCTGCTCGCCGCGCGTGATCTGCAGCTCCAGGTCGACCGCGCCGCGCACGATCTCGTTGGCGGGGGCCTTGTGGACGCCGCGCTCGGCGTCGTTGCGGGCCCAGACGCCGGCCATGTGCCCGGACGGCGGCACCGTACGCGTCTGACCGCTCGCCGGGTCGAAGGCCTTGATCCAGGGGTAGTAGAGGGCCGCGTACGGGGAGTCGTAACCGGCCACGTCCTGACGCCACTTGCGGATGTCACGGGCGTTGAGCGAGGGCGGCGGGTCGAGGATCGCCATCCGGTCGCCCATCAGCTCGCAGTGCGCGACGAGACCGAGCTGGACGGCCTTGACCTGCTCCAGGTCGATGAGCCCCTGCTGGTAGGCGGCCATCAGGTCGGGCACGGCGACCATGTTGATCTCGTCGTACGCCTCAAGTCCGCCGAAGCCCGTACGGTCGGCGGAGTCGCCGATGAACTGCTTGGACTCCAGCGCGGCGGCGGCATCGGTCCGTGCCGCGACGGGCGCGGGAACCTGCGCGGGCGGCGCGAGGGTGACGGCCTGCGCGTCGGGCCTGGCGAGCTGCCCGCCGGCCGCGGCCTCCTCGATCACGATGGTCTTGGACCGCTGCTTGACCTGGGCGACGACGTAGTTGCGTGCGCTCTTCTTCGCGGAGGCGTCGAAGCTCTCGACGACCTTCTCGCCGTCCTTGACGACCAGCTTGAAGCGCTCGGCCTCGCCCTCGACGTCCTGCACCTCGACGGTGAGCGCCCCACCGGCCTCGGAACCGGCGGTGATCGCGGCGACCCGGAAGGTGCCGAGCGCGACGGCCTCACCGGCGACGAGCTGCGGTGCGGCACCGGCGGCGGTGGCGGATCCGACGGCCCGGGTGGCGCCGAGGGCGTCCCCGCCGCCGACCCGCACGACATACGCGGCGGTACCGCCGTTGTTGAAGAACCCGTACACGGAGTGCGCGAGGTAGTACCCGTCCGTGAAGTCACCGAACGAGGCGACGTACTGCGACCAGTTGGTGACGAGCACCGGCTCGTTGAGCGGCCCGACGGGGGAGAGGCCGACGAAGGCGGCGACGGAGGTCCCCATCCCCTCGATGGGACGGGAGCCGCTGGCGACTTCCTCGACGTAGACGCCGGGGGACAGGTACGTGGGCATGGGGCGTGCTCTCCTTGGACGGGACGGGTGGTCGGTGAACCGAGGTCTGTGCGGGCGGCCGGCGGCTAGCGGTTCGGCGGGGGCGGCGACGCCGTCCCGGCGTCGGCCGCCGGGCGGTCGCCCCGGTCCGCCTCCGGTTCGCTGTGCTGCGTCGACGTCATTCCGCTCGCCCTCCCCGTGGCCGTAGACAGCGGTCGTACGCTTCCGACTCTCGCCGAGTGCCGCCGCCTCCGACCAGGGAAGAAGGGGCGCTCGCGAGGGCAACAGGCGTTGCCCTCGCGGACACCGGCACCTCCCGGCGGCGAGACCGCCGCCGCCGCTGGTCACCCGCTCCAGCCGGCCGAACGCCGCGCGGGGGCGGACGAACGACCGGGTGTCCGGCCCTTGGCCACGGGGCCCGCGCATGCGAAGGTACGGCCGGGGGTACGGGTCCACCCGTGGCCGGACACGCGCTCCCAGGCGGCCGGTGACAGCCGCGACACCCCCGGCGCACCGCGGCGGCACCCTCCCGCACCGAGCGGAACCCCGGTCCGTGCCGCGAGGGGACACAGGGGCACCGCGCGCTGCCCCAGAACAGGGACTTTCGGGCAGCCGGGCACCACCTCCGCCCCCTTAGCGTTCGCCCATGACCATGTGGACCTCTCTGGACCCGTCCGAGGTGACCGTCGAGCCCGGGGCCCGGGCCGGCGCCCGACTGCGGGTGCGGAACACCGGCGACACCGTCGAGGAGTACCGGCTCTCCCTCGTCGGCAAACCCTCGGGCTGGTCCCGGGTGGAGCCGGACGTACTCCGCCTCTACCCGGGCAGCGAGGGGACCGCCGAGATCTCGTTCGCCCCGCCCCGCTCCTCCGACGTGGAGGCCGGCCCCGTCGCGTACGGCATCCGTGTCGACCCCCGGGAGAACGCCGCCGCCCGCGACGTGGTGGAGGGCCGGCTGACCATCACGCCCTTCACCGAGACCCGCGCCGAACTCCTGCCGCCCGCGCTCCTGGGCCGCTTCCGCGGCCGGGCCCGCATCGCCGTGGACAATCTCGGCAACACGCCGCTGACCGCGTCCCTCGTGGCGCGCGACGAGGCCAACCGGCTCACCTTCGACGTACGGCCGAACGCCGTGCAGATCGCCCCGGGCCGCGCCGCCTTCGGGGAGCTCGTCGTACGCCCGCAGGCCGTGCGGTGGACCGGCGCCGAGGAGTCGCACCGGTTCACCGTGGCCGTACGGCGAGCGGGCGACGACAGCGCCCTCGACCTCGACGGCACCTTCGACCAGCGCCCCGTCTTCGGGAACTGGCTCGTGGTGGTGGGCGGACTCCTGCTGACCGCCGTGATCGCCTTCGTCGTGCTCTGGTTCAACTTCTCACCGAAGATCGTCAGCGCGGCGAAGGAGATCCGGGCGACCGGCGCCCCGAGGCCGGTGCCCCAGGGCACCGGTGAGGCACTGCCCGAAGCGCCGCCACCGCCGGGCGGGAGCGGAGCGCCCAAGCCCGGCGGGAAGGCGCCCGGAGGCCCTCCGCCCCTCACCGACGGCGGGCCGCCGCCGCCCGGCGGGGGCGACGGACAGGGCGGCGACCAGGGAGGGGCCCCGACGGAGGGCGGGCAGGACGGCGGCGGCGCCCCGACCGAGGAAGCGCCGGAACCCGGCGACGGCGGGAACGAGCAGCCCCCCGCGCCGCCCGCCGACACCCAGACCCCGCCCCCGTGGGTCCCCGGATCCCCGAAGGACGTCATCGTCGAGTTCGCCCAGGAACGCCTGGCGAACATGTCGTCCACCAACCCCTGCCGCCTCCAGCCGGGGTGGTCCCCGGGCGTGATCGACACGCCCACCCGCAACGCCCTGGCCTGCTACCAGGACGCCGTGTACAAGGACGGTGTCGAGAACCAGAAGAACTCCGCCGCGATCTTCGAGACGGATGACAGGGGCACGCTCGGCCGGGCCACCCTCACCTCGCTGTGGGCCCAGGGCATCTCGCCCGACGAGGTACGTGTCGGCGGTACGAGCTGGGAGACCACCCAGCTGATGGCCGCGTTCTGGGCGGCGTACAACCGTGAGTACAGTGCCACCGACTTCCAGCGGGCACGCACCAACGCCCAGTACGGCATCGACCACTTCCGCCTGGACAAGGACATGACCAGCCGCTACAGCAGCCAGGTCGAGGACAAGATCCGCACGTACCAGGCGGCCGTCGGCCTTCCGGCGACCGGCACGGTCGACGCGGCGACCATCAAGAAGCTGGTCGGCGGCAGCGTCATGTGAGCCGGGAGCGGTCGACTCGACGGCAAGGAGGGGCCACCCGCACGGGGTGGCCCCTCCTTGCCGTCAGGCTCCTGCCGTCCGCAGGATCACGACGCTGCCGTCCGCACCGTCACGGGGACCAGGGCAACCCCGCGTCCGGCACCAGCCGCCCCGCCTTCTGGTACTCGCGCCGCGCCCCGGCCCGTACGTCCGCACCGGTCACCGCCGAACCGCGGGCAGCGGCCAGATATCCGGCCGTCACCGCGGCCGACCGGATCGAGCCGCCCGCGAGTTCGAACTCCTTGGCGCAGCACACGATCTCCTCGTCCACGCCCGTCTCCTTCGGCACGCCCGCGAGGCACGCCTGCCAGAGCGAGACCCGCTGCTCGGCGTCGGGGAACGGAAAGTCCACGACCAGGTCGAGCCGGCGCGTGAACGCCTCGTCGATGTTGGCCCGGAGGTTGGTGGTGAGCACCGCGATCCCGTCGAACGCCTCAAGGCGCTGGAGCAGATACGCGCTCTCCAGATTGGCGTACCGGTCGTGCGAACTCTTCACCTCCGACCGTTTGCCGAAGACCGCGTCGGCCTCGTCGAAGAGCAGCACGCAGTCCGTGCGGTCCACCTCGACGAAGATCCGCTCCAGGTTCTTCTCGGTCTCGCCGACGTACTTGTCGACGACCGAGGACAGGTCGACCACATACAGGTCCAGGCCCAGTTCACCGGCGACGACCTCGGCGCCGAGCGTCTTGCCGGTGCCGGACTCCCCGGCGAACAGCGCCACGACACCCCGCCCGCGCCCACCGCCGGTGCGCAGCCTCCATTCACCGAGCACCCGGTCCCGATGACGGGCCCGGCCCGCCAGCTCGCGCAGCAGCCCCGACGGCTCCTCGGGAAGGACGATGTCGGCGAAGCCGACGGCCGGCCGGATCCGCCGCGCATGACTGTCGAGCAGCGGCGCGGAGACCAGCCGGGCACTGTGCTGCACGTGCGCCGTCGTGAGCGCGGTGCCCTCGAACGCGGCGAGCGCCCGCGCCGCACGGGCCGCCCGACGGACCTGGTCTCCACTGAGACGGTACGGCGCGGTGGCCTCGTCCAGCTCGAAATCCCGTACCAGGCCGTCGAGTTCGAGATTCCACACGTCACCGGCATGCGTCGCGTCCGCCGGCGCGTCGAGTGCAAGCAGCTCCGCGTCCGGGGCCCACCCGGGGTCGGGCGCGTCGGCCCCGGCGAGGACCACCGTCGCGCCGGAGGAGGCGAGGGCGCGCACCAGGGGGCCGGGCTTCGGCGGCAGCGGCTCGACGACCACGGCGGCACCGCGCAGCCGGGCCTCCCGCAGCAGCGCCCGGGCCGCCGTCGCATCGGCGGACTCCGGCCGGTAGCGCAGTACGGGCCGCCCGGCGGCCAGCAGCGCGGCCGCCACGGCCCCGGTGGCGGCCCCGGGGACCCGCTCACGCAGATGTACGGTGACGGCCCCCGCGGCGGCGACACGAGCACCGAGCGCCGTGGACGGCCCGATCGCCCCGGCATCGGTTGGGTTCAGCAACTCGATGCCGGTATCGATGAGTTGGGCGTCAAGACGGCTGTCGTCGCCCAGCAGATGCGCCACCACCCGCTCCGGCACGCGCAGCGCGCGCCCGGGCAGCGGCCGGTCCTCGTCCTCGACCTCCAGCAGGCCACCGGAGCGCAGCGGTGCCGCCGGATGGAAGCGGTCGCGGGCGGCAGGGTCGTAGGGGCCGGTGCCGGCGAGGTCCAGTGCGAGGGCCACGGTGGCGCGCCGCCGCCCGACATCGTCGTTGAGGTACCCGTACAGCGCCTCGAAGCCCCGGTCCACTTCGGGCGCGAGCGCCGCCAGGAGGATGTGCGCGTCGAGCGGCGACAGTCCGAAGGACCCCGTCAGTGCGCCGAGCCGGTCGGTCCGGCCGGGCTGCGGCAGCGGGTCGCCGACGCCGTACGCCGCCGTGGGGACGGGCTCCGCGATCCGGCGGGCCGCCTCCTCGGTGACGTAGAGCCCGCGCAGGGGATCGCCCGCCGTGGGATCCGAGGCGCTGCGGGCGTCCACGAGCGCGGCGACCCGCGCGCGCAGCGTGCCGAGCAGCTCGAGCAGACTTCGAGGATCGCTCATGCCTCCGTCACGCCCTTCGGGCGGGCGCCGGTGCCGGGAGTCCCTCTGGCCGCCGTGGGGCGCCGGACCATCCGGGGCCTCGTCGCGGCGGGCACACCGTCGACCCCGCGCACGACGATGTCCGCCTCGGTGACCGGCGGAGCCACCTCGTACACCGGCGTGACCGGAAACGGCGTGGTGATCACGACGTCCAGCGAGGGCTTGAGCTCACCGCCGAGCGCCGACCAGATGTCCGCGAGCGACCGGGACTCGGCGGGCGGCACCGCCACGGTGATCGGAAGGGACGTGGTGATCGACCGCACGGACTCCGGCACGGCGTCCCCGGACAGCACCTCGTGGGGCAACAGCAGCGCCATCGCACCGGCGAGCAGCCGGTGCTCGTCCTCCGGCCGTGCGGTCCAGGCCGTCACCAGGTACGAGAGCCGGAACCAGCGCGGCGGCTGACGTCTGCGCGTCACGACCCCGTCGGTGTCCCGCTCGGCGTAGGGACCGCGTTCCCGCCGGGCCACGTCCTCACGGAGGTCGTACAAGTAGGCGTTCAGGGTGGGCGCGTTGCGGCGGGCCGCCCAGTCACGGGTCGGGGCGTCGAAGGCGACGTCACCGGTGACGGCGGGCGCGAGCAGACGGCGCAGTGACTCGTCGATCTCATGGATCATCAGATGTAGCCTTCGCGGAGCGCGTACGCGACGGCATGCGCCCGGTTGGTGAGCTGAAGACGCGTCATCAACGCGTGCAGGATGTTCTTGACGGTCCGCTCGGAGTAGGCGAGCTTCTCGCTGATCTGCCGGGTGTCGAGCCCCTCGGCAAGCAGCCGCAGCACGTCCACCTCGCGCGGAGCCATCCCGAAGAGCGGCACCGCCCCGCCGGTGGTCGCACCCGTCGTCGTCGCCCTCTGCAACCGCCCCACCTGGTTCAGCAGACGGCACACCAGATCCGGCGGCAGCTCGCCCTCGCCACGCGCCGCGCTGTGCACGGCGCTCAACAGCCGCTGCTCGGTGGCCTGATGCCGCCAGATAATGGCCCGCACCCCGTACTCGACCACCGCGAGCAGGTCGGGCTCGCGCAGCTCGCGCGCGACGAGCACGACCCGCTGGTCCCGCCCGCGCAGCAGGCGCCGCAACTCGGCGGTGGTGGACTCGTCGATCCGCTCGGCGAGCATCACGGCGACCGCGGGAGCGTCCCGGTTCGCGTCGTCCTGGTCGGGGACGACGTCGACGGTCGGCTGATGCCGCAAGTGGCTGATGAGCCCGGCCCGGCTCAACGGATCGGATGCGTGGACGGAAACCGTCACCCGCGTGGTGAGCACTTCCCCTACCTGCTCTTTCTCACTCGCCTCGGCGGTCCGGGCGCGGCAGGGCGCCCGGACGCGACCGCTGAGACGGCCGCACCCGTGTGTCCCCCGCCGGATGATCGGCGCACAGGGTGAGCCCCCGAGGTCTACTGCTCCGTGGCCGACAGCACCGGCCACTCTGGGTCCCGTCGAGCATCCCGCGACCCGCTCACGTCCCACTAACGTTCTACTGCCGCTCGGCGGAACCCGGATGGCACTGTGACACCAACCGTTCACCCTGTGGTGCGCGTCACGCACGGCAGCGACTCCTCTCCTCAGGGTTCAGGCCTCGTCACGGTCCATGCCCTGACCGCACGGAATCGGCCGGACCGGCGATGTCAGACCCTCGCGAGAGGATCACCTCATGACGACCTTCCCCGCCGATGAGGCGCTGTCCACCCTGCCCACCCTGTCCGGCCGCGCCGAGTACGAGGCCGCGCTGCAGCGCCTGCACGACGCCTCGCGGTCCTATTACGGAGACGGCGACAGCGTCCTGGACGACACCGCCTACGACCGGCTCCGGCTGGCCGTCCTGGCCTGGGAAGGAGCGAACCCCGCCGAGGTCGCCCCCGACTCTCCGACCGGACTCGTCGCCGACGGCGCCGCGCCGGTGGGCGACGTCGAGCACACCGCCCGGCTGCTGAGCCTGGACAACGTCTTCGACGCCGAGGGACTGGTGGCCTGGGGCGCCTCCGTCCAGCGTCGCATGGGCCGCGCTCCGGCAGGCGGGTTCACCGTCGAACCCAAGATCGACGGCGCGGCCGTGGCCGCCCGGTACCGGGACGGCCGTCTGGTGCAGGTCATCACCCGCGGCGACGGCAGCCACGGAGAGGACGTCAGCCACGTCATCGGCCAGATCGACGGCCTGCCCGAGCGGCTCGCCGAGGCCGTCACCGTCGAGGTCCGTGGCGAGGTCGCCTTCACCCAGGAGCAGTTCGAGGAGGCGAACGCGGTCCGGACCGCCCACGGCGCCCCGGCCTTCGTCAACCCCCGCAACGGCACGGCCGGGACGCTGAGGGCGAAGGACCGCCCGTACCGGCTCCGGATGACGTTCTGGGCCTACGGAGTCGTCGAACTGGACGGCGTCACCTTCCTGCCCGCCGGGTCGACGCACCACGACGCCCTGGCCGCCGTGGCCGCGGCCGGCGTACAGACGACCGCGGCCTCCGCGGCGGGGCTCCGCGTCGTCCCCGACCTCGCCGAGGCACAGGCCAGGGTCGACGCGATCGCCGCGATGCGCGCGGAGCTGCCCGTCGGGATCGACGGCGTGGTCGTCAAGTTGAACGACTCCGCCGAGCAGGAGGAGATCGGTTTCGGCTCCCGGTTCCCGTACTGGGCCATAGCGGTGAAGCTGCCGGCGGTCGAACGGCAGACGGTGCTGCAGGACGTCGTCTGGGAGGTCGGCAGGACCGGGGTCCTGGCCCCCACCGCGATCCTCGCCCCGGTGGAGATCGACGGATCCACCGTCACCAGGGCCACCCTGCACAACCCGGCGGACATCCGCCGCCGTGACCTGCACCTCGGCGACACCGTGACGGTGTACAAGGCCGGCGACATCATCCCGCGCGTCCAGGCGGCCGTGGTCCACCTCCGCCCGGCCGGGGCGACGCCCGTACCGCTGCCCGAGGCGTGCCCGCGCTGCGGCGGCGAGATCAGCACGGCCCAGGAGCGGTGGCGTTGCGCGCAGGGCACCTCCTGCGCGCTCCCGGCGCTCATCGAGTACGCCGCCGGGCGTGAGATGCTCGACATCGACGGCCTGGGCAAGACGTACGTCGCGGCTCTGGTCGAGTCGGGAGACGTCCGCGACGTCGCCGACCTCTTCACCTTGACGATCGACCAGCTGACGGCCGCGTCGGGCAGTTCCAAGCGCGCCGCCAAGCTCGCCGAACAGCTCGAGGCCGCCAAGGCCCGTCCCCTCAGCCGTGTCTTCTGCGCCCTGGGCGTGCTCGGCACGGGCCGCAGCATGTCCCGCCGTATCGCCCGGCACTTCGGGACGATGGACGCGATTCGCGAGGCCGACGCGCCCGGGATGCAGGACGTGGAGGGGATCGGGCCGGAGAAGGCCCCGGTCGTCGTCGAGCAGATCGCCGCACTGGCGCCCGTCATCGACAAACTGATCGCCGCGGGGGTCAACATGACCGAGCCCGCGGACCCGTCGGCGGGAGCGCCCGGCGGACCGCTGGAGGGCAAGGTGGTCGTGGTCACCGGGAAGATGACCGGACCGCTGGAGGGTCTCGGCCGGTCCGAGATGAACGCGCTCATCGAGAAGGCCGGTGGGCGTGCGGGCAGCGGTGTCAGCGCCAGGACGTCCATCCTCGTCGCGGCGCCGTCCGCGAACGGCAAGCCGAGCTCGAAGGCGGTCAAGGCCGCCGAACTCGGAGTCGAGGTCATGACGCCGGAGGCCTTCGCCGAACTGGTCGCCGAGGAATCTCACCGGGAACAGGGCACAACCTTGTAGGGGCGTCGCGAGTCTCATGATCGGTCACACCGTGATCGGACCTACGAGGAGATCATCATCACCGCGATACGCAAGACCCTCAGCGCCACCGCAGTCGTCTGCGCCGTCCTGGCGGGTTCGGCCGCCTGTGGCACGGTGGAGCAGCTGTCCGCAGGGAAGAAGCTGGACCAGGCCTTCGAGAAGCTGGGGAAGGAGAAGTCGATCTCCTTCGAACTGGACCTGGACGTCGACGCCGAGACCCTGAAGCAGCTGGACGCGGAGTCGGAGCCGGAGCCCGGCGACGAGCTCCCCGACGAGGCCGCCGAACTGATCAGCGGCGCGAAGATCAGCGTCACGGTGGAGTCGAGGAAGCCGATCGACGAGTCGGAGGAGAAGGACTTCGTCGGCATGGCGATGAAGTTCAGCAACCCCGACGGCGACCTGATCGAGTACCGGGTCGTCGGCGACTACACCCACATCCGGTCCGACGTCGAAGCACTCGGCAAGGCGATGGACGCCCCCATGCCGCCCGCCGACGAGCTGCCCCCGGAGGCCGGGGGTTTCAAGAAGGCGCTCGAGGGCGAGTGGGTCAAGTTCAACACCAAGGAGATGGAGAAGATCGGCGAGGAGATGGGCCAGGAGCCCGGCTCCGAGCCGTCGCCGGAACCCTCGCTGGACGCCAAGACCCAGAAGAAGCTCCTGGACGCCCTCCGCGAGGTCATCGCCCGTGAGGTCGACTTCACGACGGCCGGGGGCGAGGACGGCACCGAGCACATCACCGCGACGGCCCCCTTCCGCACCCTGATCACGGAGCTGATCGGCGAGATCCGGCCGCTCACCGCGGACCTGCCGCCCGGCATGGACCTGCCGTCGGACGAGGATCTGAAGGACGCCCCGGACACCAAGGTCACGGCCGACTTCACGCTCAAGAACGGAGAGCTGACCGAGGTGTACGTCGACCTCGCCAAGCTGGCCGAGAGCGCGAAGGTCAAGAAGCTCGGCCTGGTGCTGAAGATGAGCGCGGGCACCAAGCCGACGGCCCCGGCGGGAGCCACCGAACTGGACCTGGACGAGATCATGGGCGGCTTCGCCGGTGTCATGATGCAGGACGCGGAGTTCGGCGAGAGCGGCCTCCCTGACGAAGGCCTGTAGAAGGGGCATCACCGAAGACGCCGAGCAGACACGCAACGGCGCGGGCGGCGCGCACGTTCTGCGAGCCGCCCGCGGCTCTGTGGCGTAGGTTCCTCTCCCGGCCGGCATCGCCCAGGCACCGGCCGGGGGAGAGGGTGTCAGGGTCGCGGCGCGGCCATCGCCTGCCACACCGGCGCGGTGCGGCTCACGGTCCGCGCCAGATGTTGGCGAAGGTCGCGTTCTCGATGGTCCGTCGCTGGCGTGCGGCCTCGAGTTCCATCACCGCGTCGTGCGCAGCGGCTACCACGGCGGTCACCGCGTCGTCATCAAGGCCGGGTTCGTCGTCGGATTCCTCCTGGGAGATGCCCAGAACCGAGGCGAGGGCGGTCAGGACGGGTTCCTGTTGCTGCCAGCGGTCGGCTGCCCGGCTGTGGACGGGCGTATCGGCCGGCTCCACGCGCAGCGGGCTGAACGGCAACCGGCCGCTCCGCTTCGACGTCAAATCACCGCTCCTTTCAAGGTCGGCCTGGTAGGCGGCCGAGAGGTCTCGCCCCCGGCGCCACAGCCAGTCCTCGACCCGCTCGTGGGGCGGCTGCCGAACGAGCTGCGCCGCAGCCTCGGCGAGAAGCCGATCGTCCGGCGCCGACGACCCGGCCGCCACGATGTGGTCCTCGTCCACGCTGACGATCCCGGCATCGATGAGGTCGACCAGCTCCGCTCCGGCGAGTGCGAGCGAGAGGTCACCCTGTCCCACCGCGTGCTGTGGCGTCGGGCCGATGGCGATGATGAACAGGTCTTTCGCCGTGGTCATGAACGGCTCCCCTCGAAGACATCGACAAAGGTGCGTCCCCACCGGCCTTCCCGCACCAGGAGCTGGCGGCGGCGAAGGCCTGCGCTTGCGCACGCCACAGAGTAACCATGGTTCGTGTGGGACGACTTGGGGGAGTGGACCGATCTGCCGCTGCCGCAGAGGGAGCGACGGTTCAGGTACCACGGCGCCGCGCGCCCCGCGCGGGCCCCGGCGCCTACCAGGTCACGGGCAGTGTCCTGGGTCCGCGGATGAGGATGTCGGTCTGCCAGGGGATTCGGTCGCGGGGGACGGCCAGGCGCAGGGTGGGCAGACGGGTGGTGAGGGTCGACAGCAGTACCTCCGCCTCCATCCGAACCAGCAGCGGGCCGACACAGAAGTGGGGGCCGTTGCCGAAGGCGAGGTGCCGGGGGCCCTGGCGGTCGAAGTCGATGTCGTCTGCCCGGGGGTAGACGCGTTCGTCCCAGTTGGCGGCCACGTAGGAGACGTAGACGTACTCGCCTTCGCGGACCAGCGTCTCTCCGACCCGGACGTTCTCGGTGGCGATGCGGGGCTGGCCCACGCCGTGCTTGTGCGGCACCCATCGCAGGAGTTCGTCCACGGCTTGGGGCACGGTGCGCGGCTCGGCGCACAGCCTGTCCCACAGGCCCTCGGTGGTCAGCAGGGCGTACAGCATGTTGGAGGCGTTGTTGCACACCGCGTGCCACCCGTTCAGACCGATGAGCGTGGCGAGCGCGAGCAGTTCCTCCTCGTCGATGGTCCCGCGGTCCATGGCCCGCACCAGCGTCGTCATGGTGTCGTCGCGAGGGTCGTCGCGCCGCAGTCGGGCAAGACGCAGGAAGTAGGCGCGACTGTCCTGCTTGACGCGCTCGGCACGCTGGGCGGCCTGTTCGTCGGACGCTCTGGTCAACAGGGTGTCGGCCCACTCGCGCACCTGGGCCTGGTCGGCCTCCGGCACGCCCATGACGAGGCCGATCACGGCGAGGGGGAAGGGGGGAGGTGATGTCGCGGACGAGATCGGCCGGCTGCTGCCTTGCAGGAGCCGGTCGACCATGGCGTCCAGCAGCTCCTGCATACGCGGCCGCAGACGGTCCATCGCCGTGCTGCTGAAGGCGGGGGCGACGGCGGCCCGGACGCGGACGTGGCCGGGCGGGTCGACGAAGCTGACCGCCCGGTCCAGCGGAATGGCGTGCCGGGTCATCTTGGGAACGGGACGGCCGGTGATGTCCCGGCTGAAGCGCCGGTCCGACGTGACGAACCGTACGAGGTCGTAGCTCGTCACAAGCCAGCACTCGCCCTCACCGTGAGGCAGCCGGATACGCCGGACGGGAGCCTCACGGAGTGAGGTGCGCAGGAACGGGTCGAAGTCCAGCGCGGGGAGATCATCGACGCGATAGAGGGTCGCGGGCTCGCTGTTCACTGGTGCCTTTCCGGGGAGGGGCGACGGCAAGGCCGTCCAGGTACGCCCTGAGAATGCCCCTCATCGTGCGATATGACCCTTTTGCGTCCAAGTGGATGCAAGCCAACGCCACGCGTCGGGCGGCGCCGGCTCGCCGATGAGGCATGTCCCTTCCCCGACGGGTGGCGTGCGTTTCCCGAGGTGTGATCGTTCCCTCCGGGAACGCGCACAACGCGCCGCCTGGTAACCCGACTTCGGCACCAGCGTTTCTTGACGCCGGGGAAGTTACCGGTAACATTCACCACGCTTCGAGTGGCCCTTCGTGTCCGACCGGTGCCGCATCGTCGGCTCCGGCGACCAACTGCAAGGAGTTCATGCCGTGCCGCAGAAGAGGCAGTACCCCGGCACCAGGAAACCGAAGATCAGCGTCGTCATCCCCTGCTGCAACGAGGTCGACGTCGTACGGCACACCCAAGCACGCCTGACCGGAACGCTGCGCCGGCTGTCAGGGTTCGAGTACGAGCAGGTCTACGTCGACGACGGCAGCGCGGACGGTACGTGGGAGGCCATCGAGTCGCTGTCCCGTCGTGGCCCCAGCGTCCGGGCCGTCCGGTTCAGCCGGAACTTCGGGCATCAGGCGGCATGCATGGCCGGCCTGCGCGAGGCGGCCGGTGACGCGGTCGTCGTGATCGACGCCGACCTCCAGGACCCTCCGGAACTGATACCGGAGATGGTGCGACTCTGGCTCGAGGGCTGGTCGGTGGTGTCCGCGCGGCGTCGGAGCCGCGACGGGGAGACGCTGTTCAAGAAGGCCAGCGCCTTCGCGTTCTACCGACTCCTCAACGCCGTGTCCGATCACTCGCTCGCTCTCGACACGGGAGACTTCCGTTTGCTGGACCGGGAGTTGGTCGCCCATCTGAACGGCACCAGCGACAAGAACCTCTTCCTCCGGGGCGCGATCAGCTGGTTCGGTTTCCCGGAGGCCAGCGTCGAGTACGACCGCGACCCCCGGCTGGCCGGGGAATCCAAGTACCCCTGCGCAAGATGCTCGCCCTGTCGCGGCGCGGCCTGCTGGCCGGCTCGATCACCCCCCTGCGCCTGTCCACCTGCGTGGGCGCCGCCGCGCTGATGGGCGGCCTGGGGGCCGCCGCGCTCAGGCGTGATCCGAAGCTCCTGCTGCGCCCGGGGGCCTTCGGCGCCCAGACCCTCGCCATCGGTGTCGTCGGCGAGTACCTGCACGCGGTGCTCCGCCAGGTACAGGGACAGCCCGACTACGTCGTCAAGGAACAACTCGGCACGCCTTTCCGCCCTCTCGTCGAAAAGGAGCGCATCGCCTCGTGAACCCCGACAGTGAAGTGCAGCCCGCCCCCGTGGACGTCGTCATCGTGGGTGCCGGGTTCACCGGCCTCGCCGCCGCACTCGAACTCGCCGGCCAGGGACGCAGTGTCCGTGTCCTCGAACGGGACCCCACCGTCGGCGGGCGCGCCGCGAGTTTCGACGTGGGCGACCAGCGGCTGGAGCGCTTCTACCACCACTGGTTCTCCTCGGACAACGAGATGATCGCGCTGTGCGAGACCCTCGGCATCTGCCCCTGCTGCTCGCCCTGCGCGGCGTCCGGGACCAAGCTCGCGCCCATCGCCCTGCGCTTCTCGCCGCAGGCCATCATCATCGTCTCCTGCGCGGGCATGACGCTCTGTCTGTTCGCGGCCGCCGTACCCGCACTCGCGCCCTACGCCTACGCGGGCGTCGGTCTCTTCATCGCACCCATCTTCCCCACCGCGCTGCCGTGGCTGATGGAGGCCGCCCCCCGGGCACGCCGGGCGGGCGCCCTGGTCATCGCCGCCTCCATGGTCGGCGGCGTGGCCGCGGGACCGGCGCTCGGCAAGGTCATCGAATGGGCGGGCATCCGGGCGGTTCCCCTGCTCCTGGCCGTCGTCTCGCTCCTGTGCCTCGCCGCCACTCTCTGGCTGATCAGCGCCACCCGTACGTCCCCCGCCCCCGCCGCAGAAGGACTCGCCAAGAGATGAGCGCGCTCACCACCACCGCCGACGGCTTCACGCTGCGCGGCGAACCCTTCCGGATCATCTCCGGCGCCCTGCACTACTTCCGTGTCCATCCGGGCCAATGGGCGGACCGGCTTCGCAAGGCCCGGCTGATGGGGCTGAACACGGTGGAGACCTACGTCCCGTGGAACCTCCACCAGCCGGCCCCCGGCACCCTCGACCTCGACGGGCTCCTGGACCTCCCGCGCTACCTGCGCCTCGCCCAGGAGGAGGGCCTGCACGTCCTGCTGCGGCCCGGCCCGTACATCTGCGCGGAATGGGACGGCGGGGGACTGCCCGCCTGGCTCACCTCGGACCGCGACATCAGGCTGCGCAGCAGCGACCCCCGCTTCACCGACGCGATCGACGGCTACTTCGACCTGCTCCTTCCGGAGCTCGCGCCCTTCATGGCAGCGGCGGGCGGACCCGTCATCGCGGTGCAGGTGGAGAACGAGTACGGGGCGTACGGCAACGACACCGCGTACCTGAAGCACCTGGAACAGGGACTCCGTCGACGAGGCGTCGAGGAACTCCTCTTCACCTGCGACCAGGCCGACCCCGCCCACCTGGAGGCCGGAAGCATCCCCGGTGTGCTCGCCACCGGCACGTTCGGCGGGAAGATCGGCCAGTCCCTGGAGCGGCTGCGCGCCCACCAGCCGCAGGGACCGCTGATGTGCACCGAGTTCTGGATCGGGTGGTTCGACCACTGGGGCGAACCGCACCACGTGCGCAGCGCGGACGACGCCGCCGCCTCGCTGGAGACCCTCCTCGCGGCGGGAGCCTCCGTGAACATCTACATGTTCCACGGCGGCACCAACTTCGCCTTCACCAACGGCGCCAACCACGACCACGCCTACAGCCCCGTCGTCACCTCCTACGACTACGACGCACCGCTGGCCGAGTCGGGCGACCCCAGCCCCAAGTACCACGCCTTCCGGGAGGTCATCGCACGCCACGCGCCCGTGCCCGACGAGCCGGCTCCCGCCCCGTCACCGAAGCTGCCCCCCACCACGGTCACCCTCGACCGCCGCACACCGCTCCTGGACCGGGCCGGCGAACTCGGCGTCCCCGTGCACTCCCGCGAACCGCTGACGATGGAAGCGATGGGGCTGCGCGCCGGCTTCGTGCTCTACCGCACCACGCTGCCCACCGCGGGTGACGGCGTCCTGCACTTCACCCACGGTGTCGGCGACCGCGCCCAGGTCTTCGTGGACGGCGCCCCGGCCGGCGTCCTCGAACACGAACACCACCAGGAGAGCCTGACCGTGCGGGCGCCGCGCGCCGGCGCCCGACTCGACGTCCTGGTGGAGAACATGGGCGGGGTCAACTACGGACCCCGCATCGGCGACGACAAGGGCCTCCTGGGCCCGGTGTCCTTCGACGGAGTCGTCCTGCGGGAGTGGGACGCCCACCCGCTGGCGCTGAACGACCTCGCCCCCCTCACCGACGCCACACCCGACGCCACGCGGGCCGGACCGGCCTTCCACCACGGCACCTTCCACGTCGACACGCCCGCCGACACCTTCCTCGCGCTTCCGGGCTGGACGAAGGGGCAGGCATGGATCAACGGCTTCAACCTCGGCCGGCACTGGAACCGCTGCCCACAGCGCACCCTCTACGTGCCCGCCCCCGTCCTGCGCGCCGGAGCCAACGAGCTGGTGCTCCTCGAACTCGACGCCACGGTCACCTCACGAGCCCTTCTGACCGATACACCCGACCTGGGAGTGGAGAAGATCTGATGCGGAACCACCTGCGGCTGCCTGCCCCCGCCGCCCCTCCGCTGTCGGGGCACCTGCCGTTCGGCGACGCGCCCGAAGCCACCGACCCCATCGAGGTGACCAGCCGCTACCTCACCAGGGGCGGCCGTCCCTGGTTCCCCGTCTCCGGCGAGTTCCATTTCAGCCGCTACCCCGCGGCGCGCTGGGAGGAGGAACTCCTGAAGATGAAGGCGGGCGGCATCACCGTCGTCGCCGCGTACGTGATCTGGATCCACCACGAGGAGCACGAGGGCCGCATCCGGTTCGACGGCGACCGCGCCCTGCGGCACTTCGCCGAACTGTGCGCCCGTCACGGTCTCGACTTCGTTCCCCGGATCGGACCCTGGTGCCACGCCGAGGTCCGCAACGGTGGCCTGCCCGACTGGGTACTCGGCCTCGACTGCGTACCGCGCACCGACGACCCCGCCTACCTGGCCCCCGTACAGCGATGGTTCGCGGCCGTCGGCGAACAACTGCGAGGACTCGACCGGGCCCACGGCGGCCCCATCGTCGCCGTCCAGATCGAGAACGAGCTCTACGACCAGCCCGGCCACCTGCTCACGCTCAAACGACTCGCCCAGCGCAGCGGCCTCAGCGCGCCGCTCTGGACGGCCACCGCCTGGGGCGGCGTCGAACTGCCGCCCGGCGAACTGCTGCCGCTGTACGGCGGCTACCCCGAGACCTTCTGGACCGAGGCCCACGGCGGCTGGCCCGACACCTGCCGCACCCACTTCTTCTTCACCCATCAGCGCGACGACGAGGGCATCGGCGCCGACCTGCGGCCCACGACCGTACGGGGCGGGGAAGGTCCGCCCACGGACCGGTTCCCCTGGGCGACCTGTGAACTCGGCGGCGGCATGGCCCACTCCTACCACCGGCGGCCGCGGGTCGACGCCGCCGACGTGGCCGCTCTGGGACTCGTCAAGATCGGCTGCGGATCGACGTGGCAGGGCTACTACATGTTCCACGGCGGTACGAACCCGAGGGGCGATCTCAGCACCCTTCAGGAGTCACACGCCACCGGCTACCCCAACGATCTGCCCGTACTCACGTACGACTTCCAGGCCCCGCTGGGCGAGTACGGCCAGTACCGGCCCTCGTACCACGAGTTGCGTCTCCAGCACCTGCTGCTCGCCGACTCCGGGCACCGCATCGCAGCCATGACCTCCGTCCTGCCCGAGGAGCGGCCCACCGGACAGCTCGACCGTTCCACCCTGCGCTGGGCGGTGCGCTGCGACGCGTCGTCGGGATTCCTGTTCGTCAACAACCACCAGCCGCACGAGCCGCTGCCCTCCCATCCCGACACCACCTTCGACATCGTCTGGCCCGACGGCACCGAGGTCACGCTGCCCAGCACGCCCGTCACGATCCCCTCGGGCGCCTCCTTCTGCTGGCCCCTGCGCATGCGGGCGGCAGGGGCCCTGCTGGAGTGGGCGACCGCCCGGCCGGTGTGCCGGGTCGACCACGAAGGTCGGACCGTCCTCGTCCTCGCCGCCGTCGACGGCATCCGCCCCGAACTCGCCCTGGACGCCTCCACGGTCTCCTCGGTGAGGGCTCCGAGCGGCGACGTCACCCATGTCGACGGGCGCGTCCTGATCACCGGCCTGACGGCGGGAACCGACGCCCTGGTGGAGATCGACACGCCTGACGGAGGACGCGTCGGCCTGCTCGTACTGGACGGGACCACGGCTCCGAGCATCTACCGGGGCCGTGCGTGGGGCGCCGAACGTCTGGTGCTGTGTCATGAGGGGGCCGTCTTCGACCACGACGAGTTCCGCGTCCACAGCACCGCCGCCGAGCCGACCTTCGCGGTCTTCCCGGCCCCGCGGCAGCCGCTGAGCGCTCCCGGCGCGCAGGTGCACACGGAAGCCGACGGGATCTTCACCCGCTACCGGCTGACGCCGCAGCCGCCGGCGCAGGCTCCCGTACCCCTCACCGTCCGGCTCACCCGGCCGGCCGGACCCGCACCCGCGCCGACGGCCAACGCCACGGGCAGGGCGAGCGCTCCGGCCGACAAGGACTTCGAGACCGCGGCGGTCGAGTACCGCATCGACGTACCGGACGCGCTCCTCGACCGGCCGGACGGCGTACTCCTGCACGTCGACTGGACCGGTGACGTGGCGCGTGCCTACACCGGCGAGACGCTCGTGGCCGATCAGTTCCAGGCCGGGGCGCCCTGGGACATCGGCCTGGACCGGCTGGACACGGGCGCGGTGCGGACCCATGGGATCACGCTGCGGCTCCTGCCTCTGCACGCCGGACAGCAGGGGGTGCACCTTCCGTCGGGAACGGCGCCGCACCAGGAGGCCCACGTCGGCGGTGTCACGTGGACCGCACAGCGAGCCTGGCAGGTCCGCCTGGGCTGAGCCCACGTTCGGGTCACTGCGGCCTGATGCACCTGCTACGAGCGGCGGACCCGAGCCCGTGGCCGATCGCACGGCCGTCCGGCATATCCTTGAGCCGGCCGGACGGCCAACGACCGAGATCCGGTGCTCCCGAGGAGACCACGATGTCCGCAGCCGCCACCGGCAAACCGGCTGCCGGCGGGCGCAGCCGCCGCAGCTTCGCCGGCACCAAGCCGGTGATGGACGACGTCGCCCGGCTGGCGGGGGTCTCGAAGCAGACCGTCTCCCGCGTCCTCAACGAGCACCCCTCCGTACGTCCCGACACGCGAACGAGAGTTCTGGCGGCGATGAACGCACTCGGCTACCGGCCCAGTTCGAGCGCCCGTTCCCTGGCGAGCGGCCGCACCCGGGTCCTCGGCGTGATCTCCTTCGACGCGTCCCGACACGGCCCCGCCTCCATCCTCACCGCGATCAACCTCGCGGCGCGCGAGGCCGGGTACCTGATCAGTTCCATCGCGCTGCCCCAGTCCGAAGCGAGCGCCGTCGCGCAGGCCGTGGGCCGGCTGGCCGCGGAGGGGGCGGACGGCGTCATCGCCATCGCTCCGCAGCAGGACACGGACAAGGCGCTGGCCGACGTCGTCGTCGGCATCCCCCTGGTCATTCTGGAGAGCCACCTCGGGCCGGACGTCCCCGTGGTCACCTCGGACTCGGCCGCCGGTGCCCGCCTCGCCGTCGAGCACCTGCTGTCGCTCGGACACCGCACCGTCCACCACATCGCGGGGCCGAGCGGCTGGCTCGCCGCCGAACAGCGCGTACGGGGCTGGCGCGGGGCACTGGAGGCAGCGGGCGCGTCCGTGCCCGAGCCCCTGACCGGTGACTGGAGCGCGAGCTCCGGCTACACCCTGGGCCGGCGACTGGCCTCCCGGCCGGACGCCACCGCCGTGTTCGCCTCCAACGACCACATGGCGCTGGGCGTTCTGCGAGCCCTGCACGAGGCGGGCCGGCGGGTGCCCGACGACGTCAGCGTCATCGGCTACGACGACATCCCCGAAGCCCCCTACCTGCTGCCGCCCCTGACCACCGTCCACAACGACTTCGCGGAGACGGGCCGCCGCGCGGTCGACCTGCTGGTGCAGCGGCTGGCGGGGAGCGGGGAGCGCGGTGTCCGGTCCATCGTCCCCGTCGAGCTGATCGTGCGGGGCAGCACGGGACCGGCACCCCGGCGAGCCGACGGCTGAGGAGTTCTGCGCACGGGTCTCGTCACCGGCGGTGAGATCGGCCCGGCTGCCCCGCGCGGTGACGACCCATCCGGCGCCGAAGACTCCGGCTGACGCACAGCAAGCCGAGGCGGCTCTTTCCCACTCGTACGTGTGGTCGGGACGCGCGCCGTCCCGTGACCGGCGCCCGGTTACGTGATCATCGTCCACGTCGCCCGGCATCAGCGGGCCCCAGTCCCTCACGGCCATCACAGGAGCAGAGGAGCACCCCCATGACGGACAGCACGGCAGAGCACGGGGGACCGCCGGCTCCGGGCGGGATGATCGGCGGAATGCCGCCGATCGGCGTGGACATCCCCTGCCGCATGTACGGAGGTGACGCCTGCCCGGCTGTTGCCGGCTGAGAAGCCAGCGCCGGAGAAGAAGCCCGGTCGTGAGGCGGCGCGGCGGCTGCGCGATTTTGAGCGCGCTCGTACGGCGGCGGAGGATGCCGACGCCGAGGTCGCCCGGCGAGAGCAGGCGCTCGGCGAGGCCCGGGAAGCTGAGGTGGCTGTGGCGGCGAAGGCCGAGGAGGCTGCCGAGAGGGTCCATCGCCTGGAGCACGAGCTGCGGGAGGCCCGGCAGGCGAAGCACGAGAGGGAGGCGGCGGAGGGCGGTACGGCCGTGAAGGGTGCCGAGGTTGCCCTGCGCGAGGCTCGCCGCGCCGCCGAGCGCGTGCACGGGGAACTTGAGCGACTGGAGCAGTGAGGCGCGCGGGCGCACGAGTCGGGTGGTCCTGTCGCCACTGGTCACGCCCGCCGTGCGGTGAGGGCAATGGCTCCGCCCCTCCCTCGCCCCGCCCCGTCGCTTCCGGTGAATCGGACCTGTCCAGATGGTACGGACCCCAAGCCGTACGCATCCTTCGCCGGCAGGGGGCGCGGCTTCTGCTCGGGCGGACCGGCTCCCCATGATGATCGCCGCTGAGGAACGCGGGAACTCCTGTGGACCGTTGACGGCGACAGGCTCGGGGGGAGCGGACATGACCATGCGGATGAACGAGGTGGCGCCCGGGGCACGGGCCAGGCGCACCCTGGCCACGACGGGGGCGGCCCTGGTCGCCCTCTGTTCGCTCATCTCCGGACGTGTCTTCTCCGGGGCAGAGGGTGATGCCATGGACGTCGTCTGGGACACTCCTGCGGACCGCAAGGCCGAACCGCAGGGCGAGGGGGCCTGGCTGTCCGGTGACACGCTGGTCCGTAGTCGCTTCGACACGGTGAGCCGGTCGACGCGCTTACGGGAAAGCGGAGTTGGGAGTACGTGCCGCCCGGCCGCTCGGCGGTCTGCCACGCCACGGCCGACACCGAGGGCTCGGTCCTGGTCCTCACCCGCGACGGGGACGGCGCTACCGCCTCGGCCAAGGGAGAGCCCTGCTCCACCGCCGTCGCGGTCGACATGAAGGACGGCCGCGAACCCTGGAACGCCCCTCTCAGCGAGCCGGACCCGCCCCGCTTCCAGCACTCCTCGGTGTCCGCCGGCAGCGGTGTCGCCGTGCTCCTCCAGAAGGACGATCTGCACGCCGTGGACGTGCGCACCGGGAAGTCCCGCTGGAAGGCGGCCCGCCCCAAGGACTGCGTCCCGGGCAGGACCGCCGTGGCCGAGCGGCAGGTCGCCGCCCTCCTCGCCTGCGGCGGCACCGACAACATCTGGGGCGACAAGGTCACGGAAGACGCCGAACTGCACGTCGCCACCTTCGCCCCGGCCACCGGCGCGCTCCTGTGGTCCGCCCCTCTGGGAGGCCGACGCGCCATCCTCTGGGACGCCAGTGCGGCGTTCGTCTCGGCCGATCCGGTGGTCGTGGCGGCCTCGGAGAGCAATGACTCCGACGCCGGGGCCTACCTCTCCTTCGGCAGGAACGGCCGCCCGAACCCGCCGATCGATTTCAGCGGTCCCCACGGCGAGATCGGGTTCAGCGACCGCCTCAGGGCGGCGGTGGACCGCAGCAGGCTCTACCTCCTGCCCCGCCACCGAAAGGTGGAGCGATTGACCGCCTTCGACCTGGCCACCGGTGATGCCGTCTGGGGCGGCACTCGCCACGACGACCTCTACGAAGGCGACTCCGGGGACCAACTCGTCCTCCAGGACGGCAAAGTCACCCTCCTCACCTCACGCCGCCGCGGCCCCTATCGTCTCCATGACTTCGATCCCGCCACGGGCGAGCGGAGCGAGGTCCGGGTCCTCCCCGACGACCTGGGCCCTGCGGACAAGCTCTTCACGTACGAGGGCCGGCTCGTCGTCGCCCGCTACGCCGCCTGTTCGACAGGGTCCAGGCCCTTCACGGCCTACGAACGTCGCTGATGCACCGCCGAGTCGACGTCTGGCTCCATGGGTGAGAGCGGAGCGGAGACCGCTGCTGAGCGTCTGGAATGTCAGTGCTCACTGAGAGCATCGGGGCATGACTGACCGCACTGCTTCGATCACTGCCTACTGGGATGCCGCTGCGGCGGCCTTCGACGACGAGCCCGACCACGGCCTGCGGGCTGACCACACGCGCGCTGCGTGGACCCGGCTCCTGCACTCCTTGATGCCGGCCGATCCCGTCGACGTGCTCGACATCGGCTGTGGCACCGGGTCGGTGTCCGTGCTGCTGGCCGAGGCCGGCCACCGGCCGACCGGCGTCGACCTGGCGCCGCGCATGGTCGAGCAGGCACGCACGAAGTTCGAGGCCGCCGGCCTTGCCGGACGCTTTCAGGTCGGTGACGCCATGATGCCCCCGATCGGGGAGCAGCGATTCGATGTCGTGTTCTCGCGGCATCTGGTGTGGACGCTGCCTGATCCGGAGGCGGCGTTGCGCGAGTGGGTGAAGCGCCTGCGGCCGGGAGGCCGACTGGTGCTGGTCGAGGGCCGTTGGCGTGAGGCGGGCCAGAGCGGTGTCCCGTATGTGGCCGGCGCCGAATCGCTGCCGTGGAACGGCGGAATCGGCGCCGCCGACCTCGCCGCAGCCGTGCGCCCTCTTGTTGCCGCTGTGCGCGTTGAACCGCTCAGCGATGAGGCGGATCTGTGGGGTGGTCCGGTAGACGATGAGCGGTATGCCCTGATCGCCGACGTGTGAGGTGCTGAGGAAGGTCACCCCGCGGCGGCTTCATGTCCGGCGGCGTGGGCGCGGGGGTGGGGGAGCAGGCAGGAGTAGGCCCCGGTCTCGACGAGGCTGCCGCCGAAGCCCCGAACCCTGCCCGGGGCTTCCTCCGTACGAGGCTGCTGGCGCAGCAGCGTTCACGCTCCGGTGCGACCAGAGCCGCAACCTGAGGCGCGAGCGGGAGTCCGACCAGAGAGGCGACCCGCGCCCAGCGTGGCCAACGCCCTACGCGCGCCCGCCCACCAGTCCCGCCCGGACACAGGTACCCACGTCACACGCTCACGCGAAGCGCACCGCGTGCCCGTCTGACGCTCGTCCCAGTGGCGTGCATCCCGACGTGGCCGCGAACGGGTGATTGCGGCACGTGGTCACGTCCGGGCGATGGGCCCCACTTGGTTTGACGATGACCCAGCATCGCGACGAGGACGCCGGCCCGTCGGCAGAGACCGGCGCGGAGCCCGCACCGGGCTACCGCCCGCCGCTCCGGGGGGCCGGCCCGGGGCGTATCGGCGCAGGGACGCTCGACACTCGCGTTCGGGGGATTGCCCAGCTGCCCGTGCCGCATCGCGTCAGTCCGCTTGGCATATGCCGGGCTCGCGGGCCCTGGCACCGCACCTCGCCGCGTTGTCGTCGGTTGCCATGGCTCCGCCATGGCGCCCTCCTCCGCCTTGCGACGCACGGCACCGGACCCCGCTCCCTGATCCGGCCTGATCCAAACGAAAGACCCTAGGGCGTCCAGCCGCGGGCGCGCCGACGCCCTGCAGGCCGACCGGCCCGTTCTGGCGTCAGCGATGAGAGGGCGACGTAGAGACGGGCGGTATCGGCGAGTCGGCGACGACGGCCGGATTCTTGAGGGCCGCGGCCACCAGTGCCGGCTCCGACCTCGACTGACCCGCCCCACCCCGTGAGCGGAACGAGCAGACGTAGCTCCTCGCTCCTTGCTGTCCGCGGGGCGGCCGGCGGACGCCGTGCGAATGGGCCGGTACTCGGCACGCTTGCCGTGACGGGCCGGGGATGCGGTGGAGCGGAGGACTCGATCAGGTCGCGGATGCCCCGCGACGTCGGGCAGGAAGTGATCAGGGCTGGGCAGGGCCGTACGACGCAGTGCAGCGTCCGTCTCCTGCCCGGCACGTAGACGGGGACGCCGTGGGCGTACGGCTTCCACAACATCGGCGCCTCCGGGATCTCCACCCGTCGTGGGATTTCGGGCAGGGAACGCCGGTCTCCGAACGATGATCCGCTCATCCCGGCGCCGCTGGGGCCGGTGGGGCAAGCGCCGCGATCGTGAGAGAGACGGCCTCTCAGTCGCGAGCGGCCTTCACCGACCTCTCCTCGTCAGGCGACCCTTCACGGGGTGATGAGACCAGCTCCGGTGCTCGTCCCCGCCTGAGCCAGAATTCACCGGCTGAGTCGGGTGGGCGGTCCCTGCGCGAACTCGAGAACGTCGCCGCACTGCAAACCCTGCGCTGTCTCATACAAGTCCGCTGCCTACCGCGGCCCGGGCGGGTCATGGGAGTGGTAGGCAGCGGGGACAGCGCCGCGTGAGGGGAGGACTCGCGTGCGCCGTCCCTCCGGACGGCACTGGTTTTCCCGTCCGGCCCTCTATCGGTTCGGACCGCGGAAGAGGGCGAGCGTCTTCGTGAGGGTTTTCAGCGGTGAGGTGCTCTGCTCGGCCGCAGCCGGCGTGGGCGTCCGGGACGCGTCGTTGCCGCTGGTCGTCTCGGCGAGCGCGGCGAGCGCCGACTCGGCGGCTTCGCGGTACAGGTCACAGGATGCCGTCATGGCCTCGAGCGCCTTGGCATACCTGGTGACCATGGCCCGTGCGTGGGCAAGCTCCTCGTCCGGGGTGAGCAGGTGCCAGCCTTGGCGCAGTCGTGTCAGGACCTGTTCGGCGTCAGCCGACAGCGGTCGCTGCAGCGAGGTGAACTCCGTGATGGTCTGGAGGAGTGCGGTCGGCTCCGTGCCGTCCAGAAAGACATCGCGTACGGTGAAGCGCTCCGCGTCGTAGCCCGGTACCTGCGGCGTCGAGGGCAGGACGACGGCCCCGCCGCGCGGTAGCCCCACGCCCAGCTCACGCTTCATCGCGAAGTCGGCGATCAGCGCCTGCTCCGGCGTGGCCCGGTGCTCGACCACCTGGTGCCGCAGGCTCGGCGGCAGGAACGCCGTGATCGGCCGCCGCCCCCGCGCGTCCGGCGTCATCGCCTCGTGCACCACGACATGGATGAACCAGCTCTGCCGGGTGCTGTCCCGCAGCAGGCGCCGCAACTCGCCGTCGTCCTTCGGCAGGTAGTTCGTGCTGCGCAGACGTACCCCCGGAACCCTCTCGTGATCCCAGGCGACCTGGTCGCTGTCGGGCCAGAACACGGTGGCGGGTGAGGGCCAGCTCGCTTCCCACGCCCGCTCCGCCTCGGCGGCGAGCACCCATGTGACGCCCTCACTCTCGACGCGCCGGGACTCCGGCTCGTACGTGGTCAGTTGAGCGCGCACGGTGACACCATCGGCGACGCGCCAGCGGGCCTCGAAGAGCCGGCGGGCAGACGGGCCGGCGTCGGCTGACTCATCCCGAGGGAACAGATCGGTGGAGCGGGCCGCCTCGACCGGGTCGAGGTCCAGGAAGTCATCGATCACCCCAGCCGCCTTGAGGGCGAGCAGGTTGCGCCGGACGTCCCGCTCGGCCTCGGGCCCGAGGTGACGCCCCCGCCCGAGCCACACGGTGTCGGGGACAGTGGTCGATGAAGAGCTGCTCTTGGCCATGGAACCGTCCAGGTGGGTGATCAGGGCTTGACCAGTATGATCCGCAGCCCGAGCGGCGGAGTCCACCAGGCCACGCAGGCCCGGTCGGCCACTCTTCCTGACGGCGGGGACCACCTCCGTTCGGCAGGGTCAGCTCTGCCCCCGGGACGGAGGCCGACTCCACGCCGCTCACCTCACGAACAGCCCTGGCCATCGACGAGCACACCATCATGCTTGCCGGCAGACCCAGCAGAACGGGACCCCCGCTGTCGTAGGGGCCGACTGCACCGTCGTGCCAAGGAACTCGCCGTGCGCCGGGGCTGCTGGCGGCATCACGACCGGGGCAGGCAGGCGTACGGGGCCGGGTGTCCTGCGCAGGGGCCGCATTTTTCGTCGGCCATCGAAGCGGGGGATGGGCACCTCACCGTCGAGCAGGCGGGGCGGGAGGTCGGGTGGCGCACTGTGAACCTTCTCAGCGCAGTACGGCCGCCAACAGGTCGCCTCCCAGCGCCGTCAGATCGGGCAGATTGAGGGTGTAGCGGACGTAACGACCGTGCCGCCGGGTCGTGAGCAGGCCCGCGCGGCGCAGGACGGCGAGGTGGCGGGAAACCTCCGGGGGTGAAAGTTCCCAGGCGTGGGCCAGCTCACCGGTGGTGTGCGGGCCACGGGCCAGGGTGCGCAGCAGCCGCAGCCGCACCGGATGCGCGAGTGCCTCGAGGCGTAGCGTGACCATCGCCAGCGATACCGGCTCCGGTGGACTCGCTTCGGCCACGGGGTACTGCACCACCGGCTGCCACCCGGGCGCGTGGACCACCACCAGGTGCGGGCGGCCGAAGACGCTGGGGAGGAACGTGACCCCGCTGCCGTGGGCGGAGGTCGCATTGTCCTGCAGCTTGTCCACGATGATGCAGTTGCCGTCCGGCGCCAGGGTCACTGCGCAGGAGACCGATGCGAGTGCGGCCCCGAGCCCCTGGCGCTTCAGCAGGTCGTTCTTCAGGCGCAGGTCGGTGGCGAGTTGCACGGCGACGCCCGTCCAAGCGGCGTCGAAGAATGCCTCGGCGCACTGTTCGAGGGTATGGCGTACCCGCGCCCGTACGACGGCTGGGTTCGCGAGCAGCCGTTCCGCGAAGGCTTCTTGGAGCGCGCCACGGGCCTGGGCAAGGTCCAGGGCCCGCTCGCGCGCCGTCGCGTCGGCGAGCGGCGACGGCGCGGCGAAGTGGACCCGGTTGCTGCCGCACGTGGTGATGAGCGCGGCGGTCACATAGGTTTCATCGTCGATCCGGTCTACATCGTCCAACTCCTCGGCGAGGGTGGGCCGGGGACGAGCGGGGACCAGGAAGTCGGCTCGTGAGGAACGCCAGAGGAACTCCGCTTCCCTGAGCCGCTCGGCCAGCTCCGGCCGGATCCCAGCCCAGACGTCCCCGGCCCAGCCGGCGAACTCCGGGTGATGCGCGGGTTCGGCCAGCACGTGCAGCATCGCGGTCAGCTCGGCCAGCTGGGAGGCAGCGAACCGCAGTCGCCCGGACGGCAGGCCGCCGATGCCGATCCTCAACGTCATCCCCTCATCATCGCTGCTCGGATGGCCGACGGCCGCGTCGATTGACGGTGTCCGTCAACCGACATGGCCGGCTCGGCGGGCGAACGCACCTTTGACGCCATGGCAACCACCACCAAGATCCAGCCGCGCGCCCTCGTCCGTGCCTCCGGAGGCCCCCGCTACGCCGTAGCCCTGGCCGTGGACGCGGTTGGCACCGGACTGCTGCGGCCCTTTCTGCTGCTCTACGGGGTGTCCGTGCTGAGGCTGTCCGCGCCGGCCACCGGCATCGCCATGACGGTCGGCGCCGTCGTGGGTCTGGTGTGCCTGCCCGCAGTCGGCCGATGGCTGGACCGGGGCGCACGCAGCACGGTCGTGGCAGCGTCAATGCTGGTGAGGGTGCTGGGCGTGGCGCTGCTGCTGGTCGCCCCGGAGGGGCACGTCTGGCTGTTCGCGACGGCGGCGCTCTTCCTCGGCATCGGCAACCAGGCGTGGCCGGCCGCCCATGCGGCCCTCGTGGCCACGGTCGCCCACGGCCGCGAACGCGACGCCGCCCTCGCGGGGGGCCGCGCCCTGCGCAACGCCGGCCTGGGCACCGGTGCACTCCTCGCCACCGCATGCCTGGCGGGCGGCACCACCGCATTGCAGGCGCTGGCAGCCGTCACCGGGCTCGCCTACCTCGGCGCGGCGGCCTTGGCATGGTCGGTCCACGTGCACGCTCATCCGGCCGATGCCGCTGCTGCTCCCAAGGGCAGGCACGATCAGCCCGCACCCCGGATGCACGCGCTCCTGGCCGCCAACGTGATCTACGTCTTCTGCCTCACCGTTCCCGAAATCGCGCTCCCTCTTGTCCTGGTGACGCAGATGCACGCTTCCCCGGTGTGGTCGGGGGCCATCTTCGTGGCCAACACAGTGCTGGTGGTCACCCTGCAGGTTCCGGTCACCGTCCTGATGGCCCGCTTCCCCCGCCGGTCCGTGCTGGCGATGGCCGGCGTGGTGCTCACCGCGTCCTACCTCGGCTTCCTCGTGGCCGCCGCCCTGAGACACGACTGGGGAGCCCCGGCCGTGGCCGCGGTGTCCGTGCTCTGCACCCTCGGCGAGATCATCTATGCAGGCAGCGCCACCGCGCTCGTCACCGCCCTCGCCCCGGCGCACGTCCTGGGACGTGCCCTCACCCGCTTCCAGCTCTCCACGGGCTTCGGCCTCGCCGTCTCCCCGGCGGCCATCACCGCTCTCGCACCCCACGGTCCGGCCGCTCTCTGGGGCGGCCTCGCCGCCGCGACGATCGTCTCCGCCGGAGCCGTCGCCACCGAGCGGGATCAAGGACCGCGGCTCAGCGGTTGCCGCCGCCGAGCGCGAGCAGGCTCGTGAGCGCCTGCCCTGTCCCACGCCGAGCCCGCTGCCTACCGAGCCCGGGGCTGGTCATGGGAGTGGTCTTCCTCGGCAGCGGGGACCGGGCTGCGACAGGGGAGGACTCGCGTGCACCCCGTGCGGACGGCACTGGTTCTCCTGTCCGGCCCTCCATCGGTTCGGACTGCGGAAGAGGGCGAGCATCTTGGTGAGGGTTTTCAGCGGTGAGGTGCTCTGCTCGGCCGCAGCCGGCGTGGGCGTCCGGGACGGGCCGTTGCCGCTGGTCGTCTCGGCGAGCGCGGCGAGCGCCGGACTCGGCCCCTTCCCGGTACAGGGCACAGGATGCCGTCATGGTCTCGATGCCCGTGTCGGGGCTGTGGATGTGCCGACGCCGGGAGCAGCCGAAGGACGCAACGTCGCCGCCGGCATGGCCGCGGGGCGTGCGCGGGATCTCGACCCCCATACGCGTCTTCGAGCGGCACTAGGGGGTGTCTCGTGAGGATGGTGCCGCTAGGCGGAACTGTTGGTTCTGGTCGGCAGGGCCTGCTGATAGAGCGCCACCAACACACCGTGCAGGGGCTGGTCCTCTGCAGTCTCCCCGGCCTCGTCGACCAGTCTGGCGAGGGTCTCGCCTAGTTCTCTCGCCTTCGCGGGGCTGAGATGCAGGTGGCGCAGGGTCAGGTGGGTCTCGGCGGGAGAGCGGTCCAGCTCCTGGGCAACCGCGGCGAGCATCGCGGCGGTGCCTGCCGCTCGGGGTTCGGCGACGACCATGTGACGGGCCGTGCGCTGGTAGTACTGCTCGGTCCCGCCGCGGACCTGGCGGGTCTCGGCGACGTGGACCAGCCCTGCCTCACGGAGCACTTTGAGGTGGTGGGCCAGGTTGCCCTTCTTCGCGTCGAGTTGCGCCGCAAGCTGGCTTGTGGTGGCAGGCCGGTGGCCCAAGGAGAAGAGCAACCGCTGACGCAAGGGGTGGGAGAGCGCCGCGAACTGCTCAGGCGTACCGATTTCGAGGACGTCTTCAGGAGGCGGCAGGTACGGAGGCTGATCACGCATACCGAAAGTGTCTAAACTCTTTGACGCTTTCGCAAGGGCAGTGCTCTACTCCCTGTCATGACGACTTCAACGAAGCTTCCGACGGCCCCCGTCATCGACGAGACGGCCCGGCTCCTGACCGAGAACTACGTTTTCCCCGAGATAGCCGAGCAGCTCGCCGGCCTGCTGCAACGACGCCTCACTGAAGGCGCCTACGACGTCGACGACGCCGAGGAGCTCGCCCGTCTGGTCACCGCGGACCTGCAGTCGGTCAACGGCGACCGACACCTGAGACTCAAGCACCACGCCCAGCCCGTGCCCCCGAAGAAGGGGGCGGCCACCAGGGACGCCATGCGCCGGGACTTCGACGCCTCACTGGGCGGTGCGCCCCGCGTGCAGCTGCTCGACGGAGGGGTCGCCGTGGTGGAGCTGGCGCCGATGCTGTTTCCGCTGGAGTGGGCCGCCGAACCGCTGAGCGCCGCGCTCACCCTGGCCTCCCGCGCCCAGGCGCTGATCGTGGACCTTCGCGCCAACCGGGGCGGCGACCCGGACGCGGTCGCCTTCGTCTGCAGCTACCTCCTGGACGAGCGCACCCACCTCAACACCATGCACTGGCGCGGCGGCGAGCGCAGCGAGCAGTCCTGGAGCCTGCCGCACGTTCCCGGCGCGCGCTTCGGCGGCAGCAAGCCGTTGTACGTGCTCTCCAGCGACAGCACCTTCTCTGCCGCTGAGGAGCTGGCGTACGACCTCCAGCAGCTCGGCCGCGCCGTAGTCGTCGGCGAGCGCACCCGCGGCGGTGCACACCCGTGCCAGGGCTGGACCGTGCACCCACACCTGGAAGCCACCGTCCCCGTTGGCCGCGCCGTCAACCCCGTGTCCAGCGCGAACTGGGAGGGCACCGGCGTGCAGCCGGACATCCCTTGCGCCGCTGCCGACGCCCTCGACCGCGCTCACGCGGCCGCCCTCGCGCGCCTGGCAAGCTGACCCGGTCCAGCTCATCGACAGCACGGTGCGCAGCGCCTCCCCTATGTACGTCGGCGGCCGACTGCGGCGACGGAGGCCTCCGTATCGGGCGGCCAGCCACCTGTGCTCACGCAAGGCATCGACCGAGACGGTGACGCCGTCATCACCGCCACACCCTGCCCTGGAATTCAGGCGTCGTCGAAGGCCACGTCAACGGGATCAAGACGCTCAAGCGCCAGATGTTCGGCCGAGCCCGCTTCTCGCTCCTGTGTAAGAGAGTGCTGCTCGCTTGGTGACCTGTCAGCTACTGCTGAGGTCAGGGCACCACATCGGGCGGGAGATCAGGCCAGGCAGCAAGCTTCTCCCGGCGCTCGGGGACTGGATCTGCCGCGAGGAGTCACGCCTGTTCCGGCCTGCCGACACCCTCGTCGAGCAGGGCGAGGGCGGCGTCCGGCTGTACGGAGGGATCGCGGTTTCGGCGTCACCGAGTCGGTGGAGTTCAGCGGCTGGCCCGGACGCCCGTTTACCGAGCTCGTGGACGCCGTCACCCAGGCGGCGGCCCGTACAAAGCCCCCTCGACCTGGCGGCGCCGGCCTATCGGGCGGGCGGATGCGGGGGCCGCATCGTGGCGATCGAGGCGATCTGGGACGGGGACACGTGGTCTTCTTCGCGGCCGTTCTCCTCGGTTTCGGCATCTCGTGCACGTCACCTCGGCCCTGTCGGGTCCGGTCTTGCCTCGGCGCTCGCGGGCCTCGACGGTCGACGTCTCCAGCGCGGCCATCAGGTCGAAGGCTTGTCCGGCCGACTGACGGGCTTCCGCGCCCGGCTGTGGGGTCAGGAGTTCGGCCTTGGCGCTGACGACGTCGACCAGCGCCTCGGCGTAGGGGTCGGTGAGCTCGTCGCCGAGGTCGTCCGGGCGGTCGGTGCCATGGCTTCCATCAGCGCGAGCGCGCCCTCGATCTGCTGGTCGGTCAGCAAATGCCGGGCGACAATCCCCGCCGGGCACTCGCCACGTCCTCCTCGAGGAAGCCGACCGGAGTCTGGCCGCCCCGCTCGAAGGCACCGCTGCCTGCGCCGGGAACCATGCCCGGGTGGTACGCGACCTGTACGCCCGGGGACCGAGTCATCCAGGTCGTGCCGGCCGCCGGAACTTCTTGAGTTCCACGCATCCGGCCGTCCACGGGCCCGGGCCCGCCAACGGCGCCCACCCGACGTCCCGGATGACCGCCCTGGACAACGGGAAGTCGATCCGGAGGGGGCGACTACGCGCAGCCGGTGCCATCGGCCTTGCCGGCAGCTGTCCACCAGAACATCAGTCGGGCAGCCATTGCTTCCGGCTGTGATGGCAGAGGGGGGAGACCGAAGTGATCCTCCAGCTCGTGCCGCAGGAACTCGCCGATCTCCGCCTGGCCGGCCCCACCCCGGAGCCGTTGGAGGAGCGGGGCGAGCATGCACTCGTACTCGTCCTGCACATCGTCAGCGACGCCGATCGGATCCCACTCATTGAGCAGATGCCGCAGGTCGTTCTCGGTGATGTCGGTTCCAGATCGCATCGCTCCAGGATGGCACCCGGGAACCGCCGCCAGCACCGACCCCAACCTTGATCCAAGCCAAGCCGCCGAGTCCACGTTTCGCTCGCCCTGTGGCTGCGTGACCCCTTGCAGGGCAAGGGGGCGAAGAGGTTTCTTCAGCTGCGTCGCTTAGGCCACGCCTGCCGGACTCTGTCCAGTCGGGCGCGATGGTCTTCGAGCCAGCCGTCAGCCAAGTCGATGGTGACCCGGACGGTCGTCAGCGACATCGAGCGGTCGGCAACCGAGACGGTGGCGCGTTCGAGACCCTCCTCGAGGTCAACGTGCAGTTCCGTCGCTCTCTTGTTCTCCCTCCAGGCGATGCTTTCCCCACCGGCCAGGGTGTTGAGTGCCGTCTCCCAATCCGTGAGGTCCTGAGGGAAGATCCAAGTCTTGATGCTTCCCCTGACGAATCGGGTTCCGACACTGATCTCGCCGACCAGAACGTCCGGGCCCTGTTCAGACGCGCCGACTTCTTGGCCCGTTACGCGAAGAACAACGCTGTTGCCCCCGATGCCCGCCAAGTGGATCAAGTCCATCGGGCCTTGCGCTTCCATGCCAACTCCCGCCCTCGGATTCACGACCATGGGAACCTACTTCACTGTCCACCCGATCCCGACGGCCCAGACGTTGAACCCCAGTCGGCTCGGTGGACGTCGACTTCAAGCGCCGCCGCGGCGGCCCGACCACCAACCCCGCTCCGGCGAGGAGGCCGCCCTCCTGGCAGCCCCCGTCCCGCTGTGAACTGGCACGCCCTGCGTACCCTCGGCCCGGCCGCCGCTCCCCGCGCTCACCCCGGCCCACGCCGATCAGGACGCCGCCTGCCGGTCGGAGGTCGCGCGGATCGCCGGGGTGGGCCGGCGTCGGTGCGGAGCCAGCGCCGCCGGGACGGGAGCCCGGGCCGGGGACAAGCAGGGGCCGGCGTGCGGTCGCGAGAGTGTCCAACTCTGTCCTCGCACACTGTCGTTGGAAGCCCTGGCCCCATACGAGCAGCCGGAGCCGTGGAATGGGTCACCTAATATCCCGTGTCATGGCGATGTTCGTGCACTTGACCTCAGCGGCGAACGCGCCGCGCATCCGGCGGTCCGGGATCCGGGCGGCCGGCCACGGACAGGGCGGCGCCCGAGGGGTCTACTGCTTCCCGGTCCTGCCGTCGTACACCCTCACCCACCAATGGCTGCGCGAGCTGGCCCGTTTCGGCAGCCGGGGCGGGCTTGTGGCAGTCCACGTGCGACTCGACGACGCTGAGGACGTGCTGGTCGGGCGCTATACCGACCGGGCGCGGGATGCCCAGGCCACCGCTTCTGCGGCAGAGGCGGTGCGGCGGATCGCCGCCCTGGAGGACCCGCGCGGGTGGGAGGTATTCGTCCCCCGGGCGATCCGGCCGCGTGAAGTGCACCGGGTCCGCACCGCGCCGCAGGTGGCGGGCTGGCGGTACCTGCCGGATGCGCACGGTGTGCGCCCCTGCACCTGTTTCGGGTGCCGCGTGCGCGGCGGGTACGGGGCGCGGCGCCTGCGCGAGCGCTTGCCGCATCCGCTGGACGGCCCTCCGCCACCCTCCAGCGTGCTGCTCGCCCGCGTCGAAGCCGGTGACCCCGGAGACCCAGCCGCGCTGCGGGAGGCACTGCACTGGTTCGGAATGCGTCGGCGCGGCCCGCTCGCCCAGTTGAGCCGCCTCGCCACGCACCCCGACCCCGACGTGCGGGAGGACCTGGTGTGGGCGGTCGCCCGTTGGTCCACCCCAGGGGTCACCGAGCTGCTGGACGGCCTCGCCGACGACCCGGACTCGAACGTCCGGGAGGCAGTGGAAGCAGTCCGCGATCCGCAATGACCACCGACTCCTCGGAAGAGATCGTCCAGGGCACCTCTTGCTGGCCGTCGGAGGTGCGACGCCGGCCTTTCTGGACGGGCGCCATCTTCTTCGCGGCCCACTGCCGCCAGGATCCTGGTCTGCCTCTACCTGATCGCGCGCGGGGCGGGTTCCTCTAGGCCTTGTCCTGCCGATCTTGGACTGTGAAAAGATGCCATCCATGACGTGTATTCGAAGGGGCCGTGCCGCGTAGAACACCAACTTCACCGCAGTCGCGTGAAGGCGGCAGGGGAAGCCCTCGGATGCGGTATCGCGATGTTCCCGGTCTGTCGGGAGCGGCGAATTCCGCTGTCCGTGTGCTCGAACGGGAGCGATTGTCTCCGGGCATCGTGGCAGCGGCGTTGAGCGTGTGGTCCGCGCGTGTCCACGGCACCGCGCGCCGGTGGAGACGGTGGGAAGCTGAGTTCACCTGCTCGTGCTGCGGAGAGGGCTGGGCCCGGGACAAGCTGCAAGAGGCTCTTTTCATGCTTCCGCCAAGGGCCGCCGCCGAACTTCGAGTGCAGGTCGAGCGTCTGGACGGGGTGCTGCTCAGACGGACGCATCACGAGCCGACGGCAGACCCGGAGCTGGCGTGGTGGCATCGCCGGTGCTGACCGCACCGAGGGCTCGGGCGAGCGGCGATGCGTCGGATGTCGCTCGCCTGCGCCGGCGATCCTCTCGAGACGCCGGAGCTCTTCGCGGACCGGAACCGCGTCGTCCTGGTCGTCCAGGACGGCCGGACCGTCAAGGATTGCCGTTGACGACGCGGCATGACGCCCGCCGACGAGCCCGCCGGAGGCCGGGACGGCACCGCGACGTCCCGGTATGCCCGTTCGGAGGGCTTAGGGTCTTTCGTTCGGATCATGCCGGGCTCGCGGGGTCCGGCACCGCACCTCGCCGCGTTGTCGTCGGTTGCCGTGGCTCCGCTCCGCCATGGCGCCCTCCTCCGCCTTGCGAGGCACGGCACCGGACCCCGCTCCCTGATCCGGCCTGATCCAAACGAAAGACCCTAGGGGTGTCAGCAGCCCCGGAAGGCCGTGGCAAGAGCACCGGCGCGGCCCGTTCGGGGGCTCGGAGTGGCCCCGGAGCCGCTGGTCCCAGGGCCAGCGGCCGGGTCTTTTGCGTCGGCATCGTGTCCACTGGGCGCCCGACCCCCCGTTCCGCTGGATTCGTACAACCATCCGCACGCTCAAGGAGTCATGTAGGACGAGCGCGCCGTAGGCGTGTTCGTTTCGCTTCCAGGGGGACCCACATGACTCACCACATATCCCTGCGTACCCGTGTGCTTCCGGCCGTGGCCGCCGTCGGGATGCTCGTACCCGTCGTCGCGGGCGCGGCGCCTGCTTCCGCTGCCACCGCGCCGCAGGTCAGTTGTACGTCGGGCAAAGCAGGGCTCGCCGCCAAGCTGCAGAGGGACATCACCGCCGCCCTCGCCACGCGCACCGGAACCGTCGCCGTCGGCCTGCGCGACCGCACCACGAACACCACCTGCACCCTGCGCGCCACGTCCTCGTACGACTCGGCCAGCGTCGTGAAGGTGACCGTTCTCGCCACGCTCCTCTGGGACGCCAAGAAGACCAATCGGTATCTGACCTCCCGCGAGTCCGGCCTCGCGACTGCCATGATCACCAAGTCCGACAACGCGGCCACCACCGCCCTGTGGAACCAGCTCGGCGTCACCAAGGTGAAGGGTTTCCTGGCGGCTGCCGGCATGACGCGGACGGTGCCGGGGTCCGGCGGCTACTGGGGGCTCACCCAGATCAACGTCACCGACGAGCAGCGGCTGCTCTCGCTGATCACCGCCAGGAATACCGTCCTGAGTGACAACTCCCGCGCCTACATCCTCAAGCTCATGGGGAACGTCGTCACCTCGCAGAAATGGGGCACGCCGGCCGGCGCGCCCTCCTCCGTGTCCGTGCACGTCAAGAACGGCTGGCTGCAGCGCGCCACGCGCGGCTGGCGCGTGCACAGCATCGGCGCGTTCAAGGGCGGCGGCCACGACTACACCATCTCCGTGCTCACCGACGGCAACAGCACGATGAACTACGGCGTGAACACGATCCAGGCCGTGGCCAAGGTGATCCACCGGGATCTGACCCCGACCGCGTCCGCCGCGTCCCGCTACACGCCGACCACCACGCCCAAGGAGGCGTACGTGGCGGTGCCCCGGGGCTGACGCCCTGATCGTGCGCGAAGAGGGTAAACGGAGCACGTGGGCCAGAACCTCCGCAGCGTCTTCCGCTACCTCTCCACATCCCAGCCTCGCGGTAGCCCTTGCGCCGGCTCAGCCAGTGGGGTGGTCTTCGGTCAGGCCGTGGAGCACCATCAGGAAGTGCGGCGAGTCGGGGAACGGGCGTGGTGCGCCTACTCCCTGTGACCGCTCAAATCCGTCCTAGCCGGATGCTCCGAACTCGATGCCCTCACCGGGCACGTCCGCGCGTTCGGGAAGTTGCTCACCCAGCTCCGGGGTGAGCAACTCCCGCAATGGACAAGGCGGTCCGCGCTGACGACCTGACCGCCCGAGCAAGCCGGTGGCCCGCACGATCGACCATCGCCTGCAGGGCGTTCAGCAAGGAACCCGCCTGGACGCCCTCCGGATATAGCGTCACGTACTCGTGCACGGGGCCGGCCCTGCACTGCGCCGCCGGCAAGCTGCTCCGACATGCCATCAAGTCTGCCAGGACGGCCTACCGCCACACCGCCGCCGCTCGCCTCCGACGGCGTGTAGGAACCGCACGAGGGCGCTGACCACGCCATCGGCCATTCAGTCGCTGCCCCCAGCTCGGCGCCGTGGCGGGGCACAGCCGAAGGCCGCCGCGCGCTCGCCCCGCCGCCACGGCCCCCTGCCCGCAGCCCACACCGCCGGCGCCCGGCCGGACGGCTGTGCGGAGCTCATCGAGCGCCCGTCCGGAGCGATGCCTGACGCGATCCAGGCGTGGGCTCCGGCGACCGCCCCGGCCTCCAGCCGCTGGAGGAGCCAGAGCGCCCCTGCATCCGGGCCGCACGGGCTCCCTCGACGGCGCACAGGGTGCCCCGACGGTCCGGCGCTTGAGCGGGCGCCGGTGCCGCCGAAGGCCAAGGTCGGGCAGGCCGTACTTAGTCCGCCCGGCTCGTCCGATTGGCCGGATCTTCCGATGATCGCGCCGGGCATGGCAGGGCTGTGGTTATGAATGCGTCACCGGACCATTCATGAGCATCAACCTCAGGAGCCACACGATGCGCCCCATCAGAGAAGCCTGTCTCGGCACGGCCTCTGCGCTGGTCACCCTTCTCGCCTGCGCACCTGTCGCGGCCGCCGCCGCGACGGGCACCGATTCCGCCCACGACAAGGGCAAGGACCGGGTCATCACACTCATCGGCCGGCTCGCGGAGCAGTCGCGCTTCCCCGTCAACCCCGGCGGCGCCCCTGCCCAGGGCGATCGGACCGTTGTCCGCTCGATCCTCTTCGACGAGGCCGGCAAGCAGGTCGGCGAGACCGCCGGCACCTGCACCACCACCCGGGTCGCCGACGGCGGAGCGGAGGTGTGCATCGTGACCTACACCCTCCCGGGCGGTCAGCTCTCCGTGCAGGGCATGGTCTTCGGCCATCTCATCCCGGGCCCTCCGCCTTCGTTCGACAACGGGATCACCGGCGGCACCGGGGAATACGCCCGGGCTCGTGGCTCGGTCCACGCCGACACGATCGCTACGGGCACGAGGCGCTTCACGATCGACCTCAAGGGCTGACTGACCTGCCCCCGCCCGGTGCGTCTGGCGGGGGCTTCCGCACAGCCCCGGACTCCTACCCCGGGCACCAGGGGACAAGTAACCCGCGAGTAGGTCGGGCAGACGGCGAAAAGCGGCCGTACGACAGATTCAGTCTCATAGCCTCTGCCCTCGCCGCTGCTGTGATCCCCGCCCATGGCCGTCCTCGCCTCGGCCGGCTTCCTTCGCCGCCGGACGCCTCCAAGGCGGCCGTGGAGCCCGTCGTGGACCGATCGATGCTGTGCGCAGACGGCATCAACGCGGCGCTCACGCGAGGTTCCCAGCCACTGCCCAGGCGCACCACGACACGACACGTTGGGAGATGCGCAGGGCCCAGGCGCGGATGGAGCTCGCATCGGCTGGATCGGTTCCCTCGGAGGAGCAGATGAGGTCCCGAGGCTTCCAACGACCACCTCGCTGTCGTCGAACCCAAGGATCGAAGCCAAGCGGCGCAAGGCTGCCGGGATACCGGTTCTACGGGCGGGCAGGATCAGCACGAGCGGGAAGAACCGCTCGCTCCGGCGCTTCGAAGGTGCCCACTCCTCGAACGTCGCCCACTCCTCGAACACCCGTCACCCGCGCCCGATCCGGTCTGCCCGACATCCCGGTTAGCCCTGACCGGTCGGCCCGCCGCTCGCCGATCCCCGCGCAGGCATGACGAGGGGCGGGCCCGTACGGGAGCCTGCGCTCACCCCACCCCGTGCACCGCGATGCCCAGGACGAGCACGGCGACCGACAGCGCGAGGAAGACGAGCGCCGCGCCGACCCGGAGGTCGCCGACCCGAAGATGTGCGCCGACTGCCCCGAGGAAGTACAGCACCAGCCCCACCCCGGCCGCCGTCCCGAGCCACGGGACGACGATCCCCGCCAGCAGCCCCGCCGAACCCGCCGCCAGACACGCCCCCAACGGCACCATCCACGTTCGCGGCACGCTCACCCGGTCCGCGATCGCGGCGATCGACGGGTGCCGGAGGAAGTCCAGGCACGCGCCGTACGCGAGGGCGGCGGCGGTGAGCACGGTGAGGACGACGTACACGGCGAACACGGAAACCTCCATGGCGAAGAGCCCGACGAGAGGGCGAGCGGCCCTGCTCATCACCCTCCCCGCGCCCGCCGTTGCGGGTCCAATACCTGCATCCATAACCTGACGGCATGGATGTGGACACCCGGCTGCTCCGCTACTTCGCCGCCGTCGCCCAAGAAGGCAACCTCACCCGCGCCGCGCAACGCCTGTTCATCTCCCAGCCGGCGCTCACCAAACAGATCCGTCAGCTGGAAACCCTCCTCGATGTCCGGCTCTTCACCCGTTCCCGGGCCGGTATGACCCTCACCGGGCCCGGCCGCGCCCTCGCCGCCGGCGTGCCCGGTCTGCTCGCCGACTGGGACCGGGTGCGCCGCGAGACCCGGAGCGCGGCCTCGCGTGCCGCCCACGTCCTGCGCGTGGGCTTCCTCGCAAGCGCCGCCAACGAACTCACCCCGCGGATCATCGCCGCCTTTGCCGCCCGCCGGCCCGGCTGGCGTGTGGACATGCGTCAGGCGCCGTGGTCGGACCCCACCGCCGGACTCGCCGCCGGGGACGTCGACGCCGCGCTGCTCCGGCTCCCCTTCCCCGGCCAGGACGGCCTGCGGACCGAGATCCTGCTGACCGAGGACCGGTGGGTCGTCCTGCCCGACGACCATCCCCTGGCCGGTCGTGCCGAGATCCCCTTCCCCGAACTGTGGGACGAACCCTTCGTCGCCGCCCCACCCGAGACCGGCCCCTGGCACGACTACTGGCTTGCCGTCGACGCCCGCGAGGGCCGGCCCGTCCGCATCGGAGCCGTCACCGAGAACCCGGACGACTGGCTCACCGCCATCGCCAACGGTTACGGCATCGCCCTCGCCCCCGCGTCCGCCGCCCGCTTCTACCTCCGCCCCGGCATCGTCTACCGGCCCGTCACCGGCGTCGCCCCGACCAGCGTCGGCGTCGCCTGGCCGCCCGCCGCCGACACCGACCAAGTAGTCCAGGACTTCGTCCGCTGCTGCCTGGACCACTGCCCGCCCGACCCGGACGGACCGGCTGATGCACCATGACGGGGTGAACGATGCGCACGCCCGAACGAGCGTTGCCACAACCGACCACACCGGTCCGTGGACACTCGACCAGGACGGAGCTCCGAGCCCGTCGGGCTCCTGCGCGGTGGGCGGCCAGGACGTCGTACGGCGCCTGCGCGCCGCGATGAAGCTCAAAGCCGAAGGAGGAAGAGCCCGGTGACCTACGACCCGACTCCACTGGAAGCGGCCCCCGGTGTGGTGGTGCACATACGCCAGGAACGGGAGCCGTCCGCCCGGATGCGGCGGCTCATCTCCACCCCCGACGCCGTGGCAGCCCGGTCCGACCGGACGACCTACGGTGTCGCCCTCCTGTGCTGCGGGACCTGTTCTCCGTCCGCGTGCCGGCCGTCCTCGTCCACGCGGCGGCCGGCACGGCGGACCGGCTCGCCGCCGCGGACTTCCTCACTGACGCCCTCGACGGCGGACCGGGCTTCTACGCCGCCAGCGGCCAGCAGTTCTACGCCCTGACCCCGGGCAGCACGGCCCGAATCCGGAAGGAGCCGGACACCGAGTGCCTGGGCTCCGACTGCTTCCCCGGAGTCCCGGCGACCGACATCACAGCCCCCTGACCCGTGATGCGCCGCCTATTCCACGCACATCACGATCACCGCCATCGAGAACCTGCTCGAACAGATCCCCGACGTCACGCTCGCGGTACCGGAAGACCTCCTCACCTGGCGACCCGGCCCCTTCCACCGGGCACTGACCGCCCTCCCCGCCCGCTTCGAGCCCGTTCAGCCCATACGGCGCACCAGCCCGCAGCCACGGACGGAGACACCAGTGCACGACGATCGCCCCGCCGCTCACCGCAAACCGGACGGTGGAGGCAGGTGGAGCCAGTTCCTGGCCTGGCTGACGAGGTGACGTACGAGGTGTCGCCCAACTCCCTTTGGTTGCAAGCCAGTTCAGCCGCAGAGGGGCGTCGTGTGCCAAAGACCTACCCGCACGACCCAACGTCACAGACAGTCAGGCAAGATGTACACCCCCTAAGGGCTGTCCCGTAAATGATCTTCGGGACGCCTTGGGCGTGGTTGGTTGCCGTTCGGCCCGTCGGCTTATCCGGCGAGGGCGAGGTTGTGCATGT
>JOBE01000020.1 GCA_000717735.1 Streptomyces griseoluteus | reverse complement strand
CCGGGTGCGGGTCAGGGCGCGGAAGCCCAGGCCCGGCAAAGGGCGCCGTCCCGTTGTGCCCACCCTCCCCCGAGCTCTCGGCTTCCCTCGAGCAGGGGGACCCCCATCGCCCCAGCGGAACGACTGCCCACAACGGGGGTGGCGACGGCCAGGGTGGGCGCCGCCCCAGCGGGGCGACTGCCCCCAACGGAGGTGGCCACGGCGGGTGGGGTGGGCGCCGGCTCGCCACGGCGCGGCTCGCCACGGCGCGGCCCGCCACGGCGGGCCCCCGGCCGCCGTCATGAGCGCGGGGTGGCGTCTTCCCGGACCGTCGCCCCGTATCCGCCCCGGCCGGAGGCCCCCCGCGGCGGCCCCCGGTCCGGGGCACACCCGCGTCCACGTCCAGAAAGGGACCGTCATGCTCGACCACCTCATCACGAGCGCCACCGTCGTGGACGGCACCGGCGCCCCCGCCTTCACCGCCGACGTCGGCATACGCGAGGGCAGGATCGCCGTCGTCGCCGAGCCCGGCACGACGACCGAGCGCGCCCGTACCACCCAGGACGCCACAGGCCTCGTCCTCGCCCCCGGCTTCGTCGACCCGCACACCCACTACGACGCCCAGCTGTTCTGGGACCCGTACGCCACCCCCTCCATGAACCACGGCGTCACCACCGTCGCAGGCGGCAACTGCGGCTTCACCCTCGCCCCGCTCCACCCGGACCGGCCCGAGGACGCCGACTACACCCGCCGCATGATGTCCAAGGTGGAGGGCATGGCCCTGAAGGCACTGGAGGAGGGCGTCGACTGGACCTGGTCGTCCTTCGCCGAGTACCTCGACGCCCTCGACGGGCGGATCGCCGTCAACGCCGGGTTCATGGTCGGGCACTGCGCCCTGCGCCGGTACGTGATGGGCGCCGACGCCGTCGGCGGGCAGCCGACCCCCGAGCAGCTCGCCCGGATGGTCGCCCTGCTCAAGGAGGCCATGGAGGCCGGGGCCTGGGGGCTCTCCACCACCCAGTCGTCCACCCACTCCGACGGCGACGGCGCGCCCGTCGCCTCCCGGCACGCGGGACCCGACGAGCTGATCGCCCTCTCCCGGGCGGTCGGCGAGCACGAGGGCACCCAGATCGAGGCGATCCTCGCCGGCTGTCTCGACCAGTTCTCCGACGACGAGATCGAGCTGTTCGTCGAGATGACCGCCGCCGCCGGGCGGCCCCTGAACTGGAACGTCCTCACCATCGACGCCTCCGTCCCCGAGCGCGTTCCGCGCCAGCTCACCGCCTCCGAGCGGGCCCGCAAGTCCGGCGGCCGGATCGTCGCCCTCACCATGCCGATCCTCACGCCGATGAACATGTCCCTCGGCACGTTCTGCGCCCTCAACCTCATCCCCGGCTGGGGCGAGATCCTCGCGCTCCCCGTCCCCGAGCGGATCGCGAAGCTCCGCGACCCGGACGTCAGGGCCGGGATGCTGCGGCGCGCCGACTCCCGGGAGGCCGGGGTCTTCCGGCGTCTCGCCCACTTCGGGCGGTACGTCATCGGCGACACGTACAGCCGTGAGAACGAGGGGCTCACCGGGCGCGTCGTCGGCGACATCGCCGCCGAACGCGGCCAGGACCCCTTCCAGTGCCTCGTCGAGATCTGCGCCAACGACGACCTCAGGACGGTCCTGTGGCCGATGCCCAGCGACAACGACCCGGCCTCCTGGGCGCTGCGCCGCGAGACCTGGGACCACGAGGACGTCCTGCTCGGCGGCTCCGACGCGGGCGCCCACCTGGACCGGATGTGCGGAGCCCCGTACACGACCCGCTTCCTCGGCGACTGTCTGCGCGGCCGGAAGCTCGTGCCCCTGGAGCGGGCCGTGAAGATGCTGACCGACGACCCGGCCCGGCTCTTCGGGCTCCGCGAGCGCGGCCGGATCACCGAGGGCTTCCACGCCGACCTGGTCCTCTTCGACCCGGAGCGGATCGACGCGGGCCCGGCGACCCTCGTGCACGACCTGCCGGGGGACAGCCCGCGCCTGGACTCGCGGGCGGTCGGGATCGTGTCGGTGCGGGTCAACGGGGTCGAGACCGTGCGGGACGACCGGGTGACCGGCGCGATCCCCGGGCGCGTGCTGCGCTCGGGCCGTGACACGAGGACGGTGAGCACGCGATGAGGACCGAGCGGCTTTTCATCGGCGGTGAGTGGGTCGAGCCCGACGGCGGCCACTACCCCGTCGTCGACCCGGCCACCGAAGAGGTCGTCGGCCTGGCGCCGGAGGCCTCGCGCGCCCAGGTCCACGAGGCCGCCGCCGCGGCCCGCGAGGCCTTCGGCTCCTGGTCCCGTACGAAGCCGGAGGAGCGGGCGGCGATCCTGGACCGGGCCGCGGACCTGATGGCCAGGGACGCCGACGCGAACACGCTGCTCGCCCGCGCCGAGACGGGTGCCACCACCGGCACCGCGCGGGGGATGCAGGTCGCGGTCGGCGCGGCCCGATTCCGGCGGTACGCGCGCGGGGCGATGGAACCGGTCGAGCAGGCGCTGCCCCCGCAGATCAACGAGGCGGGCCCGATGGGCAAGGCCGGGGTGTTCGGCGCGGTGGCGGTACGGCGCCCGGTCGGCGTCGTCACCTGCATCACCTCGTACAACAACCCCTGGGCCAATCCGGCGGGCAAGGTCGCCCCGGCACTCGCCATGGGGAACACGGTCCTCGTGAAGCCGGCCCCGCAGGACCCGCTCTCCGTGTACGCGATGACCCGGGCCCTTGAGGAGGCCGGCGTCCCGGCGGGGGTCGTCAACGTGGTCACCGGCTCCGCGCGGGCGGTCGGAGAGGCGGCGGTGGACTCCCCGGACGTCGACATGGTGTCGTTCACCGGTTCCACGGCGGTCGGTCAGGCGATCGGAGAGGTCTGCGGCCGCTCGCTCAAGCGGCAGCTGATGGAGCTGGGCGGCAAGGGCGCCGCGCTCGTCTTCGACGACGCGGACCTGGACTCCGCGGTCATGGGGATCGGGACGACGTTCGCCTTCTACAGCGGACAGATCTGCACCGCCCCGACCCGGGTGCTCGCGCAGCGCGGGATCTACGAGCGGCTGATCGAGAAGCTGACCGGCTATCTGGCCTTCATGAAGGTGGGGGACCCGGCGGAGCGGGGCACGGTCGTCGGCCCGGTGATCTCGGCGGCGCACCGCGACCGGGTGGAGTCGTACGTGGACCTCGGACGCAAGGAGGGGGCGCGGGTCGTGGTGGGCGGCGAGCGCCCGGATCTCGCGAGGGGCTTCTACGTGGCGCCGACGCTGCTCGCCGACTGCACCAACGAGATGCGGGTGGTGCGGGAGGAGATCTTCGGGCCGGTCGTCGTGGTCGTCCCCTTCGACGACGAGGAGGAGGGGATCGCCCTCGCGAACGACAGCGACTACGGGCTGATCGACTACGTGTGGTCCGGCGACGTGGCCCGTGCCTTCCGGATCGCGGCCCGGCTGCGGGCCGGCGGGGTGGGGGTGAACACGATCGGCCGGAACATGGAGGCGCCGTTCGGCGGATTCAAGAAGAGCGGGGTCGGACGGGACGTCGGCTCGTACGCGCTGCACGCGTACAGCGAGCTGCAGGCCGTTGTCTGGCCGGGGTGAGGACGTGGCCGAAAATTTCCTTCGGAAAATTTGAAAACGGACATTTGGGGCACGGCTGCGGTTCCCGCATATCGGACGTGGTCCGACCGACCTACCAGTTGGTCGGGCTGTCCGGGGCGTCGATCTTTCAATCATTGGCGGGTGTCCGCTTCGACCCCCGCAAAGTAAGGCGATGATCGATCAGGTCGGCGGAGTTCGATCTTCCGGATGTGGAAACCGCAGCATTTAACGTCCTGTTCATGACTCAGGTGGAAGCACGGCCCCAGGCCGGAGACACGGTAAGGGGCGTCAACGCCCCGGGTGACGCGAACGGCGTGCGCAAGAAGGGCCTCGGCGGGAACTCCGTCGGGCTGATGGGCGGTGCCGTCATCGGCATCTCCACCGTGGCCCCGGTCTACTGTCTGACCTCCACGCTCGGCCCCACGGTTGGCGAGGTCGGACTCCAGATGCCCGCCGTGTTCCTGGCCGGCTTCCTGCCCATGCTGCTGGTCGCGTTCGCGTACCGGGAACTCAACAAGGCCCTGCCCGACTGCGGCACCTCCTTCACCTGGTCGGTGAAGGCCTTCGGCCCCAAGATCGGCTGGATGTGCGGCTGGGGCCTGCTGGTCGCCACGATCGTCGTCCTGTCCAACCTCGCGGGCGTCGCGACCTCCTTCTTCTGGCTCACCGCCGGCGAGGTCACCGGCAGCGCCGACATCGCCGCCCTGGACGACAACAAGGCCGTCCACATCCTCACCACGCTGGTCTTCATCGGCATCGCCACGGCCATCAGCTACCGCGGCATCACCGCCACCAAGTGGGTCCAGTACATCCTCGTCGGCCTCCAGCTCACGGTCATCGCGATCTTCGCCTTCATGGCGATCAGCAAGTCCGGCGAGGTCGCGGGATCGATCGACTTCTCCCTCAGCTGGCTGAACCCGTTCGGCGTCGAGTCCTTCTCCGCCTTCACTGCCGGCCTCTCCCTGTCGATCTTCATCTACTGGGGCTGGGACGCCTGCCTGTCCATCAACGAGGAGAGCACCGGCAGCGCCCGCACCCCCGGCCGCTCCGCCTTCCTCGCCATGGTCGTCATCGTCGCCTCCTACCTGCTGGTCGCCATCGCCGTACAGATGTACGCGGGTGTCGGCGAGGAGGGCACCGGCCTCGGCAACCCCGAGACCTCCGACAACGTCTTCGCCGTCCTCGCGGGCCCGGTCATGGGCTCCGGCCTCGGCATCCTGCTCTTCGTCGCCGTCCTCGCCTCGGCTGCGGCCAGCCTCCAGACCACGTTCATCCCGGTCGCCCGCACGGCCCTCGCGATGAGCGCGTACGAGGCACTGCCCCCGGCCTTCGCCCGGATGAACCCGCGCTTCAGGACGCCGGGCCGCGCCACCGTGTGGGCGGGCGTCGCCACCGGAGTGTTCTACGCGGTGATGAGCCTCGTCAGCGAGAACGTCCTGGTCGACACGATCTACGCCCTCGGCCTGATGATCTGCTTCTACTACTCGATCACGGCCTTCGCCTGCGTCTGGTTCTTCCGCAAGGAGCTGACCTCGTCCTTCGCCAACCTGATGGTCAAGGGCATCCTCCCCGGCGTCGGCGGCCTCATGCTCACCGCCGTCTTCGGCAAGACGCTGTACGACATGTGGGACCCGGCCTACGGCTCCGGCTCTGCCGTCCTCGGCGTCGGCTCGGTCTTCGTGATCGGCGTCGGCCTGCTGCTCCTCGGCGTGGTGATCATGCTGGTCATGCAGCGGAAGAGCCCGGCGTTCTTCCGGGGCGAGGTCCTCACGAAGGAGACCCCTTCGCTGGTGGTCGCCGACTGACCGGCAGCCGTGACTGAACCCTGAGTCATCCGAAGAACGCGAAAGTGGCGGGCCCGTGGGGGGTCCCGCCACTTTCGTCTTTCTTGCTGTAGGCGCTCAGCGCCCGGGCAGCAGGCGCTCCACCGCCGCGTTGGCGGGCGGCAGGTCCGGCGCGGCGGCCGGCTTGGCCTTGGGGGTCAGGACGCCGCTGAGCGGCACGACCGAGGGCAGGTTCACGCCGCCGGTGTCGGCGGCGGCGGTCCCGGCGGTGGCACCCGCGAGACCCGCGGCGGCGAAGGCGGTCAGGGCGGCTGCGGTGAGCATCTTCTTCATGCCCGCTCCAACGCGGACCGGGACGATCCGGTTACGAGGCGCTCCGGAGGCGTTCTTAGGATGCGGCCATGTATGGGGAGACGAAGCACGGGAGCTGGTCATTGCGCCCCGGCGCCGCCGACGACGTGGAGCCCGTCGCCGAGCTGAGGGCGGCCGTCATGCGCGACGACCTGGTGCGCCTCGGCCGGTACGACGAGCACCGGGTGCGACAGCGGTTGCGGGAGGGCTTCTCGCCCGCGCACACCTCGGTGATCGAGGTCGACGGCGCCTTCGCGGGCTGTGTCACCCTGCGCCCGGCCGGGAACGGCGAAGGGCTCTACCTGGAGCACTTCTACCTGGACCCGGCGACCCAGGGGCGGGGACTCGGGACGGCGATACTGCGCGGGCTCCTCGCCCGTGCGGACGAGGCCTCGCTCCCCGTCCGCCTCCAGGTGCTCCAGGGGAGCGCGGCCCGCCGCCTCTACGAGCGGGCGGGCTTCACGGTCGAGCACGAGGACCCTGTCGACGTGATGATGGTGCGGGAGGCATCCGCCGCGGGCTGACGTCCCGCCCCCGGTGGCGGTGCGCCTACGCCTCCGCGATCAGCGCCGTGGCGACGGTCCGGAAGCCGAGCCGGCCGTACAGCCGGGCCACGTCCGCGTCCGACGCCGACAGGAACACGAGCTCCGCCCCGTGGGCGCGGGCGTCCGCGACCAGGGCGGCGGTCACCGCGAGCCCGAGGCCGCGGCGCCTCGCCGCCGGGACGGTGCCGACGCCGACGACCTCGGAGACGGGCCCGACGGGCTGGTGCTGGCCGGCCGTGAGTGCGTCTCCCGTCCCGTCGAAGGCCGCGGCGAGCCGGGTGAGACCGGCCTCGATCCGGCCGCCGATCCGCTCCGCGGTCCCCGGCTGCGGCGCCATGCCGAACGCGGCGTACGGGGCGGCGACGGCGCTGCCCAGGCCCGGGTCGTCCGCGCCGACCATCCGTACGGTGACGCCCTCGGGCTCCGGTACGGCGAGCCCGTCGCCCTCCAGGACCATCAGCGGATGCTCGTGCACGGTGAGCCCGCTCGCCTCCACGGCCGCCCGCAGCCCCGGGGTGGTCTCGGCGACCCACTCGAAGGCCTCGGGCACGCCGAGCTCCCGCTGCCGGGCCCGTACCTTCTCCACGTCCTCGACCGGGATCTCACCGGTGGCCCCGAGGGCCGGCCGGGCGTAGAACGGCCAGCCCTGCCCCTCCTGCACGAACAGGGTCAGCGGCCCGAACTCCTCCGCGCGGGCGGAGGAACGGGGGACGGCGTCGTAGTACGTCTCGATTCGATTCAGCACCGGGCCACGGTAAGCGCGGGGAGCGAGCGGCGCAGGCGGATTTCCGCCCCGCCGGGAACCGTGCGTGGACATGATCCCGTCACCCTGTGCAGGACGGGGGACCAGGGGGAACCTGAGCCGGACGACGCACAGCTGCCCGGGCTGCGACCGGGAGGACCGGGTGCAGGCCGTGCCCGCCGTCCGGGCGGTGACCACGGGGCTCTCCGACGCGCTCGCGCCGGTGCCCGACCCGCCCACGAACACGATCGGCTGCCTCGGTGTCCTCGCCGCCGTCGTCTCCGCCGGCACCTTCCTGGGCGGGGCCCTCGCGGGGAAGTGGTTCGCGGACGCGCCCGCGCACGAGCCGCCGGAGCTCGGCGGCTGGCGCATGCCGCCGCAGGACGTGCCCGCCGGCGAGCCGCCGGCCTACGAGTTCCCGGGCTGGATCTCCGCGCTCGCGGTGGTCGCCGCTGTCGCGGTGCTCGCCGTGGTGCTCAGACGCCGGACCACCTTCGCCCGCCTCACCCGGGGCCGCCACCGCGCCGATGGACTGTGGTCCCACGGCTGGTACTGCCACCGCTGCGGCACCGTCCATTTCGAGGGCGTCCCCGGCGAGGACCGGACCCCGCTGACCCTCCAGCGCTTCCGCGAGAAGGTCTGGGAGCACGGTGGGTACGGGGACCTGGCGGCGGAGCAGCGGGCGGTGGACGCGGCCCGCTCCTGACGCGGCCCGTTCCCGAGACAGGCGCCCGTGTCGCACCCCTCGGAAATCCGGGCCCCACCCCCTACCGTGCCGCTATGCGGATCTCGACCACGATCTTCCTGACCGACGAGACCATCACCCCGGTACGGCTCGCGCGCGAGCTCGAACAGCGCGGGTTCGCCGGGCTCTACCTCCCCGAGCACACCCACATCCCCGTCGAACGGACCACGCCCTACCCGGCGGGCGGCGAGCTGCCCCGGGAGTACGGGCGGACCCTGGACCCCTTCGTGGCGCTCGGCCAGGCCGCCGCCGTCACCGAACGGCTCGGGCTCGGCACCGGCATCACGCTGGTCGCCCAGCACGACCCGATCGCCCTCGCCAAGCAGATCGCCACCCTCGACCACCTCTCCGGGGGCCGCTTCACCCTCGGTGTCGGCTACGGCTGGAACCGCGAGGAGGCCGCCGACCACGGCGTCGACTGGCCGGCCCGCCGGGAGCTCACGTCCGACCGGCTCGACCTGATGCGGGCCCTGTGGGCGCCGGAGCCCACGGCGTACGCGGGGAGGTCCGGCGCCTCGGTCCGCGCCTCGGAGGCGTGGCCCAAGCCCGCCGGCGGGGCGCCCCGCACCCTCCTGGGCGGCGCGGCGGGACCGAAGCTCTTCGCCGAGATCGCGGCGCGGACGGACGGCTGGATGCCGATCGGCGGCCGGGGTCTGGCGGAGTCCCTCCCGGTCCTGCGGGAGGTCTGGGAGGAGGCCGGCCGCGACCCGAAGACCCTCCAGGTCGTCCCGTACGCGGTCCTCCCGAACCCCGGCAAGCTCGCCCGCTACGCGGACCTGGGCTGCGAGGAGATCGTCCTCCAGCTGCCGCCGGGGGGTGAGCGGGAGGTACTGGGGGTCCTGGACGCGTACGCCCAGTACCTCTGAGCGACTGACTTCGGAATACGTTCCGAAGTATGGTCGGTCCATGCTGACCCAGACCGTCACCTTCTCCGAGCTCTCCAAGAACTCGAAGCGGGTCGCCGAGAGGCTCGACAGCGAACACCGCCTGCTCGTCACCCGCCGCGACGGACAGGACCTCTACCTCACGACCGCGGGCTATGACCAGGACCGGGAGGAGACGGCCGACGTCACCGCCCGTCTCCTCGCCGCTCTCCTCGCCGCCGACGACGGCGCGCGCGTCATAGGGCGTGCCCTTCCCTCGGTCTTCCCCTGGGTGCGGCACCTGTCCGCCGGAGCACTGCGGGAGTTCGTGCGGGATCTGCTGGACGCGACGCATGACGCCGCGCAGCTGGACGTCCACGCCACGCTCCACCGCACGATCGTGGAATGGCGGGCGACGGCGCGCATCCTCGCCGACCCGGGTCTCACGGCCCAGCTCACGCGGCCCCTCCCCGACGAGGACCACCGCGAGGTGACGGCGCCGTGACGCCGAAGCGTGGCGACGGCGTCGCCACGCCACCGGTCGGTGAGGAGTGGCGCCTGCGCTTCGCGACGAACGAGGCGGCCAAAGGCTGGGGCGAGCTCGCCACCGAAGCCCCGGGCAATACCCGGCGCTGTTATCGAAGCCCTGCGCCGCGATCCGCTCCGGCAGGACGTCCCTGACCGGCAGCACAGGCTGCGCGGCCGTCTCGCCACCGGGACCTACGGCGGGCCTGCCTATCCGCAGGGGGAGTTCGAGGTCACGGCCGGTGGTCGTGTGCGGCATCTCGTCGACGAGTCGCGCAGGACCGTCCACCTGGTGTACGCCGCGCCCCGGCGTCCCAAGGACACGGACTGACCGAGCCAACCCGCGAAGGTCCCGGTCCGCCTGTCCGTAGCCGCTCGTATGCTCGGTCCATGACGGATCACCAGGAAGCCCGGCCCACCGCGAACGCCATGCGCCGCGCCCTCAAGCGGGCCAGGGACGGGGTCGCGCTCGATGTCGCCGAGGCCGCCGTGCTGTTGCGGGCGCGCGGGGAGGACCTCGCGGACCTGGTCGCCTCCGCCGGGCGGGTCCGGGACGCCGGGCTCGACGCCGCCGGGCGGCCGGGGGTCATCACGTACTCCAAGAGCGTGTTCATACCGCTCACCCGGCTCTGCCGCGACAAGTGCCACTACTGCACCTTCGTCACCGTCCCCGGCAAGCTGCGCAAGGCCGGCCACGGGATGTTCATGTCGCCGGACGAGGTGCTCGACATCGCCCGGCGCGGGGCCGAGATGGGCTGCAAGGAGGCCCTGATCACCCTGGGCGACAAGCCCGAGGACCGGTGGCCGGAGGCCCGCGAGTGGCTCGACGCGCACGGGTACGACGACACCATCGCGTACGTACGGGCCATGGCGATCCGCATCCTGGAGGAGACCGGGCTGCTCCCGCACCTCAACCCCGGCGTGCTCTCCTGGACCGACTTCCAGCGCCTCAAGCCGGTCGCCCCCTCCATGGGCATGATGCTGGAGACGACCGCGACCCGGCTCTGGTCCGAGCCCGGCGGCCCCCACTACGGTTCCCCCGACAAGGAACCGGCCGTCCGGCTCAGGGTCCTGGAGGACGCGGGACGCTCCTCCGTCCCCTTCACCTCGGGGCTGCTGCTCGGCATCGGGGAGACCCTGGAGGAGCGGGCCGAGTCCCTCTTCGCCCTGCGGCGCGTGTCGAGGGCGTACCACTCGGTCCAGGAACTGATCATCCAGAACTTCCGCGCCAAGCCGGACACGGCCATGCGCGGCATGCCCGACGCCGAGCTCGACGACCTGGTCGCCACCGTCGCCGTCGCCCGCCTCATCATGGGCCCCTCCGCCTGCCTCCAGGCCCCGCCGAACCTCGTCGACTCCGAGTACGAGCGGCTCATCGCCGCCGGCATCGACGACTGGGGCGGCGTCTCCCCGCTCACCATCGACCACGTCAACCCCGAGCGGCCATGGCCCCGGATCGAGGAGCTCGCCGAGCGGTCCGCCGCCGCCGGCTTCGAGCTGCGCGAACGACTCTGCGTCTACCCCGAGTTCGTCACCCGGGGAGAACCCTGGCTCGACCCCCGGCTCCTCCCGCACGTCCGCGCCCTCGCCGACCCCGGGACCGGCCTCGCGAACCCCGACGCGACGGTCCGCGGCCTGCCCTGGCAGGAGCCCGACGAGGCGTTCACCGCCGCCGGCCGCACCGACCTGCACCGCACCATCGACACCACGGGCCGTACGCACGACCGGCGCGACGACTTCGACGAGGTGTACGGCGACTGGGAGGCGCTGCGCGAGGCCGCCGCGCCCGGGATGGTCCCGGAGCGGGTCGACACCGACGTCCGCGAGGCCCTCGCCGTCGCCGCCGACGACCCGACGCGGCTCACCGACGCCCAGGCCCTCGCGCTGCTGCACGCCGACGGTCCCGCGCTCGACGCGCTCACCCGGATCGCCGACGACGTTCGCCGTGACGCCGTCGGAGACGACGTCACGTACGTCGTCACGCGGAACATCAACTTCACCAACGTCTGCTACACCGGCTGCCGTTTCTGCGCCTTCGCCCAGCGCCGTACCGACGCCGACGCGTACACCCTCTCCCTCGACCAGGTCGCCGACCGCGCCGAGCAGGCCTGGGACGTCGGCGCCGTCGAGGTCTGCATGCAGGGCGGCATCCACCCCGACCTGCCCGGCACCGCCTACTTCGACATTGCGCGCGCGGTGAAGGAGCGCGTCCCCGGCATGCACGTGCACGCCTTCTCGCCCATGGAGGTCGTCAACGGCGCGACCAGGACCGGGCTCTCGATCCGCGAGTGGCTGACGGCCGCGAAGGAGGCCGGGCTCGACTCGATCCCCGGCACGGCCGCCGAGATCCTCGACGACGAGGTCCGCTGGGTCCTCACCAAGGGCAAGCTGCCGACGGCGACGTGGATCGAGGTGATCACCACGGCGCACGAGCTGGGCATCCGCTCGTCGTCCACGATGATGTACGGGCACGTGGACCAGCCCCGGCACTGGCTCGGCCACTTCCGCACCCTGTCCCGCATCCAGCAGGCTGCGTTGAATTCCGGGGGGCTGGGCTTCACCGAGTTCGTGACCCTCCCCTTCATCCACACCAACGCACCGGTCTACCTCGCCGGCATCGCCCGCCCCGGCCCGACCGTCCGCGACAACCGCGCGGTCATCGCCATGGCCCGGCTCCTCCTCCACCCCCACATCCCGAACATCCAGACCAGCTGGGTGAAGCTGGGCACCGAGGGCGCCGCCGAGATGCTCCGCTCGGGCGCGAACGACCTGGGCGGCACGCTGATGGAGGAGACCATCTCTCGGATGGCCGGATCGAGTTACGGCTCGTACCGCTCGATCCGCGACCTGGAGGCCATCGCGGAGGCGGCGGGCCGCCCGGCGAAGCCCCGGACGACCCTGTACGGCGAGGTCCCGGAGGAGCGGCAGCGCACGGCGAGGGCGTCGGACGGACACCTCCCGGAGCTGCTTCCGGTCCTGCCTGCGGAGTGAGGCGGAGGTCCGGCGCTCTTCGGTCAAAAGCGGCCTGAAGGGCGTCGGATCACATAACGTTCCGGCCCCCGAACGGACGTACCCGGTCCATTACAGTGCTGCGCAGACCGGTCTACGGGGGGAGGGCACGACGTGGCCACGACAGCCGCGGCCGTGTGGGGCCGTGCCGAACAACAGGACTTCCGCGCCCGCGTACGAGGCTGTCTGCTCGGCGGCGCCCTCGGCGACGCGCTGGGAGCCGGTGCCCACGGGCTCACCCTCGACGGGATCAGGGACGCCCACGGACCTGACGGACTGACCGAGCCCGCCCCCGCGTTCGGCCGCCGCGGCGCCGTCACCGCGGCCACCCAGATGAGCCTGTTCACCGTCGACGGCCTGATCCGCGCCCAGATCCGCCGCGACACCGGCGTCTGGCACCCGCCCACCGACGTCCACCGGGCCCACCTGCGCTGGGCCGCCACCCAGCACGACTGGGGCCCCGACGAACGGCGCGAGGACAACGGCTGGCTCGCCCGCGAGGAGTGGCTCTACGCCCGCCGCAACCCGCCCCGCGCCTGCCTCACCGGCCTCGGCGACGACCGCCTCGGCACCCTCGACAAGCCCAAGAACCCCACCGCGGCCGACTCCGGCGCCCTCGTCCGCTCCGCCCCCTTCGGGCTGCTCGTCGGCTGGGAGCCGCAGCTCGTCTGCCAGCTCGCCGTCGAGTGCGCGGCACAGACCCACGGCGCCCCCGCCGCCGGCCTCGCGGCGGGCGCCTTCGCCGTCACCGTCCACGGCCTCGCCCGCGGCGGCTCCCCGGAGGCGGCCGTCGACCGGGCCCTGGAGCAGCTGGCGGCGCGCCCCGGCCACGAGCCGGTCACCGAGGCGCTCGGCCGGGCACTCGGAGCCGTACGGCAAGGGGCGCCGGACCACGCGCGGGTCGCCGCCCTCGGCGCGGACGAGGACCGGGCCGAGGGGCAGCTGGCGGCGGCCGTCTACTGCGCCCTGGTCGGCGAGGACGTACGGCACGGGCTGCGGCTCGCGGTGAACCACGACGGGCCCTCGTCGGTCACCGGGGCGCTCACCGGGGCCCTGCTGGGGGCCCTGCACGGCGAGACGGCCCTCCCGCCGGCCTGGCTGGCCGAGCTGGAGGGCCGTGCGACGGTCCTGGAACTCGCGGACGACTTCTCGATGGAGATGACCCAGGGGGCCGCCCTGCACGGCCCCGCCGAGTCGTCGCCGGGCTGGCTGGCCCGTTATCCGAGGGGCTGATCCGAGCGGTCGCCGCCGGAGCGCGGGGTCTGCGCGGGGATCGCGGCCGCCGCTCCGGCCGGGCTGCCGTCGTCCGAGTGCAGCTTGTCGAGGAGCGCGTCCCGGTCCGGGGTGTCCTCGGGCCGGATGAAGCCGATGAGGACGTACAGGACCAGGGAGGTGGCGAGCGGCGAGACGATCTGGATCTGCAGCTCGATGCCGTCGAGGCCGTAGTTGGTCAGCCAGAAGACGAACAGACCGGCCGCCCACGAGACCAGCGCCGCCGTCGGCCCGGACTTCCGGAAGGTCCGCAGCAGGCCGAGCATGAACGGGATCGCGATCGGGCCCATCAGACCCGCCACCCACTTGATGACGATGGTGATGATGTCCTTGAAGGCGGGGGAGTTGACCTGGGTGGCGACCGCCATCGACAGGGCCAGGAAGGCGACCGTCGACCAGCGCGCCGCGATCAGCCCGGCCCGCTGCGTCCAGGTCCGCGCCGCCTTGCTCATGACGGGCGCGATGTCCCGGGTGAAGACGGCCGCGATGGCGTTGGCGTCCGAGGAGCACATGGCCATGGTGTGCGAGAAGAAGCCGACGATGACGAGGCCGAGCAGGCCGTGCGGCAGCAGCTGCTCGGTCATCAGGGCGTAGGAGTCGGAGGCGTCGGGCTTCTCGGGGTCGACGAGCAGCGGCGCGACCCACATGGGGAAGAAGAGGACCAGCGGCCAGACGAACCACAGGACGGCGGAGAGCCGGCCGGAGCGGGTGGCCTCACGGGCGGTGGGGGTGGCCATGTAGCGCTGGGCCTGGTTCCACATGCCGCCGCTGTACTCGAAGGTCTTGATGAAGAGGTACGCGAGCAGGAACGTCATCGTGTACGGGCCGGCGGTCGGCGCGGTGTGACCCTGCAGCTCGGGCCGGTCCCAGACGTCCCACAGGGCGCTGATCCCGCCGAGCTCGGCGAGGACGGCGACGAGCATCGCGATGCCGGCGAAGAACTGGATGATGAACTGCCCCAGTTCGGTGAGCGCGTCGGCCCACAGGCCGCCGACGGTGCAGTAGATGCCCGTGATCACGCCGGTGATGAGGATGCCCTGGTTGAGGGAGATGCCGGTGAAGACGGACAGCAGGGTGGCGATGGCGGCCCACTTGGCGCCCACGTCGACGATCTTCAGCAGGACGCCGGACCAGGCCAGGGCCTGTTGCGTGGGCAGGTTGTAGCGGTCCTTGAGGTATTCGAGCGGGGACGCCACCCGGAGGCGGGAGCGCAGCCGGTTGAGGCGGGGCGCGAAGAGGTGGGCGCCGATCGCGATGCCGATGGCGATCGGGAACGACCAGGTGACGTAGGACGTGACGCCGTAGGTGTAGGCGATGCCCGCGTACCCGGTGAACATCACGGCGCTGTAGCCCGACATGTGGTGGGAGATGCCGGAGAGCCACCAGGGCATCCGGCCGCCGGCGGTGAAGAAGTCGGAGACGTCGTCCACGCGCTTGTGGGACCAGACGCCGATCGCGACCATCACGCCGAAATAGCCGATGAGTACGGCCCAGTCGAGACTGTTCATTGCGCCCCTCCATGAGATCCGGTCCGTCTTGTGAACGCGGTTCATGGTGTGGGGAGTTACAGGGCAGGGACAATGCAAGGGAGGGTCAAGGGGCAGTAAAATCGTTCTGTTTACTGACCCTGGTTCATGTCTGTGAACTTGTGGAGGAGCGTGGGGGCGTGGTCAGCGCATCAGCTCACCCGCGTTGACGAGCAGCGACTGCCCTGTGATCGCCCGCGCCCGGTCCGAGGCGAGGAAGGCCGCCGCCTCCGCCACGTCCCCGTCCGTCGCCAGCTCCGGCAGCGCCATCCGTTCGGTCAGCCGGGCCAGCACCTCCGCCTCCGGCACCCCCTCGCCGTCCGCGGCGAACCGGACGTACGCCTGCACCGGCGGCCCCCACATCCAGCCCGGCAGCACGGTGTTGACCCGGATCCGGTGCGGCCCCAGCTCGTGCGCGAGCGAGTACATCGCCGAGGTCAGCGCCCCCTTCGAGGCCGCGTACGCCGCCTGCCGCACCTGCGAGGGCGCGGCGATCGCCGACTGGGTGCCGATGAACACCACCGAGCCCCCGCGCTCCTTGAGCGACGGCAGACAGGCCCTGGTCATCCGCAGCGTGCCGAGCAGATTGACGTCGAGGACGGCCTGCCAGGTCGTGAAGTCGGCGTCCTGGAGGCCGCCGAAGGAGGAGTCCCAGGCGGCCACGTGGACCACCGCGTCGATCCCGCCGAAGCGCTCGACGGCGAGCGCGGCGAGGGCCTCGCACTGCCCCTCGTCGGTGATGTCCGTGGCCCGGTACGCGGTACGGCTCCCCTCCGGGTCGATCCCGGCGGCGGCCTTGGCGAGGTTCGCCTCCGTACGCGCACCGAGCACGGCGTTCCCGCCGTCCCGCACCACCGTCTCGGCGACACGGCGCCCGAGCCCGGCGCCGACGCCCGACACGACGACCGTCTTCCCCTGGAGCAGCATCCGGACCCCTCTCGACCCTGGCCAAGTATCTGACGGAGCGTCAGAGTAGGTGTCGGTCAACGACTTGGGAAGGGGTACGGAGATGAGCGAGGAGACCCGCGACAGCACGGGCGCGACGAGCGCGACGTACAGCGCGACGTACAGCGAGACGTACGCGGAACTGGCGTCCGTCGGCCCGTACGGCGTCCGGCCCGGCCACGCCCTGATCACCATGGTGGAGCCGCACCCGGGACACGAGTACGCGTACAACCGCTGGTACGAGGACGACCACTACTACGCGGGCGCCATGGCGATGCCCTGGATGTACGCGGGCCGGCGCTGGGTCGCCACCCGGGAACTCCAGGAGCTGCGCCGCCCGGAGAAGTCCGCCGTCGCCCAGCCCGTCACCGCGGGCTGCTACCTCTCCACCTACTGGGTCACCGAAGGCCGCTACGACGAGCACATGAAGTGGACCGTCGGCATCAACAAGCGGCTCAACCGCGACGGCCGCGTCCACCAGGAGCGGACGCACGTCTTCACGTCGTTCCAGGACCACGAGGCGACCGTCTACCGCGACGGGGCGGCCGGCCCGCGCGACTTCCACGCCCTCGACCACCCCTACGCCGGGCTGGTCCTCCAGGTCGTCGACACCGACGGCCCCGAGGAGCGGGCGGCCCTGCTCGAACGGCTGCGGACCCGGGAGCTGCCCCGGCGGCTCGCCGGCTCACCGGCGGCGATGGTCACCGTCTTCCGGCCGACCCCGCTGCCCGGCGACCGCATGACGTACGTGAAGCAGGTCGAGGGCGTCGACACCCGGCTGACCCTGCTCTGGTTCCTGGAGCGGGACCCCCGGGAGTGCTGGACGGAGCACTTCTCGGACCTGGAGTCGCTGGGAGCCGGAGGGGGGCGGGTGGAGCTGGTGGCGCCGTTCATCCCGACGGTGCCGGGGACGGACCGGTACGTGGACGAACTGCGCTGACCGACCGGGGAAGCCGGTCTTCCGGGAAATCGGGCCGGTCGGTCGGGAACCGGCCGGGGTAAGGGCCGAGCCCCCTCGGCCAGGACGGCGGACCGGACGAGAGGGCTCTTCGGGTACTGCGGGTGACGACGGGTGCGCATCGGGGCTCAGAGGGCCCCGTTGCTCACCTCGCCGACGAACGCGTTCCACGAACCCGGTCCGAAGGAGAGGGACGGGCCTTCGGGGGCCTTGGAGTCCCGCACCGCGATCGCGGCGACGACGGGGGACTTCACTTCGACGCAGGCGCCGTTCCCGCCGGAGTACGAAGACTTGGTCCACGCGTCCGTTGCACCCTGAATGATCGCCATTACGCTCAACTCCGGTTCTGCCAGTGGGGTGTGTCGCACCGACCTTCTTGGCGGCGTGATCGACGCTACTGGTCGGCACCCTCCGACGGGACCGGCGTTCACACGTCCGAGTGGCATATTCCAGCTCGGCTTCCGTGGGAGCGATCATCCGGTGTACCGTGCCTGCCCCGGCCCGGCGGGAGCCCTGGCGTGGCCGAAACAGAGCCCTGGCGGAACGGGCCCGGAGCCGTGGCGGGGGAGCTGGATCGCCGGCTGTCAGCCCTTGGCGTGCTTCTTCGCCATCTCCGCGATGAACTCACGGGTCTGCTCGACGTTCAGCGCCTGCGCCCTGAGGTGCTCGTACATGACGCTGTACTTGCCGACGTCCTGCGCCTTCTCCAGGTACAGGTCGCTCGTCACGCCCTCGATGTAGACGACGCTGGAGTCCGACGTGTCCGGGAACTCCAGGATCGAGTACTGGCCGCTGATCCCCGGATGCGCGCCCATCTCGAAGGGGATCACCTGCACGGTGACGTGCGGCAGATGCGACTGCTCGAGGAGATGCTCGAGCTGCTCCACCATCAGCTGCCTGCTGCCGACGATCCGGTGCAGCGCACCCTCGTCGATCACCGCCCACAGGCGCAGCGGACGCTCCTCGTCCCGGATCCGCTCCTGGCGGCGGGTGCGGACCGTGACCCGCTTGTCGATGTCCGTCGGTGTCGACTCCGGCATCGCGCCGGAGATCACGGCCTCCGCGTACGCGGGGGTCTGGAGCAGTCCGGGGATGATCTGCGACTCGTACATCCGCAGGCTCTCGGCGTCCGTCTCCAGGCCGATGTAGACGCTGTACGGGATGTCGCCGAAGGCGTGCCACCAGCCCTGCTGGCGCGAGTCCTTGGCCATCTGCATGAGCGAGTCGACCATCCGGTCGTCCTCGACCTCGTACACGCCGCACAGGTCGCGGACATCGCGCTGGCTGATGGAGCGACGGCCGTTCTCCAGCCGGCTGATCTTGGACTGGGAGACGAGAAGACGCTCGGCGACCTGCTCGGCCGTCATGTTCTTCGCCTCCCGGAGCTTGCGCAGCTCCTGGCCCAATCGGCGTCGCCTGACGGTGGGGTTGACGTTGGACGCCACGGAAACTGCACCTCCGGCTGTCTGCTGCGTAGCTGTGAGTATCTACCGCTTGGCAGACTGCCACCAAAGGCCGGGTGTGCGCTGGAAAATGACCACAACGTATGCGCGGGCCGACCGCTGCGGTACGCGTGTGTGCGGGGGCCGACCGGGTGGCGACGCGTGTGTGCGCGGGCCGACCGCGGGGCGACCGCGTGGCGACGCGCGTGTGCGGGGCGGCCGTCCTGACCGCCCCGCACACCTGTGCGGCTCCCGGGCTGGCTCCTCGGGGTCGTCCTAGTGCGCCGCCGCGCGGGCCATGCTGCCGCGAGGCTGCGCCGGGACACCCGCGGCGCTCCGGCGCGGCTGTGCCGCCGCACCGTTCTGGACGTCCATCACGGCGTGTGCCACGAGTCCGCCCATGGGGTCGTGCCGGATCAGATCGCGCAGCCGGGACCGCGACGACCGTCCTTCGTTGCCGGGGTAGAGGTGCTTCCCGAGACCGACCGCGTGGGCCAGCGCGGCAAGCGCCGCGGTCCGCGGGTCCGGCGGTACGCCGGTGCGGATCGCACTGTCCAGCCGGGAACGGATCTCCCGACTGATCGCCGTCTCCGTCGCCTGGTAGCGCGTCGTCGGCAACACCCCGCACATCTGGGTCTCCACGGCATGCACCATGCCGCATCGCTCCAGATGCGAGAGATACGTCTGGCGGAGCCCCAGTCGGGGCCCGCCGATCCAATGGACGGCCCGAACCGGACTGCCACGCCTGCGCAGCAGTTCCAGTGCGGAGTCCAAGGTCGGATCTCCGGTCGGCCGTGGCATCACCACGGCGATACGATCCCCGTCAGGGGCTATCCGGCCTGCCAATGCCAGCTCCACTAGCTGTGCACCGGCCAGACCGAGGTCGAGCGACTGCGGCTGCGCTGTGGTACCCGTGGTCGGGTCCAGAGCGAGCAGCAAAAGCTCCTCCGGAATGGTTCTGCGGCTCCTGCCCATCCATGCCTCCCCGCGTGGATGAATGACAGGGTGACCCCTCTCACATTCATCTGTCGAGAGTGCCTGGGTGGTTCATCCGGGAACCAGTAGGTATGTCGTTCTCGTCTAGCACGGGAGCCAAGCGGTTCACACAGGACACTGGTACACGGACCGGTACACAGGTCCGTACGTACGCATGACCATGGAGGAGGCACGGTGGCGGGCGAGTCCCCCGACAGGGCGGAGCAGCAGGGGTCGTCTCAGGAGACGACGCCCTCGGGCGGCGGAAGCCGGGATCCCCGGGTTTCCGTGCTCCGTGAGTCAGACGCTCCGTCGTCCTCGTCGGTTCAGGTCGACCAGCCGACGGCCGTCTTCAAGACCCTGGCGCCGCGGACCCCGGAGGACGACGCGCCGACGGCCAGGCCGACGGCCACGCCGGAGCCGGAGGAGTCCGAGACCGAGGCTGACGCTGGAGCTGCGGCCGCGTCAGAGCCCGCGTCAGAGCCCGCGTCAGAGCCCGCGACGCAGCCGGCGTCCGAGCCGGCGGCCCAGGAGCCGGAGAGCGCGCGCCTGAAGGCGGCTGTGGCGGCGTGGGTGGCGACGGCGGAGGAGCCCAAGGGGGCCGAGGCGGGCGAGGAGCCCCAGGAGCCCGAGGAAGCCGTCAGGGCCGAGTCGGACGAACCCGGGGACGAGCCGGAGGCCGACGCGTCCGAGGGCGCTGAGTCCGCGGACGGCGAGTCCGAGGGCGGCGAGTCCGAGGGCGGCGAGTCCGAGGGCGGCGAGTCCGAGGGCGACGACGAGACGGGCGAGGCGGAGGCCGAGGCGCCGGCGGAGGCGAAGGCGCCCGCCGACTCCTGGTTCGCCGCGCGGAAGGCGGCGGAGCTCGCCGACTCCGCGCCCACCGACTCCCCGGACGAGGGCGACGACGCCGAGGACCCGGAGCCGGAACCCGAACCGGAGCCGGTCGACCAGCCGACGACCATGTTCAGGGCGGTCCGCCTGCCCGTGGCGCCCCCCGTGGACCAGCCCACGACCGCGCTGAAGCTCCCGCCCGGTCTCGGCGCGGACTCCGACAGCGAGCGCACCAGCACCTTCGTACCGCTGCGTGCGGACATCCCGGCCGAGCAGAAGGCCGAGAGGGCGCGGGAAGCCGCCCAGGCCCCCAAGGCGCACCCGCCCGCGCCCGCGTCCACGCCCGCGCCCGCGTCCACGCCCGCGCCCGCGTCCACGCCCGCGCCGGAGGCCGCCAGGCCCGCCGCGTCAGGACCGGCTGCCGCTCCCGTACCGCCCGCGCCGGCGCCCGCTTACGTGGAGGCGGAGCGGACGCGGCAGCAGCCGCTGCCGCCGCTGCCCCCGCTCGACCTGCTCGCCGAGCTGACGAACACGCCGCCGCCGCCCCCGACCCCGCTGCGGACCACGATGCGCCGGGTGCGGATCTGGACCCCGCTGGTGCTGCTCGTACTGATCGTCTTTGCGATCGTGCAGATGGTGCGACCGCTGCCCGCGCCCGTCCTCACGCTCTCCGCCGCGCCGTCCTTCACCTTCGAGGGCGGCGAGCTGGAGCTGCCGTTCCCGACCGAGGGGCAGGGCGCCGTCGAGGTCGAGGGCGTCGGTTCCATGGGTACGTACGGGGCGCAGAAGCCGGCCCCGATCGCGAGCGTCACGAAGACGATGACGGCGTACGTGATCCTGCGCGACCACCCGATCAAGGGGAGCCAGAAGGGCCCCGAGATCGAGATCGACGCGAAGGCCGAGGAGCAGGGCAAGGCCGAGCACGAGTCGACGGCGGCGGTCCAGGCGGGTCAGACGTACACGCAGAAGGAGCTGCTCCAGCTCCTCATGATCCCCTCCGCGAACAACGTGGCGCGGCTGCTCGCGCGCTGGGACGCCGGTTCGGAGGCCGCGTTCGTCGACAAGATGAACGCCGCCGCGAAGGACCTGGGCATGACCCAGACCACGTACACCGACCCGTCGGGTCTGCTCGACAGCACCACGTCGACGCCGCAGGACCAGCTGAAGCTGGCGAAGGCGGTCATGCAGTACGACGTGTTCCGCGAGATCGTGAACATGCCGAACGTGACGGTGGACGGTATCCCCGGCCGGATCGAGAACAACAACAACATCCTGCTCCAGCCGGGTGTGAGCGGCATCAAGACCGGCTCCTCCACCCCCGCGGGCGGCAACCTGCTCTGGTCGGCGAACACGATCGTCGACGGTGAGAACCGCCGCATCCTCGGCATCGTCATGGGGGCGAAGGACGCCGCGGACCTCGGCAAGAAGCTCCAGCTCGCCATCGACAACAGCCTCAAGGTGATCCAGCAGGCCCAGAAGGACGTCACCTCGGCCGCCGTGGTCCGCAAGGGCCAGGTCCTCGGCTACATCGACGACGGCCTCGGCGGCCGGACCCCGGTCGTGGCCACCAAGGAGCTCAAGGCGATCGGCTGGCCGGGCCTCGAGGTGCGGCTGGAGCTCACCGACGGCGGCAAGGTCCTGCCGCACGCGGGCAAGGCGGGCGACGTCGTCGGCCAGGTGTCGATCGGCACCGGCGCCGGCAAGGTCAGCTCCCCGGTCGCCCTCAAGACGGACTTGGTGGAGCCGGGCTTCGACAAGAAGCTGACGCGCGTGGGCTGAGACGCCACCCGCTTGGCCGGGCGCCCCGGTTCTCCGGGGCGCCCGGCTGTTAGCGTCTTCGGGGGACGAGGAACACGTGTGACCACGTGAGAAGAGAGACGGGCAGCACGGGAAAGGGCCGCAGTGACCACCGTCGAGCCGACGAGCGCCGCCGACCACGCAGAGCCGAAGAGACAGGCCCGCGCCGGGTCCGGTCAGGGTTCGGCGCCGAAGCCGGGATCCGACCATGCCTCGGGCCATGACTCCGGCCGTGACTCCGATTCGGAGACTGGTTCAGGCTTTGGTTCCGAGTCCGATTCCGACGCGGATTCCGATGCGGATCCCGACGCCGATTCCGGCCCTTCTTCCCGTCCGCGAATAGTGCTCCCGGCACAGCGTCCCGCCCCCGCGCCCGATCCCGACCCGGATCCGGCGCCGTCGGCGGCCCCGGCCGCCCCGCGGCGGAAGCGTCGCTACACGGTCATGGCGGCCACCGGTCTCGCGGCCGTCACCCACGTCCTCTGGTTCTTCTTCTTCGCGAACAGCGGCGGGGACCTGGCCGCGCAGGACGCGTGGGCGGAGTTCGTCGGCCGGCACCCCGACTCGGCGTACAACCTGGCCTGGTACGGCGGGATGCACCCGGTCTCGTACAGCGTCGTGTCGCCGTACCTGATGTCGCTGCTCGGCGTGCGCAGCACGATGATGGTCGCGGGGACGCTGTCGGCCGCGCTGACCGCGCTGATCCTGGTGCGGGTGCCCGCCGTCCGCAATCCGCTGGCCTGCTCGATCGCGGGCGTCTTCGCCTTCCTGTGCAACGCGCTGTCGGGGCGGGTGACGTTCGGCCTCGGCATGATGTTCGCGCTCGGCGCGGTGGCCGCCGTGTTCTGCTGGCCCCACCGCTGGCGCCGCAAACGCTGGGCGAAGGCCGTGGTGGCGGCCCCGCTCGCCGGTCTCGCGACGGCGTGCAGCCCGGTCGCGGGCCTGTTCCTCGGGGTGGGGGCTGCGGCGCTCTTCCTCAACAAGCGGCGCCCCGGCGCGTACGCCCTCGGCCTGGCCCCGGTGGCCGTGGTCGCCCTGTCGTCCTGGCTCTTCCCGTTCTCCGGGACGCAGCCGATGGCCTTCGGCTCGACCGCGCTGCCGCTGGCCTTCGGGGCGCTGGTCTTCCTGCTCGTGCCGAAGGACTGGCGCACGGTCCGCACGGCGGCGGCGGTGTACACGATCGGGACGCTCCTGACGTGGCTGATCGACTCGCAGATCGGCTCGAACATCTCGCGGCTTCCGATGCTGTTCGCGGGCGTCGTGCTGCTCGCGGCGCTGCCGTACACGGCACCGCGTTCACGCCGCTGGTACGCGCTGCTGCTCGCCTTCGCCGGGCTGAACTTCTGGATCGGCTTCAAGGGCGTCGACGACGTGATCCGCACCGCCCCGGACGCCTCCTGGGCGCGGGAGCTCGCGCCGCTCATCAACCAGCTCCAGGTACGGGACGCGGGCAAGGCGCGGGTCGAGGTCGTACCGGCGTCGAGCCACCGCGAGTCGTCGGCGCTCAGCCCGTACATCAACCTGGCACGGGGCTGGAACCGGCAGGCGGACATGGAGCGGAACCCGCTCTTCTACGACGACACGCTGAACGCCGTGAACTACGAGGAGTGGCTGGACCGCTGGGCCGTCCACTACGTGGTCCTGCCCACCGGCGCCCCCGACTCGGGCGCCGAGCAGGAGGCGGAACTGATCGCCGAGGGCCTGCCGTACCTGGAGCAGGTCTGGTCGGACGAGAACTGGCGCCTGTACGCGGTCGAGAACCCGACGCCCCTCGCGGACCCGCCGGCGGAGGTGCGGAGCGCGGAGGAGAACGAGGTCGTGATCGAGGTCGACCAGCCGGGCCGGGTCCTGATCCGCGTCCCGTACTCGCCGTGGCTGGCGCTGATCGACGAGAACGGCGGCAAGATCGAACCGCCGAAGGAGACGGAGGCGTCGCAGCTGGCGCGCGAGGAGTCGGAGACGGAACTCCCCAAGGTCTTCGCCAACGAGGAGGGCTGCCTGTTCAAGGCGGAGGCCGACACGGAGGGCGACGAGTGGACGGAACTCCTCGCCCCGAAACCCGGCGTCTACCGCCTGGCGGCCCCGTACAAACTCTCCCGAGGCACAGCCTGCCCGGAGGAACTCCGCTGACCCTGGTCGGTTGCTGCTGAGGAGTCGCGGACGTCGAAGGACCCCTACCGAGATCGGTATGGGGTCCTTTTCCCTTGTGCCCCCGGCAGGATTCGAACCTGCGACACCCGCTTTAGGAGTTCGGTCAGGCGGGTGCTGTCGGGGTCGGACTGCTGCTCGCGGACGCCGTGAAGAGCCGTGGAGGAGTGCTGTCATCCACCGTCGTTGATGTCAGTTGTGGATGTCGGCTGCCGCCGGTCTGCGAACGGCCGTCGATAGTCCGAGGCGTCCCCGACCGGGGGATAGTCCCTGCCGAACATGACGTAGACGGGGTTCTCGGTGTCTCCGGCTTCCAGCGCCAGGCAGATGTCCACGTCGTGGTTCGCGAACCGGTGCAGGTACTGGATGAACAGCTCCAGCTCCTCATCGGACAACCGCTCGTCGTGCCGCTTGTTGTGCATGCCGCCCCCGTCGTCGTTCGCGCTCATCGATGTCCGTACTCAGCACTGTCCCGGCACTGCTCATGCCGGCAGTCGTCGTCGCGTCGGTGCAGCCGTCGAAGGTCCTGCAGAGCGGCGACGGGGAACGGGTGCAGCATCCACTTCTGCAGGTATCCGTCCTCGCCATGGTCCCGCAGCACGGTCTCGGCCGCTTCCATCACCGCGTGGCACAGCACGCTACGGGGCTGGGTGGAGCTCCAGCGAAGGGTGCCGCCCGTCTCGTCGAGAGAGCCCCAGCTCGTTCCCCCGTCGGGGAACTCGAAGACGGTGATGGCCACATCCGCCCCCTGACGCCGGAGCAGCCACCTCGTCTCCATGGGCTCGCCGTCGAACGAGAAGCGTTCACCAGAAGGCTCCCCGTAGAGCCCGGTCATGGCGTACAGCAGGTCTGCAAGGGCGTCTGTGCAGTAGCCGATATGAGTCTGATGCTCCGAAACGCCGTCGGCGATCCGGTACGTGACACCCCCGACGCCGACCAGTTCCCAGCTGAACTGGAGATCACCCGCCACCCCTCAGCCCCCCTGAGTTGATCGCAGCCCCGTCATCGGTTGATCGGGATCTCGTAGACGATCTCGCAGAGGGCGGCGGGTACGACGATGTCTGCGGTCTCGACGGGCCGCCCCTGGTCGCTGTAGTAGGTCCGCCGGATGTGGGTGACGAGCGCGGCCTTCTGGATCCCGAGAAGTGAGGCTTCCTCGGCAGTGGCCTGCCGCGGTTCGGGCTGCTCGACGGCGTGGCTGATGGTGACGCCGATCTCGGCCATGCGGTTCACGAGGCCGGCCCCGGCATGCGGTCCGCCCTCGGGAAGGACGACGAGGGTCCCGCCGGTGAGGTCGTACGGCTCCCAGCTCGTGGACAACTGCACGGGCCGCCCGTCGGCGAGGAACTCGTACACGGTCCGGACACACTGCTCACCCTCACGGATCCCAAGCCGCGCAGCAATCTCGGCCGGCGCGGGCACCTTGGCATCGGTCCGGCTCTCCCAGCCGCCATTCCGCCCGACGGCCTTCATGTCGGCCCGGAACGGCGACCCGTCAGGCTGCTCGCGCGCCGCGGACCGAACCATCCGTACGCGTCGGCGGGGCTCGGCGACATAGGTCCCGGATCCGGCTCGCCCCTCCAACGCGCCCTGGGAGATCAACAACTCCTGGGCCCGGCGAACGACGTTCTCGCCCACCCCGCACTCCTGGCCGATCTGGGCCCGAGAGGGCAGCCGGTCTCCAGGAGTCCACTCGTGCTCCGCGATCCGCCGCCGGAGTTCGTCGGCGATGCGGAGATAGGGCGGCTGCTCAGGCATATGGAAAATCTAGTCCACTAGCTCTAATCTAGTTAACTAGCTTCACTTAAAGTGATCGCCGGTGACGGAGGCTGTCCTGTGCCTGCTCCAGAAGTAAGCGCGGAGGCCCTGGCTGCCCGGCTGTCAGGCGTCGGACTCACCACACGCGTGGGAGAGCACGCCCGACACACATCGATCGAAGTGGAGGTACCGGAATCCTTCCCCGCCGAGACATGGCGGGAGGCGCTGGAAGTGGTGGCGGCGGCGGACCGATTCGGTCTCCTGGCCACCAGCCTGGGCGGCCGCACTCTGCGGGCCGCCGTACACAAAGCGGTCCCCGCGACGGGCGATGTCCGGGGACCTGGCCATCAGCGATTGGAGCTGATCAGCATGCTCAACCGTATCCGCCGCGCCGTCAGGCGCACCAGGGAGCGGCACACCCAAAGGGCCCTGCACTGCGAGGTCTTACCGCCAACGCGCCCGACACTCACCCACCCCAAACCGTCCGACGAACTGACGCTGTTCCGCCGACAACTACGAAACCGCACGGACTTCCTCCCGGGCGAGGAGACGGCCCTCGTCCGCCCGTACGTCCTGGCCAGCGAGCACGGCAACGCTCGGCGCCCCTCCCTCACCACCTCCTCGCCCACACGTGCTTCGCGCCGGCGGATGACCACGGATGGCCCGCGCCCTGTCGGCGGCGACTACGCCCTACCGGTCCAGCGCATGCCGGATCGGCACCCACCACGAGTGCGCGCACTCCGCCCCGACGACGGCGCCGATCGGCATCCCGGTCGTCTACGAGGCGTACGCCTGCCCCTGCCACTCCGCGACCGCGTCACCGGAGGCGACCTCGTGAACGGCTTTCCCTCGGGCGGCGCACTCGCCTCTCCGGTCGAGATCACCACAACCACCGTGCAGCGCGGTGACGTCATCCAGATCGGCGGCCAACCGTGCCGAGTAGCTGACCTCCGCCAACTCCCTTGCGGAGCCAAACGCCTTCTTTTCGAATCGGGCGAACTCCTGACGATGCACACCCGTACGCGCCTGATCGCCGTACGAGTGCTCAGAAGGTGGTGATCGCCCCCGTGCCGACTCTCCGCCACACCATCGCCGACGACCTCCGAACCCAGATCACCACCGGCCACCTCAAGGCCGGTGAACGGCTCCCCTCGGAGCCCCGACTTGCTGCGGATTACAAGGTCAGCACCCCAACCCTGCGCAACGCCCCGGGAGATCACCGGTGCCATGGACACGTCCGTGCACTGCCGCAAGTGCGGGGGCACCGGCCTGTCCGACCGATACCGCCAGCCCGGCTCAGCGCTGAGCGACTGCGCCCGGTGTCACGGCACCGGCCTCAGCGAAGACCTCGCCCGGCTGCCGATCCCGCGCACGTCCGCCGCCTGATGGAACCTGCGTCGCCCTCCACGGTCTACGACCTCATCCGCTCGCGCCGCCTCACCTCGATCACCGTCGGCCGCGCCCGACGCGTGCCCGTCGACGCCGTACGGAACTTCATCACCCACGAAATCCGAGAGGCCGCCTGATGCCCGCCAAGCGCAAGCGCAACCCGAACGGCGCCGGCACCATCACCCAGCGCAAGGACGGCCGTTTCCAGGCTGCCGTCTACGTCCTCCAGCCGGACGGCACCCGCGCCTGCAAGTTCGCGTACGGCAAGACCTGGGCCGAGTGTGACGCCAAGCGCCGTGCACTCCTTGACAAGGCCGACAAGGCATCCCCGTGCCGACCCGCTCGGCGAAGCTCTCCGAGTGGCTCCCGTACTGGCTGGACAACGTCGTCCAGCCGTGCCGCAAGCTCAGCACGTACGACAAGTACGAGGCACACGCCCGCCTGTACCTCATCCCGATGATCGGCTCCAAGCGGCTGGAGTCCCTGAGCGTGGCCGACGTCCGGCGCTTCCTCGTTCAGCTGGAGAAGAAGACCACCGCGGCCACGGCCTAGGAGTCCCACCGCGTCCTGCGGGCCGCCCTCACCGCCGCCTGCCGCGAGCGATCACGCGCAACGTGGCCACCCTCGTCGAGCCGCCCCGGTCGAAGGCACGGGAGCTGAGCCCCTGGTCTCTGGACGAGACGCTCGACTTCCTCGCCGCCGCCCGCAGGGACCCGCTGTACGCGGCCTTCGTCCTCGCCATCGCCATGGGGCTCCGTCGGGGCGAGCTGATCGGCCTCCGCTGGGCCGACGTGGACCTGGACCGTCGGGTCCTCTACGTCCGCCAGCAGAACCAGCGGCGCGGGGTGTCCTGTACGACGACGATCCCAAGGGGCTCCGCCGACGTGCCGTACCGCTGCCCGCCATGTGCATCGCGCCCCTCCGCTGGCACCGGATGTGGCAGAACGATCAGCGGGCCAGGGCGGGGGAGGAGTGGAAGAGGAGTGACTACGTCTTCACGACGCGTACGGGCAGCACGGTCGAGCCGCGGAACGTGTACCGGTCCTTCACCCGCGTCGCCGCCTCCGCCGGGCTCCGCGTCATCCGGCTGCGCGACGCCCGGCACGGGTGCGCGACCCTGCTCACCGCTGTCGGCGTGGCGCCCCGTGTCGTGATGGAGATCCTCGGGCACAGCCAGATCAGCATCACCATGGACGTGTACACGCACGTCGCCAGGACACGCAGCGCGAGGCGATCAGCCACATGGACCGGCTGCTCAAGAGGCGGCCCGGTCGTCCCTGACCGCTGCCGTGGATGCCGACCGTGCATGTCAGAGCGCACCTACCGAAATCGGTAGGTGCCCTCTCTTGTGCCCCGGCAAGTGGGCGAACCAGCGGCATCCGGTGAGAAGTGGGATCGCATCCGTGCCGAGCGGTTCCAGGCCGTGTGGGAGGAGCAGGCGCCCCGACTCCCGCGACGGCCCACCACGAGAGGACACCTTTTCGCCATCAAGGCGTCACTTCCCGTCATGCTTCCCTAGTCTTCCGCGGAGGGGTGGCCTCCGTCACAGACAGTTCCCAGGAGTACGCATCGAATTGCCCTGGCGAATACCACAAACCCTGGGGGGTAGGACTTATGACGCGCACCATGCGATTACGTTCCGTGCTGACTACGGCACTGGCAGCAACCGCGCTCGTCGGCGCCATCACCTCGGCCAGCGCCCAGGGCGCTCAGCCTGAGAGCAGAGACGCCCACGTCGCGAATTCAAGCGATCCGGGGCTCATCGAGCTCTACTCCACTCCGGAGCCCGGCCAGATAGGGCCGATGAACTGGGATGGAGCCATCGGCGGCTGGGGGCCGGGAAGTTTCGAGTCCCGCCACTGGGACGACAACGACTACACGGAGATCCAGTTCATCGGGTGCACGATGTTCGGGGCAACCGGCAAGTCCGCCGGCGTGAAGCTCTGGCAGGCAATCCCCTTCAACCTCGACAAGGACATGGGGATGCAGACCTACTACAACTGCTTCACCGGTCCGGATGCCAGCACGCGAGCCTATTGGAACGCCTACTACGCCAACGGCGACCAGCGGTACTTCACGATCCCGCAGCTCAACGGTTCCGAGTACACCAGGGCGACGATCTCAGTGAAGAGGGTCTACGTCGACACGGCACTGGCCGACTAACGAGCGACCGGTGTCGACCGACGACTCCGTCTGAACTGCACACACGGGCCGGGAGGGCTGTTGGGCCTCTCGGCCCGTCCCCCATGCGAGATCGGTGCCCCTGTGAAGTTCCGAGCCCTCCTGCGCTCCTCTGCCGCCCTCTGGACCGCACCGGTCTGGGGCGGCATCGTCGCCTTCTACTTCTTCTACGCCCTGCACCTCCAGGACCCTTACGAGGAAGTCATCGCCGGGCCGCTCTGGGCCGCTCAGCAGGTGGCCCTCGCCCTGGACTACTTCTACGCTTTCGCGTACGCCATCACCCTAGGTCTCGCGATCTGGGAAGGCGGGCGGCTGAAACAGGACCGGGTGTGGGACCTCGCTCCCAGCCGGGCCCGATGGCGCGTGGCCGGGCAGGCGCTCGCGCCCACCATCGGTGCCGGCTGGGCGATTCTGCTTCTGCCCGTCCTCATGCGCCTGGTCGAGACCCGGCTCCTGCCGACGCCGGCCGCCGTGCTTCCGCTCGTCATGGGAATGGGCATCGTGTGCGCGTACGCCGTTGTCGGCTGCGTTCTCGGTCACGTCGCTCCGCGCGTGATCGCCGCACCTTTCGCTGCCGTCGCCGCGTACTACGTGATCGCCAAGACGTCCGCGTACAGCGATCCCGTCTGGCCCCGCCATGTCTCGGGACAGCTCAGCACGAGCATCGCCTTCGGTGAGTACTACGCCGCCCCCACCGTCCTCGTCCCCTTCCTCGTCGCCGCCGCCGTGGCAGCAGCGGCCGCCGCCTGGTGGAGCCGCGGCCCCCGCCGTCTGCCGCTACGGCTTCTCGCGACCTCAATGGCTCTCGGCACCCTGGTTCTGAGCGCGCGAACGGCCTCCGGCTGGGGCGTCGTCGAAGGTCCGGTCACCGCGGGTCACGCGCCGACTCGCTGCGTTGGAGCCGCGCCCCGAGTCTGCATGGCCGAGGCGGGGGGCGCGATCGAACGGCTCGACGACGTACGGGCAGAGGTCGCCGGTTCCCTGGAGAAGCTCCGAGTCGCGGGCGTCGACGTCACCGTCCCGTCCACCGTCACCGACGGCTTGCTGTACGAGCGCACCCGCACCCGCCCCCGCTCGACCACCTCCACCTGGTGGCTGCCGCTGACCGCCCAGGCGGAGGCGGTCGGGCCCGACGGCCGTATGGCGGGCGTCCGCTACGCCGTCCTGCTCAGCTCCGTCACCTTCCCCTGCTCCTTCCCCACCACGGTCACTTCCGACGCCCCCACCGCCTGGATCATCAACCGCGACGCCGCCCTGCTGTGGGCCGCGTACGTTGTCGACGCCCAGGACCCCTATCTCCGTTGGCGCGCCGACGAGTACGCACAGTTCGCGAACGGGCCCGAGGTCCTGGCAAAGGTGCGGGAGCGCGCCGAGAAGGGCCGCGCGCTGCCCACCGCCGCACAACGCACGGCCTGGTTCGAGCAGGAGAAGGCAAAGGCATGCCGTCAGATGCCGAAGCAGCCGGCCGGCGGCCACGCCGCTACCGGTTCCCAGGGGGCGGACTCGTGATCTGGTGGTACAAGGGACGCCGCCTCACAGCGGTCGTTCTGCCCGGTCTGCTCGCGTTCACGCTGCTCGCCGCCGTCGCCCACGGGGAGTCCGTGGCCATGCCCGGCCTGCTGACCTCCGGCGGAAACCTCCTCTTCCTCATGCACCTCACGCCGCTGATCGTGACGGGAATTCTCGCGCACAGTCTCGCCCAGCGGCTGCCCGAGGCGGAGGACCTGTCCGTGCGCCCGGTTCAGCGGTACGACGTGGCCCTTGCCCTGTGCACGATCGCCGTGGCGGTGTCGGCCGCAGGGATCATCGGTGCGCTTGCGGGCTCTCCGACGGCGTACGAGGCCGCCCGGAACACGCTGTTCCTGACCGGCCTCATGCTGCTCGCGGGCGCCGTGCACCCACAGGCCGCGACCGTGGCCCCCGTCGCCTGGGTCTTCGTCGCCGCCTTCGTCGGCTACCGCGACTTCCACCGCCCCTGGCCCTGGGCTGTCACCCTTCACCCCGCCGGCTACGTACCCACGTTCCTCTTCTGCCTGGCGGTCTTCCTCTGCGGCCTGGTGGCACTCCGCCACACCCGTCGCCGCCCCACCTCATGAAAGGCCCGTCAGCCCCGTGTCCATCGAACTTGACGCCGTCTCCTACGCATACGGGCGCCGCTCTCGCAGCATTCTCTCCGGGCTCAGCTACACCGTCCCCGACGGTTTCACGATTCTTCTCGGTCCCAACGGAGCTGGAAAGACGACTACGTTGAAGCTGGCCGCCGGGGTGAACCAGCCGAGCCAGGGCTCGGTACGGCTCGGGCGTCTGGCATCCGACTCCAGGACGTACCGCATGAAGGTGGCCTGGATGCCGCAGACCGTCACCGCCATGACCGGCCTCACAGCGCGCGAGCAGGTCGCCTACACGGGATGGTTGAAGGGGATGAGCCGTCGCGCCGCCTGGGACGCCTCCACAGGGGCGCTGGAACAGGTCCGGATGACGGATCACGCCGACATGAAGACGAAACGGCTCTCCGGCGGTCAACTGCGCCGCGTCGGTGTCGCCTCTGCCCTGGTTCACGGAGCCGAGGTCCTGCTCCTCGACGAGCCCACGGCTGGTATGGACCCGACACAGCGCCGCGTCTTCCGAGACCTCGTCATCGGGCTCGCCTCCCGGGAGGTACGAGTCCTCCTCTCGACGCACGACGTGGCCGACCTGGCCGAGGAGGCCGACCACGTCACCGCCCTCACCCGGGGCACGATCACCTTCTCTGGCTCCACCGGCGCCTTCCTCGCACACGCGCCCGCCCACGTCCCGGAGGCCCGCCGGGCCGAAGCGGCGTACACGGCCCTGACGGGTGACGAGGCGACTGGCTAGGCCGGTCGTCCTGACCGTCGCCGTTGATGTCAGACGTGGATGTCAGAAGGGGCCCACCTCCGGAGAATCCGGAGGTGGGCCCCTTCTGAACTGGTGCCCCCGGCAGGATTCGAACCTGCGACACCCGCTTTAGGAGAGCGGTGCTCTATCCCCTGAGCTACGAAGGCGGGGCTTGCCGAAAACCCTGTCGGAGACCCCAGTGGGGAATGCCGGGCGGGATGAGACAAACGCCCTGGTCAGCATTCCGTCGGGGCGATGCCGGGTGGGGTCCGGAGGGACACCTTCCCGGGCGCGTGCCCTGAAGGTCGACTGACCGCTGACAGCCTAGCGGATAGGGCTCACGGAGGTCGCCCCCATAGGGCGAGACGACTGCGGTGCCGTGGTGCTACCCCATCTGACCTGGTCGGAAGCGAGGCGCACGAGCACGCCGAGGGCGAGGCACAGCAGAGCTTCAGCACCGGCCGCGAGGATGCCTACTCCGCCCTGCGAACGAGGAAGTGAGATGACAGGAGGCAGCGGCCGGGCAGATCTGGGGCGGAAGCTCATCGCTCCCGTCCTGGTGATCGGCGTCGTGGTAGTCGGCGCCCATCTGTGGCTGAACACCAACCTCTTCGGCGACGACGAGGTCTGCGGTGGGCTGGTGTCCACCGGCTCGGCCGCCGCCGTCTTCCCGTCGTCCGGCCGCGTCTCCGACCGCGACGGTCTGGACTCCCGGCCGGGTGACCGACTCGCCTTCACCTGCACCGTCGAGAGCTCGTCGTTCCTGCCGGGCTCGGAGACCGAGCACATGCGCATCTTCGGCACCCGCGAGCGGGGCGACTTCCCCTTCACCGACGATGGCCGCTGGCCGAACCCGGCCACCACGTCGTTCTTCACCGGCGGCGCCACGGGCGCGGTCGGAGACGACCACGGCTGGATCCTGCTGCCCGGCACCTGCACGACGAAGGACGGGCCCGCCATCGTCGAGGGATACGCGCCCGAGGGCTCGGACCCCGTGCAGCTTGCCCGGCTCCTGACGGACGTCGCCAACAAGGCGGCCGAACAGGCCGGCTGCCTCGACAAGGGGACCCTCGGGGCTCCCACCGCTCTTACGGCGTCCCCGGAGCCACGGCCGGTCGACGACGCGGCGGTGTGCGGTCTCCAGGGACTCACGCTCCCCGGACCGGACGTGCGGACCGGGGCGGAGGAGGCCGTGCAGGAGAGCATCCGGCCCACCTGGGCCTGCGAGGTCGCCGGGTACGCCACCTATGCCGTGACCCAGGAACCGCGAATCGTCGAGGGCATCCGCTCCTCGCCCGGATTCAAGGAGCAGCCTCGGGTGGCCGGCCGCTAGGTCTCGGGTTTCGACCCCCGGCACGTCGTAGCCGACTGCGCAGGTGTTCCCACGTACTTCTCCATGGAGTTCGGCCGGAGCTACCAGGACGCCGTCGGCGCGCCCGGTACCCCTCGCAGGCAGGACCTGTTCGACGACTTCGTCGAAGCCGCCGGCAAGCGGCTCGGCTGCTCCGCCCCGACCTCCTGAGGACACGACACGTGACACACGGACGACACCGACCGCTGATCGCGGCCGCCCTGGTGGCGGCGACCCTGGTGACCGGCTGCCAGAGCGATGCCGGAGGCACCGGAGGCGGTGCGGCGCCGCTGAGTCTGAGCGGACTGACCAAGACCGCCGACGGGATGCCCGACGACGGGGCCGGCACCTGCCCGCTGCCCTATGACGTGGCCGAGGCGGCGAAGGGCGCGGGCCTGGACGGGGCGGCCGGAGCCGGACCCGTACAGGACGGCGGCGATCCCGTCGCCACGGCCGAGGGCGGCAAGCGGGCCAGGCCCGGGGACCCGTTGGCCGAGAACCAGGGTGCCCTGGTGAGCTGCGCCTTCCACATCGGCAAGGACGACGTGCAGGTCCACACCGTCGCCACCCGCACGCCTCAGGCCATCGCCCCGCTGGCACCGGTGATCCAGATGCTGTCCGGATCGTCCGTCGACGAGCTGGTCGGCTATACGAAGAAGGCCGGCGAAGCCAAGGCCGGAGATGCCGTCGTCACCGACAGCGGCAACGTCGCCGCCGTACGGCTGAAGCTGGATGGCGACGGCGATGCCTTCCTGCTCGTCGGCCTCGGGGAGGCGGGGGCCGCTTCCCCGGACCGGGAGCAACAGGTCGGCGACCTCGCCAGGGCACTCGCGGGCCAGGTGCAGTAAGGCAGGGTCGACATCACGCCGCCTTCCGGAGTTCGTGCGCGCTGGTGCGTCCTTCGAGGAAGACCTGATGGCTGGTGGCGTTCTGGGAGAGCGCGAAGCCGAGGCCGAAGACCTTCTGGCGGTCGACGCCGTAGGCGATCACGCGGCGGTTCCACAGGCTGAGGTCGAACTGGCTGTGGACGGACTCGGAATCGCTGCGGTACGGGTACACGAGTTGGTGGGGGAGAGCGTCTTCTGCGGGATCTGCGGGGTCTGCGGGATCTGCTGGAGGTGCTCGGCGCGGTGGAAGCCGCGCTCGTGGTCGCGGGGGATCCGTCGGCCGGTCTGCGTGGCCGTGCTCTTCGCTGTGCTCGTGATCCCGCTCCCCTTCATGATCCAAGCGCACGGTAGCGGCGCGACGCGTGGGGCGCAGCAGAATCACGAACATCAACCGTGCTTTGGTGCTTTGAAGCCAGAGATGCGTCAACGGCTCCGATCTCGCGCGGTGTTGTTCTGCCAGGTCGCGCCTACTACGGCATGGCCGAACTGAGGTGCCGCACTGCGCGCACCGCGTTGAAGGCGGCGGTGCGGCTCAGCGGGAGACCCAGGGCAGTGCTTGGCTACGGCGTGGCGGTTCGGGGCTGGGGTGAGGTGCTCAGGAGTTCGGCGAGGCCGCGGCGGGTGGCGGCGATGACGACGCGGTCCTCGGGGCGCAGGACGTAGCCGGGGTGCAGCTCCCACAGGAGCTGGGGTTCGTCGCCTGCCTGATGTGAGGAGGCGAGGTCGGGGCGGCGGGTCGTGGGGGCGGCGGTGTCCAGGGCGAGCACGCGCCATGCTCCGGGGCGGAAGGCGTCGGCGACGGTGCGGCCTTCGAACTGGGGGTGCCCGGCCACGAGGAGGGCGGCGAAGAGCAGCACCTTGCGTTCGACGGGGATGGCGCCGAGGATCTGGCGGCCCATCATGGCGCCGGCGAAGGCGGGCGCGGCGAGATGCGTGACGCTGCGGCTGCGGGTGAGGGCCTCGGGGTGGGCGGTGCGCAGGGTGCGGTAGACGGCGGTGGCGAAATCGTCGTCGTACAGACGCAGGGCCACTCGCAGATCTGCCTTGACCGTCCGGGCGTAGAGCGCGGCCTCCAGGTTGGTGGTGTCGGAGCTGGTGAGGGCGAGCAGGGCGTGTGCCCGGTGGATCTTGGCGGCCTCCAGGACGCCGTCCTCGGTGACGTCGCCGAGGACGACGGGGATGCCGAGGCCGCGGGCGAGCGGGATGCCGCGGGCGTCGGGATCCTCCTCGACGCACACGACCGGGATGTCGAGTTCCCGGAGCCGGGCGAGGACCCGGGTGCCGATCTTGCCGAGACCGAGCAGGACGACGTGGCCGGACAGGCCGCGGGGCGGCCGACGCAGAGCTCCGGCGGCGCGGAAGGTGCCCAGCGCCTCCAGTGCCCCGGCGACCAGGAGAGGAAGGAGAGCGAGGCCGACGAGGCCGGTCAGGAGCTGGAGAACCTGGTGGGTGACCGGCGCGCCGACCGCGGGATCGTTGATGGAGAACAGGTCGAGCAGCGTGATGTACGCGGCGTGTACGGGATCGGCGTCGGTGAGCAGCATCGTGGTGAGCGTCAGCGCGAGGACGGAGACGACGATGCCGGTGAGCGCCCACCGCAGTCGGCTGGAGAAGAGCTCGCGCAGCGGCGCACCCCGGCGGGCCAGGCGTCGCGCGGACAGGACGGGACCGGCGTACCGGACGGTCTCCAGGACCACGCTGCCGCGACCGGTCGCTTCCACCACCGCCCGGTCGTCGGGCAGGAGGAGGGGGCCCTGCGGGCCGCTGCTCTCCGACCCCTCGGCGCCCGCCGGGTCGGTCGTGGTGGACGACAGGAGCGCCAGGGTGCACAGGCCCGGGTCCGCCGCCTCGCCGCGTCCGGGCGGGGTGCGTTCGGCGGCGCGCAGGAGTACGTCGTCGGCCTGGACGACCTTGCTCGTGCCGGCGACGGCGGTGGCGGCGAGCGCGGGGGCCGCGGTGTCCGCGTCCGACAGCACGGTGGTGGAGGCGTCGAGCACGGCGCGGTCGATGCCCGGCGCGGCGAGGAGAGCGGCCTGGTCGAGGAGTTCCTCCAGGTGCTGCCCCAGCTTGCGGTTGTACATGCGGACCACGAGCCGCAGGCCCGGGCTGAGACGGCGGGCGACGAGCGCGGCACGGAGGTTGGTCTCGTCATCCTCGTAGAGCAGGGCGAGGGCCGCCGCCCGGTCCACACCGGCCCGCAGCAGCGTCTCCTCGGTCGGCGCGGATGACACGACGTCATGCAGCGGCGGGGGCGCGCTGTCGAGCGTGTCCTCGGCGACAGGTCCGACGGACCGGCGCAGCAGCCGCGCCGCACGGGACAGCACGGCGGGCTGCTCGCCCGCCCGCTCCTCGACCTGGTCGCCGGGAGCGACGAGAACGACCCGCTGGCGGTAGACGTCCCGCAGCTCGTCGGCGAGCCGCTGCGCGAGCCCGTCGTCGCCGCAGACCACCATGTGGCCGCCGTCCCGTCGAACTCCGGCGTCCTGGCGCGGTAGCGCGATCACGATTCCCCCAGTGCCGAGTTGGACCCGCCCGATCACGCGGGCGGGTCAAGTGTCGGACGATTCTGCCCCGGTGCGCCTGGCCTGCCGACCGTGATGACGGCAGATCAGGGTTCGTACCAGCAGGACGAGGCATATGGCGGCGAGGACGCCGGAGCCGATCCGCACCCAGGTCGGGGTGCCGCTGCTTGCGGCAGTCCAGACCAACCACAGGAGGTACAAGCCCATACCGGCGGGGCTCTCCAGGAAGTCGCGCCTGGCGTTCCGCGATGCCATGCCAGCTCCTCGCTGTTCTCGCTCGTGGTCGTCGTGGTGCGGTGCTGAGTGGCGGCTCATCGTCGGGTGCGGTGGAGCAGCGCCCGACGGCTCAGGAAGGCGCCGACTCCCACGGCCGCCGGAGTCCAGTGCGCGAGGAGGGTGCCGAGGTCATCGTCCCTGTCGTGCAGGACCACCATCAGTACGAAGGTGTAGGCGCCCAGAACGGCCGGCGTGCAGGCGTCGGCGGTGAGGACGGCCTTCCGGTACGGAACGCTCGTCGGAGCGGAGCCGTCCCCACGAGACGTAGGCGCCGATCCCCCCGCCCATGACGAGCAGGATGCCGGACCCGGCTGCGGACAGCGGGTCTCCGACCGGGTGGGAAACGGTTCGCCGGCGGTCGGGGTCGGCGGCGGTGTCGATCGCGGAGTAGTACCCGCGGACGGACTCGACTCGCTGGAGGCCCGAGTCGTCCCACAACGCTCCGGTGACCAAGAACGCCCCGGCGAGGCCCACGCCCACGAGTAGTGCGTGGACGCGGCGGGGCAGGGCACGCAGGGCCCGCCACTGGTTCGCCTTGTTGCCGGCGAAGCCCCTGTTGCGCAGTTCGACCGCGATGCTGCGGAAGAGCGTCGCCAGGTGCAGGGGCACCAGCAGGGCGAGCCCGATGCCGAGCAGCAGCCACTCGTCGGCGAAGGGAGGCAGGAGCGGCACGGCAGCCAGGACTGCGGCGAGCAATCCCAGTCCAGAGAGGGCCAGTTGCATGCCGGCGTGAAGCCTGAAACTGGTTCTCACCGCGTCCCCTCCCGTCGCGTCCTACTCGGTGATCTCGACCGGTGTGCCGGTGACGGCCGGAGCGGGCGCGGGCTCAGCCATCGGCTTCTTCTGGGTGATGCCCTGGAGGAGGGAGGCGAGGTCGACTCCGGTCGTGGAGGAGAGAAGTTCCATGCCCTGGGCGACGTTGTCGGTGACGGTACGGGTCAGCCGGCTCGCCCCGTCCGTGGAGATGACGGTCATCTTGTCGATGGCGGACAGCGGCTCGGATGCCTTGGCGACGACCTGGGGCAGGACCTCGACGAGCATCTGCAGGACGGCGGCGTCCCCGTACTGGGCGAAGGCGTCGGCCTTCTTCTGCATGGCCTCGGCCTCGGCGGATCCCTTGGCCGCGATCGCGGCGGCCTCGGCCTCGCCCTCGATGCGTACGGCGTCTGCCAGGGCCGCGCGGTGGGCCTTCTCGCCCTCACCGGTGAGGCGGGAGCGCTGGGCGTCGGCCTCAGCCTGCTTCACCAGGGCGATACGGCGGGCCTCGGCCTCCTGCTCGGCCTGGTAGCGGGCGGCGTCGGCGGGCTTGCGGACCTGGGTGTCCAACTGGCGGTCGGTCAGGGCAGCCTGCCGCTCGGCGACCTTCTCCTGCTCGGCAAGGATCTGCTGCTGGCGGTCGGCCTCGGCGAGCGGTCCCGCCGCGTTGGCCTGGGCGGCGGCCTCGTCGGTCTGGGCCTTGATCTCGGCCTGCTTCAGGTAGAGGGTCCGCTGCGCGATCGCGATCTCCTCCTCCGCCTTCAGCCGGGCCTGCTCGGCGGCCCGGCGGGCGACGGCCTCGGCGATGTCGGCCTCCTGCTTGGCGCGGGCGGCCTCGGGGCGGCCGAGGTCTTCGAGGTAGGAGCCCTCGGTCGTGATGTCCTGGATCTGGAAGGCGTCCAGGACCAGGCCCTGCCCGGAGAGACTGGCCTCGGCCTCCTCGGCGACCTGCCCCGCGAACGCGGCCCTGTCGCGGATGATGTCCTCCACCGACATGCGGCCGACGATGGAGCGCAGCGCGCCGGACAGCACTTCCTGGGTGAAGCCGACGATGCCGTCCTGCTGCATGAGGAACCGCTGCGCGGCGGCCCGGATCGAGTCCTCGGTACCGCCGACCTTGACGATCGCGACACCCTCCAGGTTCGCCTTCACACCGCGCAGGGTCACCGCCCCGCGCACGGCCACCGGGATGTGCCGGCTGGACAGGTCAAGGGTGAACTTCTGCTGCACGAAGGGGACGACGAACACTCCGCCGCCGACCACGACCTTCTGGCCGCTGTTGTCGGTGAACACCCGCCCCGTGGCCGGGTCGGTGGCCTGCTTGCCCCGGCGGCCGGTGATGATGAACGCCTCGCTGGGCCCGGCGACCTTGTAGCGGGTGATGACGACGAGGCCGAGCAGCACCAGAAGGACGACGATGCCCACCACGGCGGTGAGGACAGGGCTCATGAAGAAACCCCCTTCGATCAGAATGAGAAGGACAGAACGTGGCGCCCGGTCAGCGTTCGACCAGGCGGACGGAGACGGATGTCGGTGAGAGCACGGACTCCACCCACACCTCGGTGCCGCGCGCGACGGGCACGCCGGCCTTCGCCGCGTACTTCACCGGCTGGCCGGCGAGATACAGCAGGACCTCGCCGTAACCGTCCACGGGGATCGCCGTCACCACCGACCCGCTCGTACCGGTCAGGTCCTCGCCGCGCGGTACGGGCGTGACGCCGTCGCGGAGCAGCGCCCGGCTGAACCGCCAGGTCCCCCACCCCACCACGCCCCCCGCGACCACACCCGCACCGGTGGCGGCCCCCGCCCCCGTACCGACGGCGCCCATCGTGATCGCGCCCGTGAATCCGAGTGCGGACACGAACCCGGCGATCACCGGCAACGACAGAAACCCGTCTAGCCCCCCGCCGATCGAGTCGAGGACCCCCTCCAGCACCCCGTCGAAGACCAGCGCCAGGACGAGCAGCACGAGACCCGCGATGCCGAGACCGAGAAACCAGCCCATGTGCGCCACCTGTCCCATGCGGGGCTTCATCCGTTGTTCAAGGATGTTTCCACGGAACGGCACAGATGTTCACTGCCTGGTTCCGGCAGTCTTTACGCGTTCTTAATGCCGTCTGCACGCGTCCGTGAACTCGGCCACGAGGGCGGCGAGGCGCATGGGCGACTCCTCCGGCAGGAGGTGCCCGGCGCCGTCGAGAACGCGCAGGTCGGTGCCGAGTCGCTGCTCGGCCGCGGGGCCCAGACGGGCCGGGGGCAGGAAGACGTCGTGCGATCCCGCCACCACCATGCGCGGCACGCTCCGGCTGCGCGCCAGGACGGTGGACGGCAATGGTGCGGGAGCGAGGCTGGTGCGGCAGGAACTGCCCACGAGCGCCATCCACTGGCTGAGCTCGTTCGATACCGGCGCACCGGGCAAAGACATGTGCCGCACAAGCCGCTCGGCTCGCGGTACGGAGGGGCGGAGCAGCCATGGCACCGTCGCGCCCAGTACGGAGAGGCCGACGTGCAGCCGCACCAGTCCGGCAGTCGACACGAGCACGCGACCGGCGATCAAGTCCGAGGTGGCGGCAAGGGCGATCGCGCCGCCGAGTGAATGGCCCACGACCACGGCCGGTTCGGGCGTCACCTGTGGCAGCGTGTCGGTGAGCCATTGCCCGTACCAGTCCATGCGGTGTCGGCGCGGGCGCTCGCCGGCGCTGAGGCCGGGCTGCCCCGGCACGTCGAGAACGATCAGGGGCGCGATCCGTGACAGCGCTTGTCCGAAGCCCAGGGACACGGCCGCGCTCATGTTCGTCCCAGGTATCAGAACGATCGCCGCCCGCCCTGGCCCCGGGCCGGGAACGGTCCGGACCACGCTCGTCGTGCCTGCGGAGGTCTCGACCTCTCCCCGGCCATGGGGGACCAGCCACGTGGCGAGGCGCTTCTCGCACCAGTCTCGAACTCGTACCTGTGCGACCCGACTGCGGTAGATCGACGATGGCATGGCCGCATCGTAGGCGGCGGCATGCCGTACCGGCACCGTGGGCGGGGGCAGGGCGTCGGCCGTTCCTGCCGCGTCGCTGGACGAGCACGGCGACATCATCACCGGCACTGGCGAGACCGGCTTCCTGGAGACCTTCACCGAACTGGACGGACCACTAGGATCGGGCCACAGGTGAGCCGGGAAGTCTGGTCGGCACAGTCTTCCGCCTGCCACACGTGAGCCCTTCGGCGAGCTGGACCCTGTTGATCGACGGTGCGGTGCTGCTCCTGGCGCCGAGTGTCGCCGTTCTCCTGGGCCGGCGGCCGCGCTGCCTTGGACGGCCCGGCGAACCCACTCGCCTGCTCGGCGCTGCGGGCGTCACGCTGTCGGGCGGTGCTGACCGACGAGGCGGCACGTCTGACAGCGGCGCCGAACGGCGCACTGAACGTATGCTCCTGCATCGCGCTCGGCCTCATCGGTTTCCGACCGGTGTGCTGCCGTTCCCGGCTACGGGAGAGCGCGGTCTTCGTATGCTCCCGAGACCGCCGCGAGGGGCGGGAGCGCCGCAGGTCCCCCGTCCTCTCCGTTCGCCGGGGCCGACCGGCTGCCCAGCATGGCGGTGAGGATCAGCCCCAGCAGCGCGATGACGGTCAGGACGGCAGCCGCCACGACGCGGGGGTTGCGGCGCGCGGCTCGGGCGCCCGCGGGCGCGTCCGGTGCCCGGGGGAACTGCGCGTTCAGCGAGTCGATCAGGGTGGCCAGGGCGGGATCGTCGCAGGCGAGAGCACGTTCGATCTCGCCGAGAATCCGCTGCTCGTCGGGGGAGTGACTCATGGTGACCGCCCTGCTCTGACGAAGACGGTGAGCAGACGCCTGGCTGATGCGCCCCTTCCTCCTCCCAGTCTGCTCGCTCAGCCCCGTGATCACAGGGGCTGGTCGGGCCAGTCCAGGAGCCTGGCGCCGACGACGGCCGTCTGGAGCGTGTAGCGCTGGACGGGATCGCCGGGGTCGGCGCCGGTCAGGCGGTGGATACGGTCCAGGCGGTACGTCATCGCCCGCACGCTGAGGCTGAGGCGGCGGGCCGCCTGGGCGGTGACGCAGCCGGTGTCGAAGTACGCCGTGAGGGTGTCCAGGAGGGGCTTCGCGCCTCCTCGTGCCTGTTGCAACGGGCCGAGGACGGTGCGGACCAGGTCGGCCATGGCCTGCCGGTCGCGGGTGAGGACCGGGTAGACGAGGAGGTCGGCGGCGTGCAGTACCGGCTCGTCGAGGTTCATGCGAGCGGCGAGGTCCAGGGCGTTGAGGGCTTCCTCGTAGGAGTGGACGACGCCGCCCGCGCCCGGGTGCGCGCGCCCGATCGCCACCTGGCCGCCGTCCGTGGCGGCGTACGCCTGCTTGGCGAAGTGGGCGAGGACATCGGGTTCGTCCGCCGGGGCGACGCAGATCAGCCGCCCGTCCTTGGTGGTGAGCAGGATGCGGCGGTTGCCGAAGCGGGCGGTGAGCGAGGACTCGACGGAACGGGTGACCGGATAGCCGTCGCTGTACGGTTCCGGGCCCTGGGCGACGGCCACGGCGTGGGCGTGGGACAGGAGCAGCCCGAATCGTTCGGCGCGCTCGGCCAGCCTGCCGAGATCGCTCCGGCCGTACAGGAGGTCGTCGATGAACTCCCGCCGGGCGGCCTCTTCCTGGCGCATCGCCAGATGCTGGGCCCGCTCGTGTCCCTCGGCGAAGGCGTCGACGGCCTGCTCCACGGCGGACAGGAGGTGGTCGGAGGCCGCCCTCGGCAGCCCGGGGCGTACCCGCTGTGCGGCGGAGAGGTGGGCCCGGACGAGGTCCCGCAGCCCGATGCCGGCTTCGGCGGCCCGCTCTCCGAGGGCGCGGAGGGCCGCGCGCTCCTCCGGGGTGAGCCTGCGGCGGGTCTCGCACACACCCGTCAGGATCTCGGCGTACCCCTCCAGGTACCCCTCGACCGGTTCCCTCTCCGCCACGGTCCCTCCCCGTTTCCTGACGCGTCTGCGACGAGTTCCCGACGCGCGGGGACCAAGACTGGCATGCCGTCCGCCGGGGTTCGCAACCGGCATCAAGAAGACGTCAAAGACTGCCTGGTTACGGCAATGCCAAGGCGGCGATCCTGCTGCAGGATGGCTCCACGGGAAGGCGTGGGCGCGGGCCTGATGCCGGGAGACGGAAATCGTGATGTACAGGGGGAGAGGGCCATGGGGGAGTTCCTGAACGCCGCCTTCGGCTTCCCCTCGTTGTCGTTCAGTGCGGCTCTGGTCGCCGTGGCGGTGTTCTGGCTGCTCGTCCTGTTCGGGGCGGTGGAACGAAAGGGCTTCGACGGCGACGTGGACGCGGTGGGGCTGCGTCTCGGCCGGGTGCCCGTCTCGGTGGCGGCCTCCGTGTTCGTCGTGGCCGGCTGGGTCCTGAGCGTCAGCGGGTCCGTACTCCTCGGCCTTTCCGATGCGCCCCGCCCCCTTCCCGCTCTGCTCTCGCTCGCCCTGCTGGTGCTCGCTCCGGTCACCTCGTGGTGGTCGACACGACGCCTCGTGGGGCCGCTTGCGAAGTTGTTCCCCGACGAACCCGGGCCGTCCCGGCAGGACGCCGCCGGTCTGGCGGGGCCGCCCGAACGGGACCGAGCCGCCGCCTTCGGGCAGCACCGCGCCGCTGCGCGCACACGGCGACGCAGGTAGCCGTCGCTCCGGGAGTGCGTGCCGTCCGGTGCTCGCCCTTCCACAACGCCGCCCGAACGTGCGGCTCCCCTTTCTTCCATCGACACGGGGTTTCTCATGGATGCCATCACCGTGGGCATCGGCGTGCTCGTCGCCGCTGTCCTGCTCATCGTTCTCACGCTGCTCTTCGTGGTCAGCCGGCTGTTCCGCAAGGTGGAACAGGGCAAGGCGCTGATCGTCTCGAAGATGCGGAAGGTCGACGTCACCTTCACCGGCCAGGTCGTCCTGCCCGTCCTGCACAAGGCCGAGGTCATGGACATCTCGGTGAAGACCATCGAGATCTCCCGGACGGGCCGCGACGGCCTGATCTGCCGGGACAACATCCGCGCCGACATCCGCATCTCGTTCTTCGTCCGTGTCAACAAGACCGTCGAGGACGTCATCAAGGTCGCGCAGGCCATCGGCACCGCCCGGGCCAGCGACAAGGAGACGCTGCAGGAGCTGTTCAACGCCAAGTTCTCCGAGGCGCTCAAGACCGTCGGCAAGCAGCTCGACTTCACCGACCTCTACACCAAGCGCGAGGAGCTGCGGTTCCGGATCATCGAGATCATCGGCATCGACCTCAACGGCTACAGCCTGGAGGACGCGGCCATCGACTACCTGGAGCAGACGCCGCTGTCCCAGCTCGACCCCGGCAACATCCTCGACGCCCAGGGCATCCGCAAGATCACCGAACTGACCGCCGTCGAGAACGTCCGGACGAACGAGTTCCGTCAGCACGAGCAGAAGGAGATCACCCGGCAGAACGTCGACGCCCGCGAGGCCATCCTGGAGCTGGAACGGCGCCAGGCCGACGCCGAGATCAAGCAGAAGCGCGAGATCGACACCGTACGGGCCCGTGAGGAGGCCGAGACGGCGCGGGTGGTGGAGGAGGAGCGGCTGCGGGCCCAGAGCGCGTTCCTGAAGACGGAGGAGCAGCTCGGGATCCAGCGGGAGAACCAGGCCCGCGAGGTGGCCGTCGCGCAGAAGAACCGCGAGCGGGTCATCGCCGTCGAGAACGAGCGGATCGAGAAGGACCGCCTGCTGGAGGTCATCGCCCGTGACCGGGAGACCGAACTGACCCGCATCTCCGCCGAGAAGGAGGTGGAGTCGGAGCGCCGTGACATCGCCGAGGTGATCCGCGAGCGGATCGCGGTGGACCGTACGGTCGCCGAGCAGGAGGAGTCCATCAAGCGGCTCCGTACGGTCGAGGAGGCCGAGCGCACCCGGCAGGCCGTCGTCATCGCGGCCGAGGCGGAGGCGCAGGAGAGGCTGGTCAAGGACATCAAGGCGGCCGAGGCGGCCGAGCAGGCCGCCGTGCACCGGGCCGCCGAGGAGCTGACCCTGGCGGAGGCCCGCAACAAGGCCGCCGACATGGACGCCCGCGCCAAGATCCGCCTCGCCGAGGGCGTACAGGCCGAGGCGGCGGCCGAGGGGCTGGCAGCGGTGCAGGTCCGGGAGAAGGAAGCCGACGCGATCGAGAAGACCGGCCGCGCCGAGGCCGAGGCCACCGAGGCACGGCTGCGTGCCGAGGCGGTCGGCAACCGTGAGAAGGCGCTGGCCGAGGCGACCGCGATCGGCGAGAAGCTCAAGGCCGAAGCGGCCGGTCTGACGGAGAAGGCGGCGGCGATGGCCGCGCTCGACGAGGCCTCTCGTACCCATGAGGAGTACCGGCTGCGCCTGGAGGCGGAGAAGGAGATCCGGCTCGCCGGCCTCGACGTGCAGCGCCAGGTCGCCGAGGCGCAGGCCACCGTCCTCGCCACCGGCCTGGAGAACGCCGACATCAACATCGTCGGCGGGGAGTCGGTCTTCCTCGACCGCCTGGTGCAGTCCATCGCGCTCGGGAAGTCCGTCGACGGCTTCATGGACCACTCCCGGACCGCGCAGACGCTGGCCGGCCCGTGGCTGAACGGCGAGGGCTCCTTCACCGAGGACCTGACCAAGGTGCTCGGCTCGCTGTCCACGGGCGACGTCCAGAACCTGAGCGTCTCGGCACTGCTCGCGAAGGTCATGAAGTCCGGTGTGCTCGACGCGCACGTACCCGGACCGGCCGCCGCGACTTCGGCCGAGACCGCCGCGCTGAACGGCGCGGCCACGAACTGACCGCCCCGGGGGGAGCGGTCACAGCGGGTCCGGTGCCGGCATACGGGGGTTGTCGGCGCCGGACCCGCATCCATCACGGGACAAGGAGCGGATCGACATGAGCACCGGAATCGACCAGGACACGTACGCGGTGCTGCGCGACCGTCTTTCGGCGCAGGCGGCCGAGCTGGCCAGGCGTGCCGAGGCGCTCAACACCGCCCGTACCGCCGCCTTCGGTGCCGGTGGTCTGTCTCTCACCGGCACCGACAGCGTCCGCACCGAGGGCGCCGGGGTACTGCTGGACATCGCCGCCGTCGGGGACGACGTCCTGTTGTTCGGCTGCCACCCGGCCTCTGCGGTGAGCGCCGAGCCGTCGGTCGCCGACGTCTTCACGCTGCACGACCGCGACCTGAATCCGCTGCCCGAGGACTCGGTGCCCGGACTCCTCGACGACCCCGGCTTCGTACGGGAGTTCTCGGCACTGCACCGGTATTTTCGAGGCGCGCGCCTGCTCCGGCTGAGGCGCGTGGAGGGCCGGCTCCTCGCCGTCTTCCGGACCGGGCAGAAGGCCGACGACATCCGCGTCCTGCGCTGGTCGATCGGGCCGTCCGGCGAGACGCGGTTCCTCGACGCCCGGGGAGAACGCGACCACGTCGTCCCTCCCTCGCACGACGTGGACTGGGTGGAGACGACCCGCGACGACCACGTCCAAGGGCGGCACCCGCACATCTCGCTCGACGGCCGCCTCTTCGTCTCCACGGTCGGCGGGACGCTCACGGTCAAGACGGAGAACGACGCCGAGACGGCCGAGGGCGTGTACGCCGAGCCGGTCGACGAGCCGCTCCAGGCGCTGGCCGACGCCGAGGTCGCGTACGCGGTCGTGGGCGCCCTGATCCTGGTGCGCGTTCGCCCGTACAAGGAGGAGGCCGTCCGCCACCTCGTCTTCAACGCTCTGACCGGGAGCGTGGTCCGGCTCGACGGACTCGCTCAGGCGTGTCTGCGATTGCCCGGGGACGAGGGGGTCGTGTTCCCCGGTGGCTACTGCCTGGCCTCCGGTGCGGTGAGGACCTTCGACACCGACACTTCGGGACTTGTCTTCGACCGGCTGATCCGTTCGCCCAACGGCGAGGACATCCTCTTCGCCTTCCACACCCGGCCGGAGCGTCGCGGTCTCCTCCTCCCGTACAACCTGATCCGGAAGGAGATCACCCGTCCCGTCTCCTGCCGCGGATACGCGCTGCTCGACGACGGGACGATGGTCGTGCTGCGCGACGAGCCCGGCGAGCCCGGCCGGGTCCACCCCGTGCAGATCTGGCGGACCCCGTACGTCTCCGACACGCACGTGACCCCTGCGGTGGACGGTCCGCTGGCCCGCATCGGCAACGCGGATCTCGTCCGGGGCATCGCCGACTGCCTGTCGATCGCCCGTCAGGCCACCGAGCTGACCCCCGCCGGCGAGGTCTACGAGGCACTCGTCGCCGCCTGCGTGCGCGCGGGCGACGTCCACCACTGGCTGGGAGACCCGGAGACCGGCGACCTGCGCACCCCGCTGACCGAACTCCGGGCCACCGCCGCGCAGGTCCTCGACGAGTTCGAGACCGTGACCACGCTCACCCGGCAGGCGGCGGAGGCCTTCGCCGAGTCCGCCCAGCAGGTCGGCCGGCTGGTACGGCGCGTCCGGGGCGAGGCGCCCGCCACCGCCGAGGAGTGGATCTCCCGGATCACCGAACTCCGCCGGGCACAGGGCCACCTGGTGACCCTCAAGGACATGCGGTACGCCGACACGGCAGGCATCGACGCCCTCGCCGGGGACGTCGAGGCCGACATCGCCTCGGCGGCCCAGCGGGCCGTCACCTTCCTCCAGCGCGAGGACGCCTTCACCGCCCACCACACCGAGGCGGAGCGGCTCGCGACGGAGGCCGGCGCCGTCACCACCGTGGCGGGCACGGGCCCGGTCGCCGACATGATCGACACGCACACCGCCGGCCTGCGGACCCTCAGCGAGATCATCGCCGGCCTCGACATCGGCGACGCCACCGTCCGCACCTCGGTCCTGGAACGGATCGCCGACGTCCTGGGCGTGCTGAACCGCGTCCGGGCCCTCCTCGCCGCCCGTCGCGCCGAACTCCTCGACCAGGAGGGCCGGGCGGAGTTCGCCGCCGAGTTCGCCCTGCTCGGTCAGGCCGTCACGGGAGCCCTGGCCGCCGCGGACACCCCGGACCGCTGCGACGACCAGCTCGGCCGGCTGCTCCTCCAGCTGGAGAACCTGGAGTCGCGGTTCGCCGAGCACGACGGCTTCCTCGGTGAGATCGCTGACAAACGGGCCGAGATGTACGACGCCTTCACCGCGCGCAGGCAGTCCCTCCAGGACACCCGCGCCCGCCGCGCGGAGCGCCTCGCGGCATCGGCCGGCCGCGTCCTGGAAGCGATCGCCCGGCGCGCCGCGACCCTGGCCGACCTGGACGAGGTGAACACGTACTTCGCCTCCGACCCCATGGTCGCCAAGGTCCGGCGCACCGTCGCCGAGCTGAGGGAGCTCGGCGACGAGGCACGGGCGGAGGAACTGGAGGGCCGACTCGGCGCCGCCCGGCAGGAGGCCGGACGGGCGCTGCGGGACCGTACCGACCTGTTCTCCGACGGCGGCGCCACGATCCGGCTCGGCCGGCACCGCTTCGCCGTCAACCGGCAGACCCCTGAAGTCACCCTCGTGCCGCACGAGGACACCCTCGCCCTCGCCCTCACCGGCACCGACTACCGCGTGCCGGTCACCGATCCGGCGTTCGCCGAGACCCGCCCCTTCTGGGACCGGACCCTGCCCTGCGAGTCGCCGGAGGTCTACCGGTCCGAATATTTGGCCGCACGCCTCCTGGCCGAGCACGGCCCCGGCAGCCTGGCGGGCGAGGACCTGTCCGCACTCGCGCGACGTGCCGCCGAGGCCGCGTACGACGAGGGGCACGAGCGCGGCGTCCACGATCACGACACGGCGGCGATCCTGGAGGCCGTCCTCCGTCTGCACGAACGGATCGGACTGCTCAGGTACCCGGCCCCTGCGCGAGCGACCGCCCAGCTCTTCTGGGCCCACGCCGCCACCGCCGACGCCCGCGAGCAGTGGACCTGCCGGGCCGACGCCCTGGCACGGGCCCGTGACCTGTTCGGCGCGGAGTCGGCCCTCGACGGCCTGCGGAACGAGCTGGCCGAGGAGATCGGCGACCCGACGGCCGCCACGTACCTGATCGAGGAACTCACCACCGCGCCGGCGGGCTTCGCCGTCTCGGACGCCGCACGGACCCTGCTCGACAAGTTCCGCCGCGCCGTCGGCACCTCCGCCTACGACGACGCCCTCGCCTCCCTCACGGAGCCGCGCGCGCGGCGCCAGCTCGTCGAGGCATGGCTCACCTCCTACGCGTCGGCGTCCGGAGAACGGCTCGACGAAGGCGTGCTGGCCGAGGCCGTCGCGGTCGAGCTCTGCCCGGACCTCGACCGCTACGACATCGCCGCCCCCACCACGGAGACGGTCACCGGACTCCTGGGCAACCACCCCCGCGTGGAGGGACGCGCGCTGGAGCTGCGCCTCGACGAGTTCCTGGCCAGGACGCGGGATTTCGCCGCCACCGACGTGCCGGCCTTCCGTGCGTACCAGGAGCGCAGGGCCCGGCTCGTCGCCACCGAGCGCGACCGGCTCCGCCTTGACGAGTACCGGCCCCGGGTCATGTCGTCCTTCGTCCGCAACCGGCTCGTCGACGAGGTCTACCTCCCCCTCATCGGCGACAACCTCGCCAAACAGCTCGGCGCGGCCGGAGACGCCAAGCGGAGCGACTCCCAGGGCCTGCTGCTGCTCCTCTCCCCGCCCGGCTACGGCAAGACCACGCTGATCGAGTACGTCGCCGACCGCCTCGGCCTGCTCCTGGTCAAGGTCGACGGGCCTGCCCTCGGGCAGCGGACGGTCTCCCTCGACCCCGCGGAGGCCCCCGATGCCACTGCCCGCAGGGAACTGGAGAAGATCGCCTTCGCCCTGGCGGCGGGCAACAACGTCCTGCTGTACGTCGACGACATACAGCACTGCTCGCCCGAGTTCCTGCAGAAGTTCATCCCGCTCTGCGACGCCACCCGGACCCTGAACGGGCACGACCTGCGCGGCAAGCGCTTCGCCGTCTGCATGGCGGGAAACCCGTACACCGAGTCGGGACAGGCCTTCCGCGTCCCCGACATGCTCGCCAACCGGGCCGACGTGTGGAACCTCGGCGACGTCCTCACCGGCAAGGAGGAAGCCTTCGCCCTCAGCTTCGTCGAGAACGCCCTCACCTCCCACCCCGTACTCGCCCCGCTCGCCGGCCGCGAGCGCTCCGACCTGGAGCTCCTGATCCGGCTGGCGGCCGACGACCCGGCAGCGCGCCGCGACCGCCTCACCCACCCCTACGCCCCGGCCGAACTCGACCGGGTCCTCTCCGTCCTCCGCCACCTCCTCGCCGCCCGCGAGACGGTCCTCGCCGTCAACGAGGAGTACATCGCCTCCGCCGCCACCGCCGACGCGGCCCGCACCGAACCGCCGTTCCGGCTCCAGGGCTCGTACCGCACCATGAACAAGATCACGGCCCGTATCTCACCCGCCATGAACGACGCCGAACTCGCCGCCGTCGTCGACGACCACTACACCGCCGAGGCCCAGACCCTCACCACCGAAGCCGAGGCCAACCTCCTCAAACTCGCAGCACTCCGCGGCACCCTCACCCCGGCACAGGCCGCCCGGTGGGCCGAGGTGACCGGCGCGTATACACGCACCCAGGCGATGGGCGGTTCCGGAGACGACCCCCTCGCCCGGGCGGTCGCCGCTCTCGGCCTGCTCGCCGACCGCATCACCGCTGTCGAGACGGCGATCACCCGCGCGACCGACCCCCGCCACCTCCTCGCGCGCCCCACCGGGCGGCACGCGATACACCGCGCTGACGCACCCGCTCCCGAACACCGTCAGAACTGACACAGGAAGAGGAGAAACCACATGGCCAGGCCCCTGCACGCGGCGATCGGGGAGCGCCCGATCCTCTGCCTGATGTGCGGCAACAACACGTTCCGCGAGCGGGAGGTGAAGCTGAACAGCACGGGAATGGAATTCTTCAACATGGCGTGGGCGAACGAGTCGGCCACCGGATTGATCTGCTGGTCGTGTGGCCACGTCCACCTCTTCGTCAACCGCGACCTCAGGACGTACCGACAGAAGCGGGAGCACTGAGGCTTGTCGGCCTGCTCCAAGCGCGCTCGGGCAGGCCGACAAGCCTGCCCGAGCATGCCACCCCGCAAAAAGGGGTAAAAACGCCAAAAGGTGCGTTTTTCAGTCCTTCGCGGAGTCGCACCTGCCGGGAGAGCGCCATGGACCTATGGCTGGTCTGGTTGATCGCCGCAGGGGTGCTGGCGGTGGCGGAGATCTTCACCCTCACTGCCGCGCTCGGGATCCTCGGCGCCGCGGCGGCCGTCACGGCGGGAGCCGCCGCCCTCGGGCTCTCGCCGCCCTTGCAACTCGTGGTCTTCACCGCTCTGGCTGCCACCAGCCTGTTGTTCGTGCGCCCCGTCGCAGCGCGCCATCTGCTCAGGCCGCAGGCCGAGCGGTTCGGCACGGATGCCCTGGTGGGCCGCTCCGCCCGTGTCGTGTCGGAGGTGACGGGTCTGGGCGGCAGGGTCCGCATCGGTGGTGAGGAGTGGACGGCCCGCGCCTACGACGAGACGCTGGTGATACCTCCGGGGGCGACCGTCGACGTCATGGAAATCGATGGCGCCACCGCCGTCGTCTACCCCCGGGAGTGAGTCATGGACGTGCCGGGACTGCTCATAGCCGGTCTGATCCTCGCGGCCCTCGCGGTCTTCACCGTGGTGCGGGCGGTACGCATCGTGCCGCAGGCGCGGGCCCGCAACGTCGAACGCCTCGGCCGCTACCGGCGCACCCTGAGGCCGGGCCTCAACCTCGTCATCCCCTATGTCGACCGCGTCTATCCGGTGATCGACCTGAGGGAACAGGTGGTCTCGTTCCGGCCGCAGCCGGTCATCACCGAGGACAACCTGGTCGTCGAGATCGACACCGTGCTGTACTTCCAGGTCACCGACCCGCGGGCGGCCGCCTACGAGATCGCCGACTTCCTGCAGGGCGTCGAACAGCTCACCGTCACCACCTTGCGCAACGTCGTGGGTTCGATGGACCTGGAGAAGACCCTGACCTCCCGTGACACCATCAACAACCAGCTCCGTGGCGTGCTCGACGAGGCGACGGGCAAGTGGGGGCTGAGGGTCAACCGCGTGGAGATCAAGGCCATCGACCCTCCGCAGTCCATCAAGGACGCCATGGAGAAGCAGATGCGCGCCGAGCGCGACAAGCGGGCGGCGATCCTGGGGGCGGAGGGGCAGCGCCAGTCGCAGATCCTCACCGCCGAGGGGGACAAACAGGCCGCCGTGCTCCGGGCGGAGGGCAACCGCACCGCCGAGATCCTCAAGGCCGAGGGGCAGTCCCGAGCCGTCGACGAGGTCTTCCAGGCCGTCCACCGCAACGACCCCGACCCCAAGCTCCTCGCCTACCAGTACATGCAGATGCTGCCCCAGCTCGCCCAGGGCGCGGGCAGCACCTTCTGGGTGATCCCCAGCGAGGTCACCTCCGCGCTCCAAGGGGTGTCCCGCGCCTTCAACGAGGTGCTGCCCCCGTCTCCGGCCGTCCGGGAGACGTCCGCGGAGGACAGGGCCGCCACCCAGGCGGCCGACGACGCGGCGCAGGCGGCGGAGGCCGCTGCCGAGGCACTCGCCGACGCGGCCGAAGCCGACACCGACACGTATCCCTTCACCGCCGGCCGTCAGGAGCCGCAGGCACCAGAGGGCAGGTAGGGGACGGCCGGTCGAGCTCCTGCCGTCGCCGACAGTCTTGCCGGGCGACAGGAGCGTTCCGTCACGAGCTCCTGACCAGGGGAAATATGTGCACAGTGAACGGATAGGTCTGTCCGGATAACGGTCGCGTCACGACTCCTGCGCTTTTCGTAGATCACCGTGAGTAAGGTGACGTGCGTCACGTGATGGGGGCGGGTTGCTGTGGTAGGAATGCGCAACTCCGCAGGTGGCACCACCCCTCGCCTGTCCTGCGGGATGCCGGGCACGTACCGGCAGCACGACCGAGGTGATCACGCTCCGAGTCCACGGATGACGATCACTCGGCTCGCCGACCGGACAACGGCGTTCGCTCACAGACCGCACCCCCATCGGCGCCGCCTCCCGCGCGCCGGTCCTGCGCTTCCGAGGTCCCCACCGTGTCTCTCGATTCCCTCACCCAGTCCGTCGACAAGGCGGTCAGTGGCTTCTTCGAGCCGATAGCCACCCGGCTCGGCGAGATCGTCTTCTACTCCGTGCCCGTCGGAGGTACGGAGCTTCCGCTGATCGTGGCGTGGCTCGTCGTCGCCGGTCTGGTCTTCACCGGCTGGTTCGGTTTCGTCCAGCTGCGAAAGTTCCGGCTCGCCGTGGACGTGGTGCGCGGGAAGTACGACGAGAAGGGCTCGGCCGGCGAGGTCAACCACTTCCAGGCGCTGACCGCCGCCGTCTCCGGCACGGTCGGACTCGGCAACATCGCCGGTGTCGCCGTCGCCGTCTCCATCGGTGGCCCCGGGGCCACGTTCTGGATGATCCTGTGCGGCCTGCTCGGCATGGCCACCAAGTTCGTCGAGGTCACCCTCGGTGTGAAGTACCGCGAGGTGCATCCCGACGGCACCGTCTCCGGCGGCCCCATGCACTACCTGCCCAAGGGCCTGGCCGAGCGCTTCGGCAAGAACGGCAAGACCCTCGGCAAGGTCCTCGCCGTCCTCGCCTCCTTCATGATCCTGTTCTTCGGCCTCTTCGGCGGCAACCTCTTCCAGGTCAACCAGTCCTACGCGCAGCTCGTCTCCGTCACCGGCGGCGAGGACGGTGCCCTGGGCTCCTCCGCCGGCGCCCTGTTCTTCGGCATCCTGATCGCCGCCCTCGTCGGCATCGTGCTCCTCGGCGGCATCCGCTCCATCGCCTCCGTGACCAGCAAGCTGATTCCCGCGATGGCCGGCATCTACATCGCCGCCTGCCTCGTCGTCATCGCCGTCAACGCCTCCGCAGTGCCTTCCGCGGTCTCCACGATCATCGAGGGCGCGTTCAACCCCGAAGGCGTCGCCGGCGGTGTCCTGGGCGCGCTGATCATCGGATTCAAGCGGGCCGCGTTCTCCAACGAGGCCGGCCTCGGCTCCGCCCCGATCGCCCACTCCGCGGTGAAGACCAAGCACCCCGCGAGCGAGGGCCTGGTCGCCCTGCTGGAGCCGTTCATCGACACGGTCGTCATCTGCACCATGACCGCCCTGACCATCGTCATCGCCAACCCCGCCAGCTACGTCGAGCTCCGTAACGGCGGCGAGTCCATCGGCGGCGTCACCATCACCTCCGACGCCTTCGCCACGGTCATGCCCTGGTTCCCGTACGTCCTCACCGTCGCGGTCATGCTGTTCGCCATCTCCACGGTGCTGACCTGGGGCTACTACTGCATGAAGGCCTGGACCCACCTCTTCGGCCGCAGCAGGGCCAGCGAGCTGACCTTCAAGGTCCTCTACACCGTCTTCGCGGTCGCGGGCTCCCTGCTCACCCTGCAGACGCTGATCGACATGGCCGACGCGGTGCTCTTCATGCTCGCGGTCATCAACATCATCGGCCTCTACCTCCTCGCCCCCGTCGTCAAGCGCGAGCTGAACACCTTCCTCACCTTCGTCAAGAAGCGCGACGCGGGCCTCGACACGAACTCCGACGAGGACACCGACCAGGAGCCGGTGAAGACCACCGTCTGACCGCCCCCGGCGGCCCGGCTCCCGAAGGGCCCTGCCACTCACCTCGCGCCGTGGTGAGAGCAGGGCCCTTCATTCCGTCTCGGCTGCTGAGAGCCACCCTGGCGAGCCCCACGAGCACTCGATAGGGTGTAAAGAACGCGTCAACGCGACGCGCTGGTGTGCCGGGAAGTCTGGTCGGCGTCGAGGGGCCGTGTGCCCATTCCGCCGAACCGCCCCGGAGGCCTTCCCCCATGACACAGCCACGCCCGCGCAAGGTGATCCTCGGCCTGTTGCCCTGGTCCGAACGACAGGCGATCACTGAAGCCCTCCGCACGGAAACCGTGGGAGGACTCGTCCTCCTCGCCGCCGCCGTCGTCGCGCTCGCGTGGGCGAACAGTCCGTGGAGCGCGGCGTACGAGTCGATACGCGACTTCCACTTCGGCATCCCCGCCCTCGGCCTGGACCTCTCCGTCGCCCACTGGACGGCCGACGGCCTGCTCGCGGTCTTCTTCCTGGTGGCCGGCATCGAGCTGAAGCGCGAGTTCGTCGTCGGCGAGCTGCGCACCCCCGCCACCGCCGCCCTGCCCGTCGTCGCCGCCGTCTGCGGCATGGCCGTCCCCGCCGCTCTCTACGTGCTCACCGTCACCATCGGCGGCGGGAGCCTTGAGGGCTGGGCCGTGCCGATGGCCACGGACATCGCCTTCGCGCTCGCGGTCCTCGCCGTCCTCAGCACCCACCTGCCTTCCGCGCTGCGCGCGTTCCTGCTCACCCTGGCCGTCGTCGACGACCTCGGCGCCATCCTCATCATCGCGGTCTTCTTCACCTCGGACCTGAACTTCTGGGCCCTCGGCGCAGCCGTCGCCGGACTCGCCGCCTTCTACGTGCTCCAGCGCTTCCGGGTGCGCGGCTGGTGGTGGTACGTGCCCCTGGGGCTCGCGGTCTGGGCGCTGATGTACAACTCCGGCGTCCACGCCACCGTCGCCGGCGTCGCCATGGGCCTCATCCTGCGTACCACCCGTGACAAGGGCGAGGAACGGTCCCCGGCTGCCCGTGTCTCCCACATCGTCCACCCCTTCTCCGCGGGCGTCGCGGTCCCCCTCTTCGCGCTGTTCGCCGCGGGTGTCGGTGTCTCGGGCGGCGCCCTCGTCCACGTCTTCACCGACCCCGAACCCCTCGGCGTCGTCATCGGGCTCGTCGTCGGCAAGATCCTCGGCATCTTCCTCGGCACCTACCTCGCCGCACGCTTCACCCGCGCCGAGCTCAACTCCGACCTCGCCTGGGCCGACGTCCTGGGCCTGGCCACTCTGGCCGGGATCGGCTTCACGGTCGCCCTCCTCATCGGCGAACTCGCCTTCCCGACGGGCCCCGAAGCCGAGCACGTCAAGGCCGCCGTCCTGGTCGGCTCCCTCACCGCTGCCGCCCTCGCAGCCGTCCTCCTGCGCCGCCGCAACCGCATCTACAAGCAACTGTGGGAAGAGGAAGAGCGCGACGACGACGCCGACGGCATCCCCGACATCTACCAGTCCGGCGCGAGGCCCGGCGGCTCGGGGTGAACGAGCAGGGCATTGCCCCGGCGCTTCTCGGCGCGGCCGTCGTGCTCGCCCTTCTGGTCATCCGCACCGCCGTGCACGAGATGAAGCAGCCGGGAAGCACCCGGCAGGAGTGGGTGTTCCTCCGGAGCGGGCGAGCGCTTCTCGTGCTCCTCATCACGGCCGCGGTGCTGGGCGCCTTGTGCTGGCATCTCTCCGGCCCGGCGCACTTGCCCTGGGCGGGTCTTGCGGCTCTCCTCGTGGCCCGCATCTGCCACAAGGAGGGCTGAGCCCGTGTCGCACGTCCTGCGGAGCGTGGCGCGTACGGGGGCCGTACCTGATGCCGCTCACGGCCTGCCTCACGGGACGGCCGATGCGCCGGGAACCTTGTCGCGAGCGCCGAGGCACGGCCGTCCCTGTGCGGGGCTTCCTCGGCCCCGACGGAGCTGGTCCTGACCGGGGTGCCGGGAGTCACGACGAAACTCCGCCGCATGTGAAGCGGGCCCAGAGAGGGTAAGACTTTCGTCACCCGCCGGGTTCTTCCGCGTAGGCGGCAGGCAGCGTTGGATGACGGTCAGATGGTGACGGCGAAAAGAAGCGGGAGAGTGCCAGTGGAGCGGGGCCGGAGCAGGAAGCCGTGGGCGGGCCTGGTGGCCGCCGTCGTAGTGGCTGTGGCGGCAGGGCTGGCATGGTTCAAGCCGTGGGCCCTGTGGGTGGACGAGACGGTCCATGAGGCGCTGCCCTCTGCGACCGCGCCGTCCACGACACCACCCGCCGGCACACCGACCATGGACCCGGGCCCTTCGGCTTCGGTGACCCCGCCGGCAGCCGGGCCGGTCACGATCGCGCAGGGCACGTTCATCAGCCATGAGCACGAGACCACCGGCACGGTGAAGGTGGTCCGTCTCGCCGACGGCACCCACACGCTTCGGCTGGAAGAACTCGACACGAGCAACGGCCCCGATCTGCGGGTCTGGTTGAGCGACGCGCCGGTCAAGGAGGGCAAGGCCGGGTGGGGAGTCTTCGACGACGGCCAGTACGTCAGCCTCGCCAAGCTCAAGGGAAACAAGGGCGACCAGAACTATCCCCTGCCCACGGACGTCGACTGGTCGAAGTACCCCAGCGTCAGCATCTGGTGCGACCGGTTCGACGTCTCCTTCGGAGCTGCCGCCCTCACCCGCGTCTGACCCGCCGGAATCCCCTGGAGCTGACCCGCGGCGCCATGCGCGCCCGGGAGCTCCCTCACACTTGCGCCGCGGTGAGCGCCTGGAGGGCGGCCCGTACAGTGCCGAGCAGCCGATCAAGGTCGACGCCGGTGCGTGAACGCAGGTTCACGCCGGGCCCGGGCGGGGCCAGGACCTCGGCGGCCGACGCCGTCCCCGGGCCGAGCGGTCACTCTGAGCTGTTCGCGCGCCGGCCTGCCCCGGAAATGCGCCGCGTGCACAAGACCGGCCCGGGTCACCCGGTGGCGTGGGGATGCCCAGAAATGCCGCACCCAGCCCGGTCGGCTTGCCCCGAGGGCGAGGAGGAGTGCTTCCGGAGTACGTGAGAGATCCCGTCCCGTCCGGTGTCGCACGTGCGCCCCACGCGTACTCGGCTACCCGACGTTCCTCGCCCGACAGGTAGCGCCCCAGGCCCGTCTGGCGCATCATCGCCCGCCCTGTCCTGAAGCGTGGGTGGCCCTGAACCGGGTTCCCTGGCCGCGGGTTCCCCGGGCGGCGAGGAACAGAGGGAGGGCGCCGTCCGGACTGAGATGCGTCACGCGGGACACGTCCACTTCAAGCACCTTCGGCTCTTCGCGCAGAGCCGCGCGCAGGACACGACCGGTGTCCTGCACCGTGTCGGCGGCGAGGTCGCCCTTGAGGCGGAGCACGAGGAGTTCCCGGCGGGGACGGAACCGGCGCAGCACAGCGCGCGAGCCACGGCGGAGACGCTCGGTCGGTGACATCGGCGGCGGCATGAGAGAGCTCCAGGGCAGGCGTCGGCAGTTGCCGACCGGACTTCCCGGCGCACGTGCCGCGGACGATACGCGCCGGAGCGCCCGCCGGCCCGTCAGCCAAGGCCATCGGCGCCACCATGGTTGCCGGGCCCCGGCAACCAGTACAAGGGGTTGGCTGCGCGTCAAGGACCTGTCAATGCCACGTATGGAATGTGTAAGGTCCGTGACGGAGTGCCGGGAAGCCTGGTCGGCGAACAAGGGACACATGTCTTTTCTGCCGATCGGGGGATATCCGCCATGGTGCTCGTCGCCGTCTTCGGAGCCGCGCTGCTCGTCGCGGTCCTGCTGTCCGGGCTCGCCGCCCGCACCGTCCTGTCCACCTCGCTCCTCTTCCTCGTGGGCGGAGCACTGGTCAGCGACGGCTTCCTCGGGCTGATCCACATCTCGCCCGAGAGCGAGATCGTGGCGGTCACCGCCGACCTCGCCCTGTTCGCCGTCCTGTTCACCGACGGCATGCACGTCTCCTTCGCCAAGCTGCGCGCCAACTGGCGTAACCCGGCAAGGGCGTTGGGTCTGGGTATGCCGCTCGCCTGCGTCGGCATGGCGCTGATCACCCACTACCTCGTCGGCCTGGACTGGACGACCTCGTTCCTCGTCGGCGCGGTCCTGGCACCGACGGACCCGGTGTTCGCCTCCGCGATCGTGGGCCGCAAGGAGGTCCCCGCCCGCCTCCGTGAGCTCCTCAACGTCGAGAGCGGCATCAACGACGGACTCGCCCTGCCCGTCGTCCTGATCCTCATCGCCGCCGCCGGGCCGACCGCGGTCGGCGCCGAGGCGTCGTACGGAAGCATCGCCCTGGAGCTCGGTCTCGGCCTCGCCTTCGGCGTGCTGCTGCCCCTGATCGTCAACGGGCTCGTACGCTTCCGGCTGCTCGGCGCGGAGCCCAAGCTCCAGCCGCTCCTTCCGCTGGCCACCGGCATCATCCTCTACGCCGCCTGCCACCTCACCCACGCCAACCCCTACCTCGCGGCCTTCTCCGCGGGTGCCGTCCTCGCCGCCGTATCCCCGGAGTCGAAGAACGCCTTCGAGCCGTTGGGGGAGTCGCTGGCCGAACTCGCCAAGTTCGCCGCCCTGCTCGTGTTCGGAGCGCTCCTCACCCCGCAGCTGTTCGGAGACCTCACCCTGGGCGGATACGCGGCCGTGGTCCTCGCGATCGTGCTGATCAGGCCGGGCTCGCTGCTGCTGTCGCTGTGGGGCACCCGGATCGACCGCCGGGAGAAGCTGGTTGCCGCCTGGTTCGGGCCCAAGGGGTTCGCCTCGGTCGTCTACGGCCTGCTGGTCCTCCAGGCCGGCATCCCACAGGGGCAGGAGGCGTACACGCTGATCGCGGTCTGCATCGCCTTCTCGATCATCGCCCACAGCAGCACCGACGTCCCCATCGCCCGCCTCTTCCACGTCGACGACCTCGTCGAGGCCGGCACCACGCCCCAGCCCCGACCCTGCACCGAGCCGACGACCACCGAGGCCCTCCCCCATGCGCGCACGTGAACTTGCCTGGCCCTCCACCGCCGTGCACCCGCATGTCACCTTGAGGGAGGCCGCGGCACTGCTGGTCCGTGAACGGTCCCCGGCTCTCGTCGTCGTGAGCGAGGACGGTCATCCGCTGACGGTCGTTCCCGCGGCAGACGTCCTGGCAGCTGCCCTGCCCGACCCCGTACGGGAGGACCCGCTCCTTGCCGCAGTGGCGGAGGCGTCTCTCGATGACGCCGTCCGGGCCCGTGCGGCATCTCTCCGGCTCGCCGATGTGCTGCCCAAGCGCCCGCCCGCACCGGCCGTCGTGAGCCCCGATGCCTCACCCCTCCACATGGCCTCGCTCATGGAGCGGACCGGCGGCCATCTCGTCGTGGTCGTCGACTACCACGACGATCGGCCGCAGCTCATCGGCACCGTCGACGCGGCCACCCTGCTCCAGTACTACCTCTGACCAGTCCGCCGACCGCACCGACCAACCCCTGGGGACAGCCGTGAGCACCAACCGCCGCGCCGCCGCCACCCTCGCCGTCGTCGGACTCGTCCAGGCCGCGATCGGCACCGTCTTCACCCTCGCCGAGAGCAAGGAGTTCGGCGCCCCGCTCTTCTGGAGCGCCACGATCAGCTTCGCCTGCGCCTGGTTCGCCGAGCGCCGGTCCACCACGTCATGAGCTTGCGGCGACGGACGATCCGGCACAGGGTCTGGGGAGCGCTCGCCGCGCTCCTGGGCCTCGCCGTCCTTCTGGTCGCGGCGTCCGGCCTGGCGGTCGTACCGGAGACGGCAGCCGACGAGCGCCTCTCTCTCCAGGCCACGGCCTGCGCGAGCAACAGCAGCCCGGAGCCGACGGATGACTGTCTCCACGTTCGCCCGGCGCGCGTGGCCGGGATCGTCATCCGGGACGAACCGAAGTACGAGGAGTTCACCCTCCGTCTGCTGAAGGCCCCCGGACTGCCTGATGAGATCGACATGGGCAGTGCGGGCCCGCTCCTCGAACACCTCACTCCAGGTGAAGAGGTCACCGTCACCCTGTGGCGCGACTACGCGGTCTCCGTGGCACGGGAAGGAACCGTCCAGAACACAGCGGACACGCCGGAAGGCGAGGCGGTGTGCGTCACCGCCGTCGCCCTCGCCCTGATCTCGGCCGGGGCCTTCCTCCTCCACACCGGAGGCTCCGCGTTCGTCCGTGCCCGCACCTGGGTCGGGGACGGCGTCCCCGCCGTTCTGGTGGTCCGCGCGAAGTGGGCTCTCGGTTCCGCCCTGTGCGCACTGCCGGCCTTGGTCCTCGGCGACCTGTCCGGACGGGGGCCCGTCGCCGAAATCGTGGCCTGGTGTGTCATGGTCCCGCTCGTCCGCCGGTACCTCCGCCGGCAGTTCGGCCGTGTCCACGGCAGGCACGCACGCCCCCTCGCGACAAGGAGTCCGATGCGATGAACGACGACGAGCCCGTCTTCAAGAAGAGCAAGTGGGGCACCAACCGCTACGTCTACAACGCCAACAATCCGCTCGGGCTCGCCCTGATCGTCGCCAGCAGCGTCCTCGCCATCGTCATGATCCTCCTCATGGAGAACCACGCCGGCCCGTTCGCGCCGTCCCCTTCGCCCAGTTGGAGCCCGCCCCCGTCACGCGAAGCCCTGCAACTGCCCTATCAGAATGGCATCAAGGAGATCGGCATGAAGGCGGGCGAGTCGTACTGATGAACAAGAAATACCTGGTCCTGCCGGCTGTCCTCGTGGTCGCGGCCGCGGTGGTGGCCGCGGTCCGACTATGGCCGAGCCCGATGAAGGACCTGCGCGCGCAGAACCTCTGCCTCGGCATGCTCGGCGAGAAGACGGCGGGTCTGCTGAATGACGGCAAGGGCGGCCGCGTCGCCGTCGACGAGGACAAGAACACAGGAGCCGGGGCCGACCCGATCTTCTCCACCATCTGCTTCGTCAACCGGGACCCGGGAGGGGACACCGCGGACCGGCTCCAGTACACCCTCGACGCCCGTCCCGCCAACGCCCTGAACGAACCCGTGAAGGGTGCCGTCCGCTTCGCTGACGGCCGTTCCGGGTGGGTGGGCCCCCGCCAGAGCGAGGTCCAGCTTCCTTCTGCCTGCCGCAAGGAGATGAGAACGGACGCCGAGTACGTGACCGTCACGCTCAAGGTCGCACCCGGCGTCGTCGTGGCGGAGAACTGGGACGACGCGGCCCTCATCGCGCTCTCCCGTACGGTCGTGCTCGAGGCCGTCGACAACCTCGCCAAGCAGTACGACTGCGCCTGAACGATCGGACCGCAGAGGGTTCCCAGCTTCAGGGAAGCGTGTTCCCTGCGATGGGGCCGGGGGAGGCGTCGGGGCGCTGGTTGTCCCGCTGGTCCGGGTCCTGGAGTGGGCGGCTCTCGGTGACCTGGTAGGTCGCCTGCTGATCCGGGGTGCCGTCGGACTTCATCGCTCTGGTCTCGCTCTTGAGGATGCGGGCCGCCTTGCCCGCGCTGCGGGCGAGGTCGGGCAGCTTCTTGGCGCCGAGAAGCAGAATGACGACGATCAGGATGATCGCTATCTCGCTGATTCCGAACACGGTGTTCCGTTCTCTGGAGGGGACTGACTCGCTCGGTGTCTCAGACGTTGACGCCGAAGTCGGCCGCGATGCCGGCGAGGCCGGAGGCGTAGCCCTGGCCCACGGCCCGGAACTTCCATTCGGCGCCGTGGCGGTAGAGCTCGCCGAAGATCATCGCGGTCTCGGTGGCGGCGTCCTCGGAGAGGTCGTAGCGGGCGAGTTCGGCACCGCCGGCCTGGTTGACCACGCGGATGAAGGCGTTGCGGACCTGGCCGAAGCCCTGGCCCCGGTTCTCGGCGTCGTGGATGGAGACGGGGAAGGCGATCTTCGTGATGTCGGCGGGCACGGCGGCCAGGTCGACCTTGATGGCCTCGTCGTCGCCGTCGCCCTCGCCGGTGAGGTTGTCGCCGGTGTGCTCGACCGAACCGTCCGGGCTGGTGAGGTTGTTGTAGAAGACGAAGTGCCGGTCGGAGACGACCTTCCCCGTGTCGTTCAGGAGCAGGGCGCTCGCGTCGAGGTCGTAGTCGTTCCCGGTGGTCGTACGGACGTCCCAGCCCAGGCCGACCAGGACGGCGGTCAGCCCCGGCGCCTCCTTGCTCAGCGAGACGTTGCCGCCCTTGGAGAGGCTCACACCCATGTCGTCTTCCTTTCTGGCCGTAGCGTGCCGGAGCCTGTAAATCTACAATGATGTAGAAGATGCGGGAAGGGTGGAGAACGGGACCCCCGCTTCCCGACGGTGTCGCCCGCCAACTCCAAGCGAACAGAAGCGGGCGGATGCGTGTCGTCTCAGTACGATGAACCGCCCCACACGGGCGGGACGAGTCGACGGGAGGGCGGCGGAATGACGAAGGCCGAGCAGGAGGGCCACGACACGCCTCCCCGACGGCGGGGCCAGGGCGAGCTCGAAGCACAGGTGCTGGCTGCCCTGCGGCAGGCACCGGACGCCTGCACGGCCGGATGGGTACAGGAGCGTCTCGGCGGCGATCTCGCCTATACGACCGTCATCACGATCCTGACCCGCCTGCACGCCAAGGGCGCTGTGAGCAGGGAACGGGTGGGCCGGTCGTTCGAGTGGACGGCGGTCGCGGACGAGGCCGGCCTCGCGGCGCTGCGGATGCGGAAGGTCCTGGACGGCGAGGCGGACCGGGAGACGGTGCTGGCCAGGTTCGTGACGGGCCTCTCACCTCATGACGAGCGTCTGCTGCGCGATCTGCTGGCTCATGAGTCCGCGGAGGGGGAAGACTGACCGCATGGGGGTCTTCGTCTTCCTGCCACTGGTCCTGCCCTTGACGGCGTGGCCGGTCGCACGCCTTGCCGAGCACCACTTGCATCCGCGGATGGCCACCTGGCTGCTGACCGGCGTCTCCGGCGTGCTCGCCGTGTGCAGCACGCTGTCCCTGGCCCTGCTGATGGTGGTCGGCACCGCCCAACTGCCCGGCAATCCGCTGCCGGACGGCTGGTCCGACCCCGAGGTCCGCGAGGCCGTCCCCTACGACGAGATCGCGGGCAAGGCCGCCATCCCCACCCTGGTTCTCGTTCTCGTGTCCTGCGCCAGGGCCGCCTGGCGGCACCATCGCGTACGTCGCCGTGCCGGCCGCGCACTGGAGGGCCTGCCCGCGACATCGGTCGTGGTGCTGCCCGACGCGAACCCGTACGCCTACGCCCTGCCGGGCCGGAAGGACCGAGTCGTGGTCACGACCGCGATGCTCTCAACCCTGACCGGCCCGGAGCGGCGCGCGCTGTTCGCCCACGAGCGCGTCCACCTGACCGCCCGCCACCACAGGTTCCTGCTGACCGTGCAGCTTGCCGCGCGTGCCAACCCGTTCCTGCGGCCCCTGCGCACAGCGGTCACGTACACCACCGAGCGGTGGGCGGACGAGGAGGCGGCCACCCGCATCGGCAGCCGCCGGATCGTGGCACGGGCTGTCGGCAAGGCCGCGCTGATCTCTCGTGGCGCACCTGCGGTGACGCTCGCGGGATTCGCCTCGGCCGGTCCCGTACCCCGCCGCGTGGCCGCTCTGCTGGGCCCCGCTCCGGCCGCCCGCCTGTGGCCGTCCTTGTTCACCAGCGCCGGCCTGGCGGCGTGGGGGGCCGCGGCCGGCACCACGGTCTCCGCACTGTCCTCGGCGAACTCGGCCGTCACGCTGTTCCTGATCCTGAAGGCGGCGACCCCGCTCTAGCGCTACCCGCATGTTCGTGGAGGGGGAACGCGGTTGGTCAAGTGGGGGTGGCGAGTGGATGACGCCGACGCGGATGATGCTCGGACGACTTCGAACGGCCTGATCGGCCCGGACGCACCTTCACGAACGTCCGCTGAGCAGCGGAGGTGAGCCGCGGTCTGCGGTGGTTGAATCCGCAGGTGGACTTCCATGACGAACTGCCTGCGCTCGACGACTTCTCCCCTCCCCGAACCGGGCCACAGCCGTTGTCCCAGGTGTGGGTGGAGGAGTTGACGGACCGGGCCGGAGGGGGAGGCAGGGACCCGCGACGAAGGTACGGACCCCTCCCTCGGCAAGGGGACTACAGGTCGAACTCGTGCGGGGGGAGGTCGAGGGCGTAGCACGCCTCTCGTACGACCGCCTGCTCGTCCTTGTCGAAGTCGCCGTCGGCGCCGCCGATGATGATGCCGATCTGGATGACGGCGCGGGCCTCGGCGGGCTTCTTCTTCGCCTTCGCGACCTCCTGGAGGACGCTGACCTTGCCGAAGTCGAAGTCGGCGGTCAGCTTGTCGCAGTTGGCGTCGAAGCGGCGCTGGAGGTCGTCCCCCGGGAAGTTCCGCAGTACGTCGTTGCTCATGATGAGCTGGGCGACCTTCTGGCGCTCGGACGGGTCGATGCTGCCGTCGGCGGCGGCGACGAGCGCGCACATCGCCATGCTGGCGTCACGGAAGGCGCCGCTCTTCAGGTCGTTCTTCTTCGCCATGAGCTGGGTCTGCATCGTCGATGCCGACTCCTTGAAGCGGTCCCACAGGGCCATCTTCGGACCTCCGTTGCATGTCGGGGGTGGTCCGGTCCGGATGAGGACGGTCCGGACCACCCACATCTTCTACATTGATGTAGAAGCTATCAGGTGCTGGTGGCGCGGTCGGTGCCGTTCCAGTCAACGCTTCTGGAACCTCGCCGCAAGGGAGGCGGCTTCCTTGGCGAGTCGCCCGTCGAGGTGCCCCGCAGCCCCTGGGCGCGAGAAGGCCCGCGACCGGGGTGCGGTCGCGGGCCCAGGGGGGGCGACGGCCGGGCGGGCGCCCGGCAGGCTGCTGGTGTCAGCCCTCGTCGCCTTCCTCCTCTTCCTCTTCGTCGCCCTCGAAGAAGTCGCCGATCTCGTCGACGGCTTCGGCCGCGACCATGCCGCCGACGACACCGACGGCGAGCCCGGCCGCACCCACCGCGACCACGGTGCCCATGCCCGGGCCGGAGCGGTGGCCGTGCCCGTCACCGTGGTGGCCGTGGTGGTCCTTGTCGGCGTGCGGAGCCCCGTGGCCGTAGGCATCGTGGGGCCCGTACGGGGAGGGTGAACCGTACGAGGCACGGTGCTCGACGAGCTGCCGCATCCAGGACTCGACCTCGGCGTTCCAGTCGACCTGGTCGACGCCGTGATGGCTGACCGTGTACCGGTTGACGGTGTCGTGGCCCTCGGAGAGGAATCCGCCGCGCTTGTCCGCCTCCAGGACGACCTCCATTCCGGCCGGGCCGGCGAGGAAGGTCACCTCGATCTCGTTGACCTGGTGCGCGTACCGGGACGAGGGGGCGACCTCGATCTCCTGGTAGAAGGGCAGCTGCTGGCCCGTCCCCCGGATGTGCCCGAGTTCGAGGTCGGCCGACTTGAAGCCGAAGCCGAGCTGGCCGAGGGCTTCGAGGACCGCTTCCTGGACCGGCAGGGGGCGTACGGCGAGCGGGTCGAGGTCGCCCTTGTCCTTCCCGCCGGCGATGCCGAGTTCGGTCCGTACGCCGAGGGCGATGCCGAGGCCCTGGCCGTACAGCTCGGTGATCGGCGTCTCCCACGGCAGGGGGAAGGAGAACGGGACGCTGCGCAGTTCACCTTCGGCGAGGCGGAAGTTCCCGCCCACCACCTGCCGGTGGAAGACCACCGCCCCCTCGGACTCCCCGCCGTCGTGTTCGGCCTCGACGTGGGCCACGAGCTCCAAGGTGATGTGCTCGACGGCGAAGTCGGCGCTCCCGCCCTTGAGGTGGACCTGCCCGCTGAGCGTTCCGCCCGGCGTCACCGCGCCCGGGTCGAGGACTGTGTCCACTGACGGGCCGCCGACCCCGAGCGAGCCGAGCAGCCTCTTGAACACCATCGTGGCGTTCACTCCTTCATTCGTGCCTGTGGTTCGGATGCCGTCGGCGCCCCGGGTGGGGTGTGGGGCGCCGACGGCGGTATGCGGGTTACTTCGTCGCGGTGTGGAGCGCGGCGAGCGTCTGCGCCCAGCGGACGTACTTCAGCTCCGCGAGGTCGGCGATCGTCTTGACGCCGAACGCCTCCTGGAGAAGCTCGCCGTCACGGTCGGACACGCCCTTGAGGGCCCCGACCGGCGCGGCCAGGATCTCCGGCAGTTCCTTGTCCGCCCACGCCTTGTCCAGCACCTTGTCGAGGTCGATCGAAGCCACGGAAGCAGCCCTCCAGGGGTCGACGAAGCGCGTGCGCACATCACGCACGTGCTCTACACAGCTGTAGAGCATAGGGGTGTCGCGGCGAAGTGGGGCAGCGCGTCGGCAGGTTCGTGGAGAAAGAGTCCGGAAACAGTCTCCCTGCGTCCCTGGACGCCACGGCCGGGAACTCGATCGTGCAGCCCGGACGCATCCAGGAGGCCGACCCCTGTCGGACGCAATCTGTGAGTGGGTGAACAGTGGACACCAGACCTGGGTCCTTTACAGTGGGTGTAGAAGTACGGGGAGGGGCGTGACCCTCTCCCCACGTCGTTCATGAGAAGGAGCCACGGGCCCGCGATGGAGCCTCCGAGTACCGGCCGTGCCGGACACCGCCTGCTGACTTTCGGTGAGCGAGCGGGGGTGGCACGGTGACCGAAGTCCTCCTGTTGCTCCTCGCCCTCGGACTCACCCTGGCCTGCGCCGTCTTCGTCGCCGCCGAGTTCTCCCTGACCACCGTCGAGCGCGGCGAGCTGGAACGTGCCGCCGAGGCCGAGGAGCGCGGCGCCGAGAGCGCCCTGCGTGCCGTCCGACGGCTGACCGTGCAGCTCTCCGGCGCCCAGCTCGGCATCACCGTCACCTCGCTGGTGATCGGCATGCTCGCGGAGCCGTCCCTCGCGGCGCTGCTGCGCGGCCCGCTGGAGGCGATCGGCCTGGGCGGTGCGGCGTCCTCCGTCGCCACTGTTCTCGGTGTGGCGATCTCCACCGTCGTGCTCATGGTCGTCGGCGAGCTCGTCCCGAAGAACTGGGCGATCTCACGCCCGCTGGCCGTCGCCAAGGTCGTCGCCGGCCCCCAGCGGGGCTTCACCGCCGCCTTCGGTCCGTTCATCCGGCACCTCAACAACACCGCCAACCGGTTCGTGCGCCGTTTCGGTCTGGAGCCGGCCGAGGAGCTGCACTCCGTCCGTACCCCGGACGAGCTGGCCTCCCTGGCACGGCACTCGGCCGCCGAGGGCGCCATCGAGGCGGACTCCGTCGAGTTGTTCGTCCGTACGCTCCACCTGGGTGAACTGACAGCGGAGAACGTCATGACGCCGCGCGTCGACGTCCGCGCCCTGGAGGCCCAGGCCACGGCCGCCGACGCCGCCAACCTCACGTACGCCACCGGCCTGTCCCGCTTCCCCGTCTACCGGGTCGCTCTGGACGACGTGATCGGCACCGTCCACATCCGTGACGTCCTCGCCCTGGAACCGGCCGCCCGCGCGGCCACCCCGATCACCCAGCTGGTGACCGAGCCGCTCCTGGTGCCCGAGACGCTGCCCGCCGACCGGCTCCTGGAGCGACTGCGGGCGACCCGCACCATGGCCGTCGTGATCGACGAGTACGGCGGCATGGCCGGCGTGGCGACGGTGGAGGACATCGTCGAGGAGGTCGTCGGCGAGGTCCGCGACGAGCACGACCCCGTCGAGGTCCCCGACCTGCTGCCCGCGCCGCCCACCGAGGACGGCCGGGCCACCTGGGAGGCCGACGGAGGCGTACGGATCGACGAGCTGGCCCGCATGGGGCTGCGCGCGCCGGAAGGCCCGTACGAGACGGTGGCCGGTCTGATCGCCACCCGCCTCGGCCGCATCCCGGCCCAGGGTGACGCCATCCTGCTCGACGGCTGGCGGCTCGACGTCCTCGACGTCGAGCACCACCGGGCGGACCGCGTCCACCTCACCGAGCCCGCTCACCAGGGGCGGCACCAGCACGCCGGAGTGGCCCGATGACCGCCGTCCAGCTCACCATCGGCTTCCTCACCCTGCTGACGAACGCGTTCTTCGTCGGCGGCGAGTTCTCCCTGATCTCGGTCCGCCGCAGCCAGATCGAGCCCCTCGCCCGGGAAGGCGACCGGCGGGCCCGGATGACGCTGTGGGGCCTGGAGCACATCTCCGCGCTGCTGGCCACGGCCCAGCTGGGCATCACCGTCTCCTCCCTCGTTCTGGGCGCGGTCGCCGAACCGGCCATCGCCCACCTGCTCGAGCCCGTCTTCGAGGCGATGCACGTCCCGCACGGCTTCGTGCACCCGATCGCGTTCGTCATCGCGCTCACCCTGGCGACGTACGCGCACATGCTGATCGGCGAGATGGTCCCGAAGAACATCGCGCTCGCCGCTCCGGTGAAGACCGCGCTGCTCCTCGGCCCGCCGCTGGTCGCCCTCACCCGGGCCCTGAAGCCGGTCATCTTCGGCATCAACGCCTTCGCCAACGCGCTCCTGCGGCTGCTGCGCGTCGAGCCGAAGGACGAGGTCGCGTCCGTCTTCACCGACGACGAACTCGCCCGGATGGTCCACGACACCAGCCAGGCCGGACTGCTCTCCCCCGCCGACGGGGAGCGGCTGCGCGACGCCCTGGAACTCGGCACCCGCCCCGTCGGGGAGATCCTCGTCCCCGCCGCCCGCATGATCACCGTCGACCACCGCATCACCCCCGCCGGGCTGGAGCGGACCGCGGCCGAGGCCGGCTACTCGCGCTTCCCGGTCACCGGTCCGGCGGGAGCCGTGCTCGGCTACCTGCACATCAAGGACACCCTCGGCGTCACCGACCGGGACAGGCCCTTTCCGCGGACCGCGCTGCACGCGGTGACCCGGGTGCGCGTCGACACCCCGCTCGACGACACGCTCACCGCGCTGCGGGCCGCCGACAGCCACCTTGCCGCCGTCACCGGTGAGAGCGGGGCCGTCCTCGGCTACGTGACCATGGAAGACGTCCTCGACGAGCTGGTCGGACCGGCCGCCGCCGTGTGACCCGGCCTTCCGCCTGCGGTCCCGGCGGCCCCCTCACCCCCGATACTCCCTTCCAACGCTCTGTCCCTTCTGCAAGGAGCCACTTCTTGTCCGCGTCCGCCAGACCGACGTCCACCCGCGCCCTCAAGGGGTGCGGTCGATGAACGCCGCTCTCGGCCTGCTGGCCGTCCTCGTCCTGACCGCCGGCACCGGGTACTTCGTCGCCCAGGAGTTCGCCTACGTCGCCGCCGACCGGCTCGCGCTCGCCCGCGAGGCCGAGGCGGGCGACAAGCGGGCCGCCCGCGCGCTGACGGTCCTCGAACGGCTCTCGTTCATGCTCTCCGGCGCCCAGCTCGGCATCACCGTCACCGGTCTGGTCGTCGGATTCCTCGCGGAGCCGTCCGTCTCGGCGCTCCTGAAGCCCGCACTGGAAGGGACGGGCCTGTCCACCGGCGCCGTCTCGGCGATCTCCGTGGTCCTCGCCTTCGTGGTGGCGACGGTCCTGCAGATGGTCCTGGGTGAGCTCGCGCCGAAGAACCTGGCCCTCGCCGTCCCCGAACGGCTCGCCAAGTCCCTCGCCTCCTCCACCCTCGTCTACCTGAAGATCGTCGGCCCGGTCGTCCGCGTGTTCGACGGCGCGGCCAACAAGCTGCTCCGCAAGGTCGGCATCGAGCCGGTCGAGGAGCTGCACCACGGTGCCACCCTCGAAGAGCTCAGCCACCTGATCGGTGAGTCCCACGAACAGGGCGAGCTGCCGCCCGCCACCGCCGAGCTGCTCGACCACGCGCTGGAGTTCTCGGAGCGGACCATGGACGAGGTGATGGTGCCGCGCGTGGACGCCGTCTTCGTACGCAAGGACGCCACCCTCACCGAGGCCGTGGAGCTGATCGCCACGTACGGCCACTCGAACTACCCGGTTCTCGGCGACCACCCCGACGACGTCGCCGGTGTCCTGGGCGTGAACGAGCTGATGCGCCTGCCCGCGACCGCCTTCGACATCACCACCGCGGGGGAGGCGGCCCGGCGACCGCTCCTGCTGCCCGACACGCTGCCCCTGCCGCAGGCCGTCGCGCAGATGCGGGAGCGCGACGACGAGTTCGCCGTCGTCCTCGACGAGCACGGCGGTGTCGCCGGCATCGTCACGTACGAGGACATCGCCGAGGAGCTCGTGGGCGACATCGCCGACGAGAGCGACACCGTCGTCACCGTGGCCGCACCGGACGGCGACGGCTGGAAGGTCGACGCCGGCCGTCGCCTCGACGAGATCGAGGACGCCACCGGCATCACGCTGCCCGAGGAGGACGACTACGACACCGTCGCCGGCCTCATCATCGACCGTCTCGGCCGCTTCCCCACGATCGGGGACCGCCTCACCGTCGACGACGTCCACATCGAGGTCCTCAGCCTCGACCGCCACGTCCCCGAACGCGTCCGCATCGAACACGTCCCGTCTGCCGCCGAGGAGGCCCAGGCATGAGCTTCCCCATGGCGCTCTTCGTCACCGTCCTGCTGCTGATCGGCAGCGGCTTCTTCGTCGCCGCCGAGTTCGCGCTCGTCGCCGCCAAGCGGCACCGCATCGAGAAGGCGGTCGCCGACGGGCAGCGCGGCGCCAAGGCCGCGCTCGCCGGCATGCGCGAGCTGTCGCTGATGCTCGCGGGCGCCCAGCTCGGCATCACCCTGTGCACCCTCGGCCTCGGCGCGATCTCCAAGCCCGCGATCTCCCACGAGCTCGACCCCCTGCTCGTGAAGCTGGGGCTGCCCACGGCCGTCAGCTACGGCATCGCGTTCGCCGTCGCCATGATCATCGTGGTCTTCCTCCACATGGTCCTCGGTGAGATGGCCCCCAAGTCCTGGGCCATCGCCCACCCCGAACGCTCCGCGATGCTGCTCACGCCGCCCTTCCGGGCCGTGGTCAAGACCGTGCGCCCGCTGCTCTGGATCCTCAACAAGGTCAGCAACGCGCTCGTACGGATGTGCCGCGTCCAGCCCCGCGACGAACTGGCCGCCGTCCACAACCGCGAACAGCTCACCCACCTCGTCGAGGAGTCCGAGCGGCTCGGCCTGATCAACAAGGCCGACTCTCAGCTGATCACCCGCTCCCTGACCGAGCCCCAGACCCCGGTGGCGGAGTTCCAGACCCCGGCCGCGGACATCGTCACGATCCCGGCCGACGCCGACCTGGACATGCTCCTGGCCCGAGCCTCCGACGCCGACCGCTCGCGCCTCCTGGTCCGCGACGGCGACCGCATCCTCGGCTCCGTCCACGCCCGCGACGCCCTGGTCGCCCGCACCCGAGGCCGGACCCTCACCGCCCGCGACCTCGCCCGTCCCGTACCCGAGCTGGCCACCGGCACCACGGTCTCCGAGGCCGTCGAGCAACTGCGCCGACGCCGCTCCTCGCTCGCCGTCGTACGCGACGAGCAAGGGACGCTCACCGGCCTGGTCAGCCTCGACGACCTCCTCGTCCGGCTCATGGGGCCGCAGACGGTCTGAACCTCCGCATCGTGAGGCCGGCCGAGCCAGACGGGCCGCCCGCAGGCTTCCTCGCGGCGGAGGCGGGCGGTCCGACGGCCCTGCTGAGCAGCAGGGCCACCTATCAGGTCGCCGACAGCCGCCCCCTCAAGAACCTGGCCTCTCAGGGCGACGAACGCCCCGACGCCTCGCCGGGCCCGGCCTCGGGGAACGTGCGCTCCTGAGCCGACGAGCCGCATATCTGCGACGCATCTGCCCGCTTCCCGTACGGTCGCGCGACCCTCACCCCTCAGGCACGGCGGACTCGCCCCGGGGAAGCCGGGCGCCGGGCGATGCCTCTGCCGACGTACGCGGTGGTGAGCCGCAGGGCGATGGTGGCGGTCCCGGCGGCGGCCGCCGTGCACAGGGCGATGAAGGCGTCGGGTGTCCAGGCCCACAGCGCCCTGGGGCCGATGAGGGCGAGGGCGGCCACCATGACGATCCAGGGCAGGGCGCCGGCCAGGCACCACAGGATGGTGGGGGCGATGCGGCGGGGCACGGGCCGCCGGCGGAGCAGGCGGGCGGAGTGGAAGGTGCCCGCGAGGAGGGCGAGGGCCAGGGCGGTGAGGCCCCAGACGGTGGCGTGGTACGTCACGGCGGAGGGTGGGTCGGTGGGGGCGGTGCCTCCGGCGAGGATGAGTGCGGCGCCGAAGCCGACCTCCATGACGGCACCGTCGTGGAGGAGGCCATGGAGGTTCTGCTGGAGGACGAGGGCGATGTTCTGCTTCGGCAGGAGGAAGAGCATCGCGGAGTAGCCAGGGGTGGCACCGGTGTGCCAGATCGCGCTGTCGAGGGGAGCCTCTAGGCCCCCGACGCGCCAGCCGAGTCCGTATCCGGTCGCGGCGCCGGACGGGTGGAGTCGGCCGGAATCTCGCATCAGGCGGACGGACTCGGGCGTCAGGACCGTCGTGCCGTTGCTGTTGCCGGTCCTCCCCGACCGGAGCTGGAAGGAGGCGAACGCGGCGAGGTCGTTCAGATCACCGCCCGTGTAGCCGTAGGCGGCGCCGTCGTCGTCCACGCCGTCGGCGATCGCGGACGGTAGGCCCCAGAGGAGCTGGTGCCCGGGCGGAAGGTTTCGCTCGCGTGCGGACGCACGGTCGGCGATCGCCCCGTCCATGCCGGCCGGGCGCAGGACGCTGTCCCGAAGGTGGTCGGCGAAGGGGCGACCGGTCACGGACTCGACGACAGCGGCCACCACGAGGTAGTTGGCGCTGCTGTACGCATACGTGGTGCCGGGCGGCCCGAGCGGATGTACGTCGTCCAGCTCGGCGACGCGCTCCACCGCTCCCGGGCAGTCGGCGTCGACACAGTCGGCGACTTCGAAGGTGGCCGACTCGGGCAGCCCGGCGGTCTGCTGGAGCAGGTGGCGGACGGTGACGCGAGAAGCGTGACCGGAGCCGCCGAAACGGAAGTCGGGCACGTGGTCGACGACCGCGTCGTCGAGCCGGAGGCGCCCGTCCTGCACGAGGGTCATCACGGCACTCGCGGCGATCGGTTTGGCGACCGAGCCCCAAAGGAAGGGGGTTTCGATCGTGACCGGTTCGCCATGTCCGTCCGTTCCCCTGGCGCGTGCGTGGATCGGCCCGTCGGGTCCGACGACGGCGTAGGAGAGCCCGGGCGTACGGGTGGCCTCCATGCGGTCGCGCACGTAGGCGTCCACGGCCGCCAGGCGGTCCGCGGGGATGGGCGAGTCGGCCGCGGCCGCCGCACGACCTAAGGGAAGCAGACCGAGCAGGAGGGCTGTCGCCGCTGCGGCGGCGCGGCGGAGCGGGTTGAGCATGGGGCGTCGTCCTTCCGTGGAGCGCGGTGGATAACCGTATGGGAATACGGTTATAACCGTACGCTGGTACGGTTATCAAGTGCCGCGAACCGCCGACCACGAAGAACGCCGCCGTCAGATCGCCGACGCCGTCAGCCAGTTGATCACCGCACACGGGCTCGACGCCGTCACCGTCGCCCGCACGGCCGCCACCGCAGGCATGTCCGTCGGGCTCGTCCAGCACTACTTCCGCACCAAGGACGAGATGCTGCTCCACGCCTTCCGCGAGGTCTCGGCCCGCATCCGCGCGCGCGTCGACGAGCGGATCAGGGACGGGGTCGAGCACGAGCGGCCCATCGCACGGGTCATGGCGGAGGTGATGACCGAGTACATCCCCCTGGACGAGGCCCGCCGCGCCGAATACCGCGTCACCCGCGCGTTCGCCGGCCGAGCCCTCGACGCCCCCGCCCTCGCGGCCGTCGACACCGAGGCCGCCCGTAAGCTGCGCGAGGACATCGCCCGCGCCGTCCACAACGGCAAGGAGTGCGGCGAGGTCGACGAGGGCATGGATCCGTCGGCGGCGGCCGTCCGCCTCGCCGCCGTGATGGAGGGCCTCGCGCTCCAGGTCTACCGCGAGCCCGAGGGCGCCGCCGAAGCGGCCGTGGTCCCGTTCGTGGCGCCCCTGCTCGAGACCGAACTCGCCGCCGTCTTCACCGGCGAGTGCCGCCAGTACGCGAGAGAGTCAGCCGATCCGCCGAGGGCACCCGGCGCCTCGACAGACTCCTCGCCGGGGAACGCCTGCTGACGCCGGTGGCGATGCATCGGCAACGGTTCGACCACAGAAGGCGGCCGGGGCGCGAGCAGCCGCGCTGGGAGAAATCCGGGAGACGATCTTCTCCCAGCCGCCTCCCCAGACCGACGCAGCCCCACACCGGCGACATGACTGCGTCCGGGAGCAGATCCGAGGCCGCACCTACGCCCGCCCTTGTCCCCCCGTCCAGGAGGTCATCCGATCCGGGCATCGAGGGCGAGCTCTCTGACCACCCTTTCCGTGGGTGGCCGCGAGCCCGACTCGAGTCGGGAACACCGTCAAGCCCCTGGACACCGAGGCGGTGTACGCCGAGGCCCGCACCACCCACCACATCGTCACCGTCGAGGAGCACTGGGCGGCCGGCGGCCTCGGCTCCGCCGTCGCCGAGCCGTCGCCGAGACCGTCGCCGAACGGGGACTGGCCTGCCGGGTGTCGAGGGTGGCCGTGGCCGACACCTTCGCGGCGGGCCACGGCGGACAGCGCCATCTGCTCGAACGCAACGGCATCACCGTGGAAGCCGTCACGGACCGCGTCCACGGTGCTCGCTGATCCGGCCCGGCGAGGTGCCCGCTGGTCGGTGATCTCGATGGCGCCGTCGCCGGTCGGCACGGGCGGCCGCGCCGGGCCCGGTGCGTCGGCGGACCCGGCGACGGCACGGCCCCGCATCGCACGCGGCCTCCCGTGTCGGCGCCGCGGGCGCGGGTAGGGTGACGGCCGTTCTCCGGAAAGGAGCCGTCGGAACCGTGGTCACCGTCGCGCCGCTCCGGGCGCGCTCGTTCTTCACCGCGCATCCCGCCCGTACCGTCGTCCTCGCCTTCGCGACCGCCGTGGCGGTCGGCACGGTCCTCCTGGCGCTGCCGGCCGCGGCCGAGGACGGCGGCGGCACCGGTGTCCTGACCGCGCTGTTCACCTCGACCTCCGCCGTCTGCGTGACGGGCCTCGCGGTCGTGGACACGGGGACGTACTGGAGCGGCTTCGGCGAGGGCGTCATCCTGGCGCTCATCCAGGTCGGCGGCTTCGGCATCATGGCGATGGCCTCCCTCCTCGCCCTGCTGGTCTCGGGCCGGCTGCGGCTGCGGATGCAGCTGACGGCGCAGGCCGAGACGAAGAGCCTGGGCATCGGGGACGTACGCCGCGTCCTGCTCGGCGTCGCCGGCACCACGCTGATGGTCGAACTGGCCGTGGGCGCCTTCCTGGCGCTGAGGTTCCGCTTCGCGTACGGCGACGGCATCGGCGAGGCGGTCTACCTCGGCTACTTCCACGCCGTGTCCGCGTTCAACAACGCCGGCTTCGGCCCCCACGCGGACAACCTCACCCGCTACGCCCAGGACCCGTGGGTCACCCTGCCGATCGCCCTCGCCGTCATCCTCGGCGGCATCGGCTTCCCGGTCCTCCTGGAGATGCTGCGCCACCGCAACCGGGCGCGGACCACCGGCCGGAAGAACTGGACCCTGCACACCAAGCTCACGGTCATCACCAGCGTGCTGCTGCTGCTGGTCGGCACGGTGCTGACGGGCCTCATGGAGTGGACCAACCCGAACACGCTCGGCCCGTTCGACGTGGGGACCAAGCTCCTCAACAGCTTCTTCCACTCCGCAGTGAGCCGCACCGCCGGCTTCAACTCCCTCGACATCGGCGCCATGCAGGCCTCGACCCTCCTGATGACGTGCATGCTGATGTTCATCGGCGGCGGCAGCGCGGGCACCGCGGGCGGCATCAAGGTCACCACCTTCGCCGTCCTGGCCGCCGCTATCCTCGCCGAGGTGCGCGGCGAGCCGAACTCCGTCGTCCTCGGCCGCCGCCTCGCCCCGCACGTCCTGCGCCAGGCTCTGACGGTGGCGCTCCTCGGCGTGGGTCTCGTCATGGCCGCCACGCTCGCGCTGCTCTCGCTGAGCAAGGCGCCCTTCGAGGCCGTCCTGTTCGAGGCCGTGTCCGCCTTCGCGACCGTCGGCCTGTCCACCGGCCTCACGGCGGAGCTGCCCGCGGTCGGGCAGCTCATCCTCGTCGTCCTGATGTTCATCGGACGCATCGGCCCCATCACCCTGGTCTCCGCGCTGGCCCTGCGCGAGCGCACGCGACGGTACGAACTGCCCGAGGAGCGACCCGTCATTGGCTGACTACCTCCACCACCTGCGCAAGCGGCACGGCAAGCGGCTCGGCGAACAGCGCCGGCCGGCCGCGGACCAGCGCGTCGCCGTCATCGGCCTCGGACGCTTCGGCAGCTCGCTGGCCAACGAGCTGATGCGCCGGGGCTGGGACGTCCTGGGCATCGACACCGACGCCCGCCTGGTCCAGAAGTACAGCGACGGCCTCACCCACGCCGTCGTCGCGGACTCCACCGACCCCGACGTCCTGCACCAGCTCGGCGTCCACGAGTTCCCGAGCGCCGTCGTCGGCATCGGCAGCGACATCGAGTCGAGCATCCTCGTCAGCTCCAACCTGCTCGAAGCGGGCGTGCCCAACATCTGGGCCAAGGCCATCAGCCGCCAGCACGGCAAGATCCTCGAACGCCTCGGGGTGCCGCACGTCGTGCTGCCCGAGCACGAGATGGGCGAACGCGTCGCCCACCTCGTCACCGGCCGCATGCTCGACTTCATCCAGTTCGACGACGACTACGCCCTCGTCAAGACGGTCGCCCCCAGGGTCGCCACCGGACAGCCCCTGGGCCGGTCCAGGGTGCGCAGCGAATACGGCGTCACCGTCGTCGGCATCAAGCGCCCGGGCGAGGACTTCACGTACGCGACCGCGGACACGGTCGTCGAAGAGGGCGACATCATCGTCGTCACGGGCAAGACCGGCGCCGTGGAGACCTTCACCGAACTCCCCTGACCCGCCGCACCGCCGCACCGCGACGCGGCCCCGGTGGTCCGGTGGGAGTTGACCTGGCAGAGGGAGGCGCATAGCGTCGCGGCGCTGTGCGGCCGAGTGTTCAGGGGGTCCTCGTGGTGGTGTCCGGTGGAGTCGAGCGGCTGACGGCCGGCGGGGCGCCCTTCGCCGTCGAGGGTGGGGTGTACGTCGGCGGGCCGCGGACCCTGCGGGAGTTCGTCGAGGTGACCTGGGCCTACGGCGACCGGGTGTTCCTCGTGTCCGAGGGCGGGGCGATGACCTACCGGGAGTTCTTCGACGCCGCCTGCGGGCTCGCCCGGCGGTTCACCGGGGAATACGGGCTGCGGCCCGGCGACCGGGCCGTCGTCGCCATGCGGAACCTGCCCGAGTGGCAGATCGCCTTCTGGGCCGCCCAGCTCGCCGGGCTCGTCGCCGTGCCCCTCAACGCCTGGTGGACCGAGGACGAGTTCACGTACGCGCTCGACGACTGCGCGCCGGGCGTGCTGCTCGTGGACGGGGAGCGGGTCGGGCGGGTGCGGGCCTGGGCCGCCGAGCGTGGCGTGCCCGGGATCGTCTTCCAGGGGGAGGGCGAGGAAGGGTTCCGCCCTTACGTACCCGACACCGATCCGTTTCTCGGGCCGCCCCTCCTCGACGTCCTCCCCGAGCACGACGCCACCATCATCTACACCTCCGGCACCACCGGCCGTCCCAAGGGCGCCGTCGCCACGCATCTCGCGCAGGTCGGGGCCGCCATGAACCCCCGGTACTTCGCCGCCGCCGCTGCCCTCGCCCGGGGGGACGTGCCCGGGGCCGGGCCCGCGCCCGTCTCGCTGACCACGTTCCCCTTCTTCCACGTCGCCGCCTTCACCTCCTTCTACGGGGTGATGGCCGCCGGCGGGACGCTGGTGATGATGCGGAAGTGGGACGCCCCGCTCGCCCTTGAGCTGATCCGGAAGCACGGCGTCACGCACTACGCCGGTGTGCCCACCACCGCGCTCCAGCTCCTCGAAGCCGCCCGTAGCGCCGGTGACCCGCTGGAGAGCCTCACCCTCCTCAGTACCGGTGGCGCCGCCGCCCCGCCCGGGATCGTCGCCGGGATCACCGAGGGGTACGGGAAGCGGATCGAGCCCCGCAACGGCTACGGGCTCACCGAGACCTGCGGCGGGGTCCTCTCGAACGTCGGCGCCGAGTACCGCGCCCACCCGGGGAGCGTCGGGCGTCCCTCGCCCACCACCGAGGTGCGCATCGACCGGCCCGACGCAGAGGGCGTCGGGGAGCTGTGGCTGCGCGGGCAGGCGCTGATCCGCGGGTACTGGGGGAACGAGGCCGCCACCCGCGCCGCCTTCACCGACGACGGCTGGTTCAGGACCGGGGACCTCGCCCGCGTCGACGCCGACGGGCGGGTGAGCGTCGTCGACCGGCTCACCGACATGGTGATCCGCGGCGGCGAGAACGTGTACTGCGTCGAGGTCGAGGCCGTTCTGCACGAGCACCCGGACGTCGTCGACGCCGCCGTCCTCGGCGTGCCGCATCCCCTCCTGGGGGAGGAGGTCGTGGCCGTCGTACGGCTGCGCCCGGGAGCCGGCCCCGACACCGAGGCGCTCCGCACCCACGTGGGCAGCCGCCTCGCCGCCTTCAAGGTGCCCGCCCGGGTCGTCGTACGGGAGGAGGAGCTGCCCCGGAACCCCACGGGGAAGATCCTCAAGCGGGAGCTCAGGGAGGGACTCACGGGCGGGTGATCCGGACCCGGTAGGTGCCGTTCGCGTCCTCGTCGAGCACATGGATCTTGATGCCGTTGGCGCGGTCCGTGAACGTCTCGCCCGGGCGGTAGGGAGCGTCCGACAGTTCCGCGTGGACGTTGGCCCGGCGCGTGCAGCCGCCGCTCGCGCGCTCGCTGTCCGAGACGGTCACCGGGCCGTGTCCTGTGTCCACGTCGGACTCCACCCGGTAGACCAGGACGCCCTGCTCGCAGACCGCCTCGTCGTTGCCGCCCTTGCTGCGGACCTCGACGGCGTACCCGGAGGTGTCGGACAGCGGGACGAAGGCGAGCTTCGGGCCGCCGGGTATCGGCAGCGGGGTGAGCGTCCAGTCGCCGGTGCCGGGGTCGGACGCGCAGCCGACCTGGTCGTTGTCGAGCCAGCCGAGCTTCCACTTGTGCCAGCCGAGGAGGTCGTTGTTGGCGCCCCAGTCCTCGGACATGATGTCCCAGTGCCCGACGGTGCCGCCGCCGTCGGAGGTGTACAGGTCGGGCAGGCCGAAGACGTGCCCGTTCTCGTGCGGCAGCACCCGGTAGCCGGTCTCCGCGAAGCTGCCGGAGCCGTCGTCCTGGCGGCTGTAGACGAAGGACGTGTTGGCGAGCGGCACGCCGTCGGCGTAGGGGGCGTCGTCGTTGCCGGAGAAGGTCACGGACAGGACGGTGTCGAGGGCGGAGGGCCCGGCGTTCGGTGTGACCAGGACGTTGACCAGGTCGTAGGCGCTGAAGTCCACCTTCGGGTCGGCCGTCTTCACGATGTCCTCGACGAGGGAGCGGTAGCCGGGCTCGTACGGTGAGCCGCGCTCTATCCCGTACGCGGAGAACGCCTTCGGCATCCGCAGCCAGTCGGGCACGGGGGCCTCGGCCTCGTAGCGCAGCCGCCCGTACGAGCTGGTGCGGAACCAGTCGGCGGTCTGCGGGAAGAACTCGCGGAAGCGGCCCATGGCCGTGCCGTCCCCAGGGGCGTCCGGGAAGTCGATCATCAGGTTGAGGGCCTTGACCCGGCCGGTGGAGCGCACGTACCCGGGGGCCGTGGGCAGCCCCTCCGACATCTGCACGCCCATCGTGGTGGCGATGCGGCACGGGCCGAGCTGCGCGCCGCCGGGCGCGGTGGCCACGGGGCCGGCCGAGGCGGGGGCGGGCCCGGGGAGGGTGCTGCTCGCGGAGGCGAGCAGCGTGAGGGAGAGTGCCGTGGTCGCGGCCAGGGCGACGGATCTGCGTATCCGTCGGCGGGGGTGCTGCATACGGGCGCCTCTCCGGTGGGGGCAGGTCGGCGGCACGGCCCCGTTCCGGTCCCGGGGGGCCGTGCTGTGCGATCAGCCTGTGACGAGCGGTTCGGACGCGCGCGCCGGGTGGCCCGATCGTGGGATCCCCAGCAGGGGCCGACGGCTGTGACCCAGGCCACAAGAGGGCGGGAAATAACCGGGGACTCGGCCCCCGTTTAGGACTGTGTCGAACGAAGTGGGGAGTCGCTCCCCGGATCCCGAACCCGAGACCACCGAGGAGGTCGTGGCGTGACCACCCGTGCCGACACCGCACCCGCCCGTCGCGTACCCCGCCCGCGGGCCGACGCCCTGCGCAACCGCGAGCGGATCGTGACGGCGGCCCGCGAGATGTTCGTCGAGTTCGGCCCCCAGGTGCCGTACGACGAGGTCGCGCGCCGGGCCGGCGTCGGGAACGCCACCCTCTACCGGAACTTCCCCGAGCGCCCCGACCTCGTCCGCGAGGTCGTCCTCTCGATCATGGCCCGCGTCACCGAGGTCGCCGAACGGGCCGCGGAGGAGGAGGACGACACCTTCGCCGCCCTCCGGCGCTTCACCCACGCCGCCGTCGAGGAGCGCATCGGCGCCCTGTGCCCGATGCTCGACGGTGCCTTCGACAAGGACCACCCCGACCTGATCGCCGAGCGCGACCGCCTGGAGGAGGTCGTCCAGGCGCTCGTCGGCCGCGCCCAGCGGGCCGGCCGGCTCCGCCTCGACGTCGGTGTCGGGGATCTGATGGTCGCCGTGTCCCAGCTGACCCGCCCGCTGCCGGGAACGGTCTCCGGCGCCCACTTCGACCAGTTCGTCCACCGCCATCTGCAGCTGTTCCTCGACGGCCTCGAAGCGCCCGCGCGCTCCGAACTGCCCGGGACGGCCGTGACCCTGGAGGACCTGAGGCGCGACTCCTGCCCGTCGTGAACGCCAGCGCCCCGCATTTCTTTACGTAACCCTTTACGTCCTTTTTCAGCCAGTACGCGCCAAGAGGTGGCTACCCCCATGCCGAAAGTCCCCGACCACACCGTGACCCACGCCGACCCGGGGCGCTGGAAAGCGCTCGTCTTCATCGCCCTCGCCCAGCTGATGGTCGTGCTCGACGCGACGATCGTGAACATCGCGCTGCCCTCCGCCCAGCAGGACCTCGGGATATCGGACGGCAACCGGCAGTGGGTCATCACCGCCTACGCCCTCGCCTTCGGCGGTCTGCTCCTCTTCGGCGGACGCATCGCCGACCTGTGGGGCCGCAAGCGCACCTTCGTCGTCGGCCTGATCGGCTTCGCCGCCGCCTCCGCCCTCGGCGGGGCCGCGACCGGCGAGGCCATGATGCTCGGTGCCCGCGCGCTCCAGGGCGCCTTCGGCGCGCTCCTCGCGCCCGCCGCGCTCTCGCTGCTCGCCGTGACCTTCACCGACGCCAAGGAGCGCGCCAAGGCCTTCGGCATCTACGGTGCCATCGCCGGTGGTGGCGGCGCCGTGGGCCTGATCCTCGGCGGCTTCCTCACCGAGTACCTGAACTGGCGCTGGACCTTCTTCGTCAACATCCCGTTCGCCGTGGTCGCCGCCGTCGGCGCGTACCTCGTCGTCCGTGAGCCGGCGGGCGGCCGCAACCGCTCGACGCTCGACATCCCCGGCGTGATCCTGTCCACCCTGGGGCTGGTCTCGCTCGTGTACGGCTTCACCCGTGCCGAGTCCGAGGGCTGGAGCGACGCCGGCACGATCAGCCTGTTCGTCGGCTCCGCGCTGCTGCTCATCGGGTTCGTGGCCACCGAGGCGCGGGTCAAGTCCCCGCTGCTGCCGCTGCGCGTCCTGACCGACCGCAACCGCGGCGGCGTGTACCTGTCGCTGGGTCTCGCGGTCATCTCGATGTTCGGCCTCTTCCTCTTCCTGACCTACTACCTGCAGGTCGTGAAGGGCTACTCGCCGGTCATGACGGGCTTCGCGTTCCTGCCCATGATCGTGGGCATGATCGTCGGCTCGACCCAGATCGGTACGCGGCTGATGACCCGGGTCCCGCCGCGGCTGCTCATGGCCCCCGGCTTCCTGACCGCCGGCCTCGGCATGCTGCTCCTCACCCAGCTGGAGATCGACACCTCGTACGCCGGTCTGATCCTGCCCGCGCAGCTGCTGCTCGGCCTGGGCATGGGTACGGCGTTCATGCCGGCCATGTCGCTCGCGACGCTCGGCGTGGACCCGAGGGACGCCGGTGTGGCCTCCGCGATGGTCAACACCTCGCAGCAGGTCGGCGGCGCCATCGGTACGGCCCTCCTGAACACGATCGCCGCCTCGGCGACCACCGCCTACCTGGTCGACAACGCTGCGGGCGCGACCACCCCGGCCGCGCAGAAGCTGCTCCAGCTCCAGGGCATGGTCGAGGGCTACACCGCGGCCATCTGGTGGGCCGTCGGCATCCTGGTCGTCTCGGCCGCGATCGCCTTCGCGCTCATCAACACCGGCAAGCCGGACATGGGGGCCGTCGCCGGGTCCGGCGAGGGAGCCGACGACGAGCTGAAGGTGCCCGTCATCGTCCACTGATCCCGTACCACCTCCGGCGCTTCCTGCCCTGGTTCCGCGAGCCGTGTGCTCAGCGGAGCCAGGGCAGGTCCGCGTCCGGGCCGGCCGGTTCGAGGCCCTCGGCCATCACGCGCATGATCTCGCCGAGCTGGGTCAGCTGGCCGGGGGAGAGGCGGTCGAACATCGCCTGGCGTACGGCCGCCACATGGCCGGGCGCGGTCCTGCGCAGCACTTCGAGGCCCTCGTCCGTGAGGAGGGCGAACTGGCCGCGCTTGTCGGAGGGGCAGTTCTCGCGCCGCACCCAGCCGTTCTTCTCCAGACGGGCGACGGCGTGGGAGAGCCGGGAGCGGGTGATCTTGGCGCCCTTGGCCAGCTCCGTCATCCGGAGGCGGCGGCGGGGCGCCTGGGAGAGCTGGACGAGCAGTCCGTAGTAGATGTGCGGCATCCCGGCGTCGCGCTGCAACTGGCGGTCGAGGTGATCCTCCAGGAGCGTGGTGGCGTGCAGATAGGCGCGCCAGGTGCCCTGTTCCTCGTCGGTGAGCCAGCGCGGTCCGGTGGCCGGGTCGGTCATGTCTCCCATGGGTCCCATCGTACGACTCGTTCTTGAAAGTTGAACTATGTACGTTTACTCTGCACGTAGAGCTTGAAGTTTCAAGGACTACGAGGTTGCCGGAGGTCGCCACCATGGACGCCACGCTCGAACGGATGCCCGCCCTCTACCTCTCCCACGGCGCCCCGCCGCTCGCCGACGACCCCGTCTGGCCCGGCGAACTCGCCGCCTGGTCCGCCGACCTCCCGCGCCCCACGGCGATCCTCATCGTCTCCGCCCACTGGGAGGAGGCCCCGCTCGCCCTCGGCGCCACCGGGACCGTCCCCCTCGTCTACGACTTCTGGGGCTTCCCCGAGCACTACTACCGCGTCCGGTACGCGGCCCCCGGCGCCCCCGCGCTCGCCGAGTCCGTCCGCAAGCTGCTCCGCGCGCCGGGCACCCCCGTGCAGGACATCCCCGACCGGGGCCTCGACCACGGCGCCTACGTGCCGCTCGTCGAGATGTTCCCCGGCGCCGACATCCCCGTACTCCAGATCTCCATGCCCACCCTGGACCCGCGCCGGCTCATGGACATCGGGCGCAGGCTGGCCCCCCTCCGCGACGAGGGCGTCCTCATCGTGGGCAGCGGCTTCTTCACCCACAACCTCGCCGCCCTCCGCCACACCGGCGGCGGTGTGCCGGGCTGGTCCGCCGAGTTCGACGCCTGGGGGCACGAGGCCCTCGCCGCCCACGACGTCGACGCCCTCCTCGACTTCGCGCACAAGTCGCCCGCGGGCCGCCTCGCCCACCCGCGTACGGAGCACTTCGCCCCCCTCTTCGTCACCATGGGCGCCGCGGACGCGGCCGGCGACCTCGACGCGGAGCGGTCGGTGATCGACGGGTTCTGGATGGGGCTCGCGAAGCGGTCCGTGCAGTTCGGCTGAGTCCGTCAGAGGAGCGGCGGGTTCAGCTCGATCGAGCGGACGGCGGCGGCGAGCGCGAGCGGATCGGCCACGTCGAGCGCCGTGTCGGTGAACTTGATCGTGTGGTCGTCGCCGTGCGCCGCCGCCCGCTCGAAGACCTCCTGGGCGGTGAGCGACGTGGACGGAACCGGTGCCGCCTCCCCGGGGGTGTACGCGGCGGTCACCGCGGCCGCCGCCGCCCAGGCCGCCGCCAGGCTCGGCGCCCACAGCTCGCGCGGGAGCGCGGGCAGGGTGCGCAGGACGGCGTTCGGCGCGGTCGCCGCGTGCACCAGCATGATCGGCTCGCCGTGGCCGTGCGTCGCGTAGCGGTGCGTCGCCGCCGTGACCAGCTCGGCGAGCCGTGCCTTCGCCGTGTCCGGGTCCGGGGCCTCGCCCCACCGCGGGAACGCCGTCAGCTGATCGAGCCGTGCCCGGATCCCGCCGGCCTGTTCAGGCACCGGCGGTACGGCGTCGAGCGCGGCGGCCGCCGTCGGCGCCCCGGCGAGAGGAGTGAGCGCGGGCAGCGCCTGGTGGCGGGCCGCCCAGTAGCCGAGCGCGTGCGCCAGCTCGGCGCGGCGCGGGGCCGACTCCTGGCCTTCGGAGGCCAGGAGGGTCCGTACGGCGTGACCGGTACGGATCACCGGATGCGTCGCCCCGCCCGCGATCCCGGGCAGCAGCCGGGGCCACCAGGCGGCCAGCACCTCCCGCCAGGGGTGCGCGTCGAGCTCGCGCCCGAAGTGGCGGGTCCAGTCGGTGGTCCGGGCGGGGTCGCCGAGGGCCTCGCGCCAGTCGTCCGCCGTGACGGGGCGGGACGGGGGCGGCGGCTCCTCCAGCTTGTCGGCGTAGTGGTCGAGCCAGCGGTGCACGACCGGGGCCTGGCCGTGGCGCACCAGGGCTTCCACGGCCATCGGTGCGTGGTTGCTGAGCCGGCCGTCGCGCTCGGGGCCGGTGGTGTGGAGGCGTTCGAGGGCTTCGTCGAGGGTGCCGGTGGCGTCGCTCATGCCGAGGACGCTAGGGCGGGGCGGGGGTGCGGCGTAACGGTCCGGCGACCTAGGCCCAGAGGCCGATGAGGATCCGCCCTCCCCGGGGGCAACCCCATACGGCATCCGGGCGTCTGAAAGGACGGCGCCGCATGTGATCGCGGTCTCACCGACGGTGTGGTCGGAGGCCCCGCGGGCGGCGCCGGATCACCCTCCGGGCCCGGTCTGACCTGCACCTCCGTGGGTTACGGAGTCATGCCTGCGGGGTCGGCGGCCGCGCAGGATACTGCATGATCGCGAAAATCCATGTGCCGCGTGGGAATTCTGTCCTGATTCCAGTCGTTGTTTCCGTCGGATGCAGGGCACCCGGAAGGGTGTCGCGACCTACTCAGCAAGGGAGCACGCATGGCAACCCGTGCCGTCGCCCGTCGTCAGACCTCCGCCAAGAGCGGGGCCGCACGGGCGAGCAGCGTTCGCGCCGTGGGCGGGGAGATCGCCGACCGCGACCTGGTCGGCATGTACCTCGACGAGATCGCGCGCACGCCCCTGCTCGACGCCGCCAAGGAGGTCGAGCTCTCCCAGACGATCGAGGCGGGCGTGTACGCCCAGCAGATACTCGACTCCGCTGTGACATCAGCCGCTGCCGCGGCGGGGTCGAGCGAGGCGGGCGGCGCGTCCCGTGAGGAGCTCGAAGCGCTGGTCGCCGAGGGCGAGCGTGCCAAGGACCTCTTCATCAAGTCCAACCTGCGGCTCGTGGTGGCCGTGGCCCGGCGCTATCCGCGCAGCGGGCTGCCGCTGCTCGACCTGATCCAGGAAGGGAACGCGGGCCTGGTGCGCGCGGTCGAGAAGTTCGACTACGCGAAGGGCTTCAAGTTCTCCACGTACGCCACGTGGTGGATCCGCCAGGCCATCACCCGGTCCATCGCGGACCAGTCCCGCACGATCAGGCTGCCCGTCCACCTGGTGGAGGAGCTGGGCCGGATCCGGCGGGTGCAGCGGGAGTTCAACCGGGAGAACGGGCGCGAGCCCGAGCCCGCGGAGATCGCCGCCGAGCTGGACACGACGCCCGAGCGGGTCGTCGACGTCCTGGACTGGGCGCGTGACCCGGTCTCGCTGAACATGTCGGTGGACGACCAGGGCGAGACCCAGTTCGGCGACCTCCTCGAGGACACGTCGGCGATCTCGCCGGAGCAGTCGGTGCTCACGCTGCTGCGCAGCGAGGAGCTCGACGACCTCATCGCCAAGCTCGACCACCGCACCGCGTCGATCATCCGCATGCGGTACGGGATCGAGGACGGGCGCGAGCGGACGCTGACCGAGGTCGGCAAGGAGCACGGCCTCACCCGGGAGCGGATCCGCCAGATCGAGAAGCACGCGCTCCTCGAACTCAAGAAGATGGCCCGCGACACGGGCTTCGACGCGGCGGCCTAGGACCTGTCCGGCCCTGATCCGCCGGACAGGCCCTAGAGCGGCCGGCAGCCACGCGAAGGGGCCCGGGGGACACCGTCCCCGAGGCCCCTTCGGGACACAGGTGCGCCCGTCAGCCGTTCGTCGCCGTTGCCGTCGCCAGCCTTCCCGACAGGTCGCGTACGTACAGGAGCAGCGGCTCGGGGCCGTGGATCGTGAAGGGTGCGTCCACCAGGGCCAGGCGGAGGGCCAGCCACTCGACGGAGTCCGTCGCGCGGGCGCGCAGGCGGCAGCTGGCCGGGCCCGTCTCGGTGGGGACCAGGTGGGAGGGGAGGCGGGCGGTGACGAAGTCGGCCGGGGCCTCGAAAGAGACGTCCAGGTCGAGTTCGGACTGGGTGCGGGACATGGAGCGCACCAGGAGCTGGGCCGCGTCGCCCGCCGGAAGCTCACGCGGGGTGAAGCGGGCGCCGGTGGCGAGCGGATCGCTCACCCGGTCCACCCGGAACGTACGCCAGTCCGCGCGGTCCAGGTCGTACGCCACGAGGTACCACCGGTGCCCGGTGGAGACCAGGCGGTACGGCTCGACCAGGCGTTTCGTCTCGGCGCCGTCGCCCGCGCGGTAGCCGAAGCGCAGTTTCTCCCGGCCCGTGACCGCGCCCGCGAGGGCGGTGAGCGTGGCGGGGGCGACCGTCGCCCCGTCGCCCCGGGTGAGCGGGATCGTGGCGTTCTGGAGGGTGGAGACCCGGTGCCTGAGTCGCGCGGGCAGCACCTGTTCCAGCTTGGCCAGGGCCCGTACGGACGCCTCGTCGACGCCCTCGATGGCGTGCCCCGCCCCGGCCCGCAGGCCGACCGCGATGGCGACGGCCTCCTCGTCGTCGAGGAGGAGCGGCGGCATGGCCGTACCGGCGACGAGCCGGTAGCCGCCGACGGCGCCGAGGCTCGCCTCGACGGGGTAGCCGAGGTCACGGAGCCGGTCGATGTCCCGCCTGATGGTGCGCGGGGAGACCGAGAGCCGTTCGGCGAGCTCGCTTCCGGGCCACTCGCGCGGCGTCTGGAGGAGCGAGAGCAGATTCAGGAGTCGTGCCGGGGTGTCCGTCATGTCTTCCAGGATGCGGCTCATCTAGGACACATACTGGCCTAGATGACTTCTATCTTCTTCGTATGAGTTCACACGAAGCCGTCACGGATGCGGCCCCCCAGGACACGAGCGACAAGAGGCGATGGATCGCCCTCGCCATCGTCATGACCGCCGCCTTCATGGACCTGGTCGACGCGACGATCGTCAACATCGCGATTCCCAGCATCGAGCGGGACCTCGGCGCCTCCTTCGGGGCCATCCAGTGGATCACCGCCGGGTACGCGCTCGCCTTCGCGGCGGGCCTGATCACCGGCGGCCGGCTCGGTGACATCTACGGCCGCAAGCGGCTCTTCCTCCTCGGCACGGCCGGCTTCACCCTCGCCTCCGCGCTCTGCGGCTTCGCGGCGAGCCCGGAGATGCTGGTCGCCTCCCGCCTCCTGCAGGGCGCGGCGGCCGCGATGATGGTGCCGCAGGTCCTCTCGATCATCCACGTCACCTTCCCGGCGCACGAGCGCGGCAAGGTCTTCGGGATGTTCGGCGCGATCATCGGTCTGGGCGCGGTCTCGGGCCCGCTGCTCGGCGCGCTGCTCACGCAGTGGAACATCGCGGGCCTGGAGTGGCGGCCGATCTTCCTGATCAACCTGCCGGTCGGCATCGCGGGCCTGCTCCTGGGCCGGAAGTTCATCACCGAGTCGAAGGCGCCGAAGGCGCTGCGCCTGGACATGGTCGGCGTGCTCCTGGTGACGGCCGCGCTGCTGATGCTGATCTACCCGCTGACGCGCGGCCGTGAGCTGGACTGGCCGCTGTGGGGCCACCTGATGATGGCCGGCAGCGTGCTCGTCTTCGGCGCCCTCGTCGCGTACGAGAAGTACAAGACGAAGAAGGACGGCTCGCCGCTCGTCGAGCTGTCGCTGTTCCGGGTGAAGAGCTTCGCGGCGGGCATCGCGGTTCAGCTGACCTTCGGTGTGGTGCTCGGCATCTTCTTCCTGGTGTGGACCCTGTACATGCAGATCGGGCTCGGTTGGAGCGCGCTGCGGGCGGGTCTGACCGGCGTCCCGTTCTCGATCGCGGTGTCGGTGGCCGCCGGACTCTCGGTGCAGAAGCTGGTGCCGCGCTTCGGCCGGAAGGTGCTCCAGGCGGGTGCCCTGACGATGATCGCGGGCGTCCTGCTCTACCTCTTCGAGGCGGGCCGGTACGGAACCGGGATCGAGTCCTGGCAGATGATCCCGCCGCTGGTGGTCATGGGCCTGGGCATGGGTCTGATCGTGGCGCCGCTGACGGACGCGGTGCTCTCGGAGGTGCCGCAGGAGCACGCGGGTTCGGCCTCGGGCCTGATCAACACGACAGGCCAGATGGGCAACGCGCTCGGCCTCGGCCTGGTGTCGGTCGTCTTCTTCGGGTCGATCGACGACGAGCGGCTCGCCAAGGCTCCGGCCGAGGTGGGCGCGGCGTTCACGAACGCCTTCCAGAACTCGCTGGGCTGGGCGGCGGGCGTGCTCGCGGTGATCTTCCTGGTGATGTTCGCCCTGCCGGCGAAGCCGAAGCAGCACCTGGAGGGCGGCGGCGACGCCGACGCCGACGCGGTGGTGGTCGAGAAGGAGCCGGCCCTGACGCGCTGAGTGCCCCTCGGAGGGCCTCGGCCCCGGGAATCGTCCCGGGGTCGAGGCCCTTCGGCGTACCCGTCCAGAACTGATGTCCGTTCGTGCCCGTATGAATGCCCGGATCCGTTTACTTTGCGGAAACCCGGGCGTAGTCTGACGCTGAAACCACAGGTTCGGGCATCGAACGGACGTAAACCATGTACGCACCCGAGCGTCAGCAACAGATTCTGCGGCTCGCCCGCGAGGGCGGACGCGTCGACGTCCTCTCCCTCGCCGAGGAGTTCCAGGTCACCGCCGAGACCGTACGGCGCGACCTCAAGGCCCTCGACCGGGCCGGGCTCGTGCGCCGGGTGCACGGCGGCGCCATCCCCGCCGGCTCGCTCGACTTCGAGCCCGACCTCGCCGAACGCGAGTCCACCGCCGCCGACGAGAAGGACCGCATCGCCCGGGCCGCCCTCGCCGAACTGCCCGAGGAGGGCAGCGTCGTCCTCGACGCCGGCTCGACCGTCGCCCGCCTCGCCGCCGAGTTCCCCCTCGACCGCGCGCTGACCGTCGTCACCCACGCCCTCCCGGCCGCCGCCCGGCTCGCCGACCACCCCGGCATCGACCTCCACCTCGTCGGCGGACGCGTACGGCACCGCACCCGCGCCGCCGTCGACGCCTGGGCCCTGCGGGCGTACGGGGAGATCCGCGCCGACGTCGCCTTCCTCGGCGCCAACGGCTTCTCGCCCGAGCACGGACTCACCACCCCCGACCTCGCGGAGGCGGCCGTCAAGCGGGCCGTGATCGCCGCCGCCCGCCGGGTCGTCCTCCTCGCCGACTCCGCCAAGCACGGCCAGGAGCACTTCGCCCGCTTCGGCGACCTGACCCACGTCGACCTGCTCATCACCGACAGCGGCCTCAGCCCCGAGGACGCCGCCGCCATCGAGGCGGCGGGAACGGAAGTCGTCCGCGCATGATCCTCACGGTCACCCCCAACCCCTCCCTGGACCGGACGTACGAGGTCCCGGCCCTGGAACGCGGCGAGGTGCTGCGCGCCGGCGCCGAACGCGTCGACCCCGGCGGCAAGGGCGTCAACGTCTCCCGGGCCGTCGCCGCCGCCGGACACCGCACCGTCGCCGTCGTGCCCCTCGGCGGAGCCCCGGGCGCGCTCGTCGCCCAGCTGCTCGCCGGCCAGGGCATCGAGGTCGCCCCGGTCCCGGTCGCCGGACAGACCCGCTCCAACATCGCGCTCGCCGAACCGGACGGGACCCTGACGAAGGTCAACGCGCCCGGCCCGGAGCTGACGGACGAGGAGTCGGAGACGATCCTCGCAACCGTCGGCGCGTACTCCACCGCCGCCGACTGGATCGCCTGCTGCGGCAGCCTCCCGCGCGGCCTCGCACCCGAGTGGTACGCCCGGCTCGTCACCCGCGCCCACGGCGCCGGGGCCCGGATCGCCCTCGACACCTCCGGGCCGTCCCTGCTCGCGGCCCTCGCCGCCCGCCCGGACGTCGTCAAGCCCAACGCCGACGAACTGGCGGAGGCCGTCGGCCGCCCCCTCCTCACCGTCGGCGACGCGGTCAAGGCCGCGGAGGAGCTGCGCGGACTCGGCGCGGGCGCCGTCCTCGCCAGCCTCGGCGCGGACGGCCAGCTCCTCGTCTCGGCGGCCGGCACCTGGTACGGCCACGCGCCCGTCGCCGTGATCCGCTCCGACGTCGGCGCGGGCGACGCCTCCCTCGCCGGCTTCCTCGCGACCGGCGGCGAGGGCCCCGAGGCCCTGGCCGCGGCCGTCGCCCACGGCGCCGCCGCCGTCCAGCTGCCCGGCAGCGAGATGCCCACGCCGGGCGACCTGAACCCGTCGGCGGTCACGGTGACCTCCGACGTCCCCCTGGACCTCACCCTCAGCGAGCAAGGGAGCCCGCGATGAGCAGGATGATCACCGCGGACCTGGTCGACCTCGACCTGTCCGTCGACACCAAGGAAGCGGCGGCCCGCCTCCTCGCCGAGCGCATGGTCGCCCTCGGCCGGGTGACCGACCTGGACGGCTTTCTCGCGGACGTCGCGGCACGCGAGGCGCAGATGCCGACCGGCCTCGACGGCGGCATCGGCATCCCGCACTGCCGCAGCGCCCATGTCACCGAGCCGACCCTCGCCTTCGGCCGCTCGGCCGCCGGCGTCGACTTCGGCGCCCCGGACGGCCCGGCGGACCTGATCTTCCTGATCGCCGCCCCGGCGGGCGCGGACGACGCCCACCTGACGATCCTCTCCTCCCTGGCCCGCCACCTGATGGACGAGGAGTTCACCCACGCCCTGCGATCGGCGACCTCACCGGCGGCCGCGGCGGCACTGATCGCGGGCGAGCAGGAGCCGCAACAGGCTCCCGAGGTCCTGCCGGCCGCCGAGGCGCCAGAGGTCGAGGAGACGCCTGCCGGTGGGGCGCCGGTGGGCCAGGAGGCATCTGTCGCCGAGGCGCCACCGGCGCCTGGCGGCGAAGCCGCCGGTGCGCCTGGTGCCGCCGGGGGGCTGGGGGGAGCCCCCCGTTCCGGGAAGGGGCGGGGTGGGGGAGAAGAGCCGTTCCGGATCGTGGCCGTCACCTCCTGCCCCACCGGTATCGCTCATACCTACATGGCCGCCGAGTCCCTGGAGAAGGCCGGGCAGGCGGCCGGCGTCGAACTCGTCGTGGAGACGCAGGGATCCGCCGGCTTCACCCGGCTCGACCCGGCCGTCGTCGCCGCCGCCGACGGCGTGATCTTCGCCCACGACGTGCCCGTACGCGAGAAGGAACGGTTCGCCGGAAAGCCGACCGTCGACGTCGGAGTCAAGGCGGGCATCAGCCGCCCCGCCGAACTGATCGCCGAGGTCCGCGGCAAGGCCGAACGCGGCGAGGCCTCCGCCCCCGCCACGCCCGGGACCCCCGTCGAGAACGCGGGCACGCCGGACGAGGGCTACGGCACCAGACTCCGCAAGTGGCTCATGTCCGGCGTCAGTTACATGGTCCCGTTCGTCGCCGCCGGCGGTCTCCTCATCGCCCTCGGCTTCGCCATCGGCGGCTACGACATCGACAAGGCGCCGTCCGTCGCCGAGCACTTCGCCTGGGGCCAGGCCGACTCCTGGGCCGCCCTGATGTTCCAGATCGGCGGGCTGGCGTTCGCCTTCCTCGTCCCGGTCCTCGCCGGCTACATCTCGTACGGGATGGCCGACCGGCCGGGTCTCGTCCCCGGCTTCGTGGGCGGCTCGATCGCCCTCACCGTCAACGCCGGGTTCCTGGGCGGCCTCGCCGCCGGACTGATCGCGGGCGGCACCGTCCTCGCCATCCAGAAGGCGAGAGTGCCCGCGGCGCTGCGGGGCATCATGCCCGTGGTCGTGATCCCGCTGCTGTCGTCGGTCGTCGTCGGCTTCATGATGTTCCTCGTGATCGGCAAGCCGATCGCGAGCCTCCAGAAGGCGCTGACCGACTGGCTGTCCGGTCTCTCCGGCGCCAACGCGATCATCCTGGGCGTGATCCTCGGCCTGATGATGTGCTTCGACCTCGGAGGCCCGCTCAACAAGGTCGCGTACGCCTTCGCCGTCGGCGGCCTCGCCACCCCCAACGAGGGTTCCCTCAAGGTCATGGCCGCCGTGATGGCCGCCGGCATGGTCCCGCCGCTCGCGATGGCCCTCGCGACGACCGTCCGGGGCAGGCTCTTCACCAGGACGGAACGCGAGAACGGCAAGGCGGCCTGGGTCCTCGGGGCCTCGTTCATCACCGAGGGCGCGATCCCCTTCGCCGCGGCCGACCCGCTGCGGGTCATCCCGGCGGCGATGGCGGGCGGCGCGGTCACCGGCGCCCTCTCGATGGCCTTCGAGTGCACCCTGCGCGCCCCCCACGGCGGCGCGTTCGTGATCCCGCTGATCGGCAACCCGTTCCTCTACCTGCTCGCGATCGCGGCGGGCACGGTGGTGAGCGCCGGTCTCGTGATCCTCCTCAAGGGGGCGCGGAAGACCACCCCGGAGGGCGAGCCCGCGAACCGCGAGACCCAGGCCGGCACCAAGGTGACCGTGGCGGCCTGACCCCCGGCCCCCGGACAGGAGGGGCCCGGCAAGAGGGGCGGTGCGTACCGCGAGCGCACCGCCCCTCAGGCGTGTCCCGAACCGATACGGCCCGTCAGCTGTTCTTCACGGCCGCCGGGATGCGGGGCATGTCGCCGCTCTTGCCGGTCTTGTCCTTCAGCCGCCTCAGGTCGCCCGGCGAGGGGCTGACGAGCGGCGTCCACACTTCATTGCACACGAGCGCGTCCGGGGCGTTCTGCACGGTGCACATGGTCTCGTACACCTCGCCGCCGGTGGTCAGCACCTGGATCGAGACGTCGTTGGCCTGCGAGGAGACCGCTACGGAGCAGGCGTCGGCCGGATAGCTGTTGTTCGGGTCTCCGTCGGTGAGGTCGTACCAGACGAAGGGGGTTGCGGTGGGCCTGTTCTGCCTGATCCCGGCATACGTGACCCCGTTGGAGACCACGCCCTTGACCTCGTTGCTCGCGTTCGGCTCATAGGCGTCGACGTCATTGCAGGGTCCGGCCGGGCCGGTGGCCCCGGTGGCACCCGTGGGACCGGTGGGGCCCGTGGCACCCGTGGCACCCGTGGCACCCGTGGCACCCGTCGCGCCCGTGGCACCGCCGCCGGGACCCGTCGGGCCCGTGGGACCGGTGGGGCCGGTCGCACCCGTCGCACCCGTCGGGCCCGTGCCACCGCCGCCGGGACCCGTCGGGCCCGTGGGACCGGTGGGGCCAGTAGCGCCGGTCGCACCCGTGCCGCCGGTAGGTCCGGTCGGGCCGGTGGGTCCGGTCGGACCCGTCGGGCCTGTCGGTCCCGGCTTGCACTCGTCGCCTCCGGCCGGTGCCGCCGCGTGCGCGGCGCGGACCCCGTGGCCCTCCACCAGGGGCTGGACCTGCTGGTCCAGGAACTCCCCGAGGCCGCCGCCCCGCGGGGGCGGGCCGCCCTGGTGGTGCGGGGGCGGGCCGTCCTGGTGGTGCTGCGGCGGGCCGTCCGGGTGGTGCGGAGGCCGCGCCTCGCAGGGGTCGCCGGTCGACGGTCCTGCGACCGCCACACCGGGGGCTCCCATCGCGGGAGACTCCGCCCGCGTGGCCGCCATCGCGGGCGAGGCGAAGCCGGTGAGCACGAGGGCGACCGAGGCGATGGCACCGCCGCCGACCCATGCGCGACGGCGGGGCAGCGGGCCGAGCGGGGACCTGGTCCTGGCATCAGGACGCATGCAATGCTCCTTCCTCCACCGGCTCTGCGACCGGTGCGAGTGCGATCGAGTGGGAGCGGATCCTCACTCCCGTCATCGGAACATCGGATCGCACCTGCGAATGCTTGACGGCCTGGCGGCATGGATAACGCCATGGCGTATCGCGACTGTCTCAATGGACGCGTACGCGAAGGCGAACTCCGGACCGCCTGTCGGCGCGCCGACACCGCGCCCCCGCCCGGCATACGTAGCGTCGCGCACCCGCCAGCTCCTCCCGCCCCCACCGGAAGTGGTGTTGCCGTGCAGCCGTCCATCTGCCTGTGCATGATCGTCAAGAACGAGGCCGCCGTCATCGAGCGCTGCCTCGCCTCCGTCCGCGATCTCGTGGACACCTGGGTCATCTCGGACACCGGGTCCACCGACGGGACCCAGGACCTGATCAGGACCGCCCTCGCCGGCATCCCCGGCGAGCTGCGCGAGGAGCCGTGGGTGAACTTCGGCCACAACCGGAGCCTGAACATCGCGCACGCCCGTGGCCGCGCCCGTCACCTGCTGCTGCTCGACGCCGACCTCGTCCTCCGGCAGGAGGGCCCACTGCCCCCGCTCACCGCCGACGCGTACATGATCCGCCACGAGGGCGCCCTGGAGTACCGGATCAAACGCCTGGTCAGGGGGGATCTGCCGTGGCGGTACGAGGGGGTCACCCATGAGTACCTGACGGCCGACCGGGACCACGTCCAGGAGAACCTGGACGCCCTCGTCATCGAGGACTACGCCGACGGAGGCTCACGCCACGACAAGTTCGAGCGCGACGCCCGGCTCCTGGGCGCCGAGCTGGAACGGGACCCCGGCAACCCCCGTACGGTCTTCTATCTCGCCCAGACCCTGCGTGACATGGGCCGGACCGACGAGGCCGTCGCCCTCTACGAACGGCGCGCGACCATGGGCGGCTGGGGCGAGGAGGTCTACTACTCGCTGCTCCAGTCCGGCGTCCTGCGCGCCGAGTCCGGCGACTGGCCCGCCGCGATGGACGCCCTCTCGCGCGCCTGGGAGTCACGCCCGGGACGCCTTGAGGCCTGTTACGAGCTGGCGGCCCGGCTTCGGAAGATGAACCGCCACCAGGCCGCACACGCCGTCGTCTGCGCGGTCCTGGACCGTGAGCCGCCCGAGGACCTGCTCTTCACCCAGCCGTGGGTGTACCGGTGGGGGCTGCTCTTCGAGTACTCGATCACCGCGTACTGGGTCGGTGACCACGCGGCCTCCCTCGCCGCCTGCGACCGGCTGCTCGCCCTGCCCGACCTGCCCGCGGCCCACCGCGAACAGACCCGCGCCAACCGGGCCTTCGCGGCCGACCGGCTCGCCGAGGCCGCCGTCCCCGTGCCGGTCTGACCTGGGACCGGCACGGGAAACGGACGAGCACACGTGACCCGCGCGTGCGGGGCGTCAGCGGACCCGGGAGCGGGACTCCATCGCCTCGCGGGCCGCGCTCTCGGACTCGTACACCTCGCACATGTGACGGCCGTCCGGCGTCGACGTGTGCTCGACCTCCCAGAGGCTGACCTCGCTTCCGTCGAGCAGCAGGAACTGGTGCTCGTAGAGCGTGAAGCCGGCGTCCCGGCCCCCCTCCACCGGGCAGTGACGTCCGAAGGCCTGCGTGATGTGGTGCGCGAAGGCCAGTCTGAGCCGGCGGGCCGTCCGCTCTCCCGGCCGGTCCGCGTTCTCCGCGCGCCGCAGGACGCGGCGCGCGTGGTCGGCGGAGTTGTCCGGTACGTACATCCGGGGCTGGGCGGGTATCGGGCGGGCGAGGAGGGCACTCAGCAGGGCCATGTCGTCGTCCTCGTCCTCGTCGAGGGCGCGGCCGTCGGAGCGCTCCGCGCTCCAGCCCGGCAGCGGTCCGATCGGAAGACGGGAGGCGGCGAGCCGGGCCTCCGACTCCTCGGCGTACACCTCGTGCTGCTCGGCGCCGCCCCGGCCGGCGTTGTGCGTGAGCTCCCAGAGGGAGAGCGCGCTGCCGTCGCCGAGCAGATACGTGTGGCGGTAGGTGGAGCGGTGCAGCGACGCGCTGTGGTGCGAGGAGTACAGCGCGCTGGAGTGGGCGAGCGCCGTGCCGAGGCGCTCGACGGTGGAGTCGGGCAGGTCGAAGGAGTTGAGCGCCCGTCCGAGGAGTCGCTCAACGTGCGTCTCGGTCGTCTCGTACGGATCGTGAGGATCCTGCGGATCGTTCAAGAGGGTCTCCAGGCCGTCGCCGCATGTCACTTGGTGCTTGCTTAACGTAGTCCCTGGGTCTGACATCGTGTCCGGGGTTCCGGAAAACGAAGGACGCCCGGGCGAAGTTCCCGCCGCGCCGGGCCGTCCTCCGCCCAACTCCCTTGGGCCCACGGCACCTACGGGCCCGGCTCCGATCCGTACAGCTCCCGGTACGAGGGGAAGTCGCCGCCCGGCCCGCGAAGGCCTCCGGGCGCCGCGAGCACCGCCCGCACGATCGCCCGGGTCACCAGGTCGGCGCCCGCCGCCAGGATCTCGTTCAGGGCGAGCGGACCGGGTGCCTCCGGCAGCTCCCGCACCCCGGTGGCGAGGGCGAAGACGGTGTCCCCGTCGTTCATCAGGTGCACCGGGCGCAGGGCCCGCGCGATGCCGTCGTGTGCCGTGCCCGCGACCTTCTGCGCCTGGGCGCGGGTCAGGACCGCGTCCGTCGCGACGACGGCGAGCGTGGTGTTCAGCGGGGGAGGGGCGGCCGATGCGCGCGCCTCCGCGAGCCGCCGCGCCGCCGCCTCGCGCACCGCGGGCGCGGGGAAGGAGGGCGGGCCGCCGTCGGCGAAGTAACTCCCGTACAGCGCGCCCATGGCCGGGTCGACGGCGGAGCCCACCGCGTTCACCACCACCAGCGCGCCGACGGTGATCCCCGAGTCGAGCACCGTGCTCGCCGTGCCCACCCCGCCCCTGAGGCCGCCGACCACGGCCCCCGTCCCCGCGCCGACCGCGCCGGTCTCCACGCGCGCGTGGTCGCCGCTCGCGTCGGCCGCCTCCACCGCCGCCCGGCCCGTCGCCGCGTCCGGCCGGGCCGAGAAGTCGCCGCCCCTGCCCAGGTCGAAGACGCACGCGGCGGGCACCACCGGCACCACGTGGGACGGATCGGGCCCCACGCGCACACCCCGGTGCCGCTCCTCCAGCCAGGCCATCACCCCGGCGGCGGCGTCCAGGCCGTACGCGCTGCCGCCGGTGAGCACGACCGCGTCGATCCGCTGGACCACGTTCCTCGGGTCGAGCGCGTCCGTCTCCCGCGTACCGGGCCCCCCTCCCCGTACGTCCACGGCGGCGACGACCCCGCCCTCAGGGCCCAGCACCACGGTGGTCCCGCTGAGCGCCCCGCCCCCGGGCACGCGCGCGTGCCCCACGCGCAGCCCGCCGACATCGGTGATCGAGTCCCGTCCGTCCGTCCCCTCGGGCTGTGTCATGCCCCCTGCCTACCACGGCGACCGGGCCGGGGGCTCCTGCGCGGGCCGGGAGTTCAGCCGGTCCCGCCGGTCCCGGCCGCCCCCGCTCCCGCCCGCGTCGACGGGTTCCGGGACGTGAGGGTCACCCCGACCGCGACCGTGGCCGCCGCGACCAGGCCGGCGCACAGGACCGCCCAGTGGCCCGCGAACGAGCACAGCAGGATCAGGAGCGCCGAGACCGGCAGGACGAGTTGCTGCGCCAGGCCCACCTTGAAGTAGCGCGCGTGGAGCAGCCATACGGAGAGCAGGAAGATCGCCGACGGGATCGTCACCGACGCCGAGGCGGCGAGCGTGGAGATGTGCGCCTTGCCCACGGCCTGCTCCACGGCGATCTCCAGGCCCGCGCCCACGGCGGCGGCCGACGCGAAGATCACGTAGTGGCCGTAGCCCCACAGGAAGCCCTGGCGGCTGGAGGTCAGCCGGTCGTGCGCGGGGACGACGAAGTAGATCCACCAGGCGGCGAAGACGAGCAGCAGACCGCCCGCGGCGATCGGCAGCAGCTCGCCGAGGGCGTCGTGCTCGGTGACGCCGGACTTCACGGCGACGGTCGCGGCGGCGACGGTCTCGCCGAGCACGATGATGGTGAACAGGCCGTACCGCTCGGCGATGTGGTGCGGGTGCCAGCTGCTGGGCTTCTTCTTCTCCGCGTACAGGGGGACGGCCATCTCGGCCAGCGCCATGACGAGGAAGACCCAGGGGCGGGCCCCCTCCGGCGCGAGGAGCAGCGCGAGCCAGCCGATCTGCACGGCGACGACCCCGCCCGCGTACCGCCGGCACATCGCCCGCTCGGCGGGGTCGGTGGCGTGGTGGGCGGCGCGCAGCCACTGCGTGGCGAGCGCGAGCCGCATGACGACGTAGCCGAGGTAGACGACGAGGAAGTCGTGCTCCTCGAAGGCCAGGGAGACGCCCGCGGCGAGGATCAGGACACCGGCGATCTGGACGAACGTGACGACCCGGTAGAGAACGTCGTCATTGTCGTAAGCGGAGGCGAACCAGGAGAAGTTCATCCAGGCCCACCAGATGGCGAAGAAGATCATCGCGTAGTTGATGATCCCCTCGCCGGTGTGGTTCTCGGCGACGGCGTGCACGAGCTGCGCGCCCGCCTGGGCGACCGCGACCACGAAACGCAGGTCGAAGAAGAGCTCAAGTGGTGTGGCGGCCCGGTGGGACTCCTCGCGGGAGCGTGCGGTGAGCGGCTGGAACGGTTGTGTCATGCACCAAGCAGACCAGAGCGGCCGGCCCTTCCGCTCACGTGCCACGCGGCCCGCCGCTGACGGGACGTCTTCCGCGCACACGGCCTGAACGCCGTCTGAGCGACGCCCTCACCCCGTCACTCCGCAAAACAGGGTGAAACGGGATATGCACCCTTACCGTGGCCGCGTGACCGAGCCACCGAAGACAGCCGAGCCGGCCCCCGCACCCGGCCCCGCCCAGGGTCCCGCCCCCGGAACCCCGGCCGCCGAGAGCCCCCCGCGGACGCCGGCCGCCGTGCGCCGCCGCGCCACCCTCGCCGGCACCGCCGTCTCGGTCCTGCTGATCCTCGCGATCGTCTTCGGCAGCCGCCTGCTCCGCGACTTCGACTCGGCCCTCCTCCCGTACGCCGTCGCCACCGTCTTCCTCGCCTTCGGCGTCGCCTACCGCTACACCGTCTGGATCTCCGCGCCCGGCGCCCGCCGCCTCTTCAAGCAGGGCCGGCGTTCCTTCTTCTCCGCGGCGAACTTCCGCAAGGCGCCCACCGCCCTGCCGAAGATGACCGCCACCTACCTCGGCTTCCAGAAGTTCCTCGGCGCCCGCTCCCACGCCCGCTGGGCCGCCCACCAGCTCGTCTTCTGGGGCTGTCTGCTCGCCGCCGCGATCACCTTCCCGCTCACCTGGGGATGGTTCACCTTCACCTCCTCCACCGGCTCGGGCCCCGGCTACGAGATGCGGATCTGGGGCTTCAAGATCATCGAGTTCGACGCCCTCAGCGTCCTCGGCTGGCTCATGTTCCACGGCCTCGACATCGCGGCCGTCCTCGTCATCGCCGGCGCCGCCTACTTCCTCTGGCGCCGCATGAGGGACCGCGGGGCCGTCACCGGCCAGCGCTTCGCCTACGACCTGGTGCCGCTGATCGCCCTCGTCGTCGTCTCCGTGACCGGGCTCCTGCTCACCTTCTCGTCGATCTTCCTGCACGGCGGCGGCTACGAGTTCCTCGCGATCCTCCACATGGTGTCCGTCGTCTTCACCCTCATCTACATCCCCTTCGGGAAGTTCTTCCACATCGTGCAGCGGCCCGCCGCCGTCGGCATGCAGCTCTTCAAGTACACCTCCCGCCGCAAGGACGGGGAGGCGCTCGCCTGCCGCCGCTGCCACGAGCCCATCGACACCGCCCCGTACGTCGAGAACCTCCGGGGCACCATGCGGGACCTCGACCTCGGCTTCGACGAGTGGGCCGAGTACTGCCCCCGCTGCAAGCGGGTCCTCCGCGGCAACGCCTACCTCGACCATGTGAAGAAGGGCTTCTAATGACGGCGACCGACCCCGCGACCACTCCCGGGCAGCCGGTGCCGCTCGACCCCTCCCTCGCCCCGCCCGGCACCCGCAACTTCCGCGACGCCGGCGGCATCCCCGCCGACCGCTGGCACGCCGACCAGAACGGCGAGACCCTCGTCCCCACCCACTGCTGCTTCTGTGGCGTCCAGTGCGGCATGTACCTGCGGGTCGACCGCGGCGGCAAGGTCTTCGGCGTCGAACCCCGCAACCACGACATCAACCGGATGCGGCTCTGCCCCAAGGGCATCAACGCCTACCAGCAGGTCAACCACCCCGACCGGCTCACCGCCCCTCTCATGCGCCGTAACCGCGACGAGGAGTTCCGCGAGGTCAGCTGGGACGAGGCCCTCGACCACACCGTCGCCGAGATCCGCCGCATCCAGGACGAGTACGGCAACGACGCCTTCGGCCTCCTCGGCGGCGCGAGCCTCTACTCCGAGAAGACCTACCTCGTCGGCAAGTTCGCCAGGGTCGCCCTCAAGACCCGGCACGTCGACTACAACGGACGCCTCTGCATGGTCTCCGCCGCCGGCGCCAACAAGCTCGCCTTCGGCATCGACCGCGCCGGAAACCCGTTCTCCGACATCCTCCTCACCGACTGCCTCCTCATCGCCGGCTCCAACGTCGGCGAGTGCTTCCCCGTCATGACCCAGTACCTGTGGGGAGCCCGCGACCGGGGCGCCACCCTGATCGTCGTCGACCCCCGCGAGACCGCCATCGCGCGCACCGCCGACATCCACGTCGCCCTCAAACCCGGCACCGACTCCGCCTTCTTCAACGCAGTCCTCCACGTCGTCGTCGCCGAAGGCCTCACCGACGAGGCGTACCTCGCCGCCCACGCCACCGGCTGGGAGGAGGTCAGGAAGACCGTCGCCGACTACCCGCCCGCCCGTTCGGCCCGGATCTGCGGCGTCCCCGCGGAACAGATCGTCCAGGTCGCCCGCATGTTCGCGGGCGCCGGCAAAGCCATGGCCTGGCACGCACGCGGCGTCGAGCACCACTCCCAGGGCGTCGAGAACTGCCTCAGCATCATCAACCTGTGCGCCGCCACCGGAAACATCGGCAGGCCCGGCGCCGGCTACGGCACCATCACCGGCCAGGGCAACGGCCAGGGCGGCCGCGAACACGGCCAGAAGTCCGACCTCCTCCCCGGCGGCCGCTCCATCACCAACCCCGAGCACCGCCGCCAGATCTGCGAGATCTGGGGCATCGACGAGTCCGAACTCCCGCCCGCCGGCACCTCCATGATGGAGATGGTCTGGCAGATGCAGCGCAAGGAGATCCGCGGCCTCGTCGGCATCTGCAACAACCCCTTCGTCTCGCTGCCCCACTACGCCACCGTCAAGGACGGCTACGACACCCTCCAGTTCCACGCCCAGTTCGACTTCTTCCTCTCCGAGACCGCCGCCAACGCGCACGTGGTCTTCCCCGTCACCGTGTGGGCCGAGGACGAAGGCGTCATGGCCAACGCCGAGGCCCGGGTCGTCAAGCACAACAAGGCCCAGGAACCACCGGCCGGCGTACGCACCGACACCTGGGTCATCTGCGAACTCGCCCGGCGGCTCGGCGCGGGCGGCAAGTTCGACTTCCCCGACTCCCGCTCCGTCTTCGAGGAACTCCGCGTCGCCTCCGCCGGAACCGTCAACGACTACTACGGCATCACCTACGAACGCCTGGAGGAGACCGGCGGCATCGCCTGGCCGTGCCCCAGCACCGACCACCCCGGCACCCCCCGCCTCTTCGAGGACGGCCGCACCTACCACCCCGACGGCGCGATCCACCTCCAGGTCGTCGAATGGCACCCGCCGATGGACCCGTACAGCGAGGAGTACCCCCTCTCGCTGACGACCGGCCGCACCGTCGCCCACTTCCTCTCCGGCAACCAGACCCGCCGCCTCGGCGCCCTCGTCGAACAGACCCCGCGCCCCTGGGTCGAGGTCCACCCCTCCCACGGCTTCCGCAACGGCGACCCCGTCCGCGTCGTCACCCGCCGCGGCAGCGAGGTCTTCCCGGCCCTGGTCACCGAGGCCATCCGCCCCGACACCGTCTTCGTCCCGTACCACTGGCCCGTCCCCACCGCGGCCAACGCCCTCACCATCGACGCCCTCGACCCCCGCTCCAAGATCCCCGAGTACAAGGTCTGCGCCGCCCGCATCGAGGCCGCCCCGCACATTGACGAGGTCCCCGCCCCGCCCACCGCCCCCGGACAACAGGCCTACCCGGAGACCCAGGTCTCCCGCACCGACCCGCTGCCCCCCACCTCCCCCCAGGGCCGCGGCACCTCGGAGAGGAGCTGACCCGCACATGATGGGCCGCACGATCTTCATCGACCCGGGCCGCTGCATCGGCTGCCAGGCCTGCGTCTCCGCCTGCCGCGAATGCGACTCCCACCGCGGCAAGTCGATGATCCACCTCGACTACCCCGACGAAGGCCGCTCCGTCGCCTCCTTCCCCACCGTCTGCATGCACTGCGAGGACCCCGTCGCCCCCTGCGCCGAGGTCTGCCCCGCCGACGCGATCCTCGTGACCGCCGACGGCGTCGTGCAGCAGGCCGACACCACCCGCTGCATCGGCTGCGCCAACTGCGTCAACGCCTGCCCCTTCGGCGTCCCCAAGATCGACCTCCAGGCGAAGCTCCAGATGAAGTGCAACCTCTGCTACGACCGCACCGCCTACGGCCTCGCCCCGATGTGCGCCACGGTCTGCCCCACCGGCGCCCTCTTCTACGGAACCCTCGAAGAGCTCCAGGCCGAACGCCCCGGCGTCCAGGTCGCCGACTCCTTCACCTTCGGCAGCACCACCGTCACCACCGGTGTCGCGATGGTCGTCCCCGCGGACAAGGTCCAGTGGCCGGTACCCGGCGGCCTCCCCGTCGTCGAGATCAATGGAAAGGACGTCCGTTGAGCGTGACCGACCCCCAGCCACCCGCCTCGGGCCCCCACTCCGACGCGGCCCGGGAAGCGCTGCACGACCGGATCGCCGCCGACTCCCTCACCACCCGCCGCGACTACCTGCGGATCGTCGCCACCGTCTCCGGCGGTCTCGCCGTCGGCGGCGTCGCCGTCGCCTCCGGCATCCTCCACCGGCACGGCGACAGCGACGGGGCACCCGAGCCGAAGAAGATCGCCGACCGGATCCTGCCCGGCGAGTCCCTCGCCTTCCGCTACCCCGGCGGCGAGGACCGCGCGGTCGCCGTCCGCCTGGAGGACGGCACCCTCGCCGGCTACTCCGCCGTCTGCACCCACCTCGCCTGCGCCGTCCTCTGGCGCAAGGAGCGGGGCAGCGAGGGCGAGCTGTACTGCCTCTGCCACGAAGGCGTCTTCGACGCCCGTACGGGAGAGGTCACCGCGGGCCCGCCGCCACGCGGCCTGCCCAAGGTGCTCCTGGTGGAGGAGGCCGACGGCGGCGTCTGGGCGGTCGGCACCGCCCGCTCGGGCGAGAGCGCCCGCGAGGGGCTCTGCCGCCGGCTCGGCGACGACCGTCCCGACCTCGCCGACCGCCTGGGCTGCCCCGGCCCCGGCGCGGGCGCCCCGGCAGGCAGGACGGCGGAGAGGAGTGCACGGACATGACCGAGCCCCCCTTCCCCCGCGACCCGGAAGCCCCGGAACCCGCCGGGAATCCGGAACCGCCCCGGACCGAGGAACACTCCAGGACCCCCGACCCGGCCCCGGCCCCGGAACCCCCCAGGCCGGGCACGGAGTACGCCAGGACCCCGGAACACGCCCGGCCCCCCGAGGCCCCCCGGCCCCCCGCGTACACCCCGGGCAGCGCCCAGCCGCGACTGAACCGGCCGGTGCGCGAGCGGTACCCGCAGATCCGCGCCACCAGCGGATACGGCGATCCCCGCATCCGGCACACCGGCCCGGGCCCTGGAGCGGGTACGGAGCAGGAACCGGAGCGCTCCTCGAAGCTGTCCGCGCGTCTCGCGCTGGCGCTCACGGTCGTCATCGGCCAGCTCTGGGGGCTGACGATCGTGGTGGACGAGTGGATGGCCGGCGACACCGGCACCGCCTGGTGGGGCGCGGGCTTCCTCGTCCTGTCGTTCCTGGTGGTGCTCGGCCTCTGGGCCGTCGACCCCGAGGACCGTTGAGCAGAGATACGCAGATCAGCGGGGTGCGGGGCGGGGCAGCGGGCGTACCCTGAAGATATGAGCACCGCCCCCGCCCACGGACCGCGAGACGCGAAGCGACCCGGTCCGCATCCCACGACCGAGACGAAGCCGGTACTCGTCTTCGACGATCCGCTGGACCAGCAGTCCGCGGACGACACGGACCGTGGCTGGGGAGAGCGGCCTCCGGCCGGCGGCGACAGTGCCGCCGACCTCGCGCGCTTCCTCGACGAGAAGCCGCCGCACCACCTCTGATCCCGGCATGTATTGCCGGTCAGGAGGTGGAGTGCGTCCCCGAGGCCGTACCGGAGCGTGAACCGTTGGAGCTCGGTCCGGCGCCCCCACCCGTGAGCGGGCCGCGCTGGGCGACGAGGTGGTCGCGGATCTCCTTGAGAACCTCCAGCTCGGTGATCTCCATGGTCTCCGCGACGCTCTCCTTCGCCTTGTCCTGCGCGGCGCGCTTCGCGAGGATCTTCGCCATCGGCAGGACCATCAGGAAGTAGACGACGGCTGCGGTGATCAGGAAGCTCAGCACCGCGCTGAGGACCAGGCCCCACTGGATCTGGATGCCCTGCATCTCGCCGTCGACCACCCGGCACGGGTCCTTCAGACAGGACGCGTAGCTCTCCAAGTTCTTCGTGCCGAAGGCACCGACGAACGGGTTGATGATGCCCTTGACCACCGAGTTGACGATGTTGGTGAACGCGGCACCGATCACGACCGCCACGGCGAGGTCGATCACGTTGCCACGCATCAGGAAGGCCTTGAAGCCTGCCAGCAAACTTTCCTTGTTCTCGGCCACCAAGGTGCCTTTCGTCGCTTGTGCTGCTGCTGTGTGCGGAGCCATTACGCCGTGATCGGCGAAGAAAGGTCCAATCCGTACACACAGACTGGTGACTTGACAGGGAGTCAGTGCGAATCAGCACACCGTCACCGCCAGTTGGGACGTGACACCGGCACCCGCGAGGGCCGCCGCCGTCGACCGCGGCACGGACAGGACGACGAGCGCCCCTCCGTCCGAACGAGTCTCACCCGGGTCCGGAACTTCGGCCACTCGGGCGCCCGTCGCGACCACCCGGGCCTCACCCGCCGCGCCGAGCGGCGAGTTGGGCGCGGCGATCACGTCGACCCGGTCGCCCGGGCGCAGCAGCCGTACGGTCGCGGCGTCGGCGATCCGGACCGGAGCGGACACGAGACGGACGGCGACGGGCGGCCGCGCGCGAGCGGCGACGGCTGCGGTCGCCGGATCCCCGGTCGGAGCGCCCGGCGGCGGGGCGCCGGAGACGACGGCGAGGGCGACCGCCACGAGGGCCAGCAGCACCGCCGGCGCCCACCGCCCCCGCCGCAGCGCCCTGCGGAGCCGCTGCCGGCTCCCTCGTACCCGAAGGGGCTCGAACTCCGGCACCACGCACGCGGCGGGAAGGGAGGCGGGGGCGAAGGAGGAGAAGAGGGAGGTGGGGGAGGAGGAGTGGGAGGAAAGGGGGGAGAGAGGGGCCGTCATCACGGGGTGCCGCCGTCCTGGTCGGTGGTCGGGAAGGAGTCCGGGATCCGCTGCGGATCCGCCCCCACTCTCCCGGCCGCGCCCTCTCCCCGCTCCGGCCTGGGGATCGCCCGACGGCTGTGGACAACCCCCTCACCCTCCAGAGGGGTTTACGGCAGCTCGATCCCCAGGTCCCAGCCGTCGTGCGCGTGCGTGCACAGGCAGTCCCGGTCAGCGGACGCCGGCAGCGCGCCCACCGCGTCGAACAGCACCTCCCGCAGCCGTCCCACGTTCTCGCCGAACACCCGCAGCACCTCCGTGTGCGAGACGCCCTCGCCGGTCTCGGCGCCCGCGTCCAGGTCGGTGACGAGCGCGAGCGAGGTGTAGCAGAGGCCCAGCTCGCGGGCGAGGACGGCCTCGGGGTGCCCGGTCATGCCGACGACCGACCAGCCGGCCGCCGCGTGCCAGCGGGACTCCGCCCGGGTGGAGAAGCGGGGCCCCTCGACCACGACCATCGTGCCGCCGTCGACCGGCTCCCAGCCCCGCCCCCGGGCGGCCTTCACCGCGACCCGCCGCCCGTCCGGGCAGTAGGGGTCGGCGAAGGTCACGTGGACGACGCGGGGCACGACCCCGTCCGCCCGCCGCTCCCCGTCGAAGTAGGTCTGCGCCCGGGCCTTCGTACGGTCGACGAGCTGGTCGGGGACGACGAGCGTGCCCGGCCCGTACTCCTCGCGGAGCCCGCCGACGGCGCAGGGCCCGAGGATCTGCCGTACGCCCACGGAGCGCAGGGCCCAGAGGTTGGCGCGGTAGTTGATGCGGTGCGGCGGGACGCTGTGGCTCCGGCCGTGCCGGGGGAGGAAGGCGATCTGCCGGCCCGCGATCTCGCCGAGGAAGAGGGAGTCGCTGGGGCTGCCGTACGGGGTGTCGACGGACACCTCCGTGACGTCCTCCAGGAACGAGTAGAAGCCGGAGCCGCCGATCACACCGATGTCCGCGTACGCGCCGTGGTTCGCCATGCCGGTCAGCCTAGGGCCTGTCTTTTGGATCAGGCCGGGCTCGCGGGGCCCGGCACGCGCGCTCGCCGCGTTGTCGTCGGTCCCCAACGCTCCGCGTCGACTCCCTCCTCCGCCTTGCGATCACACGCACCA